>JAFZBK010000058.1 GCA_017561825.1 Prevotella sp.
ACTCTCAGTTACAGCTCTCTTGTACGAGGAGGAGACTGAAAATTCAGAATTTATAAACATTTAATAACAACAAAAAATGGCAAAAGAGAATTTTGTGCGCACCAAACCGCACGTAAACATCGGTACTATCGGTCACGTTGACCACGGTAAGACAACTCTGACTGCTGCTATCACCATGGTTTTGGCAAAGCAGGGTCTCTCTGAGATTAAGTCATTCGATCAGATTGACAATGCTCCTGAGGAGAAGGAGCGTGGTATTACTATTAACACCGCTCACGTTGAGTATGAGACAGCTACTCGTCACTATGCTCACGTTGACTGTCCGGGACACGCCGACTATGTGAAGAACATGGTAACTGGTGCTGCTCAGATGGACGGTGCTATCCTCGTTGTTGCTGCTACTGATGGTCCTATGCCTCAGACACGTGAGCACGTGCTTCTCGCTCGTCAGGTAAACGTTCCCCGTCTGGTTGTGTTCCTGAACAAGTGCGACATGGTTGACGATGAGGAGATGTTGGAGCTCGTTGAGATGGAGGTTCAGGAGATCCTCTCTCAGTATGAGTTCGAAGATGACACCCCAATCATCCGCGGTTCTGCCCTCGGTGCACTGAACGGTGTAGAGAAGTGGGAAGAGAAGGTGATGGAGCTGATGAATACTTGCGACACATGGATTCAGGAGCCTCCTCGCGCTACAGATAAGCCCTTCTTGATGCCTGTTGAGGACGTATTCTCAATCACAGGTCGTGGTACTGTTGCTACTGGTCGTATCGAGACTGGTGTGATCCACGTAGGTGATGAGGTTGAGCTCCTCGGTCTTGGTGAGGACAAGAAGTCTGTTGTTACTGGTGTTGAGATGTTCCGCAAGCTCCTCGATGAGGGTCAGGCTGGTGATAACGTTGGTCTGCTGCTCCGCGGTATCGACAAGAACGAGATTAAGCGCGGTATGGTGCTCTGCCATCCGGGACAGATCAAGCCTTTCAAGAAGTTCAAGGCTTCTATCTACGTACTGAAGAAGGAAGAGGGTGGTCGTCACACTCCGTTCGGAAACAAGTATCGTCCTCAGTTCTACCTCCGTACAATGGACTGTACAGGTGAGATCTCTCTGCCCGCTGGCGTTGAGATGGTAATGCCTGGTGATAACGTAGAGATCACTGTTGAGTTGATCTACGCTGTTGCTCTGAACCCGGGTCTGCGTTTCGCTATCCGTGAGGGTGGCCGCACCGTTGGTTCTGGTCAGATCACAGAGGTATTCGAGGATTAATAGTCCGTTTTGCCGCAACAACGTTGCAGCATAGAAGACCACAATAAACACAAGCCCCCGCTTCAGGGTGGGGGCTTACTTACGGGAATAGCTCAGTTGGTAGAGCATCGGTCTCCAAAACCGAGGGTCGTGGGTTCGAGTCCTCCTTCCCGTGCTAAGAAAAAATAAAAGTATGTTCAAGAAATTTATACAGTATTGCAAGGATAGTTTCAACGAACTTGCGCATAAAACGACTTGGCCTACACGTGCTGAGCTGACACATACGGCAATGGTAGTATTATCTGCTTCCCTTATCATTGCCCTGGTTGTGTTCGCCATGGACAGTGTCTTTAAGGCTGTGATGAGTGGTATCTATAGACTCGGTATCTAAGCGGGTCTTTTGTAAAGGTTATTATTTCAAAGAGAAATGGCTGAATCAGGAAAGAAATGGTATGTTCTTCGCGCAGTGAGCGGAAAAGAGGCTAAGGTGAAAGAATACATCGAGGCTGAAATGAAGCACAATGCGTTGCTCACCCAGTATGTTTCGCAGGTACTTATACCTACAGAGAAGCATGCTACCTTGCGTAATGGCAAGCGTGTGGTGAAGGAGAAGATCTCTCTTCCAGGTTATGTGCTTGTTGAGGCCGAGCTGAAAGGCGATGTGGCGCACACGCTGCGTTTCATGCCCAACGTGTTAGGCTTCCTCGGCGGATTGGATAACCCCACACCAGTTAGACAGTCGGACATCAATCGTATCCTCGGTAATGTTGAAGAGACAGAACTGATCGATGAGGTGAACGTACCTTATGTCGTTGACGAAACGGTAAAAGTTACGGATGGTCCATTCAGTGGTTTCAGTGGCGTCATTGAAGAAGTGAACGCCGAGAAACACAAGTTGAAGGTGATGGTCAAAATCTTCGGCAGGAAAACCCCGCTGGAGCTCAGTTTTATGCAAGTTGAAAAAGAATAGGTCGCATGTTACGGGCACCGGTTCTTTTATATTCGGCCAGGAAGGCGTATGCCGACTTGGCTAGTAATGAATTCATTAATTTATAAACAAAATGGCTAAAGAAGTTGCTGGATTAATCAAATTACAGATTAAAGGTGGCGCTGCGAATCCTTCACCACCAGTAGGACCTGCTTTGGGTTCGAAAGGTATTAATATCATGGGATTCTGCAAGGAGTTCAACGCCAGAACCCAGGATAAGGCAGGTAAGGTATTGCCAGTCGTTATCACTTACTACACCGATAAGTCATACAGCTTCGAGATCAAGACATCTCCTGCTGCTGTTCAGCTTCTTGAAGCAGCCAAAGTAAAGGGAGGCTCTTCGGAACCAAACCGTAAGAAGGTTGCTTCTGTTACCTGGGATCAGGTAAGAGCTATTGCAGAGGACAAGATGGCTGACCTCAACTGCTTCACAGTGGAGAGTGCCATGAAGTTGATTGCCGGAACTGCACGTAGTATGGGTATTACTGTAAAAGGGGATTTCCCTGGAAAATAATTTATAACTTCAATTTTAAAGAAAATGAGTAAACTGACAAAGAATCAGAAAGCAGTTGCCGATAAGGTTGAAGCAGGGAAAGCATACTCTTTACAGGAGGCTACCGAGCTGGTTAAGGAAATCACCACAACCAAGTTCGATGCTTCAGTAGATATCGACGTGCGACTGGGCGTTGACCCGTGTAAGGCTAACCAGATGGTTCGTGGCGTTGTGTCGCTGCCGAACGGAACTGGTAAGGTAACTCGCGTGCTAGCGCTCTGTACTCCCGATCAGGAGGCTGCTGCCAAGGAAGCTGGTGCTGACTATGTTGGTCTTGACGAGTATATCGATAAGATCAAGGGTGGCTGGACAGACATTGATGTGATTATTACGATGCCTTCTTGTATGGGTAAGATCGGTCCTCTGGGTCGTGTGCTCGGTCCCCGCGGATTGATGCCGAACCCCAAGAGCGGCACTGTTACTATGGATGTAGCAAAGGCTGTTAAGGAAGTGAAGCAGGGTAAGATTGACTTCAAGGTTGACAAGGCTGGTATTATCCACACGTCAATCGGTAAGGTCAGCATGACCCCCGAGCAGCTCTACGGCAATGCCAAGGAGTTCATCGCTACCGTAATCAAACTGAAGCCCGCTGCTGCTAAGGGTACTTATATCAAGAGCATTTATCTCTCAAGTACGATGAGTATTGGTGTCAAGGTAGATCCCAAGACTGTTGAGTAATTTTTAATAAAAACGAAAAATGAGAAAGGAAGTAAAAGATACTATCATCGTTGAACTTGGTGAGAAGCTGAAGGAGTATGCACATTTCTACTTGGTTGATGTCTCTGGACTGAACGCCAAGGACACAAGTGACCTCCGTCGCAAGTGCTTCAAGAATGAGATCAAGATGGTAGTGGTGAAGAACACGCTTCTTCACAAGGCTTTCGAGGCATCAGAAGTTGATTTTGAGCCTTTGTATGAGACATTGAAAGGCAGCACAGCCGTGATGTTCTGCAACACTGCAAACGTTCCGGCTAAGATGCTGAAAGAGTATAAGAAGCAGGGTATTCCGGCGCTGAAGGCTGCTTACGCAGAGGAAGGCATCTATGTTGGTGCTGACAAGCTGGAGGAACTCGCATCTATCAAGAGCAAGAACGAGGTGATCGCCGACATCGTGGCATTGCTGCAGTCTCCGATCAAGAATGTTGTTTCTGGCTTGAATGCTGGTGGCAAGATTCACGGATTGCTTGACGCTATCGCTGAGCGTAACCAATAAAGCGAACATTAGTATTCACATTAAAAACAATTAAAATTTCAAATAAAATGGCAGATATTAAAGCTATTGCTGAAGAGTTGGTAAACCTTACAGTAAAAGAAGTTAACGAGTTGGCAACAGTCCTGAAGGACGAGTACGGAATTGAGCCTGCTGCTGCAGCTGTTGCAGTTGCTGCAGGTCCCGCCGCTGGCGCAGCTGAGGCAGCTGAGGAGAAGTCATCTTTCGATGTAGTTCTGAAGTCTGCTGGTGCTGCTAAGCTCCAGGTTGTAAAGGCTGTGAAGGAAGCTTGTGGTCTTGGTCTGAAAGAGGCTAAGGACCTCGTAGACGGCGCTCCTTCTACTCTGAAGGAAGGTCTCTCTAAGGACGAGGCTGAGAACCTGAAGAAGACTATCGAGGCCGCTGGTGCTGAGGTAGAGCTCAAATAATCGGGTTTGTTACTCATATACGGGTTAGGATTTCCTAAGTAGGGGAGTCCTAACCTTTTCTTGTCTAAAAGGCAGAATTCCGGAAATTCCGGAATCTCCGGTTTCCCGGATTTTTTTCTAAACCAAACATTTTTATTATAAATGGTTTCCAAAATTGTTGATAACAGAATAAACTTTGCCAGCGTGAAGAATCCGATGCCCTATCCGGATTTCCTCGATGTGCAATTGAAGTCTTTCAGGGACTTCCTACAGTTAGACACTCCGCCTGAGGAACGCAAGAATGACGGTTTATACAAGGTGTTCGCAGAGAACTTCCCTATAACCGACACAAGGAACAATTTCGTTCTTGAGTTCCTGGATTACTTTATCGACCCGCCCCGCTACACCATCGACGAGTGCTTGGAGCGCGGTCTGACCTACAGTGTACCTTTGAAGGCTAAGATGAAACTGTATTGTACTGATCCGGACCATGAGGACTTCGAGACAATCGTGTCGGATGTGTTCCTGGGTACGATTCCGTACATGACGAGCAACGGTACGTTCATCATCAACGGCGCAGAGCGAGTAGTTGTTTCTCAGCTGCACCGTTCACCAGGTGTATTCTTCGGTCAGGGTATCCATGCTAACGGAACTGTTCTCTACAGTGCCCGTATCATTCCTTTCAAGGGATCATGGATTGAGTTTGCTACCGATATCAACAATGTGATGTATGCCTACATCGACAGAAAGAAGAAGTTGCCGGTAACAACCCTTCTCCGTGCCATCGGTTTCGAGGCTGACAAGGATATTCTTCAGATCTTCGACCTCGCTGAGGAGGTGAAGGTGACCAAGAAGAATATGAAAGAGGTGATCGGTAAGCATCTGGCTGCCCGTGTATTGAAGAGCTGGACAGAGGACTTCGTGGATGAGGACTCTGGTGAGGTGACTTCCATCGAGCGTAATGAGGTAATCATGGAGCGCGAAACGGAGATTACCAAGGAGAACGCTGAGGAGATTCTCGACAGTGGTGCTTCTACCATCCTCGTACACAAGGATGCTGATACAGCAAGCAAGTTCTCCATCATCTTCAACACGTTGCAGAAAGACCCGAGCAACAGTGAGCAGGAGGCTGTGAACTACATCTACCGTCAGCTGCGTAATGCTGATCCGGCTGATGATGCCAGCGCTCGCGAGGTGATCCAGAACCTCTTCTTCTCTGACAAGCGTTACGACCTGGGTGATGTGGGTCGCTACAGAATCAATAAGAAACTGGGTCTGAACACGGATATGGA
The DNA here is from genome assembly GCA_017561825.1 of Prevotella sp. Lineage (GTDB taxonomy): Bacteria > Bacteroidota > Bacteroidia > Bacteroidales > Bacteroidaceae > Prevotella. Next base: position 5,691 of record JAFZBK010000058.1, read on the forward strand.
TGTCCGCATTCTGACCAAGGAGGATATCATTGAGATCATCAAGTATCTCATCCAGCTGGTGAACTCCAACGCTACCGTTGATGATATCGACCACCTGAGCAACCGTCGTGTTCGCACCGTGGGTGAGCAGTTGAGTAATCAGTTCTCTATCGGTTTGGCTCGTATGAGTCGTACCATCCGTGAGCGTATGAACGTTCGTGACAACGAGGTGTTCACACCGACCGACCTGATCAATGCCAAGACCATCTCCAGCGTGATCAACTCGTTCTTCGGAACCAATCCGCTGAGTCAGTTCATGGATCAGACGAACCCGCTGGCTGAGGTTACTCACAAGCGTCGTCTGTCTGCTCTCGGTCCTGGCGGTCTTTCTCGTGAACGTGCTGGTTTCGAAGTTCGTGACGTACACTACACACACTATGGTCGTTTGTGTCCGATTGAGAGTCCTGAAGGACCGAATATCGGTCTTATTTCTTCACTCTGTGTCTATGCGAAGATCAATGAGCTCGGTTTCATCGAGACTCCTTACCGCAGAGTGAAGGACGGTGTTGTGAACCTGAAGAACGAAGATGTGGTCTATCTTACCGCTGAGGAGGAAGAGGATCATATCATCGGTCAGGGTAACGCCCCGTTGAAGGATGACGGTTCATTCATCCGTACATATGTGAAGTGCCGTCAGGATGCTGACTTCCCCGTTGTGGCTCCTGGTGAGGTTGACCTGATGGACGTGGCTCCGCAGCAGATCGCCTCTATCGCCGCAGGTTTGATTCCTTTCCTGGAGCACGATGATGCTCACCGTGCATTGATGGGATCGAACATGATGCGCCAGGCAGTGCCTCTGCTTCATAACGAGGCTCCTATCGTAGGAACAGGTATTGAGAAGCAGGTTTGCGAAGACTCTCGTACCATGATCACCGCTGAGGGTGATGGTGTGATCGAGTATGTGGATGCTACCACGATCCGTATCTTGTACGACCGTACCGAGGATGAGGAGTTCGTAAGCTTCGAGCCCGCCTTGAAGGAATACCGCATTCCGAAGTTCCGTCGTACCAACCAGAACATGGTGGTTGACCTCCGTCCTATCTGTAACAAGGGTCAGCGCGTAAAGGCTGGCGATATCCTGACAGAGGGTTATGCTACAGAGAACGGCGAGTTGGCACTCGGTCGTAACCTGCTCGTGGCTTACATGCCTTGGAAGGGTTACAACTATGAGGATGCCATCGTGCTCAACGAGCGTGTGGTTCGTGAGGATATCCTTACTTCTGTTCATGTAGATGAGTACTCTCTTGATGTTCGTGAGACCAAGCGTGGTATGGAGGAATTCACTGCTGATATCCCGAACGTCAGTGAGGAGGCAACCAAGGATCTCGACGACAACGGTATCATCCGTGTCGGTGCCCGTGTTGAACCGGGTGACATCCTGATTGGTAAGATCTCGCCGAAGGGTGAGAGTGATCCTTCTCCTGAGGAGAAACTGCTCCGTGCGATCTTCGGTGACAAGGCCGGTGATGTGAAGGACAGCTCTTTGAAGGCTAATCCGTCGCTGACAGGTGTCGTGATCGACAAGAAGCTGTTCTCTCGTGCCATCAAGACACGTCAGAGCAAGCAGCAGGACAAGGTGATCCTGGCTAAGATCGACGAGGAGTATGCAGCTAAGATCAACGACTTGAGAGATATCCTGATTGACAAGCTCATGGCTCTTACCAAGGGTAAGGTGTCACAGGGTGTGAAGGATTATACAGGTGCTGAGATCATCACCAAGGGCAGTAAGTTCACAGTTGCCGCACTGAAGAATCTCGAGTACGACGGTATTCAGAGTAACGGCTGGACGAATGATGACCATAAGAATGACCTCATTCAGAAGCTGATCATGAACTACATCAAGAAGTACAAGCTGCTTGATGCAGAGATGAAGCGCCGTAAGCTCGCTATCACCATCGGTGATGAGCTGCCTTCCGGTATCCTGCAGATGGCCAAGGTATATGTGGCTAAGAAGCGTAAGATCGGTGTAGGTGATAAGCTCGCTGGTCGTCACGGTAACAAGGGTATCGTCTCTAAGGTGGTACGTCAGGAGGATATGCCGTTCCTCGAGGACGGTCGTCCTGTTGACCTCGTACTGAACCCGCTGGGTGTGCCTTCTCGTATGAACCTCGGTCAGATCTTCGAGGCTATCCTCGGTGCTGCAGGTAAGCGTCTGGGCGTGAAGTTCGCAACCCCGATCTTCGATGGTGCTAAACTGGAGGATCTGCAGGAGTGGACCGACAAGGCCGGTCTGCCGCGCCTTTGTTCTACACACCTCTATGATGGTGAGACCGGTGAGAAGTTCGACCAGCCCGCAACGGTTGGTATCACCTACTTCCTCAAGCTCGGTCATATGGTGGAGGATAAGATGCATGCACGCTCCATTGGTCCGTACAGCTTGATTACCCAGCAGCCACTTGGTGGTAAGGCACAGTTCGGTGGTCAGCGTTTCGGTGAGATGGAGGTTTGGGCTCTTGAGGCATTCGGCGCCAGTCATGTGCTCCAGGAGATCCTGACTATCAAGTCTGATGATGTGGTGGGACGTTCCAAGGCATACGAAGCCATCGTGAAGGGTGAGCCTATGCCAATGCCTGGCATCCCCGAGTCTCTGAATGTGTTGCTCCATGAGCTTCGTGGCTTAGGTTTAAGTGTAAGTCTCGACTAAGTGAATTGAAAATTGAAAATTGAAAATTGAGAATTAAATATGGCTTTCAAGAAAGATTCCAAGATAAAGAGTAATTTCACGAAGATTACTATCGGACTGGCTTCACCCGAGGAGATCCTCGAGAGCAGTTTCGGCGAGGTTACCAAGCCTGAGACCATCAACTATCGTACTTACAAGCCTGAGCGCGATGGCTTGTTCTGCGAACGCATCTTCGGTCCTACCAAGGACTATGAGTGTGCTTGCGGAAAGTACAAGCGTATCCGTTATAAGGGAATTGTCTGCGATCGATGCGGTGTAGAGGTGACGGAGAAGAAGGTGCGTCGTGAGCGTACCGGACATATCGAACTGGTGGTGCCCGTGGCACATATCTGGTATTTCCGTTCCCTGCCCAACAAGATCGGTTATCTGTTAGGCGTTCCTACCAAGAAGCTCGATGCAGTAATCTATTATGAGAAGTACATCGTCATCCAGCCGGGTGTGATGGACGGAAAGAAAGATGCTGATGGCAACGAGGTGAACGGTTCACACCGTATGGACCTGTTGTCAGAGGACGAGTATATCGACATCATGGAGAGTCTGCCCCAGGGCAATGAGTATCTCGATGATTCCGATCCGAATAAGTTCATTGCCAAGATGGGTGCTGAGGCTATCTATGAGTTGCTCGTAGGTATCGACCTCGACTCACTGAGCTATGAGCTGCGCGACCGTGCCAATAGCGACTCTTCTCAGCAGCGTAAGACCGAGGCTTTGAAGCGTCTGCAGGTGGTGGAGGCCTTCCGCGTTAGTCAGGAGACCAACAAGCCGGAATGGATGATCATGAAGATTATCCCCGTTACTCCTCCGGAGTTACGTCCGTTGGTACCGCTGGATGGTGGTCGTTTTGCCACATCCGACCTGAACGATCTCTACCGTCGTGTCATCATTCGTAACAATCGTTTGAAGAGACTGATGGAAATCAAGGCTCCTGAGGTAATCCTCCGCAATGAGAAGCGTATGCTGCAGGAGGCTGTTGACTCTCTCTTCGATAACAGTCGTAAGTCGTCTGCCGTGAAGAGCGACAGCAACCGTCCGCTGAAGTCACTCTCTGACTCACTGAAAGGTAAGCAGGGTCGCTTCCGTCAGAACTTGCTCGGTAAGCGTGTTGACTACTCCGCACGTTCTGTTATCGTGGTTGGTCCTGAGCTGAAGATGGGCGAGTGCGGCCTGCCGAAGCTGATGGCAGCCGAGCTGTACAAGCCGTTCATTATCCGTAAGCTGATCGAGCGCGGTATCGTGAAGACCGTGAAGAGTGCTAAGAAGATCGTTGACCGTCGTGAACCGGTGATCTGGGATATCCTCGAGAACGTGATGAAGGGTCACCCCGTTCTGTTGAACCGTGCTCCTACACTGCACCGTCTGGGTATCCAGGCCTTCCAGCCGAAGCTCATCGAGGGTAAGGCTATTCAGCTGCACCCGCTGGCATGTACGGCGTTCAATGCCGACTTCGACGGTGACCAGATGGCTGTTCACCTCCCATTGAGCAATGAGGCTGTTCTCGAGGCACAGATCCTGATGCTTCAGAGTCATAACATCCTGAATCCGGCCAATGGCGCGCCGATCACTGTTCCTTCACAGGATATGGTGCTGGGTCTTTACTATATCACTAAGATCCGTCCGGGTGCCAAAGGTGAAGGTCTTACCTTCTACGGACCGGAAGAGGCTATCATTGCCCACAACGAAGGCAAGTGCGACCTCCATGCTCAGGTGAAAGTGTTGATCAAGGACAAGAATGAGAATGGTGAGTATTATACTCATATGGTGGAGACTTCCGTTGGACGTGTCATCGTGAATGGCATCATCCCCGATGAGGTTGGTTTCGTCAATACCATCATCTCTAAGAAATCACTGCGCGACATCATTGCTAACGTGATTAAGCACGTCGGCTTTGCTGAGGCTTGTGAGTTCCTTGATGGTATAAAGAACTTAGGATATCGTATGGCTTACCTCGCCGGTCTTTCTTTCAACCTCGATGATATCATCATCCCGAAGGAGAAAGAGGAGCTGGTACAGAAAGGTAATGATGAGGTACAGGCTATTACCGATAACTATAACATGGGATTCATCACCGACAACGAGCGTTACAACCAGGTTATCGATGCCTGGACACATGTCAACAACCGTCTGGGTGAGGTGCTGCTGAAGCAGATGACCGAGGCCGACCAGGGCTTCAACGCCGTTTACATGATGCTGGATTCAGGTGCCCGTGGTTCTAAGGACCAGATCAAGCAGCTGGCTGGTATGCGTGGTTTGATGGCCAAACCCCAGAAGGCAGGTGCTGAAGGACGTGGTACCATTGAGAACCCGATTCTCTCGAACTTCAAAGAGGGTATGTCGGTGCTCGAGTACTTTATCTCTACCCACGGTGCCCGTAAGGGTCTTGCCGATACCGCTATGAAGACGGCCGACGCTGGTTATCTGACCCGTCGTCTGGTGGATGTGTCACACGATGTGATCATCACTGAAGAGGACTGTGGTACACTGCGCGGACTGGTCTGCACAGCACTGAAGAATGGCGATGAGACCATCTCTACCTTGTATGAGCGTATCCTTGGTCGTGTGTCTGTTCATGACATCATCAACCCCACCACTGGCGAGAAGATTATCTCTGCTGGTGAGGAGATTACCGAGGATGTGGCCCGTATCATTGAGGAGTCACCCATCGAGAGCGTCGAGATCCGTTCAGTGCTCACTTGCGAGAGCAAGAAGGGTGTATGTATGAAGTGTTACGGTCGTAACCTTGCTACACAGCGTATGGTTCAGAAGGGTGAGGCTGTCGGTGTGATTGCTGCTCAGGCTATCGGTGAGCCGGGTACACAGCTGACACTTCGTACGTTCCACGCCGGTGGTGTGGCTGGTAATGCCGCTGCCAATGCCTCTATCGTGGCTAAGAACGACAGTCGTCTGGAGTTCGATGAGCTTCGTGTTGTTCCTTTCATCGAGGATGGTGAGACTGGTGAGCGTGAGTGTCAGATGGTAGTCAGTCGTTTGGCTGAGGTCCGTTTCGTCGATCCGCATACCAATATCGTTCTCTCTACCATGAACGTACCTTACGGTTCTTCTCTCTACTTCAAGCAGGGAAGCACTGTCAAGAAGGGTGATATGATTGCCCGTTGGGATCCGTTCAATGCCGTTATCGTTACTGAATATGCCGGTACCTTGAAGTTCAAGGATGTGGTGGAAGGCAGTACGTATAAGGCTGAGACCGACGAGACCACTGGTTTGACCGAGAAGATTATCACGGAGACTCGCGACAGGAATCTGGTGCCTACCTGTGATATTATCGGTAGCAATGGTGAGGTCATCGGAACCTATATCTTCCCTGTGGGTGGACACGTTGTCGTGGAGGACGGACAGACCGTCAAGACCGGTACTACACTTGTGAAGATCCCACGTACTGTTGCCAAGGGTGGTGATATCACTGGTGGTCTGCCACGTGTCACCGAGCTCTTCGAGGCTCGTAACCCGTCTAACCCTGCTGTCGTTTCTGAGATCGACGGTGAGGTGACCATGGGTAAGGTGAAGCGTGGTAACCGTGAGATCATCGTTACATCCAAGACTGGCGACCAGCGTAAGTATCTCGTTTCACTGTCTAAGCAGATCCTGGTACAGGAGCACGATGCTGTACGTGCCGGTACTCCGCTTTCTGACGGTGTGATCACTCCGAACGACATCCTGGCCATCAAGGGTCCGACCGCCGTTCAGGAGTATATCGTTAATGAGGTTCAGGACGTATATCGTCTGCAGGGTGTGAAGATCAACGACAAGCACTTCGAGATCATCGTACGACAGATGATGCGCAAGGTGCAGATCAACGAACCTGGCGATACATCATTCCTCGAGCAGGAGGTTGTTGACAAACTCGATTTCGCAGAGGAGAACGATCGAATCTGGGGTAAGAAGGTGGTTGTTGATGCCGGTGACTCTGAGAACCTTCAGAAGGGTCAGATCGTAACAGCCCGTAAGCTGCGCGACGAGAACTCCATGCTTAAGCGTCGTGACCTCCGCATCGTACAGGTTCGTGATGCCGTGCCCGCTACTTCAACACAGATTCTGCAGGGTATTACCCGTGCTGCTTTGCAGACCAAGAGCTTCATGTCGGCCGCTTCCTTCCAGGAGACGACGAAGGTGCTCAACGAGGCTGCTATCCGCGGAAAGGTGGATACCTTGGAAGGTATGAAGGAGAACGTGATCTGCGGACACCTGATTCCTGCCGGTACCGGTCTGCGTGAGTTCGACAAGATCATTGTCGGTTCGAAAGAGGAGTATGAGCGTATCCAGGCAAATCGCAAGAACGTGCTCGACTTCTCGGAGCAGGAGACCATGGAAGTGGAACCCTAAACCGTTAAGACTGTCAGTATAGGCACTCGTTCGAGTGCCAGAACATAACAAACGGCAGCTGTATTCTTCTGTGAGAAGGGTATGGCTGCCGTTGTTTTTGTCATATACATCATTATCTTTCATTTTGTTTCCCGAATCTGAAAATAATTCATTACCTTTGCACGCCAAAGAACATTACTATTAATATGGGAAAGATTATACTCACTGGCGACCGCCCCACGGGTCGCCTCCACTTAGGACACTATGTGGGCTCTCTGCGTCGCCGTGTGGAACTGCAGGAAGAAGGCAACTACGACAAGATGTTCGTCTTCATTGCTGACGCACAGGCACTCACTGATAATGCAGATAACCCTGAGAAAGTAAGACAGAACATCATCGAGGTGGCTCTCGACTACCTTTCTGTGGGTCTCGACCCCGAGAAAGTGACCATCTTCATCCAGTCGATGATCCCGGAGCTTACCGAGCTCTCGTTCTACTATATGAACCTCGTCACCGTTAGTCGTCTGCAGCGCAACCCGACGGTGAAGACGGAGATTGCCATGCGCAACTTCGAGACGTCGATTCCTGTGGGCTTCTTTACCTATCCAATCTCGCAGGCTGCAGATATCACTGCGTTCAAGTCAACTACTGTTCCTGTAGGCGAGGATCAGGAGCCGATGCTGGAGCAGTGCCGTGAGATTGTAAGACGGTTCAATGCCACCTATGGCGAGGTGTTGGTGGAGCCGCAGATCATGCTGCCCTCCAATCAGGCTTGTCTGCGCCTGCCGGGCATCGATGGCAATGCAAAGATGTCGAAGAGCCTTGGTAACTGCATCTATCTGAGCGACACCGCCAAGGAGGTGGAGCAGAAGGTGAAGTCGGCCTATACCGATCCGGAGCATCTGCGCGTGGAAGATCCTGGTCATGTGGAAGGAAACGTGGTGTTCACCTATCTTGATGCCTTCTCTTCTGATGATGACTTCGCCGAGTTCTGGCCTGAATATAAGAACCTGGAAGAGTTGAAGGACCATTACCGTCGTGGCGGACTGGGTGACATGAAGTGCAAGAAGTTCCTCACGAAAGTGCTGAACAAACAACTGGAGCCCATCCGTATGCGCCGTCATGAGTTCGAGCAGGACATCCCCGAGGTGTATAACATCCTGAAGAAGGGTAGTGATGCTGCCCGCGAGGTGGCTGCCCAGACACTCCATGAGGTGCGCGAGGCAATGAAGATCAATTACTTCGACGATCCCGACCTCATCCGTCAGCAGGCTGAGAAATACCGTCAGTCATCCTTATAAGTTCATACACATTATTTATAATATACGATATCATGGACAAGCCACAACAAAACAACAACGGTCTGCAGCTGGAACTCCCGCAGGACGTAGCACAGGGGCAATACGCCAACTTTGCTATCATTACCCACAGCAGCAGTGATTTCATCCTTGATTTCGCCCGCGTGCTTCCCGGACTGCCGAAAGCACAGGTGAAGAGTCGTGTGATCCTGGCTCCTGAACATGCCAAACGACTGCTCGCAGCCCTGCAGGAGAACATCATGCGCTATGAACAGGAATTCGGCACTATCCGTATTCCTAATCAAGGACCGCGCACGGCAACACCGTTCCCGATGGGGAAGGGTGAGGCATAATCCGCGAATCCTATCGATTTCTGAACAAGAATTAGTAAGAGATATAATAAAATAATGTTAACGAATTATATTTCTTACTAATTTTTTATTATTCCACTGCTTTTGTTATTTATAGAATTAGGTGATTTCGGGGAAAGTTAGTACCTTTGCAGCCCGAAATAGTCCGCAGGGATTATAGTGCACATACTCGAATATATACAAAACAATATAAATATCTAAAAATTAAGTACAATGCCTACTATTTCACAATTAGTAAGAAAAGGCAGAAAGGCGCTTGTTGACAAGAGCAAGTCGCCCGCTTTGGACTCCTGTCCTCAGCGTCGTGGCGTTTGTGTACGCGTGTACACAACGACCCCGAAGAAGCCTAATTCGGCAATGCGTAAAGTTGCCCGTGTTCGTTTGACAAACCAGAAGGAAGTGAACTCCTATATCCCGGGAGAGGGTCATAACCTTCAGGAGCACTCTATCGTTTTGGTACGCGGCGGTCGTGTAAAGGACCTTCCCGGTGTACGTTATCACATTGTTCGCGGAACGCTGGATACAGCAGGTGTAGCAAACCGCACACAGCGTCGTTCCAAGTACGGAGCTAAGCGTCCTAAGCAGAAGAAGTAAAAGAGTCAGTGAGTTTTTAAGTTCATGGGTGCTCGGTGATGAGCAGGCTCGGAACAAGAGGAGAAACTCAACAACTCGAAGACTCAGAAACTTACAAACTCAGTAACTGGAAAAACAGTAACTGAAAACTCAGAAACTTGAAGTAAACCGTTTTGCTGGAGTAATTGTTAACAGGTTGAGTAAATGCTCTGGAGTGAGCGTTGAAGATATCAGAAAGAACAGCCCCATGCAGAATTAATTTTAGTAAAAAATGAGAAAAGCAAAACCAAAGAAGCGCGTGATCCTGCCGGATCCCGTCTTCAACGACCAAAAGGTCTCAAAGTTCGTGAATCATCTGATGTATGACGGTAAGAAGAATACATCTTATGAGATTTTCTACAAAGCTCTTGACATCGTCAAAGAGAAGATGGCTAAGGAGGAGAAACCTGCCCTCGAAATCTGGAAGCAGGCCCTCGACAACATCACTCCCCAGGTGGAGGTGAAGAGCCGTCGTATCGGTGGTGCTACCTTCCAGGTTCCTACGGAAATCCGTCCGGACCGCAAGGAGAGTGTGTCCATGAAGAATATGATCAACTTCGCCCGCAAGCGTGGTGGTAAGTCTATGGCCGACCGTCTGGCAGCTGAGATCATGGATGCCTACAACAATCAGGGTGGTGCGTTCAAGCGTAAGGAGGATATGCACCGTATGGCTGAGGCTAACCGTGCATTCGCCCACTTCAGATTCTAAAAATATTCAGGATAATAATAGGTAAAAAGAGAAATGGCAAAACAAGACTTACATCTGACCCGCAATATCGGTATCATGGCTCACATCGATGCCGGTAAGACAACAACTTCTGAGCGTATCCTGTACTACACAGGTAAGACTCATAAGATTGGCGAGGTTCATGACGGTGCCGCTACAATGGACTGGATGGCACAGGAGCAGGAGCGTGGTATCACCATCACCTCTGCTGCTACCACCTGCTATTGGCACTATAACGACAAACAGTATAAGATCAACTTGATTGATACTCCGGGACACGTTGACTTCACCGCAGAGGTGGAGCGTTCACTGCGTGTGCTGGACGGAGCTGTGGCAACCTACTGTGCAGTAGGTGGTGTGCAGCCCCAGAGTGAAACGGTGTGGCGTCAGGCCGACAAGTACAACGTTCCCCGTCTGGGTTACGTGAACAAGATGGACCGTTCAGGCGCAAACTATTACGACGTTCTCCAGCAGATGAAGGACGTGCTGGGTGCAAAGCCCGTCTCATTGGTGATTCCTATCGGTCAGGAGGAGACCTTCAAGGGTATCGTTGACCTGATCAAGATGAAGGCTATCATCTGGAACGATGAGACTCAGGGTGCCGAGTTCGAGGTAACCGACATCCCTGCCGACCTCGCTGACGAGGCTCAGGAGTGGCGCGACAAGCTCGTGGAGGATGCAGCAGAGTTCGATGAGGCTCTGATGGAGAAGTTCTTCGAGGATCCTAACTCAATCACTGAGGAGGAGCTGATCGCTGCCATCCGCAAGGGTACCCTCGCCATGGAGTGCACACCGATGCTCTGCGGTTCATCATTCAAGAACAAGGGCGTGCAGACACTGCTCGACTATGTCTGCGCTTTCCTTCCCTCTCCGCTGGATACTCCCAACATCGTTGGTGAGAACCCGAGCACAGGCGAGGAAGAGGATCGTAAGCCCAGTGAGGATGATCCCACTTCAGCTCTGGCCTTTAAGATCGCTACCGACCCCTATGTGGGCCGTCTGGTGTTCTTCCGCGTTTATTCCGGTAAGGTGGAGGCTGGTTCATACGTCTATAACACCCGTTCCGGTAAGAAGGAGCGCGTAAGCCGTCTGTTCCAGATGAACTCCAACAAGCAGCAGCCGATGGATTGCATCGAGGCTGGTGATATCGGTGCCGGTGTAGGTTTCAAGGACATCCGTACGGGTGACACCCTCTGCGATGAGAATCATCCGATCGTTCTGGAGAGCATCTCCTTCCCCGATACAGTGATCTCTATCGCTGTTGAGCCGAAGAGCCAGGCTGACATTGCCAAACTCGATAACGGTCTGGCCAAGCTGGCTGAGGAAGATCCTACCTTCACTGTACATACCGACGAGCAGAGCGGTCAGACCGTGATCTCTGGTATGGGTGAGCTTCACCTCGATATCATTATCGACCGTCTGAAGCGCGAGTTCAAGGTAGAGTGTAACCAGGGTAAGCCTCAGGTGAACTACAAGGAGGCCATCACCAAGACTGTCAACCTCCGCGAGGTTTACAAGAAGCAGTCGGGTGGTCGTGGTAAGTTCGCTGACATCATCGTGAACATCGGTCCGGTTGATGAGGATTACGATATCAAGGAGAACGGCGGTCTGCAGTTCATCAACGAGGTGAAGGGTGGTAACATTCCTAAGGAATTCATCCCCGCAATCCAGAAGGGCTTCGAGGATGCCATGAAGAATGGTGTGCTCGGTGGCTATCCGATGGACTCTATGAAGGTGACTGTCATCGACGGTTCTTTCCACCCGGTTGACTCTGACCAGTTGTCATTCGAGCTCGCTGCCCGCAACGCTTACAAGAACGCTTGCGTGAAGGCTGGTCCTGTGCTCATGGAGCCTGTGATGAAGCTCGAGGTGGTAACTCCTGAGGAGAACATGGGTGATGTGATCGGCGACCTCAACAAGCGTCGTGGTCAGGTGGAAGGTATGGAAGAGGCTCGTAGCGGTGCTCGCATCGTGAAGGCTATGGTTCCGCTGGCAGAGATGTTCGGCTATGTAACCGCTCTGCGTACCATCACCTCCGGTCGTGCCACCAGTTCTATGGAGTACGATCACCACGCTCCGGTTTCTGGCTCTATCGCCAAGGCCGTGCTCGAGGAGATCAAGGGTCGCGTAGATCTCGTGTAAGAAAAAAGAGCGAGCCGCTGAGCAAATGACTCTTTAGCGGCTCCTCACATTAAACATTAAATATTTAACATTAAAGATTATGAGTCAGAAAATTCGCATTAAGCTGAAGAGCTACGACCACAAATTGGTTGACAAGTCAGCAGAGAAAATCGTGAAGGCAGTTAAGGCCACAGGTGCTATCGTTAGCGGTCCTATCCCCCTGCCCACTCACAAGCGTATTTACACTGTAAACCGTTCTACCTTCGTAAACAAGAAGGCTCGTGAGCAGTTCCAGCTGTCAGACTACAAGCGTCTGATTGACATCTATAGCTCAACAGCTAAGACTGTTGATGCCCTGATGAAGCTCGAACTTCCCAGCGGTGTTGAGGTGGAAATCAAGGTATAGTTAAAGCCCGCATGGGCAAACTATCATAAAAACGGGAGTCACATTATTGTGATTCCCGTTTTTGTTTTGTCCCTTGTACAGTAAAACGGTTACGGTTACAGTTGTAACCATGTAACCTTTTTGTCCTACAGAAAAGAGCACAATCATCCTAAATACATAATAATCAATATATTATTTAATATTTCAACTAATTGTTTACCTCTGCGCGGTTACGGTTACAGCTGTAACCATGTAACCATTTGTATGGAATTTGTCTTTTCCTGATTCAGTAATTGGTCACGGTCACAGCTGTGACCATGTGACCATTTCTATGGTATTGGAGGGCATTATCATATAACTTACGGGGTGAAACCATAAAGAATAAGGGATGAAACTGCCACTTTTCCATCGTTTGCCTGTACCCAAACGATCGTGCGCCTATACTCAAACGATCTGTCGCCTATACCCAAATTGAAACGTGTTTTAGAATTCATCTTCTCCACTATCGAGTGGTGGGGGTGAAATGGCGTACCGCCTATCAACTGACTCCCGTTGGCATAGATCTCGGTAACCGATTCATCCATTTCTATTCAGAACTGGGCTATGGATTCCAGGGTGTCTTCACCATCGGAACTCGTTTCACCTTTCCCTAACAGAAGTGGGCTAAAGAGCTCGAGCAACTAGAGCTTATTCGTTTGTGAAAAGAATTAATGAAAACGCGCGAACATACACGGAAAATGCCGAAAAGCACGACAAAAAAGGGATTCTTTTGAAATTCAACATACACTAAGTGTACACCAACATTCACTATACAGGAATATTTGTATATAATTGGCAATGAGTTTGATCTTCATCATGAATACGAAAGAAATCCACAATCCTCCGCTATATTAGTGTAATTACATGATTACCAGAAGATTCGGGGCGGAGGATTTTAATGAATAATGCTCCGCCAACAACCTGCTGACAATAAGTTGATTAGGCGTAATAGCGGAGCGTTCTATTATTTCCATTCGTAGCGATAATAAGGCTTATAACGCTTTTCAACTAGGCTGGTTAGAGGGTCTAACTAGGCTAGTTCCTATGCGTAAGTGGCCTAGTTTCTATGTGCAACTAGCCTAGTTTCACAATAAGCATGGGCGGGTAGTTTTGTTTATTTGAAAGAATAACCACCCAATGTGAACTTTTGTGTACTTTTACGTGCTTTTTCTTTTGGCTGATATGATGAATTTGTTTATATTTGCATTCGAATATGAAACGTATTGCCTATATCACTACTATCTTATGCATGCTCCTTGCTTGCGGACCAAGAAAGGAGTATAAGGAGTCTCTGCAACGGGTTGAGGCCATGATGAATGATCATCCTGATTCTGCCCTGCAGATTCTTGACAGTCTAGGACAGCACGAGGCTGAGTTCAACCGTCATTTCCGCATGCAGTACCTGCTCAATTTAACAATGGCACAGGCAAAGACGGGTTATATCTTCACTAATGATTCTTTGACGGAATTGTTGGTTAGACATTTCAACACCAAGGGTACTAAGACTGAAAAGACTTGGGCTTATTATTTGTATGGATGTGCATTGAGTGATATAGGACACGCTCCAGAGGCACTACAGGCTTATTATGATGCTATTGACGTTGTTGATACACCTAAAGAGTTTTTTGATTATACAACATTGAAGTCCATATATGGTCAAATGTCACAGATCTTTCATAAACAGAATCTTCCACATGATGAGATATGGGCATTGAATAATTATATTGACTGTGTCAAACATGTTGATAATGAAGAAGAATTTATTATTGCCAAAAGCCAATTGATAAAACCATATTATCTTCTTGACGAGAAAGACTCTATTCTTAATATCATCGATAAAACATACAACTCATTAATACGTCTAGGTAAAGAGCAAAGGGCTGCAGCATGTTTAGTTTCCTCAATATACATCTTCATAGAACGCAACCAACTAACCAAGGCTAAGGAAGTCATAAACCTATATGAACAGAAGTCTGGGCTATTTGATCAAGAGGGGAATATCGTAAAAGGACGTGAGGGTTATTATTGGATAAAGGGGTTTTATGAACTTGCAGTAAAAGATATGGAATCAGCCGAGGCCTACTTCCGTAAGGCTATCAAATATGGTTATCTTTCAGAGGGGTATAGAGGATTGCTTCGTTTATATAGAGAGAAGAACAATATGGATTCTGTTGTCCTCTTTTCACAATTGTATGAAGCAGCCCAAGATACCCTACACAACAAAATGCGGACTGATGCCGTTCATCAAATGTCTGTTTTATACAATTACAACAGGAACTTGAAGAAACTGGAGGAAGAAAAGGAAAAAGTCCGAAACGCCAGAATCGTCACAGCAAGCATAATAGTTGTCTCCATATCATTAATATGGGTTATTTCATGGCTTTACTACAGAAAGCAGAAAAGAAGAAAAGACAGTATTATTAGTTTAGAAAACGAGTTGAATTCAGCCATTTCAACCCGTAATGAACTAAAAGAAGAACTAGGACAACTTAAGGCGAAGGATTATGAAAATGTGATTGCCACGAAGGAAAACAAAGTAACAGAACTCACCGCAATTATCAAAAGGCTTACAGAAGAGAATCGGACTTACAAAAGTACTACTCTTAATAAGGATAAGGATCATCTTGAAGACTTTCTAAATAGTACAATAGCTCTGTTGTTTGTTAAGAAAGCAACAGGGAAAACGGAAAGGACTAAACCCACGGAAACGGAATGGAAGATGATAGTATCACAATTCAGCAAGGATCTTCCCGCCACCTTTAAGTCATTTGGTGAAGGTAAACCTTTGTCTCAATTAGAGCAGCGAATCTGTATATTACTTATCCTTGACATCCCTGAGTATATCATATCAATTATGGCAGATACATCAACTTCAACCGTATCGAATACAAAGGCCCGGGCGAACTATAAGCTCTTTGGGAAAAAGGAAGCCTATCCATTGAAAAACAACCTAATTCATAGTCTTCGAAGGTCTTGATGAATTTTGATGAACAAAATACATAATCATGTATTTATCAGTGTTTTACAGGGTTATGTTACCCACATCTTCTCAATTTTGATGAACAGAAAGTGATTTCTTTCTTTGGACGTTAATTACATCACTCATATTTTTGCCAAAGTTTTAATCGCAAATAATATGAGAAAAGTAATTGTGTTTTTTAGTTTATTACTGATGGCAACAATGAGTATTGCCAGTGTACAGAAAAGTGGTGAAGAGATTCCTCTTCAAGTAGGAATATTAGATCCGACCATACCTCATGAGCCAATAGGAAGAGGGCCTGTGGTCGTTCCCTCTATTAGCCTTGAAGACTACACCTTGTTCTTTAATACTCCTTGCGACGGTTGTACTTTGCGTTTGTTGGGTGCAAATGACAATGTGGTTTATTCCACTGTTATTGCCACTGGCACAACCAGCTTGGTTTTACCCTCTACCCTTTCAGGTGAATACGAGATTCAGATTATTCAAGGCAACATCTGTTTCTACGGAACCATCTATCTATGACTCATACTTGTTGAGCTATTGTTCCTTCAGCGGTGAAATTAATCTGTAAACTTAAGACTGGCACCATGAAACGATCATTGTTTATTATAGTCCTTGCATGCGTATCCTCACTCTGTCTTGCCCAGGGCAGGGTGGGCTATACGTATGATGCCTGCGGCAACCGTGTCGCACGCACTGTAATCCTGAATTCCAAGGAGAGCAGGGCAGCTGCCGGCAAGACGGATACTGATATTCCTATGTCCGATACTTTCCAGCAGCATAAGGTCACCCTAAGACCCGTATCCTCCGATGGAACCGTCGTCATTGAAGTTGACGGTCTCACTCCTGATGACCGCTGTTCGGTATCCGCTTATACTTCCGACGGACGGCTGGCAGGTAAGTCATCCGTCACAAGTACCACCACAAGCATCAACCTCGGCAATCACCCCGCCGGCTACTACATCCTCTTGATTGAGCTCAACGGGGAACGCCAGAGCTGGAAGATCATCAAGAAATAACCTATACCCTTACGAACCATGAGAAAGACATTACTTATATCGATACTTGCATTGGTTGCTGTCAATATGCAGGCCGTCAACGACGGTGACAACGACTCCATCCGCTTCATGGAGAAGTTCGCAGGCTGGACGGAGGAACAGATCCTTGCCTATGAGGATTCCCTGATCAAGGCGCTAACACCGCCCAATGCGGTGATAGAGAGGCCCGACACGACCGGCAGTAGCACACAGGCAGAGAAAAAGGAATACCAGAGGTCGGAAAGGATTGTGAACAGCATCGTCCCCGACTATGTTACCATAGACACCTCCAAGGGTGTAGGACAAATTGACATCGAGACGGGCTTCACCCCCACAGGTGCTCGAACCTATAATGTCCCCATCAAGTCGTATTCTGTTGATGGTTTTCCAAGCCCGCAGATATCCCTTTCCTACAACAGCCAGGCAGGAAACGGAATAGCGGGAATGGGATGGTCAATCTCAGGTCTCTCCTCTATTACGAGAGGTGGTAAGTCCATCTATTATGACGGTAAGACCGATGCTGTCCGCATGACCAAGGATGATTCTTTCTGGCTTGACGGTAACCGTCTTATCCGGCTTTCGACCTATACTGACAGTATCAAGTACCAGTCGGAACAGGGCAACATCATCGCCTACGCATACCGTTCGGGCAACGTCATCAAATATTTCACCGTCTATTACCCTGATGGCACAGCGGCAACCTACGGTTTCACCACTAACACTTCAAGCCGTGCATACTATCCCCTTACTTCTCGGACCGATCTGAGGGGCAACACGGTTTCCTACAGCTACAGCCTTGCCAACAACACCTACCGCGTCACCAGCATCAGCTACAATGGCGCACAGATATCCTTCTCCTACCAGACAGGCCGCCCCGACCCCGTATCCCGTAACATCGGCGGACTGGTCACGAGGGAAACTAGGCTACTGAGTAGCATCTCATGCCGTTTCGCCGGGACCCTTCTCGGCACCTATTCCCTGACGTATGAGACAAAGGACGGCTATTCCATGCTCAAACAGGTCGACTATACGGCGGGCGGCACTTCACTGAACCCGCTCGTCTTCTACTACGGCACCCATGCCACCACGGACGGATACACGTCCTCCACTTCCCTGGCATATACGGGCTATCCGCATCCCGAAAGCTGTGTGCTCGTCAGCGGCAAGTTCAGTCCGTTTGAGGATACCGACGGGCTTGCCGTCTATCCGAACTACCTCCCATACTGGCGGTACCAGAGATCAGGAGGCAAGAACCACTTTGAGAACCTGTATGACGGGAACGAGGAAATCTATATTTACACGTATCTCTTCGGCACCTTTGCCAACCTCCCCACGCTGACCACGGGAACGGGCTTCATCGACCTCATCAGTGCCGACATCTACGGCGAGGACGGGCAACACTCGACCCAGGACGAATGCCTCGTCAAGGTGAACAACGTGGTTTCTGGCAGCAACGACAGGGTGACGTTCAGTGTCTATAGGCGCAACTTCATGAACGGCCTCTCCCTGGCCTTTTCCAGGACCTACGACTTCCCCACGGTCTATACAGACAACGACGGTGTGAAGAGCATCATGCCGAAGTACTACTACACGGGCGATTTCAACGGCGACGGCAAGACCGACATCCTCGCCGTCTCCGCACACAACCCCTTCGGCGAGACCACCCATCCCTCAAAGTGCTATGTGTTCGACCTGGTGAACAACAGCATCATCTATAACGACCACGTATTCGATTATAATGTCACGTTCTTCAGCAACACCATAGAAGACGAGGACGAGGTGGACCGGAACTCCGACAAGCTCTACGTGGTTGACCACGACGGCGACGGCAAGAGCGAGATATGCCTCGTCGATACAACGGGAATGCACATCTACACCTTCGACGTGTCTGACGCGGGTAGCATGACACCGAGGCTTCTCGGTACGTATTCCACCCTGAACAGGGCCGCGCTTGACTACAAGAAGCTCGTACCCGCCGACCTGAACGGTGACGGCCTGACGGACTTCCTCCTCTCGCCCTCCAAGAACGAGCCGGCCATCGGCCAGTGGAACGGCTATGAGTCGAAGGGGAAGGGAACCTTCTATGCCTATACGCTGATGGGACCCTCAGGAAACCCGAACTGCAGGTATATCACGCAGGACGTGAACAGTGACGGGCGTTCGGACCTCATAGAAGTGACCAACTACTATCTTTCAACCTACCTCACGGCCGACAGGTCGATGTCGTATATCAACGGTATCTCCATCACGCCGACGACGAACGTCTCCCAGATCGACATCAACTCACGCAGCTACTTCCCAAGGCTTGCCTCCATCAACGGGCAGGGCCAGGTCACCATGTACTCCTACAACAAGAACGAGCTCAAGGACCTGCTCCTGACGGGCATGGCCAACAGCCTGGGCATCGTCGAGAAGAACGACTACGTGCTGACCACCGAAGGCTGCTGGAATGTTTATGAGCACGGCAGCGACGCGCTCTTCCCCTACGTGAACTTCGCGGGACCCGTCGGCGTGCTTGCCGCCACGGAGAAGTTCATGGGCGGAAGCCGCGTTGACTACGGATACTGCCGATACTCGAATGCCGTCCTGCACAGGAGGGGTCTCGGCTTCTGCGGCTTCAGCGAGGTCACGACGGAGGACAAGCGAGGGGATGAGGTCACGAGCACGTACGATCCCTACCGCTTTGGTGTAACCACATCCGAGGATTCGAAGTTTGCCACTTCGGAATATGAATACACCATCACCGTTGCCGGCAACAAGACCCGGAAGGTGAACCTCGTGGAGAGGAGCGACTACGACAAGCTGAAGGGTGTCACCTCGAACACGCAGATCAGCTACGACACCTACGGCTACCCGACGACCCAGACCACCACCGTGGGCGGCTCGACCATCACGGTGACGAACACCTATCTGTACAACAACAGCGGAACCCTCGGCTATTATCTCGGACTGTTGAAGCAGCGGACGAACCAGAAGGTCCATAACGGCATCACCTACACGGAGAAGAACAGTGTTGTCTCGTTCAACGCCATGAACCTCCCGACGGATGTACGCACATACATCAACAACAACCTGACTTCCAAGACCACGTTCACGTATGATGCCGAGGGTCGCAAGCTGACGGAGACCTTCAAGCCCTACTCATCCTCCAGCGGACGCACGACCTCGTGGCAGTACGACACCTACGGACGGCAGACGTCGGAGACGGACCCGCTGGGACTGACCACCTCATATACCTACAATGCCAACGGGTGGATAGCAACCAAGACCGACTTCCTCGGCAATACCACGACATACACATACGATGCCCTGGACAGGCTGACCGGTACGGCCAGTCCCGACAACACGACCACGGGCATGGCCTTCAGCTGGACCGGCACCGCGACCAATGCCAGCTTCAAGGCCACGGAGACGGGTACGAACAGACCCACCGTCACGACCACCTATGACGCCCTTGGAAGGGAGATCAAGTACTCCCAGCAGCAGGTGGGCGCCACGGTATGTACCGACAAGGCATACGACGAATACGGCAACCTGGCAAGCGTGTCCGTACCCTATGTAGCCAGTGCCACGCTCTTCACGACCTATGAGTACGATGACTACGACCGGCTGGAATACATGACGGAGCCGTCGGGAAGGGTTACGGAGAAGAGCTACAGCGGCCTTTCAGAGACGACCACGGTCGGTTCGAAGTCGGTCACGAAGAACTACAACGTGCTGGGCTACCTCACCTCGGTGGTAGATTCGGCGGGAACGATGACATACGTCCCTTCCGCCGACGGCCAACCGATAACCATCGTGGCCCCAGGCGGTGCAATGACAACCTTCACCTACGATGCGTACCGCCGACGCAAGACCATCAGCGACCCGAGCCAGGGAACGACGACTTTCACCTACGACAGCCAGGGGAATGTCAGCAGCGAGACCTTTGCCGACGGCAGGGCGATACAATATACGTATGATACTTACGGACGGCTTACGAACAAGTCGTCCGACGAGTTCTCCACCACCTATACCTATAACGCCAACAACCAGCTGGTCTCCGAGGTATCCACCAACGGTACTTCCAGGACCATGACCTACGACGCGCTGGGCAGGACCTCCTCCGTCACGGAGAACGCCCCTGACGGGAAGTGGCTCAGGACGGATCTCTCGTATGCGAACGGAAAGGTGTCCTCGGCCACCTATACGTCGCAGTCTGGCCAGCTGGCCACGGAGGGCTACACCTACACCTGCGGATACCTGTCGAAGGTATGCGTCGGCGACAGCGTGTATGTCTATGACCTGCGCTCGACCAATGTCTTCAACAACCCCACGCAGGTGAAGTCAGGAAGCATCACCAGATACTCCACCTACGGCAGCACGGGTCTGCTCACTTCCATCAAGGCGTCCCTGACATCGAAGGCATTCGTGCAGAATTTCTCGTACAC
This sequence comes from Prevotella sp., assembly GCA_017561825.1. Lineage (GTDB taxonomy): Bacteria > Bacteroidota > Bacteroidia > Bacteroidales > Bacteroidaceae > Prevotella. The sequence goes on from JAFZBK010000058.1 coordinate 26,730, forward strand.
CTTCGATCCCGTTACGCTGAACCTGTCGTCACGCACGGATGCCAAACGGAGCATCACCGAGAACTTCACCTACGACACGCTCGACCGTCTGACCGCCTACGGGAGCAACACCGTGCTGTACGACGTGAGGGGCAACATCACCTCGAAGAGCGATGTCGGGACATACACCTACGGGAACAGCAGCAAGCCGTATGCCGTCACGGAGGTCAACCAGAGCGGCAGTTCCATACCGGCCAGGGCGCAGGATGTGACGTACACCTCGTTCTGGCGGCCTGCCACCATCAGCGAGAACGGCTATACGGCATCGTTCACCTACAACGGCGGTGAGGAAAGGGTGAGGATGCGGATGCGCTACAACGGCACGACCAGCTATACACGCTACTACCTCGGCGGCTGCTATGAACTGGACAGTGCGTCCTCCATCAAGGAGCGGCTGTACCTCGGGGGCGACTACTACACGGCTCCCGCAGTGCTGGTGAAGACCTCCTCTGGTACGAACATCTACTATATCCTTCGCGACCATCTGGGAAGCATCACCCGTATCTACAAGTCCAACAAAACGCTGCTGCAGGAACGCAGCTACGATGCATGGGGCAGGATGCGCAATCCTTCCACCCAGACCGTCTATGCACCGGGCAACGAGCCGTCGCTGTACCTCGGGCGCGGCTACACGGGTCATGAATACCTCAAGGAGTTCGGACTGGTGAACATGAACGCCCGCCTGTACGACCCTGCACTGGGCAGGTTTCTGTCGCCAGATCCTTTGATACAGGATTCGGAGAACTCACAGAACTACAATCGGTACAGCTACTGTCTGAACAACCCGCTGTCATACGTTGACTTGACAGGGGAGACAATCTTTTACACATACAACACAGAAAGTATAAACAAATTCCTATGGGCAAAGTATGGCGGTGAAGGCTATCTGAATCTGTCGTACTTTGATGACGGGCCATGGAACATTTTCAATGATGACGGATTATATCCAATGGGAGCATTATACTACGATGATAATGTAGGTAAATATTTTTGGCCATTACAAGGTAATGATGTAGATTGGATGTACGGACATTTGGACATGGATCTCATGAAATCCAGTATGCTTCAAGGAACCGGAGGGTATATCGGACCTAAGGGTGGACGTAAAGGAAACCAGAAGAGTGGTAAATCCGGTAGATACAGGGACTCTTCAAAAACTTCAAGTACCATGTCCGCCATACATACTACACTCGATGCTGTAGGTCTGATTCCTGGCTTTGATGCAGCCGACTTGATCAATGCAGGAATCTACCTGTTGGAAGGAGATTATATCAATGCAGGAATTAGTGCTGCCGCCATGATCCCCGTTGTTGGTGGTGTGGCTACTGCTGCAAAAGTAGCCAATAAGACGGAGAAGGCTGTCAAAATGATTGAACGCAATGGGGTGAAAGTATATGACGGCATGGTTGTAACCTCAAGTGAAGCATTGGAAATGGCGGATAAGTTTCTCGGGAAAGGGTATAAAGATGGAAGATCTGGTTTTTATCAATATGGTAGGTATCTCTCGGCAGATGGAAAAGGGGTTGTAAGATTAGCAACCAATGATATCTTAGGTTTACATGCAGGAGGAAGTCATTTTAATTTCGGAAAGATGGTGCCTAACCCAGCAAAACCAAATAAAGATATAGAAGATAGTGTTCATGTATTTTTAAAAGATGTTAATTATTAAAATTCGGTGAACCACATTGTATAATAATTGAAGTATTTGTCGTAACTTTACAAAAAAATGAAGATTTCAATTCGAATTCCAAGGAATGATCCACAAAGAGAAGTGGAATATACCAACGTCGATGGAGAAACAATTACTCTTGTTGGTGGATTAGAGAGTGAATGGGAGATGGGGTATCAAATCTCCTCATTCATAGATCACAATGCATTATGTATTCAGGCTAATAAGAGTGGACTCATCTCCTTGGCCAATCAATGTCTTAGCCTTGCTCAAGAAAGCGTTTACGATGGACATCATATACATCTTGATGAATGGAATGCTTTCGATGATGAAAACTCTCCTGGTATAATTATAGAAAAGACTCAGGATCCCATTAAATATCTAAAGTGATGGAAAAGGAAATAGAAATAACTCTAGAAATACCAGATGTCACAAATGCTGGAGAAACGGCATTTAGTATGATTAAGGACTCGGAACTTTCCGTAACCCTATCCGATGAAGAATTCCTTATTGCTGGCAACAATCAAGGTCTGCTTTCACTTGCAGCATGTTTCATGGGACTTGTACAAGAAGGTGTTCCCGATGGAACCTCCATCCGGCTAACTGACAAAAATGTTTTATTGAAGGGTTCGTTGGATATGATGATCATCAAGAAAGAATAGACAAAATAATAACGATGAAAAGAATGATTTTAGCGGCAGCGTTGATGATTGCCGCATCAGGTGCGAAGGCACAAGATACCGACATTCCCAAGGACGAATTCGGGTTCTCTCTGGGCTTTGGAACCCAGGTGATGCATGATGGCAACTACAACGACATGCGCAACTACGTGGAAAGAGAACTGGGATGGATGGAAGGTGGTACAGGCCCCTTCTATAACATAGGTGTCTCGCTGGGTGGTGAGTATTACCGTCAGATCAGTAACCCTATTGCAGTTGGATTGACTGGTGGATTTGCGTTGGCGAACTGCCAATATGAGATTCCTAACGAGGTGGTTCACGAAGAGAAAGAAGTGGAACTGACCTCGATATATGTCATGCCTGCTGTGCGTTGGACATGGTTTAGATACAATAAGGTGAGACTCTATTCAAAAGCCTGTTTGGGTATTCAGTGGCAGAATATGGAGATCCGTCCTAATAGTTATCAGCTGAACACTGGGCTTAAATCGCACCAAACAGAGTTAGCTTATCATCTTGGTGCTGTTGGTGCAGAACTTGGACATAAGAATTGCCATATCTTCTTTGAAGTCGGGTACGGTATTTGTGGGGTGGTGAACTTGGGTGTCCACTTTTCCTTGTAAGGCCCCACCTGACATGTTATTCCTCTGATGTGAAACTACCCGTTCCATTCCAAGCATGGACGGGTAGTTTTCGTTTGTTGGAGCGGGAAGTCATTACAGAACTAAAGAAAAAGGTCAATTGTTTTGGTGGCTTCAGAAGAAATCACTACTTTTGTATGTTCATTTTTGTATAACGCTTAAATGTTAAGATTATGAATGACATTGAAACAGCAAAAGGTGAGATTGTGATGTACCAGCCGGATGAGACCATTCGTCTGGAGGTGAGAATGGGTGAAGAGACTGTGTGGTTAACTCAGCAACAGA
>JAFZBK010000059.1 GCA_017561825.1 Prevotella sp.
AATGTAGCGTGTAGCGTGTAGCGGTGTAGCAAAATTGACAAATTCAGTAAAAAAGTACAGGTGTCATTCTCTACCTAAAACTATGGCACTTGATCATGTAAACTATGACACTCTCTTTTACAAACTATGGCACTTTAGATTTTTTAACACAAATGCGGTGAAATATATGTGAAATATCTTTACATTTGTTTGGTGGTTTCAAAAATTCTTCGTAACTTTGCATCGTGAAAATTCAAGGGATATGGGAGAGCCAACAAGTAGTGGCCAGACTTGAAAAACTTGAACTATTCCGAGAGATCAACACAAAAATTAACCCCTAGTTATTAACCAATTAAACACACAAAAATTATGGCAAAACTGAAAATTTTAAAGTACAAGAACAACAACAGCAAGAACGCTGCTTACGGCAAGACCTACGGTAGGTTGATGCTCATGGACACGTTGAACACAAACGACCTCTGCCGTCACATCATGAAGCACGGCACGATCTTCACCCCGGATGTGGTGAAGGGAGTTATAGAGCGATTCGTTATGTGCTTCGAGGAACTGCTCCTGGAGGGCAACAAGATCAAGCTCGACGGTCTGGGCACCTTCTACCTCAGTGTTTCCACCGAGGGCGCATTGAGTGAGGAACAGTTCACCGCCAACAACGTGAAGGCCATCCGCATCAAGTTCATCGGCGACCAGAGCAAGGAGAGCGAGTACGCCACCAAGATGCTCACGAACAAGGCGAAGTTCCAGTCGATGGGCAACGAATCGGCAAGCGAAAGCGAAGGCGAAAACGGCGCAGGCGCCTAAGTTAGACGAGGAGAGAGGAGTGAGGAGAGAGGAGTGAGAAAAGTTCTATAATATAAGCATTGGACATGAACAATTGTATCTCTGTGCATATCTCACTCCACCCTCCACCCTTCACCCTCCACAAACAAAAAGTAATAACCATTAAACACACAAACACATGAAAAAGAGCACTTGGAAGTTTATTCTTCAAACGGTGGTAGCTATCTTGACCGCCATTGCAACCAGCTTAGGTGTCACCAGCTGCCTTTAGGCATTGAACATTGAACATTGAACTTTTGGAGCAGCGAGAGCAAAACCAGGCTAGCATGAGTTTGGCCGAGTGGTGACAAAAGTCAACGAAGTAAAAAAAATGATCATAACAAGAAAAAGGATGAGCATATACATGCCATCCTTTTTTGTTTCTTTGTGCAACTATTATTCCGCTCATTGCGTCTAAGGGTAGAATCATGTAAGCGAAATAATAAAATGAAAAAAGGATTAAAGAAAGGTTTGAAGATCACATTGTGGTGTGTGTTGGCACTGGTTATCGTCTTTGGGGTATATTCATGGATGGTCTTTGGTTCGCTGATCAAGGGGGCCATGACGGCTGAGAAACTGGATGAAGGACTGTATTACATGGAGTACAGAGGTGATGACGGTTTCGATGAAGTAATCAAAAATGGCGGTTGTGAGAATTCTGCTGGCTTGTCGGCTCACATCATCAATTTCCTGACCAAAGGGTTCTACAAACCCACCATGGATCCACCAGCAAAGCCTTATGGTTGTTCGGCACTGACAGTGATGACTCCTGAGGGCGGTGTGATGATGGGGCGTAACTTCGACTACCCTTCAGCCACAGGTTTGGTGCTGCATAGTATTCCTGATCATGGCTATGAATCGATTACCACGTTCAACGTGGAATTTTTCGGCTTCGGTGAAGATTATCAGCCAGAAGGCTTTGCCAACCAGTATATGGCGCTATCGAGTTTGTTCGTGGCTTTGGATGGTATCAATGAGAAGGGTTTCGCCATGGCCGACTTGATGGCTGGTGACGAAGTAGAGACACATCAGCGTACCAGCAAGCCCGACCTGACCACCACCATGGCCATCCGTTACCTGCTGAACAATGCGGCTAACGTGGATGAGGCCCTTAAGTTGTTGAGTGGCATCGATATGCACTCTGACATCGGTTCTGCCCATCATTATGCCATGGCTGATGCTACAGGAAAGAGTGTGGTGGTGGAATATGTGGATAATAAGATGGTTGTAGTGGAGACACCTGCTGTGACCAATCATTATCTTTGTGCCGCGAAACTGAATGTGGGTCTTCAAGAGAATGATCATCGTTATGATAAACTCTGTCAGCAGTATGACTTGAATGAAGGCGTGATGAGCAAACAAGGACTGACAAAAGCCATCGAGGCGGTATCGCAACCACAGAACAAAGAGTCTCTGGGTACTGCTTGGACAATGGTAATGGACTTGAAGAATCCTTCCGTGACCTATTATTCACGCAGGCATTTCAACAAGCCTTTCACATTCAAAATGAAGGGGATGCGCTGATGCACATCCCCTTTTTAATACCTATTATCATAAGGATTAAATAGTCTGTTTATTTCGACAGATAAGCATGGACGCTCTTGGCGGTCTGCTTACCGCTGGCCATGGCTCTGACCACCAGACTGGCACCGTTGGCGGAGTCACCGCAGACGAAGACGTTCTCGGGGTACTCGGGGTGTTCGGGTTTCAGGAAGCCCATGGCCAACAGACAGAGCTCTGCCTTGATGATCTCGGGTTTGCCTTTCTCGACCATGATGGGACGACCGCCGTTGGGATTGGGCTCCCAATCGATTTCCTGCACTTTTACGCCAGTCAGTTTTCCGTCCTTACCGAGGAACTCAAGGGTGTTGATGTTCCATCTTCTCGTACATCCTTCTTCGTGTGAAGAGGTGGTCTTGAGGGTGCGGGGGAAGTTCGGCCAGGGATTCTTGGGATCCACAGGTCCTTCAACGGGCTTGGGCATGATCTCAATCTGTGTCACACTCTTGCAACCCTGACGATGAGCGGTTCCGATACAGTCAGACCCTGTGTCGCCACCACCAATGACAAGTACATCTTTTCCTTTGGCAGTGATGCGTTCTTCCTTTGAGAACTCCATTCCGGCAAGGACACGGTTCTGCTGAGCCAACAGTTCGAGTGCGAAGTGTACGCCTTTCAGTTCACGACCAGGTGCTTTCAAATCGCGGGCAGTGGGAGTTCCTGATGCAATAATTATTGCATCAAATTGAGAATTGAGAATTGATAATTGAGAATTATTTGCCTCATTGTCAATTGTCAATTGTCCATTGTCAATTGATACGGTGCAGCCGTAGCGAAACTCAATGCCTTCGGCCTCGAGCAGACTGATGCGGCGGTTGATGATGGCCTTGTTGAGTTTGAAGTTAGGGATACCATAGCGGAGGAGTCCGCCGGCAGCCTCATTCTTCTCGAACACCGTTACCTGATACCCCATCAGGTTAAGGTCGTTGGCAGCAGCCAGTCCTGCAGGACCCGCACCGATTACTGCCACCTTCTTCCCGTTACGCTCAGGATGATGAACGGTGATATAGCCCTCGCGGAAGGCGGCCTCGGTAATGGCACACTCATCCTCGCGGTTGGTAGTAGGCTCATGCTCGATGAGGTTCAGCACACAAGCCTTTTCACAGAGGGCAGGACAGATACGACCTGTGAACTCCGGGAAGGGGTTCGTGGCGTTGAGCAAACGATAAGCCAGTTCCCAATCACCTTTATACAGCGCATCGTTCCACTCTGGCGGTTTGTTGCCCAGCGGACAAGCCCAATGACAGAAGGGTACGCCGCAGTCCATGCAACGACTGGCCTGGAGTTTTCTCTCGCGGGTGTTGAGTGTTTGTTCCACTTCACTGAAGTCGTGGATTCTATCTTGTAACGGACGATAGCCTGCCTCTTGGCGGTGTATCTCCAGAAATGCTTTCGGATTTCCCATGATGCGAAAATTTACAATTTTCTAAATGATAATTTCTAAATGATAAATGATGAAGGTTGCGCATGACAATGACGAACGATGGATGATAAGTTTATCATTTGTCATTTGTTATTTGTCATTTAGGGCAAAGCCCGTTAATATTCGCGTTGCATGTCAGCGATCTTGTCGCGGAGTTTCTTCATCTGCTCTTCCTGCAGCACACGCTTATACTCGATAGGAACAATCTGGATGAAATCCTCGATGTAGCGGTTCCAGTTGTCAAGCATGGTGCGGGCGAGTTTCGAACCTGTGTAGAGGTAGTGCTGACGAATGAGTTCGTGCAGTTCTTTGCGTGACACACTGTCTTCCACAAGGTTGATCTCCACCATATCCATATTACAGAAGTAGTCGAAGTTGTGGTTCTTGTCCCATACATAGGCCACACCACCGCTCATACCGGCAGCGAAGTTACGACCAGTCTCACCGAGCACAACCACACGTCCGCCTGTCATATACTCGCAGCAGTGATCGCCAGCGCCTTCAAGTACGGCAATGGCACCTGAGTTTCTGACGCCGAAGCGCTCACCAACCTTACCATTGATATAGAGTTCACCGCTGGTGGCGCCATAAAGACCCGTGTTACCTGCAATGATGTTATCCTCTGCAGCGAAGTTCGCACGTGTAGGTGGAAGGATGGCAATGCGTCCGCCAGAGAGACCTTTGGCGAAGTAGTCGTTGGTCTCACCCTCGAGTTTGAAGCTGATGCCATGTTCCAGGAAGGCACCGAACGACTGTCCTGCTGAGCCCTTGAACTTCACGTTGATGGTATTGTCGTGCAGACCAGCTAGTCCGTATTTCTTGGCGATGACGCCAGAGAGCATGGTACCTACAGCACGATCCGTATTCTTGATGGCATAGTCGAGGTTCACCTCTTCACCCTTTTCGATAGCCTTTGAAGCAGCCTCGATCATCTGCTGGTCGAGAATGGTTCCCTGCATACCCAGCGGCACAGACGGCTTGTGGGCATCACCTGTAAAGTGAAGCGTTCCTTCTTCCTTGTTGAGCAGACGTGAGAAGTCGAGAACCGACTCGCGTGTCTCGATGAGGTCGGTACGACCCACGATATCGTTCAGACTCTTGAAGCCGAGTTCTGCCAGGTATTCGCGCACCTCTTGGGCGAGGAAGGTGAAGTAGTTGACGAGATATTCATAACGTCCCATGAAATGTTTGCGCAACTCGGGGTTCTGCGTGGCCACACCCATCGGACAAGTATTCAGGTTACACTTACGCATCATGACGCATCCCAATACGATGAGGGCTGCCGTACCGAATCCAAACTCCTCGGCACCGAGCAAGGCCATGAGTACGATGTCACGACCGGTCTTGATCTGACCATCTACCTGCAGACGGACATTGCTGCGCAATCCGTTGCGGACGAGTGTCTGCTGTGTCTCGGCAAGACCTATCTCAGGTGAGATACCTGCGAAGCGCATAGAACTGGCAGGAGAAGCACCCGTACCACCTTCAGCACCAGAGATGACGATGAGGTCGGCCTTGGCCTTGGCCACACCTGCGGCAATCGTTCCCACACCACTCTCGGCCACCAGTTTCACAGAGATGGCTGCTGTGGGGTTCACATTCTTTAGGTCGAAGATCAGTTGGGCTAAGTCCTCTATACTATAGATATCATGATGAGGTGGTGGCGAGATCAGCGAAATGCCGGGGATGGAGTGACGCGTCTTGGCAATCACCTCATTGACCTTGAAGCCAGGAAGTTGTCCACCCTCACCAGGCTTTGCACCCTGTGCCACCTTGATCTGTATCTCTTCGGCATTGACCAGATATTCCGTTGTCACGCCAAAACGACCAGAGGCAACCTGCTTGGTCTTGCTCGACAGTGAGATGCCGTCGAAGGTGGCGTGGAAACGCTCGGAGTCTTCACCGCCCTCACCTGTGTTTGAGCGGGCTCCCAGTTTGTTCATGGCCAGACAGATGGCCTCATGAGCCTCTTTGGAAAGCGCACCAAACGACATGGCACCAGCCACGAAGTGCTTCACGATGTTCTCAACAGGCTCTACCTCGTCGATAGGGATAGGAGACCCACCCCCTTGCCCCTCCCTGTGAGGGAGGGAAGTAGATACCTTTTTGAAACCGAGGAAGTCACGTAGGAAGATGGGCGATTCCTTCTCATCCACTAACTTCGACCATTGCTTAAACTTTTCGTATGAACCAGTTCGGCATGCCAGTTGCAGCGTGGCAATGGTTTCCGGGTTCCATGCATGTTTGATACCATCCTTCCGCCAGTGGAACTGACCGAGGTTGGGTAAAAATGTTGTGTCTGTGTTGTTATGGGCAAAGGCTGCCTGATGCATGGCTATGGCATCAGCGGCGATCTTCTCCAGACCAATACCGCCGATGGTACTTATCTCTGTGCCGAAGTAAGTCTTCAGCAGACTCTCACTGAGTCCGATACTCTCAAAGATCTTCGCACCGCGATAGGAGCGGATGGTAGAGATACCCATCTTGGCCATGATCTTGAACAGACCTTTCTTAACGGCCTTGATGTAGTTGGCTTCCGCGGTGGCATAGTCCTCTTGGATCTTATGACGCTTCACGAGGTCGTCCAAGATGGCAAACGTCATGTAAGGACACAGTGCCGAAGCACCATAGCCTAACAGCAGGGCTGCATGCATGGTCTCGCGAATTTCACCGCTTTCCACGATCAGTGCCGTCTGCACACGCTTACCTACGGAAATCAGGTAATGATGCACAGCGCTCACAGCCAGCAGTGATGGGATATAGAAAGACCCAGCATCATCAATCTTATCTGTCAGAATAATATAGTTATATCCTTCATCTACTGCCTGTTCTGCATCCTTACATAACTTATCAAGAGCTGTGCGCAAGTCCTCTCCGGCTTGAGTGTAATCACTCCCCTCCTTCTTAGGGAGGGGCTGGGGGGAGAGTCTGAATGTCATCGGCAGTTTAATGGTATTGAATCCCTTGTAGCGGATATTACAAAGGATATCCAGCTGGGTGTTGTTCAGAATAGGATGGGGCAGACGAACCATCTTACAGTTGGTCTCATCGGGGTTGAGGATGCCAGAACCCACACGACCGATATATTCCGTAAGACTCATCACCAGTTCCTCGCGGATGGAGTCGATGGCAGGGTTTGTTACCTGTGCGAACTGCTGACGGAAATAGTTGAAGAATGTCTGCGGTTTGTCAGAGAGAACGGCCAGCGGGGTGTCGTTACCCATGGAGGCAGTAGGCTCCTGTCCGTTGATGGCCATCGGAACGATGGTGCCATCCACATCCTCTTCGCCGTAGCCGAACATCATTTCCTTCTGTAAGAGGTTGCTGACACCGTTCTCCACATGACGACCGCTCTTCAGCTTTTCCAACTGGATGCGGTTGGTGGATAACCACTGACGGTAGGGATGCTCATCTGCCAACTGCTTCTTGATCTCACCGTCATAATAGATCTTACCCTCCTGGGTGTCGATCAGCAGGATCTTACCTGGCTGCAGACGACCCTTCTCGGCAATCTCCGTAGGATCGAAATCCATTACACCTACTTCGGAGGCCACCACCATCGTGTCGTTTTTGGTGATGGTATAACGAGCAGGACGTAGTCCGTTACGGTCGAGCATACCACCGGCAAAACGACCATCAGAGAACAGCAGGGCGGCAGGACCGTCCCACGGCTCCATCAGGATGGAATGGTATTCGTAGAAGGCTTTCAGATCCTCGCTGATCGGGTTCTTGTCGTTGAACGACTCCGGTACCAGCACGCTCATGGCATGGGGTAAGGAAAGACCGCTCATCACAAAGAACTCCAGTACGTTGTCGAGTGATGCAGAATCTGACATCCCCGGCTGCACAATGGGCGAAATCGCTTTCGCATCGCCCAGCGCCTCGCTCGACAATACGCTCTCTCTCGCCTTCATCCATCCACGATTTCCACGTATCGTGTTGATTTCGCCATTGTGCGCCAACAAACGGAACGGTTGTGCCAAACTCCACGTAGGGAATGTGTTTGTGCTGAATCGTGAGTGAACCAGTGCCAGTCCGCTTGTCAAATAGGGATTTGTCAGGTCAGGGTAATACTGTCTTACCTGCATGGATGACAGCATTCCCTTGTAAACCATGTTTGTGTTGCTTAACGAACAGATGTAGAAGTCGCTGTTCGTGATGCGCTTCTCGATCTTCTTCCTTATAATATATAAGGTACGTGGGAAGGTATCCACCTTGTCGTCGGATACCCCCGTAATGAAAATCTGCTTGATGTCAGGCTCCGTACTTAGTGCAGATTCGCCCAGACACTCAGGGTTTGTAGGCACCGTACGCAGATGCATCAACTGTAATCCCTCGCGTTCAATCTCTTCGATCATTATGCTGAGGATCTCGCGCTGCGCCTTTTCTTCTTTCGGCAGGAAGACAAGTCCTGTACCATACTTTCCCTTTTCCGGTACAGGAATACCCTGCAGCAGGATGAACTCATGCGGGATCTGGATCATGATGCCAGCTCCGTCACCGTCTTTGCCGACTTCCGCTCCGCGATGCCTCATGTTCTCCAGCACTTTCAGTGCATTGTCAACCAGTTCGTGACTCTTATTTCCGTGGATGTTTACAATCATTCCCACACCGCACGCGTCGTGTTCATAGTCACTCTGGTAGAGTCCTTTTTGGTTTCGAGTTTGCTTGCAATTCGTCATATTATCCTTCTTTAATCTTATTTCTGGGGCAAAAGTATGACATTTTGCAAACATTTTTGCGAATTTGCTGACGTTTTTACCTTCATAATTAGCCAAAGTAACAGATTGTAACAATATTAATCGATTTTGCTTACAAATCGAAATCATATATTAATTATGTTATACAGATAGTCATAACCCAAGAAACTCATAGATGGAATCATTATTCCGTACGCGTATTTACCAATAGATTGTAGTATCTTTGCGGACAAATACTTACAGCATGGAGACGAAATATATTTTTATCACGGGAGGAGTAGCCTCGTCATTAGGCAAGGGCATCATCTCGGCTTCGTTAGGAAAGCTGCTTCAAGCACGAGGTTACAGGATAACAATTCAGAAATTCGACCCCTACATCAACATTGATCCGGGCACGCTCAATCCTTATGAGCATGGGGAGTGTTACGTCACAGCCGATGGTATGGAGACGGATTTGGACCTTGGACATTACGAGCGGTTTACGGGTATTGAGATGACACGTAACAACAGTGTGACCACAGGACAGATCTACCTGAGCGTGATTGAGCGTGAGCGGAGAGGTGACTATCTGGGTAAGACCATTCAGGTGGTGCCGCACATCACCGACGAGATTAAAAGACGCATTCTTCTGAACGCTACGAAGCGTGAGCTGGATTTCGTGATCACCGAAATCGGCGGTACCATTGGCGACATCGAGGGTCAGCCGTTCCTAGAGGCCATCCGACAGTTACGTTGGGAGTTAGGTCCTACAAGGGCGCTGAATGTACACCTTACCTACGTGCCTTATCTGGCAGCGGCAGGGGAGTTGAAGACCAAACCTACGCAGACCAGTGTAAAGCAGTTGCAAGGATTAGGTATTCAGCCCGAGGTATTGGTGTTGCGTACGGAACATGAGTTGAACGAGGGAATCAGGGAGAAGGTGGCGCATTTCTGTAATGTGGATGTGGCCGCCGTCATCCAGAGTCAGGATCTCCCCAGCATCTACGAAGTACCCGTCAACATGCAGCATCAAGGTCTCGATGCCATCATCCTGAAGAAGATGGGCGTGGAGGTAGGTGAGACTCCCGAACTCGGTCCTTGGCGCAACTTCCTGGAGTTGAGGAAGCAGTCAACAGAGATCATCAACATCGGTCTTGTGGGTAAGTACGACCTCCAAGACGCCTATAAGAGTATTCTTGAGAGTCTGGCACATGCCGGCACCTATAATCACAGAAAGGTGAAGACGCACTTCATCAACAGTGAGCATATCACCCAAGAGAATGTGGCTGAACAGCTCAGCGGCATGAACGGTATCGTGATCTGTCCGGGCTTCGGCACACGAGGTATCGAAGGCAAGATCATCGCAGCCGAATATACCAGAACACATGATATTCCCACCTTCGGTATCTGCTTAGGCATGCAGATGATGGTCATTGAGTTTGCCCGCAACGTGTTGGGTTACAAGGATGCCAATAGTCGCGAGATGGATGAGCACACACCGCACAATGTTATCGACCTCATGGAAGAGCAGAAGAGCATTACCCAGATGGGCGGTACGATGCGACTGGGTGCATACGATTGTCAGCTGGTGGAAGGCAGCAAAACGTTTAGGGCCTACACACAGTCAGAACTATCTACTCCCCTCCATAACAGGGAGGGGCAAGGGGGTGGGTCTGTTTTCATTAAGGAGCGTCACCGTCACCGTTATGAGTTCAACAACCGCTATCTTAAGGAGTATGAGCAGGCGGGCATGAAGGCCGTGGGTGTCAACCCTGCTGCTGATCTCGTGGAGATTGTAGAGATTCCCGAAAAGAGATGGTATATTGGTACACAGTTCCATCCGGAGTATTCCTCCACCGTGCTGCATCCCCATCCGCTGTTCATGAGCTTCGTAAAGGCTTGCATCCTTTAATTGATAATTGATAATTGATGGAAGAACTGAAGCATGAATGCGGTGTGGCGATGATTCGCTTGTTGAAACCGCTGGAGTACTACGAACAGAAATACGGCACGCGGTCGTATGGACTGAACAAGCTCTATCTGATGATGGAGAAGCAGCACAACCGCGGACAGGAGGGAGCAGGTATAGCCTGTGTCAACCTGGATGCTCCTGCCGGCACGGAATATATGTTCCGCGAGAAGGCAGAGGGAAAGGATGCCATCACGGAGATCTTTTCAAGAGGACTCCCTGAGGCTCAGCTGTTCATGGGTCATCTGCGCTACTCCACAACAGGGAAGAGCGGACTGACGTTCGTCCATCCGTTCCTGCGCCGTAACAACTGGCGGGCAAAGAACCTCTGTCTGTGCGGTAACTTCAATATGACGAACATCGATGAGGTGTTCCGTTTCCTGACATCACAAGGACAGTCGCCTCGTATCTACGGCGATTCGTATATCACACTGGAGCTGATGGGACACCGGCTGGATCGTGAAGTGGAGCGATTGTACGAGGAGGCAAAGGGTAAAGGACTGGAAGGTACGGATATTACCAGTTACATCGATAACCATGTCTGTATGGCCAATGTGTTGCGAACAACGATGAGTCATTATGATGGTGGCTATGTGATGTGCGGCCTGACAGGCTCTGGTGAGATGTTTGCCGTGCGCGACCCCTGGGGCATCCGTCCGTTGTTCTACTACATCGATGAGGAGATTGTGGCCATGGCCAGTGAGCGCCCTGTACTGCAAACAACATTTAACCTGCATACCGAGGATGTTCAGGAACTACAGCCAGGAAAATCACTCATTGTCAGAAGGAATGGCGAGAGTCTGCTGGAACAGATCCTGCCGGCTCAGAAGTTGAGTGCGTGTTCGTTTGAGCGCATCTATTTCAGTCGAGGCTCAGACCGTGACATCTATCAGGAGCGAAAGCGTTTGGGAGAGCAACTGATGCACCCCATCATGAAAGCCATTGATGGTGACATCGAGAATACCGTGTTCTCTTATATCCCCAATACCGCCGAGGTGGCGTTCTATGGTATGACCGACGGCTTCCGCCAGCAGGGTCATAACGTGCGTACAGAAAAGGTGGTGTGGAAGGATATCAAACTACGAACGTTCATAGCAGATAACTCAGAGCGCAACGACCTCGCCGCACACGTCTATGATATCAGCTACGGAAGTCTGCGACCATTCAAGGATAACCTTGTCATTATTGATGACTCCATCGTACGAGGTACCACCCTCCGTGAGAGCATCTTCAAGATTCTTGACCGTCTTCATCCGAAGAAGATCGTGATGGTGAGCAGTTCACCACAGATCCGCTATCCCGACTATTATGGAATCGACATGTCACACCTTGAGGAACTTTGTGCCTTCCGGGCTGCCATCGCCTTGATCCATGAACGGGGTATGCATGAGATTATCTCGGAAACGTATAGGAAGTGCAAGGAGCAGATCCGTGCCTTGTCACCAGAGGAACAAGGGGAAGAATCTCCTGTTCGTGCTATCTATGCTCCCTTTACGGTGGAGGAGATCAATAAGAAGATTGTGGAGATGTTGCGACCTAACGATATGCATGCACCTGTGGAACTTGTCTTCCAAAGCATCGAAGGACTCCATGAAGCATGTCCCAACCATCCTGGTGATTGGTACTTCACAGGTCATTATCCCACCCCTGGCGGCATCCGCAAGGTGAATCAGGCTTTCGTGAACTATGTGGAAAGTCCGATGTTCAAGAAACAAATCACATTATTTTAGCCACTTCTCAATGCGTTGCAAGGCTTCGTCGGTCTGCTCATGACTGCCGAAGGCGGTGAAGCGCACATAGCCTTCGCCTGCAGGACCGAAGCCTACGCCTGGGGTGCATACCACATGGGCACCATAGAGCATCTCCTCGAAGAATTTCCAAGAAGGAGTGTTCTCTGGTGTCTTCGCCCAGATATACGGTGCATTCTCACCGCCATAACACTCAAAGCCTAATGAACGGAGTGTGGTGAGCATCTTCTTGGCGTTCTGCATATAGTAGTCGATAGTGGCCTTGATCTGTACCTTTCCTTCAGGGGTATAGATGGCTTCAGCAGCGCGTTGTGAGATATAACTGGTTCCGTTGAACTTCGTACACTGTCTGCGGTTCCACAAGGGATTGAGCGGAATACGTTCACCTGTTAGTGTGGCGGCAGTCACCTCCTTCGGAACGATGGTGTAGCCACAACGAACACCCGTGAAGCCTGCGGTCTTGGAATAGGAGTGAAACTCGATGGCACACTTGCGGGCACCACGGATCTCATAGATGCTATGTGGGATCTTATCGTCCTGGATATAGGCTTGGTAGGCGGCATCGTAGAAGATGAGCGTGTCGTTCTTCAGGGCGTAGTTCACCCACTTGCTCAGCTCTTCCTTAGTGATCACCGTTCCTGTGGGGTTGTTAGGGTAGCAGAGGTAGATCACGTCAACACGGCGGTCGGGAATCTGCGGAACAAAGTTGTTCTCAGCGTTGCAGGGCATATAGAGCACATTCGACCAACGACCGTTCTCCTGAACACCTGCCCGTCCGATCATCACATTGGAATCGATATAGACGGGATAGATAGGATCGGTAACACCGATGGAGTTATCCCAACGTACCAGTTCCTGAATGTTTCCCGTATCACTCTTGGCACCATCGTTGATGAACACCTCGTCGCGGTCGAGATGAATGCCACGCGACAGGAAATCGTTCTTCAGGATGGCGTCGCGCAGGAAGTCGTAACCCTGTTCAGGACCGTAACCGCGGAATCCCTGACGCGTAGCCATCTCATCGGCAGCCTTGTGAATGGCTTCGATGACTGCAGGTGCCAGCGGCTGGGTTACATCCCCGATACCTAAACTAATCACATCAATCTTCGGATGTGTGGCCTTGAAGGCATTCACCTTCTTGGCGATGTCAGCGAACAAGTAGTTGTTCGGTAATTTCAGGAAGTGGTCGTTTACTAATGCCATATTATTAATTCATAATTCTTAATTCTTAATTCTTAATTAACTACGTTGACTTTTGTCACGACTCGGCCAATCATGCGAGCATATTGGCTCTCGCTGCTCCAAAAGTTCATAATTCTGCCTCGCCGTCGAAGACGAAGGCGGCAGGACCGGTCATATATACATGATTGTCGCTTTCGCGCCACTCGATATCGAGGGTGCCGCCATCCATGATGATGCTGCTCTTGCGCCCCGCTCTGCCAGTGGCACATGCAGCCACAGCCGTAGCACAGGCTCCTGTTCCGCAGGCCATGGTGATGCCGCTGCCGCGTTCCCATACTCTTGTCCTGATGTTGCCGTCAGGTTCAATGCGTGCAAACTCGATGTTACAGCGCTGCGGGAAGGCAGGATGATGCTCCAGTACAGGACCTGTCTCACCCACCTGGTCGATGTCATCCGTGAAGATGACGTAGTGGGGATTACCCATAGATACGAAGAGAGACCCTTCCCTTGGCTTTTGACCCTTCCCCAAATCAGGATTGAATTGGCGCTCATCTTCGAAGATGGGTTCACCCATATCAACGGTGACGCTGTCCACCTTATTGTCTTTCACATGCAGTTCCAGTTTCTTCACGCCGGAGAGTGTGAGCAGACGGATATGTGTTTGTGTTGTCAGGGCCCTTTCATAGAGATATTTTCCGATGCACCTTGATGCATTGCCGCACATCATGGCTTCCGAGCCGTCGGCATTGAAGATGCGCATGGAGAAGTCGGCTTCAGGAACAGGCGACTTCCCAATCAGCACCAGTCCGTCGCTGCCGATACCTTTATGACGGTCGCTCCAAGCAATGGCCGTTTTCTCTGGATCAGGGATACTATATAATAAGGTGTTGACATAGATATAGTCATTCCCTGCACCATGCATCTTGGTGAATCTTACTTTCCCTTTCATGCGGTAATATTGCGGTAATGCGATTTCTTTTTCGGTTGCAATAATGCGATTAAGTGAGCGCAAAGAGAACTTGTCGTTCTCATTTGCCGAACGTTAGCATTTTCGTCGCTTTCGGCGACAAAGGTACGACGAATTGTAAGATTTTACAAGAAATATCAGGAAAAATCATCTTCTTTTTGATAGAAAGTAACAATTTGTTAGTCGAACTCCCTGTTTTTCTAACAAACTGTAAGTAAAGAAAGAATCTATTAACACAAAAGATAAGAATTGTAGATTAACTGAATCAAAATGAATAGTAAAATGCTTGTTTTGCTTTCAAAATGACTTAACTTTGCACTCGAGAAATGACAAGATGTCAAGTAAAGATTGTTTTATTAAAGGAAAAAGGTATGAAAAAGATTGAAGCAATTATCCGGAAGACCAAGTTCGAGGAGGTGAAGGTTGCCTTGCTTTCATCCGACATCGACTGGTTCGAGTACCATGACGTGCACGGTATCGGACAGAGCCGTCAGGAGAGAATATATCGTGGTGTGCAGTATAGCACGGATGTTATCGAGCGTGTGGCCATCACCATTGTGTGTCGTGACATATTCCTTGATCCTACCGTACAGGTAATCCTGAAGGTAGCACATACAGGAGAGGTAGGCGACGGTCGTATCTTCGTGAGCGACGTGATCGACACCTGGTCGATCCGCACAGGAGAGAATGGTGACACAGTGCTCAGAGACAAGAAGTAAGGTCACCCCAAACCCCTCCAAAGGGAGGGGAGAGTAAGAAACAAGTAATACACAAACACAAAATTTTCAGGATTATGAACGAAATTGGAATTTCACTCGATACTGTATGGATGCTATTGGCAGCCATGTTGGTTTTCTGGATGCAGCCGGGATTCGCCCTGTGCGAAGCGGGGTTCACCCGTAGTAAGAACACGGCTAACATTCTGATGAAGAACTTTGTCGACTTCATGTTCGGCTCACTCTTGTTCTTCTTCCTCGGCTTCGGCTTTATGTTCGGCAGCGAGGGAGCAGGCTTTATCGGTATGCCCAACTGGGGCGACCTGTCTTTCTATAAAGGTGATCTGCCCGTTGAGGGCTTCCTGATCTTCGAGACCGTGTTCTGCGCCACCTCAGCCACCATCGTCAGCGGTGCCATGGCCGAGCGTACCAAGTTCTCGATGTATCTCATCTATAGTGCAGTGATCTCTCTGTTCATCTATCCCATTGAGGGACATTGGACATGGGGTGGTGGTTGGCTCTGCAACGATGCTGCCGACAGCTTTATGATGACCACCTTTGGTGATGTGTTCCACGACTTTGCCGGCTCTGCCATCGTACATAGCGTGGGTGGTGTGTTGGCCCTGATTGGTGCAATGGCACTCGGTCCCCGTATCGGAAAGTATTCTAAGGAAGGTAAGAGCAATGCTATTCCCGGTCATAACCTGGCTATGGCATCTCTGGGTGTGTTCATCCTCTGGCTGGGTTGGTTCGGCTTCAACCCAGGTTCTCAGTTGGCAGCCTCTGGTGAGGTGAACCGCATCGCCATCTCGCATGTGTTCCTTACTACCAACCTCGCTGCTGCAGCAGGTGGTGTGGCTACGCTGTTCCTCACTTGGCTGAAATACGGCAAGCCATCACTCTCTCTGACGCTCAACGGTGTGCTGGCAGGATTGGTTGGTATCACCGCCGGTTGTGATCTCGTATCCCCCATGGGAGCAGTAATCATCGGTTTGGTATGCGGTATCGTACTCGTCTTTGCCATTGAGTTCATCGACCATAAGTTGCACATCGATGATCCCGTTGGTGCTTCCAGCGTGCATGGTGTCTGTGGTATCCTCGGTACCTTGATGACAGGTCTGCTTTCCACCACGAACGGTGCGTTCTACGGTTTCGGCTGGGGATTCTTCGGTGCAGAACTGTTTGGCGTCCTCATTATCGACCTCTGGGCAGCAGCTTGTGGATTCATATTATTCTATGGAATAAAATATATTCACGGTTTACGCGTTGATAAACGTATAGAGGAGGAAGGTCTTGATGTTTACGAGCATGGTGAGTTGTGCTACAACTAAAGAGACTCTCCCCCTAGCCCCTCCCTGTGAGGGAGGGAAGTAATTAGAATATTAACAAATAATGAAAATATGATGGTTATGAAAACAAAGATGATAATTAGTGCAGTGATAATGATGTGGATAATTCCAGTGACAGCACAAGTAACTACTCCCCTCCCTGTAGAGGAGGGGTCGGGGGTGGGTCTCTCCCTTTCTGCAGATGTGGTCAGCCAGTACGTATGGCGTGGCTTGGAATGCGGAAGTGCATCATTACAGCCTACACTCGGTCTCGACTACAAAGGATTCAGTGTTTCGGCATGGGGTAGTGTAGGACTGGTGGATACCAACGATGCAAAGGAGTTGGATCTGACCGCTGCCTATACCATCGGTGGATTGAATCTCGGTATCACCGACTACTGGTTCAACAGTCCTGAGGAGCGCTATTTCTTGTACGACGCCCACAAGACGAGTCATGTATTCGAAGCCAACATCGGCTATGATTTCGGTCCTGTAGCCATTCAGTGGTACACCAACTTTGCCGGTAATGATGGCGTGAACAAGGATGGTGATCGTGCTTATTCAAGTTACGCAGAACTGAGCGTTCCGTTCACATTCGCCAGTGTCGATTGGGATGCTACCGTGGGTGCTGTGCCCTTTGCCACCACCAGTTACGGAACGGACGGCTTTGCAGTCACCAACCTCTCGTTGAAGGCCACGAAGGACATCAAGGTAACTGATTCGTTCAGTATCCCCATCTTCGGACAGATTGCAGCCAACCCGAGAACACAGAAGGCATACTTGGTCTTCGGTCTCACGTTGCAACCGTAAGCTATAAGCAAGAGGCGTCATGCCTCTTGCTTATTAAACATTTCAGCAAACATCAACAACCAAATACAAAATATTATGTGTGGAATCGTAGGAATCTTCCAGGTAAAGGAACAGACTGCCGAACTGCGGCAGAAGGCATTACGTATGAGTCAGAAAATCCGTCACCGTGGACCCGATTGGAGTGGTATCTACTGTGGCGGCAGTGCTATCTTAGCGCACGAACGACTGAGTATTGTGGATCCTGAAAGTGGCGGACAGCCCTTGTATGCGCCCGACCGCAAACAGGTGTTGGCCGTGAATGGCGAAATCTATAATCATCAGGATATCCGCAGGAGATATGCCGGGAAGTACGATTTCCAGACAGGTAGCGACTGTGAAGTGATTCTTGCACTCTATAGAGAGTTGACACACCCCCAACCCCTCCCTGAGAGGGAGGGGAGTGATTACTCTCAAGCCACCGATTCTGCGCAGGCACTCCATTTAAATATTCCCCTCCCTCTCAGGGAGGGGCAAGGGGTGGGTCGCCTATTGGAACAGCTCAGCGGCATCTTCGCCTTCGCCCTCTATGACCAAGAGCGGGATGCGTTTCTGATTGCCCGTGATCCCATCGGCGTGATTCCTCTCTATATAGGATATGATCACGATGGCATGATCTATGTGGCCTCAGAGCTGAAGGCTCTTGAAGGACAGTGTGACTACTACGAACCCTTCCCTCCGGGTCATTACCTCTGGAGTGGAGATCTCACTTCTGACCTCTCACCTCTAACATCTATTAAAAGGTATTACACCCGTGATTGGTTCGATTATAGTGCAGTAAAGGATAACCCTGCCAGTGTGGAGGCTATCCATGATGCGCTTACCGATGCGGTTAAACGACAGTTGATGAGTGATGTGCCCTATGGTGTGCTGCTTTCTGGAGGACTGGATTCCTCTGTCATCTCAGCCATTGCCGAGAAGTTCAGCGAGCATCGTATCGAGGACAACTCACAATCACGTGCCTACTGGCCCCGTCTGCACTCCTTTGCTGTGGGTTTGAAGGGTGCGCCCGATCTCGCAAAGGCTAAGATGGTGGCTGATCATATCGGTACTGTCCACCACGAGATCAACTATACCATCCAGGAAGGACTCGATGCCATCCGTGATGTGATCTATTTCATCGAGACCTACGATGTTACTACCGTTCGTGCCTCTACACCGATGTACCTGCTGGCCCGCGTCATCAAGTCGATGGGTATCAAGATGGTGCTCAGCGGTGAGGGTGCTGATGAGATTTTCGGCGGTTACCTCTATTTCCATAAGGCCCCCAATGCGCAGGCCTTCCATGAGGAGACCGTCCGCAAACTCTCCAAGCTCTACTTATACGACTGTCTTCGTGCCAACAAGAGTCTGAGTGCGTGGGGTGTTGAAGGACGCGTGCCCTTCCTCGACAAGGAGTTCCTGGATGTGGCCATGCGCACCAATCCCGAGGCTAAGATGTGCGGTAAGAAGAAATCGGGTGAACCCGGTTTCGAAATCGAGAAGAAGATTGTCCGCGAGGCCTTTGCCGACATGCTGCCCGAAGAGGTGGCTTGGCGACAGAAGGAGCAGTTCAGTGATGGAGTAGGGTATTCATGGATCGACACGCTCAAGCAGATCACCTCCGAGGCTGTCAGCGATGAGCAGATGGCTCATGCTGCCGAGCGCTTCCCCATCAACCCGCCAAGAAACAAGGAAGAGTACTACTATCGTTCTATCTTTGCCGAGCATTTCCCCAGCGACTCCGCAGCTCGCAGTGTTCCCAGCGAGGCCTCCGTGGCCTGCTCAACCGCCATCGCCCTCGAGTGGGATGCCGCCTTCAAGAACATGAACGAGCCCAGCGGTCGTGCTGTCAAAGGGGTACACGAGCAAGCGTACTAAACCTTACTTCGCCGCACCTACGCATCGCGTTTCAAAGTCTCTACATACTCATCAATACGTCGCATTTCGCGGGGGATATCGATGCGCTGAGGACAATGGGGTGAACACTGTCCGCATTGGATGCAGTGACTGGCCTGTCGGAGTTTGGGTACGCTGCGGTCGTAGCCAATCAGGAAGGCACGACGTTGGCGGCGGTATTCCTTTTTCTCTTCCGTATCCTTTTCATCCTTCTCGGTATCAGGCATGTTCCCTTCCTTCAAGCATTTATTATAATGTACGAAGATGGCGGGGATATTGATGCCGTAAGGACAAGGCATGCAGTAGTTACACTCATTACAGGGGATGGTCTTGAGGTTATAGATATCCTCGGCAATCTCCATGAGGAAGTCGTTTTCTTCCTTGGTGATGGGTTCCAACGGGGCATAGGTACCGATATTCTCACGCAGGTGTTCCATATAGGTCATACCACTGAGCACCGTGAGTACACCTTTGGGCGTTCCGGCATATCGGAAGGCCCATGAGGCGACAGTATCTTCTGGTCGTTGCTTCTTCATCTTACGAACAATGGGATCGGGTACGTTTGCCAGTCGTCCACCGAGAAGCGGTTCCATGATGACGGCAGGGATACCGCGTTTCTCCAGTTCAGCATAGAGATAGGAGGCATCGGTGTTACGGTCGTTGATCTCATCCGCCCAATCCCAGTCGAGATAGTTCAGTTCTATCTGCGCAAAATCCCAATGGTATCTGCCTTCATCGTGCCAACGCAGTAGCATGTCGAAGATCTCCACGTCGCCATGATACGAGAATCCAAGATTGTGGATGCGTCCTTTCTTCTTCTGTTCCACGAGCCAGTCAAGCACGCCATTATCCATGAATCGTGCGTTGAAAGTCTCTTCACTATCCATATCCCTCGAGTCGCCACCTATGGCATGCAGTAGCAGGTAGTCGATCCACTCCACCTGCAGTTCCTTCAGGGAGTTCTCGAACATCTCTATGGATGCTTTCTTGCTCCATGTCTCAGGAGAGAAGTTACTGAGTTTGGTGGCAACGAAGTATTTGTCACGGGGATGACGATAAAGGGCGATGCCTGTGGCTTTTTCAGAACGGCCCTGACAATAGGCAGGAGATGTATCGAAATAGTTCACACCATGTTCGATGGCGTAATCCACCTGTTTGTTCACCATCTCTTGGTCGATGTCGGCATCAGGATTCTCTCGTCCTGCCCCACCTCCCACAACAGGGAGGCGCATCATACCATAGCCGAGGAGTGAAACCTTCTCGTTGGTATTGGGGTTTACACGATAGGTCATCTTGTCCTTGGGCGGCTCCTGACCGTTTGTGGCAGACTGTCCATTGTTGCCTTTGCAGGCGGTGAGGACGGTGGAGGATGCAACAGTGGCTCCACCGAATATCTTGATGAATTGTCTTCTTGATATCTCTTTCATGACGATGGGGGTTAAATGGATTATAGCAGTTTGTGCACTTCGTGACCTTCTACGTAGATGGCGCTGAAGGGACGGGCAGGACAGAGGTTCTCGCAGGCGCCGCAACCAATGCACTTGGTTTCGTTCACTGTGGGAATCATCACCGACATCTCATCATCGGGATCGAGCTGTTCCATCTCAATGGCTCCGGTAGGACAGTGGCGTTCGCAGTTGCCACATTCCACGCCATCAGTAACGGGAATACAGTTTTTCTTGATCCATACGGCATGTCCGATCTGTGTGCTCGACTTCTCCTCAGCTGTAATCGGCTTGATAGCTCCAGCCGGACAAACCTGAGAACAACGGTTACATTCGGGTCGGCAGTAGCCCCGCTCATAGCTCATCATGGGCTGCATTAAGGTGAGCAGTCCTGTTGACGGGCGCAGCACCTGGTTCGGACAGGCAGAAACGCAGAGCTGACAGGCCGTACAGTGCTGATACATGTTCTTTGCAGAAAGGGATCCCGGTGGGGTGATAGGAGTGGTGCGCTGTGGCGCTTTCTTCTCTTCGATAGCAGCCAGACCACCATCCACCTTCTTTTTCTCCTGTGCCAGAGCAGCGGTAGTCGTGGCAAGGACTGCTCCTACCACAAAGGCACGACGACCTTCGTCCACTTCCTTTCCTTCTGCATCCTTCTGATGCTTCTTGTGCAAGCTGGGACGGTCGTATTTCAAAGCACCGAACTTACATGATTCGATACAGTTGCCGCAGACCACACAACGACTGTGATCCACGGTATGGTTTTTATAGTCGATACAGGATGCCTTGCAGTTCTTGGAACACAGACTGCAGTTCTTGCATTTCTCCTCGTCGAAGTGGATCTTCAGGAACGAGAAACGAGCGAAGAAACTCAGGATGGTACCTACCGGACAGATGGTGTTGCAATAGGTACGTCCGCCCCGCCAGGCCAGGAAGGCTATGATAACGAAGGTAACTGCCGCGATGATCAATGTAGGCATGCTCTTGATCCAGATATCCACATGGTAGAAGGCATAACTGTTGAAATGCTCGGCGATGGAAGCCAGCACATTGTTCCCCGCTTCATATATAGGCTTAAGCAGGTTCACCACGATACGCCCATAGGAACTGTAGGGTGCCAAGAGTGCCACAAAGGAGCCGATACCAGCCAGCAAGGCGATGATAAACACAACAAGAATGGGGTAGCGCAACCATTTCTTCTCAGCTGAATACGTGAAACGGTTCTTCTTCCGCTTGCCGTGAATCCATGAGATCACGTCCTGCATGATACCCAGCGGACAGATGACCGAGCAGTAGATGCGTCCGAATACCAGTGTAAGGAGAACCAGTGCAACCACCACGCCGACGTTCAAGGCGAGAATGGCGGGCAGGAACTGGATCTTTGCCATCCATCCGAGATAGTGATGGAGGGTGCCAGAGATGTCGAGCAACAGTAGCGTAATGAGAATGAATAGCAGTGTTGCGAGCGTAAGGCGGATCTTTCTTAACATAATGTTTTTTCTTATTAAGTTATTGAGAATAGCGTACAAGCAGGATGCTCACTTCATAGAGGAGCCAGATAGGCAGCGATACGATGACGAGCGTCATAATGTCGGCGGTAGGCGTGATGATGGCGGCGATGATCAGAATCGCTACGATAGCATGGCGCCTATACTTTGTCATCCATGATGACTTGAGCATGCCCGCCTTGGCCAGTAGCCATGAAACGACAGGTATCTCGAAGATGATTCCGAAAACCAGACTCATCATGAGCAGCGTATCGATATAGCTCGTGATGGTGAGCATGGTCATCACCTCTTCACTAACCTTATAGGTTCCGAGGAATCGTACCGTTAACGGGAAGATGAGGAAGAAGTTTATTACCACTCCAACGAGAAACATGACATAGGCAGCAACGGTAATCCTTACGGAGTGACGTCTTTCGTTTTCGTAGAGGGCAGGAGAAACGAACCTGAACAGTGTATATATTATATAAGGTGAGGCAACCAGAATGCCTGCCATGAGAGCCACCTTCATGTGGATCATGAACTGTTCCGTGAGCCCGGTGTTAACCAGTTGGATAGAGAACGGCTCGATGCCCAATAGTCGGTAGGTGATGAAGTTACTGTCCTTTGGTGCGAGCACGATGTCGAAGAGCCAGTCTTTCAGGAAGAAAGCAACGATACCCATCACGACAGCCGCCACAATCATCCGGATGATGCTGCTTCGCAACACGTCGAGATGATCCCAGAAGTTCAGGCTCCCATCATCACTCATCCTTTTTCGCAGGTTCGTCGTCTTTCCCGTTCAAACCGTCTTTGAAGCTTTTCATGCCCTTTCCGAGTCCTTTCATCAACTCAGGAATCTTCTTACCGCCGAAAAGCAGCAGGACAACGAGGGCAATCAGTAGTATTTCTCCAGTTCCAATATTCATAACGTTAGCTATTTGTTATTTTTTGATCATTTCCGTACTTATCGTTTCCACATGACCTGTAGTAGGGTCATATACCAGACTGGTCAGCAGTTTCTTGTTGAACAGTTCATTGTCCATCGGGGCAGTGATACCGAACTGAGCGGCATACACCTCGTATTCAGCCAACTGACTCTCGCTGCGATAGAGGGTAGTCTTGATCTTTCCTGGCAGGTTGGCATAGATGCCGGCATCATCTTTCCCCTTCTTGTCAGATGTATCGATGGCTGTATTCTCTACCTGCTTGTGCAGGTCCTCTATACTGATATAATAGGGTTCTCCCGACAGATCATCAGCATCCACCAAACCGAACTTCTTGGAGAAACGGAAGAGCACCTGCTTGTCAACCGCTTTGCTTGGAATGAAGGTGATGGTTGCTTCCGTGGTATCTTTCTCGGTTACCCCCTCGAACATCTGCAGCAGTGCAGCCTCCTGGGTGTTCAGGTTGTTGAGCATGATGCGCATCTGTTCACCGTCTTTCGGCATGAAGTCGGCCTGTCCTTTGTTCAGCTGACTCTTGCTCTCACGGATATCATAAATCTCTTGGGCAATCAGTTCCGCCATCTTCGCGCTGCTTCCCGCTGCCAGAATCTCCTGACTCATATAGTCGCGTGGATTCAATGGTAGTGGTTTGGGGGCTGAAATGAAGGGAATAGGCTTCTCCATCCTCTTGGGTTCTGCGTTCACAGCCAGGAGAATTCCACTGTTCTCATCCACCTTCATGCTATTGATGGAATGCTTGGCATCGATCTTCGGCGTGAAGCGCTTGGCAGTGTCAGCCACACCTACGCTGGTCATCTGAATCTTCAGGATCCGATAGGATGTAGTGGGTTTTGTTGCCACATCATCTTTTTTGAGGAACCGTCCTGCATACATACTCAGCTCTCCTGGCTGGGTGGTGACCCGCTCGATGAGAAGGGTGTAATTGAGGGCAGTTTTCGGCAGGTAGTATGAAGTGCCTTCCACAGCATCCTGTGCCCAGACACTTGATGAGAGACAAGGGAGCAGGAAGAGAAGTCCTATTCTTCTTGTCACATTCTTTATTTTCATCCTTTTCATTTTTGTTTTTTAGTCGTTAATTCGTAAAAAAGCCTTGGGCAGACAATTGATGATATCCCCAGCTGTCATACTCTCCTGTCCCAACTCCTTGGCGGCGATATCACCAGCCAGTCCATGCAGGTACATACCCGTCATGCAAGCATCTTCATGGTTGTAGCCTCGGGCCAGAAGACCCGTAATGATTCCTGCCAGCACATCCCCGCTACCAGCTGTGGCCATACCTGCGTTTCCAGTGCTGTTAAACACCACATGTCCGTTGGGCATGCAGAGGGCGGAATAGTGTCCTTTCAAGATGATGTATGCCTGAAGGTGCTCTGCCAGGTCACGCGCTTTCGACAGACGTTCGAAGGAATCGGCACAGCTGGCTCCATTCAGACGGTCGAACTCTTTAGGATGCGGCGTCATAATCATGTTCTTGGGTAGCTGTTGCAACCAGGCACGATGGTTAGCTAAGATATTCAGGGCATCCGCATCGAGAACGGTAGGACAATGCGAGCGGCGGATCTGTGAGATCAGTGCTATCGCGGTGTTCTCCTGTTGACGCAGTCCAGGACCAATGCATACGGCATCGATATCTTCTGTGTCAACCGTGTCGCTGAAATACAACTCGTCGCGGTCGATATCCATCACAGCTTCAGGAATGCTGATCTGCAGGATGTCGTTGTTGCGTCGAGGAGTATGTACAATCGCCTTTCCTACCCCTGAGCGAAGACAAGCCTTGGTGGCGAGGATAGCAGCCCCGGCCATTCCATAACTACCTGCGATGATCAGTGCCGTACCCATGTCGCCTTTGTGGGCAAACGCATTCCGATGAAGCATACGGGAACGGATATCGTTCTCGTCAAGCACGGTATATTGCGCTTCAATCTTTTTCATGCCCTCCTTGCTCAAACGGATGTCGAGCACACGCAGCTTTCCGATAAACTGCTGGTTCTCGGCAAAGAGGAAGGCGAGTTTCTTCTGTTGAAGGGTCAGCGTAACGTCAGCTTTGATGATATTAGCCCTGACATTGTAGGTGTTATCTTCGGTCATCAGTCCTGAGGGGACGTCAATGCTGACTATCTCTGCAGGCGACTGATTGATGTATTTCACCAGTGAGGAGAATCCACCTGCCAAGGGTTTGTTAAGACCGGAGCCGAAAAGACCATCAACAACCAATGTTGAGGCCGTAAGCTGAGGCGGGTCGAACTCGTCTCTCACCTCAAAGAAATCCTTGATCTTCCGACAGTCAATCACCCGCTGACGGTTAATGGTGCAGTCCTCCGAGAGTTTCCCGTTGATATTGAAGAGATAGACACTCACCTGATAGCCCTGTTCTGCGAGTAGTCGTGCCACAGCTAGCGCATCACCTCCGTTGTTTCCTGGTCCGGCGAACACCACAACGGGCTTCTCGGCCGACCATGTGTCGGTGATGGCGCGTGTCAGAACCTTGGCAGCCCGTTCCATCAAGTCGATGGAACGAATCGGCTCATGCTCGATCGTATAGTGGTCGAGTTCATGAATCTGGGCACTTGTGAATATTTTCATCCCTGCAAAAATACAAAATAAATAGTAATATGCGTTCATGAATGCCCATTTTTTTCATTTTTTGTTACTTAAATACTTATATTTACTCCTAATAAAGAATAAAATGAGTGCAAAGTTGCCAAAGAATGATTACTTTTGTGCACGTTAAACCAATAATGAATGTCATATGAAAAAGTTGATAATGATTACCGGACTGCTGTTGATGTGTTTGTCAGGACGGGCTCAGACTAATGGAACAGAAGAGTTTCTTGACAGGTATCAGGCACTGGTCGTGATGGTGGAATCAGAGGAAGTTATCTCCGACGAAGAGTATAAGGTGTTCTCTGCCAAGTTTGAAGAGCTCACAGGTGAGTATCATGATACGTATAAGGCTTTGATGACCGATGATCAAATCTCCAAATATACGGAGTTGCGTACACGCTATCAGAAGAAAGTGCTCGACAGAACGGCTGGAAAGGTAGGCGAGAAGATTGACAGTGTCGGTCAGAACGTGATCAAAGGCGTGAAAAAGACGGGCTCGAAGGTGAGCGGATTCCTCAAGGGTATCTTTAATAAGAAATAGGAGAAGGAGAAAGAAGGCGAATGACGAAAGTTTTTGTCTTTTCCCTTCGCAGAATCGTTTTTTTTCACTAACTTCGCACCGTGAAGAAAAACCAGAAGATATGAGTATAGTAACAATCAAAGACAAGACGTTCAGAACGTCTATCCCTGAGAAAGAGATCAAAGAACGCATTCAGGTCGTTGCCGATCGTATTAACCATGACATGGCCGACAAGAACCCATTGTTCCTGGCGGTGCTGAACGGTGCGTTTGTCTTTGCGGCGGATTTGATGCGAATGATCACAATCCCTTGTGAGATCTCGTTTGTCAAACTCGCTTCTTATCAAGGTGTTACCTCTACAGGAAAGGTGACAGAGGTGATGGGTATCAATGAAGACCTGACCAATCGTACCATTGTGATCATTGAGGATATCGTGGATACCGGTCTCACCATGAAGAGGATGATAGAGACATTAGGAACGCGTCATCCAGCTTCCGTACATATCTGTGCCTTGCTGGTGAAACCTGAGAAACTGCAGGTTGATCTGGACATCGAGTATGCCGCCATGGAGATTCCTAACGATTTCATTGTGGGCTACGGTCTTGACTACGACCAGCAGGGTAGGAACCTGCCGGATATCTATACCCTTGTAAGTGATGAAGAAAAACTCAATAGTATGAAGAATATCGTAATTTTCGGTGCCCCTGGATCAGGAAAGGGAACACAGAGTGACTTGATGATTAAGAAGTACGGACTGGGACATATCTCTACCGGTGACGTGCTTCGCAGTGAGATTAAGAAGGGTACGGAGCTGGGTAAGACCGCCGCTTCGTATATTGATAAAGGACAGCTGATTCCCGATGCGCTGATGGTGGATATCCTGGCCAGCGTATATGACAGCTTTGGAACAGACCATCCGGGCGTGATCTTCGATGGCTTCCCCCGCACAATCCCGCAGGCTGAGGCCCTGAAGAAAATGCTGGAGGAGCGTGGTCATAAAATCGCTGCCATGATTGAGTTGGATGTACCCGAGGAGGAACTGATGACTCGTCTGATCAAGCGCGGACAGGAGAGTGGCCGCAGTGATGATAATGCCGAGACCATCAAGAAACGTCTTGATGTGTATCATAACCAGACATCTCCGCTCATCGAGTGGTATGAGAAGGAGGGAATCCGTCATCATATCAACGGATTGGGTGCGCTCGACCGTATCTTCGGCGACATCCAGCGTGTGGTGGATGGAATCTAATTGAAAATTGAGAATTGAGAATTGAAAAATAAAGAGGAGTACAGGCAATCGAGGGATGGAGAGTAATTTCGTCGATTATGTGAAGATCTACTGCCGCTCCGGCAAGGGCGGTCGTGGATCTATGCATCTGAAACATATCAAATACAACCCCAATGCCGGTCCTGATGGCGGCGATGGTGGCAAGGGCGGCAGCGTAATCCTACGCGGCAACCATAACTATTGGACCTTGCTGCACCTGAAGTATCAACGACATGTGAAGGCTGAGCACGGCGGGAATGGTGGTAAGGATAAGTGTCATGGCACAGACGGCAAGGATGCATATATTGATGTGCCTTGCGGTACGGTGGTCTATGATGCCGAGACAGGTAAGTATGTGTGCGATGTAACCTACGACGGTCAGGAGGTGGTATTACTGAAAGGTGGTCGTGGAGGACTGGGTAACTTCCAGTTCCGCAGTGCGACCAATCAGGCACCGCGTTTCGCACAGCCCGGAGAGCCGATGCAGGAGATGACGGTCATCTTGGAACTGAAGCTGTTGGCTGATGTAGGACTCGTCGGTTTCCCCAATGCAGGAAAATCCACCTTGCTCTCAGCCCTCTCGAATGCCCGTCCTAAGATTGCCAATTACCCATTTACAACCATGGAACCCTCACTGGGCATCGTGGGCTATCGTGATGGGAAGTCGTTTGTGATGGCCGATATCCCTGGAATCATCGAGGGAGCCAGCGAGGGTAGAGGACTGGGTTTGCGTTTCCTTCGTCATATCGAACGCAACTCGCTGCTGCTGTTCATGGTACCTGGCGATACAGATGATATCAAGAAGGAGTACGAGATCCTGCTGAATGAGCTGAAGCAGTTTAATCCTGAGATGCTCGATAAACAACGGGTGCTGGCAGTGACCAAGTGTGACTTGCTCGACGAAGAGTTGATAGATATGCTAAGGGATACCTTGCCTGACGACCTTCCCGTGGTGTTCATCTCTGCCGTGACAGGCTATGGACTAACCGACTTAAAAGATGTGCTGTGGGCCGAACTTAATAGTGAAAGCAATAAACTGAAAGGCATTACTGCAGAGGACACCTTAGTGCATCGCGACAAGGATATGAGGCGGTTTACCGAAGAACTGAAAGCGGAAGGGGAGGATGAGATCCTGTTCGTGGATGATGAAGAGGAGGACATCGAAGAACTGGAGGATTACGAACTGGAAGATCTCGAAGACTAAGTATCTGTTTTGAAAAAAATAATAAAGGGGAAGAGTCATCTCTTCCCCTTATGTCTGTTAGCACGGTTCTGACGATACTTGGCTTTCTGTATCGCCGCACCGCTACCATGGGCACCAGTCACATATTTCTTCTTCTTGGCTTTGGTCTTCACCTTGCCATCATCGGCTTTCTTCTGACCGCCTTTGCCGAAAGAAATCCCGTTCTCTAAGATATAATCGAAATCGTCCATGGCCAAATTTTCAATTCTCAATTCTCAATTTTCAATTCGTTTAGTGGTGGAACAGGCGTACTCCCGTGAACGTCATGGCAATGCCGTATTTGTCGCAGGTCATGATGACATGGTCGTCGCGAACAGAACCACCTGCCTGTGCGATATACTCCACACCGCTCTTATGGGCACGCTCCACATTGTCACCGAAGGGGAAGAACGCATCAGATCCCAGAGACACCTTTGTGTTCTGTGCAATCCATGCTTTCTTTTCCTCACGGGTAAGCACCTCGGGCTTCTCCTTGAAGAACTTCTGCCATTCGCCTTCTGCCAATACATCATCGTGATCGTCAGAGATATAGATGTCGATGGTGTTATCACGGTCGGCACGACGGATACCATCGATGAACGGAAGGGCCATCACCTTCGGATGCTGGCGCAGCCACCAGATGTCAGCCTTGTTGCCTGCCAGACGGGTACAGTGGATACGACTCTGCTGTCCTGCACCGATGCCGATGGCTTGTCCGTCCTTGACATAACAAACAGAATTGCTCTGAGTATATTTCAGGGTGATGAGTGCAATGATCAAGTCGCGCTTGGCATCTGCTGGGAATACCTTGTTCTCCGTGGGGATGTTCTCAAACAGTGCGGGATCATCGAGCTTGATCTCATTACGACCCTGCTCGAAGGTGATACCGAACACCTGCTTGCGTTCTACGGGCTCAGGTACATAGTTGGGATCAATCTGGATCACATTGTAGGTTCCCTTACGCTTCTCACGCAGGATCTGCAGTGCCTCTTCGGTATAACCCGGAGCAATCACGCCGTCAGAAACCTCACGCTTCAACAGGGTGGCGGTAACAGCATCACAGGTGTCAGACAGAGCCACGAAGTCACCATACGAACTCATGCGGTCGGCACCTCTTGCACGAGCATAGGCACAGGCAATAGCCGACTCATCCAGTCCTTTGATATCATCCACGAAATAGATCTTCTTCAGCGTGTCGCTCAGGGGCAGTCCTACAGCAGCACCTGCCGGCGATACATGCTTGAAACTGGCGGCTGAGGGCAGACCGGTGGCTGCCTTCATCTCCTTGACAAGCTGCCAGCTGTTCAGTGCATCCAGGAAATTGATGTAGCCAGGACGACCGTTTAATACTTCAAGGGGTAATTCTCCTTCCGTCATGAAAATACGTGAAGGTTTTTGGTTGGGATTACATCCGTACTTCAGTGCTAATTCTTTCATCTTTTCTATTGGGATATGAATTTGGGGGCAAAGGTACGGATAAGTGAGCGAAATACCAAATAAAAGTATATTTTTATTTGTATTTCCGAGCGGGAGTACTTTCGGCGCAGCCAAAGGTACGAATAAAAAACCATAAAACACTAATAATCGCCTTGAAATGTTAAATACTGAATAAAAAGGGTATTAAAAAACGTGAACGCGCACAGTTGCCCTTTTACATGAAAGAGATCCCCTAAATGTCTGTTATGTTGCAAGAAAGAGGAAATACGGGTGAGAAAAACCGACAATTGGGTATATCCAAAAAGATGTAAACCCACTTTTATGCCCCACCTTTTTTTATTATCTTTGCATACGAAAAGTTAGAGAATCGGAGAAAATCTCCGTTTTTTGTTGTTTTATACACCTAACCTAAAATATAATGAGTAAAAAAATTATTCTTTGCGTGGTACTGTTATTGGTTTCTTCTTTGGCTCCTTCATCAGCCAAAAAGAAGAAGACTGCCAAGAAGGTTGTGCCTCAGACCGAGCAAAGATACCAGGAAATAGATAATTATGATTTTCTCTATTCAGGAGAGGATTATATCTACCAAGATAACTATGCGGCTATTGATAACCTGATGGATGAGGCTTTCAAGCACATCGGTGCTCGTTATCGCAGTGGTGCTAAGGGTCCGTCGGCTTTCGACTGCTCTGGTTTCACCAGCTATGTCTATAGCAAGATGATGAACAAATCCATCGGTGCCTCCTCTCGCGACCAGTATGCTAGGAATACCCCGATTCGTAATGATGAGATTCAGACCGGTGACCTGGTGTTCTTCACCAGTCCTAACAGTGGACGCGGTGTGGGTCATGTGGGTATCGTGGTTGATGTGGATCCTTTAACAGGTTCCTTTGACTTCATTCATGCCAGCAGCTCAAATGGTGTGAAGGTCAGCAATTCCCGCGACGGCTATTATTCTCGCAGGTATATTGGCGCACGCCGTGTGAACTGATGAGGTATATGAGAATCAATCTTTTATTATTAGTAGCAGGATACTTATTGGCCTGCTCACCATCACAGGATGCTGGCAAACAGATGCCAGCATCGTCTGTCTTACAACCTGTAGTCACTGATTCCAGTGTTTTGCCTGAAGAGGAGATGGCGGAACCCCGCAGGGCGTTGCCAGACACGCTGACCATTGCCATGACCGGCGATATCATGATGGGCACCACTTATCCTTCAGTGATGCTTCCTGCCAATGATGGCAAGAATTTGTTTCGTGATGTCAAGGATCTGCTGGTGAAGGCCGACTTAGCCGTGGGAAACCTCGAGGGAACGCTTTGCGATGGTGGAGAAACAAAGAAGAAGCTTTCCAATGTCAGCTATGCGTTCAGGATGCCAACACGGTTTGCTCCGCTGCTGAAAGAGGCGGGATATGATTTCCTGAGCATGGCCAATAACCACGCAAACGACTTCGGTACGGAAGGTATTCTCTCAACAGAGCAGTGCCTGAACGAGCAGGATATCCGTTTCTCAGGTATTGCAGGCAGGACAAGGTGTGCCGTGGTGGAGAGAAACGGTGTTCGCTACGGTCTTTGTGCCTTCGGTCATAACGGCTATACCATGCAGCACAACGACCTGTCGCTGGTAAAAGAGATTCTTGATGAACTGCGGGGGAAGTCGGACATCGTAGTGGTATCCTTCCATGGTGGCGCAGAAGGACAGTCGTATAGTCATCTTCCCCAGGGACGTGAGATCTTCCTCAATGAGGATCGTGGCTCACTGCGTGAGTTCGCCCACTTCTGCATCGATAATGGTGCCGATGTGGTTTATGGTCACGGACCGCATGTGGTGCGCTGCGTGGAGGTGTATCAGAGTCGTTTCATTGCCTATAGTCTTGGTAACTTCTGCACGCCTTACGGCATCAACCTGAAGGGAGTCTCAGGCTATGCTCCTGTGGTGACGATAAAGATCGGTAACGACGGACGTTTCCTCAAAGGAAAGATCCACTCCTTTATCCAACAGCGCGGTATCGGTCCGCGCAAGGATGAAACCAATGCCGTGCCACGACAGATGAAGATGCTCAGCGATGCCGACGTACCCAATAGCATGGTGCGCCTTGACAACCAAGGGAACATCAAACTGAAATAAGATACTCCGTTATCTCATTGACGGACATAAAAAAAAGAGACTCCAACGAGTCTCTTTTATTCTTTTCTTGTAAAAAGGATTAGTCCTTTTTCTCTGCGGCAATAGGAGTACGCTTCTCAGCAATACGAGCCTTCTTACCAGTGAGCTTGCGCAGGTAGTACAGCTTAGCGCGACGTACCTTACCGATCTTGTTCACCTCAATGCTCTCGATGTTCGGACTCTCGATGGGGAAGATACGCTCTACACCAACAGTACCTGACATCTTACGAACGGTGAAACGCTTCTTCTCACCATGACCGCAAATCTTAATGACCACACCGCGGTAGAGCTGGATACGCTCCTTGTTACCCTCGATGATCTTGTAAGCAACGGTTACTGTGTCACCTGCCTTGAAATCGGGGTGCTGCTTACCGGTTGCAAATGCTTCTTCAGCAACTTTAATTAAATCCATTGTCTTGAAATCGTTTGATTCTTAATAAGTTTCGCGCAACATAGACAGGCAACTCTTCTTCCTTCCATCGGTTACGTCGAAAAAGCGGTGCAAAGGTACAACAAATTTCTGAACTGACAAAACATTCCGCGTTTTTTCTTCATTATACGTTGTTTATTACCCCCAAAAGTGTATCGTTTGCAAATGGAAGAATCTGTTTATGTATAACCTCAATGGTCAGCGTGAAATGAGAAAGAATTAGCCCTTATTCCTTATAATGGCGCAGAATGACATAAGATGTCGATCAGAAATTCAGAATTGGTGCAGTCCATTTTGGCAGTACTTTCATATACTGCTTTACAACTTTACCTTCAGTCATGCGAAACAATATCTTAGCTTCGCTGTTTTCTTTTGTGTTGTCGTAAACATATGTACGATCTGCATACTTCGATGCTTTCATACAGTTCACTATCGACTTATAATAACGCGATATAATTTTCGATATAGGCACATCGTGTCCACCTTTCATCACTCTATGCGCAATTCTTGATGCATTAATAGAAGGGTGTTCGGTTGAAACGAAGAAGAGTCTGATAAAAAAACCAGCTTCTTTAGCCCGCTTGATAAAGTCAATCTTATCATCAGCCGAAAGAACTGTTTCAAAGATTAAACTCTGTTTTTTCTGCAAGCAATCTTCACGCAGAGATTCGCAGTATTTGATAGATTTGAGTACAGCTTCTTGTGAGTTCCAGTCGCCAAACTTCTCTTGAGCCACAATGTCTGGGTTTATGTAAAGAGCGCCTTCCAGCCATTCGTGTTTAAGGATTTTAGAGGTAATAGTCGTCTTACCCGATCCGTTGGGACCAGCTATCACAATGAGGACAGGCTTATGATCAGTCTTGTTCATATCCCTGCAACAGCCTTTTGTGCTTCAGCCATCATCAGGTTGAAGTAGTATTCGGTTGCCTCTTCATTGGATGTCTTAGCATCCTCAGCCGCCTCACGCATCAACTGTCTTAGAACCTCGTCTGTAGGTTCTTCCATACCAGTCAATTTGTATGTATCTATCGTTTGCTTCATATCGTGTGCAAAGATAGCGTCTTTAGTTTAAACTTCCAAATTTTGGAGCAGCGAATACAAAGAAATGCTTGCATTTCCTTTGTTGAGTCGCAACAAAATTCGACCGCATGTCAAATAATTCCAATCAAAATCTTGTCAAAGAGCGCCTGCTATTTATTCTTGTTTCTTTTGTTTTATTCCATCGGGTGAATATTATGTGTTAAGCACCCCCCAAAATCCCATCATTGTCCTTGCTTTCATGCTCCAACATTCCGCTCTTTTGCATAGTAGAAAGGTTACGTTCGATAGTGCGTTGGCTCACCGACAATATCTCCGACATTTGTCGGCCTGTGATTGTCGGAGACTCTTTGATGAGATTCAAGATTTTTTGCTGACGTTCAGTGAGTTTCGTCTCCGACATGTCTCCGACATTATCTCCGACATTCGGGATGTCGGTGGAGGCATAGATGATTGTCTGGAACTGGGTTGGGGTTGACTTGGAAATGGGTTTCAACTCATCTTTATATCCTTCCAGAGCTTTGGTCTCATTACAAATGCGTGTGAGAACGAGAAATCCATTATTGAGTATTGTTATCATCTTTAGGCTGTATAAATCCTATTGGCTTTCGTTTGGGTCGTTGGCGATGCTCCACCTGCAACTCAGCTATGGCAGTATTAATGGCTTACAAAGTCCCATCTTAATGGAATTGGATATCACATTTTGTGATTTCCAAGCATCAAACTCCCCTTTAGTGAGCTGGAACATAAAGTCCTCAGGGAATCGCTCTATAAATATATGATGAACATGGAGAAAAGTACAAAAACACAACAGCAGTTACATGCTTCTCTGAAGTGTAACTGCTGCTGTTATAGTATATAGGTATTGTTACCTATTACTTGTCATCTGTTTGTTATTTCACAACGACTTTCTTTCCATTCACAATATAAATACCGCGAGGTAGAATGCTATTATTGTTACCCTTCTTAACTAACTGACCGTTTATATTATATATGGGGCTGGTAACAGCCTCTTTCTCGCTGATTAATTCCATAGCTGTTGTTATATCTT
This sequence comes from Prevotella sp., assembly GCA_017561825.1. Lineage (GTDB taxonomy): Bacteria > Bacteroidota > Bacteroidia > Bacteroidales > Bacteroidaceae > Prevotella. The sequence goes on from JAFZBK010000059.1 coordinate 34,748, forward strand.
GTGGCGTTACTTCCCTTTCAATGATGTTCTTAAACACATTCCACCCCTCAGTCACCTCATACAGTTCCTTTGTGCCAATAGGGACATAAAGAGGAATTTCCGAGGTGTTATCACCACTCCAGACATTATGATCAATTGGGAATGGTTCTGCTATATATGAAACCACTTCGGTCAAACTACTGCATCCTTGAAATGAAGCCCAACTGCCCAAAAAACTCACACTTTGGGGAATTGACACTGATGTCAGACCACTACAATTATAAAATGCTAGCCCACAGATACTAACCAAAGATTGGGACATCTGAATAGAACTCAAGGCTTTACTGTTATAAAAAGAAGCATAACCAATAACGGTAACACTATTAGGCATGGCTATGGATAATAGATTGTTACATGAATAAAAAGCAGTCTCACTTATATATATAACCCCTTCAGGTATTGTATAATACTCATCGGTTTTTGCCCTCGGATAGTATAATAGCTTTGTTCCTTTTTTGTTGAGCAGGACTCCTGAAATGGATTTGTAATAATCATTGTCAGAGTTAACATCTATACTTGACAACTTATTACAAGAAGTAATACCATATAGATCAAAAGAAACAACAGATTTGGGAACCTTAATGGATACGAGATTATTACAACTAGAAAAGGCTCCTCCTGCTATACCTTTTACACCATCTTCAATCTCGATAGTTGTTTCTGAACAGGCTGCTCCTTTAAATCCATATATAACCCTACCAGCATATATAACACCATCAGGCTGATTATCAAGCCATGGAGTTCCCTTAAATGCACAACTCCCTATAGACACAACGCTGCTTGGTATTGATATGGAATTCAGGTTACTACAGCCATCGAAGGCATTACCACCAATTCTTTTTAAACTACTGGGTAAAGATATGGACGATAGTCCTGAACAATTCATAAATGCTCTATTAGCTATGCCTAAAGTGCCCTCTTTCAGTTCTATGGTTGTATTAGGAGGCATCTCTCCCTTATATCTGAATACAACATTACCTGCAAAGACTATTCCTTCCGGCAAGTTTTCAACCCAAGGGGTATTATAAAACGCATCAGATGAAACAATAGATTCCAAACCATCAGGAAAACAAATCAAAGTGAGTCTTTGGCATGCAAAAAAGACAAACTCTTCCATCTGTGTGATTGTTTTTGGCAATGTAATAGAGATCAAACTTGTACATCCCATAAAAAGGCTATTGGGTAAAGAATATGGATCTTCAATCAGACATGAACAGTTGATGCCATGGCTATGGGATCCATAATTATCTTGCCATCGAACAAAATTAGCATTCAAGAATGGTTCACCTCCATCCTTCAGTTTAACATTGGATAAATCTAAAACTCTAAGCCTTCCTTCTGTAGGTTCTCCCTTGTCATTGTTGCCTGTCATATCCCTTAGAAGGCGGAAATCAGCACCATTGAGTTCACCCGACAAGGTCAATTCTTCGATTTCATATTTTTCAGTATCTGATATGTAATCTTTTAGAGTTCCTGCTACCTCGACATGGATTGTAGCATGCTTGGCTGTGTATCTCTCAACAATATTTGTAAATTTATTCCAACAACTCATCGTCTGTAACAAACTCTTTGTCGCATAAGGAACGGATAAAGTCGCGTTGGAGTAGGTTTCTGGAGAGAAGATGTCTGAAGTGGGATATGGCAAATCTATCTCGGAATATACTATTTGAAGACCTGTGCATCCAACGAAAGCAGATACACCAATACCTTTCACACTGCGAGGAATGGTTATTGAGGATAAACCGCTACACCCCTCAAATGCATAGCTACCAATGTGCATCACAGAGTTAGAAATAGAAACAGATGTTAATGCGCTGCAGCCTTTAAAAGCATAATTACCAATACTCGTCACAGAGTTGGGAATTGCAATAGAGGTCAAACCACTTTCTCTGAAAGCATTATTGTCGATGAAGGTTACTGAATTGGGAATAGTAATTGATTCCAAACGGCAACATCCCTTAAAAGCACCGCTATAAATACTTGTTAAACTGTTGGGTAAAGATATACTGGTAAGACTTGTACAATCAGCAAAGACATCATAGCCAATGATTCTTGTCCCCTCCTTGATTGAATAATTTACCAAGCTTTTGTCAACTACCGCCACAGCATAAGTATCAGCATATCTAATACCATTCTCAATAGGTAAAGAAGAACAACCATAGAATGCACTCTTCCCGATGGAGGTAACTGAATTGGGAATAGAGATAGAGCTCAAATTGGTACATCCTTGAAATGCATAACTACCGATACTTGTCACAGAGTTGGGAATGGTGATAGAGGTCAAACCTGTGCATACACAGAAAGCATCATATCCGATGTCTGTCACAGTATTGGGTATTATGGTATTCTTGCAGCCAAATAACAATTCATTATACTCTGTCTGGATAATAGCATTACAATTATCTCTCGAATCAAAAACTCTATTGCCAGGATCAACACTAATTGAAGCCAAACTGGTGCAGCAAGCGAAGGCTGTTTTTGAGATGCTGGTAACAGAACAGGGAATGATAATAGAGAGTAAACTTTCACAATAATTGAAAGCACAATTCCCTATATATGTCACTGTAGAGGGGATGGAAACATTGGCCAAACCGCTGCATGCATGGAAAGCATAATCTCCGATTCCCTTCACTCTGTATTCTTTCCCTTTCCATTCAACAAAATCTGGAATAACGACATTTCCTTTATAATCGACGCCAATTTCTACTTCAACCGTCTGTTCTTCCGCTGACGTGATATGATAGTTGATACCTTCAACATAAAAGCCATCTCCCTGTTCATGGACAATAAATTTTCCCCACGCACCTGTACATTGATATGTGTCCTTAGTACCTATAGGAACAAAAAGCAATATCTTGCTGGTGTCCAAACCTTGCAATGCTTCTTTATTAATTGGGAAAGGTTCTGTGATCAATGAAACCACTTCAGTCAAACGGCGACAACCATAGAATGCGTTATTCCCGATACTGGTTATAGAATTGGGAATGGTAACCGACATTAAATCGTAGCAGTTCTTGAAGGCATTCTCTCCAATTCCTGTCACATCGTATTCTATGCCATTCCACTCAACCTTATCAGGAATAACGACATCCCCTTCATAAGAGATTCCACTAGTAACTTCTACTGTTTGCTCTTCTATTGACGTAATAGTATAGTTGATGTTGTCAACGGTAAAGTCTGCTGCCAGTGCTGTTAAGGAGCAAAGGCACATAACTAGAAAAGACAAACCCTTTTTCATATTATTCTTTTTTATCAAGGATCTCTTATTATTCATTACTTTGGTCTGTAGGATTAGTATTTATTTCACAACGACTTTCTTGCCGTTCATGATGTATATATTACCCTTCTGGGGTGTTGCAACGCGCTGACCGTTCAGGTTATAGATGGGAGAGGTAACAAGCTCCTCTTCGTTAGCTATATCCATAACCGTTGTAATATCTTGCTTGCTCCACTCAATACCATATATCTTCAGAGCATTATCTGCTGCTGATTTAGCACCCATCGCCTTTGCATTAGCAGTTGTCTTCTCACCGCCATAGATATATACATAACTCGGCTCAGAGACAGCATAGGGCACGGTTACCTCCAGTTTCCCACTGAACACCATTTCCACAGGCTGACCGTTGCCGACCTTCACCTTCAATGTCATGTTTCCGGTTGTCTCAGCGTTAACTTTCACAGTGCCACTTCCCTGTTGAACCATAAAGATGATTCCTGTGTAGTTGTTCTTTACATCCTCTCCGAACAAGTCTAAACCAACCATGTTATCAACTTGTTCATCCGATGTTGTTTTTCTCAGGACAATGCAACCTTCAGCAGAACTATATTCTCCATTACCATCAGAAATGTTGTAGAAGATATTACCAACTACGTTTCCGTTCAGATCCGTATCCTGGTTTATATCTGGATTGTTGGCATAGTCCACACCACCGTCATCTCCAGCAACCGAAATACCTCTTTCTATGATATTCGTAAACACATTCCACCCCTCAGTTGCCTCATACAGTTCTTTTGTGCCAACAGGAACATAAAGAGGTATCTCACTGGTGTTTACCCCATACCAAATACTCTGAGTAGCATTAGTTGGGAACGGGTCTGAAACTAATGATATAACTTCAGTCAAACCACTACAATTCCTGAAAGCATCGTTTTCGATACTAGTTACAGAGTTGGGAATGGAAATTGAGGTTAAGCCATTGCAACCAGAAAAAGCAGCAAATCCAATGCTCGTCACGGTATTGGGAATAATAGTATTCTTGCAGCCATCTATCAATTCATTTTTCTCTGTTTCGATAATGGCATTACTATTATCTCTCGAGTCATATACAGTATTGCCATCCTCTACAATCATTGAGATCAAACCACTACATCTTGAAAAAACACTACTTCCAATACTCGTAACAGAATTGGGAATAGTAATTGAGGTCAAGCCACTGCAACCAGAAAAAGCCGAACCTCCAATATTCGTCACAGAGTAGGGAATCGTCACAGATGTCAAGCCTCTGCAGCCACAAAAAGCATACTCTTCTATGCTTGTCAAAGAGTTGGGAATGGTAACAGAGGTTAAGCCACTACAATTCATAAAAACAAAACGCCCAATGCTCGTCACAGAGTTGGGTATTGTAATAGAGGTCAAGCCACTGCATTCATAAAAAGCCTGCTCTTCTATGCTTGTCACAGAATTGGGGATGGAGATTGAGGTCAAGCCACTGCAGTACCAAAAAGCCTGAAATCCTATGCTTGTCACAGAATTGGGAATTTTGGTGTTCATACAGCCCTGTAACAGTTTGTTTGTTTCTGTCTCAATAATGGCATTACAATTAACTCTTGAATCATATACGGTATTACCATTCTCAACAATAATTGAGGTCAAGCCACTGCAACCAGAAAAAGGTTCTCCTTCGATACTTGTCACAGAGTTGGGGATGGTAATTGAGGTCAAACTACTACAATTTGTGAAAGCCCACCGCTCAATACTCGTCACAGAGTTGGGAATAGTAATGGATGTTAAACCTTTGCACTCCTTAAATGCAAAATGACCTATGCTTGTCACAGAGTTAGGAATATCTACAGAAGTCAAACTACTACAACTATAGAAAGCATACCACCCAATACTCGTCACTCTGTATTCGTTACCATTCCATTCAACTTTATCAGGAATAACGACATCACCTTGATAAGAGATTCCACTAGTAACTTCTACTGTCAATTTTTCAGAAGACGTAATATTATAGTTGATCTCGTCAACAGTAAAGTCAGCAGCCAGTACTGTCAATGAACTAAGGCATACTAACATAAAAGACATAAGCCTTTTCAAAACAAGACAAGGGCCGCTCGCGGTTCCCAACCCCGATCTGCTAAACTGAGCAAACGTTGTTGCAATGCAGCATAGGAACAATACTGCTAGAGTTAATATTCGTTTCATTGTACTATTATGATTCTGGTTCGTTTCTGCGAGTTATAATTATTCCTAGATCGTTACAGACTTTTTCAAATGTATCCCACAAATCCTTCTCTAACATCAGTTTGTACGTACTCTGATGTATTATTTTAAAGTCTTCATCAAGTTTACTATCTTTTATCTGATTTATAATAAACTCAATATTATCATAACTAACACCATTTTGTACTAACTTTTCTCTTAATTTAGGAACATCTTTTATATACATAATCTAATCCTCTTGCCTAACAAACACCCCAAACTTGGCAGTTAATTCTTTGTTTTCTAGGTTAGCTTATGATACAAAAAAGGCGTAGGTGTCTGTTTCTGCCCATCCTGGAATCGTAGGCTCTCGCATTGCCCTCATCACACAGGATAGACAACGCAGTTAGCCCACGCCAGTACGGACTATATAAATTTGGTATATAGAAACGCACTACGGGACGCTTCGTTGTCATCTGTCTGCTGTGATGATAGGAATTTGCGAGATTCACGATTCACAACGACAGACGTTCGAAAACGTCTTTCTTATATATAAGATCGCTCACTTCACCCATAAGGGATTGTAAGTGATGTTGCAAAGATAAGTATTATTTTGCAAACTTCCAAACGCGAACCGTATTTTTTTAGCAATAATATAGAATTTCATTGTTCCTTGGCCATTTCTCTTATTTGTCTGATTTACATTTATTTCGGGGGTGGACCCCCCAAAAAAGAAAAATGGAAGAAGTGGTGCAACCATTTCTTCCATTTAGCAGAGATTATCTTTTTATCCTATTTGTTCTCTTGAAACATTGCTATTTCTGTATCGAATAGATTCGTAATCTCATCGAATAGTGGATGGGAACGCTGGATGATGAGCGCTATATAACTCTCAATTCCTTCATCTTGAAGCACCGCAGTACGTATGGCATATTTCTTTTGTTGCTCATAGCCATTAAACCAACGCAAGAAAAGACGAGCTCGCATAGCTTGTTGCTCGTCAGCCGTATCACACATATAAAGAAGTATATCAGGATTCTGATAGAAGAACTCTTCAATAATGGCGATGACTGTTTTACGAACTTTAGGATCGTTGGGAGATGCTCTGTGGCTTCGATTGGAAAGGTCGAACCAATATGCGGTTAACCCTGGTATTCCATCGTATGTTTGAAAACTAACAGCATAAAGAATGTCACTATCTGTTCTGAAAAGATACTCATCACCTTCCTGAACAATAGTGTAAGGGGAGGACAATTGAAGTCGTGAAGTATCAAGTGCTTTCATTGTTTATGCAAGTTCATAGTAGTGTGAAGCCTTGATTCTACGAATCTCTTCCTCCTTTTCGTCAAGTTTCTTGTTAATACGTTCTTGCCACTCGCGTTTTTGTTGCCTGTATTCGCGAATGGACTGCAAGAAACGTTCTTTATCAAAATCGATTTTTGCCATAATTCACTTTCTTGTACGCTGCAAAGATAGGAACTTTTATTGAAACTTCCAAATAAAATGTAGGGATAGATTCAATGATACGGAAAATTCTTTCAGTTCAGCAGTCTGGGTCAATCCCATGCAATGCGAACATAGGTATTGGCGCCTGAAAGCATAGATATCGCGATGCGAAACCTGAGGTGTACTGATTTCGGTTGACAAAATTTGGATACACAAAACTGGCGCAACATACACGTATTTCGCTGGAAACGCCTTTATATACGAGGGAAATGGGTGTTTTCAACATACACGGAACATACACCAACGTTCACTATAGCCCCTATAACATACACGCAACATACACTGCTAAGTAGGCTACTTGCGCATAGAAACTATGGCACTTTCTCATAGAAAGTAGGCTGATTACCACCTCTAACTAGGCCACTTACTTATAGCAACTAGGCTTCTTACTCGATATTCCCACGTTGGGAACGTTTTATTCCCACGTTGGGAACGTTTTATTCCCACGTTGGGAACAAAACTCGTTTATGAAGCTCGCGTGTATGTTGCGTGTATGTTGATTCCCGTATAGTGTATGTTTGTGAACCTTTAGTGTATGTTGTTTTTTATACAAATCCCTTTATTTATCGTGCTTATCGGCATTTTCCGTGTATGTTCGCGCGTTTTTCATTAATTCTTTTCACAAGGGGTTCTGCGTTTTTAACCCACCAACCCACCTAATGTGCCTGAAACGCCCATAAACACAAGGAAAAATGACAGGTGGGTTGGATGCTTTCAACCCACCTTTAACCCACCTGTTTTGTCATTTTGTGTTAAGGATCTGATGAATTTCTGATGAGCGATGAGGGGGATTAGAGGTGGATTGGAGGTGGGTTAAACAGTGTCAACCCACCTCGCTGAAACGCTTTACACATCGATGTTTCAAGTGTATTAGGTGGGTTGGGGGGTGAAACGCAGAATAAGTATCTCCGCAGCGCATAATCATGCGCTAAAATGAATACATATCCAAGGCGTGTCGATCGCTTGGAGAGAAAACGTCGCTCACTGGGAGAGAGTGACGTTCCCACTACCTACAAATGACGTTCTCACTCCAAGCCCGTTTTTGCGAATGCATAAGTATGCAAAACCATAGATTGACAATTTAAACAAATGAAATTGTTTTGTATTATGCTTGCATAATGTATAATAATCTTCACGCTCGAGTAAACAAATCCATTTGTTTCCTTCTCACTTAATCAGATTTTTAGTATCTTTGCCAGCAATATGAAAAGGAAGCAAAGGATGATTATAGGAGTGGTGGTTATTGGAATGATGATCAGCTCCTGCCACTCACATTATGTGATGAGTGGGATTGAACGTAACAGAATTCTGGTGGATCAGCGGTATGATGCGCTGACTGATGGTCAGGCTGAGGCTCTGATGACTCCCTATAAGCATGTGGTGGACAGCATGATGTCGCCTGTTGTAGGTGAGGTGGCTCGTTATATGGCAGCCCATCGCCCAGAGAGTGAGTTGTCGAACTTGTTGGCCGACATTCTGGTATGGGCAGGGAAGAAATATAACGAGGAGCCTGTTTTCGGCGTGTATAACATGGGCGGTATCCGTGCCGCACTCGCCAAGGGTAAGGTTACCTATGGTGATGTGCTGGATGTGGCACCGTTTGAGAACAAGATCGCCTTCCTGACGCTGCGTGGTGACAAGGTGTTGGAGCTGTTCCGACAGATGGCTATGACAGGTGGTGAGGCGGTGAGTCATGGTGTGCAGCTGGTGTTTACGAACGATCATCAGTTGAAGTCGGCCAAGCTCAACGGCGAGGAAATCGATCCTGCTGCCTCTTATCGTATCGCTTCCATCGACTACGTGATTCAGGGGAATGACAAGATGGAGGCGTTCAAGGCCAAGACTGATGTGAACTCACCTCAGGAGGAGTCGAACAACCTGCGCTACATCATCATGGATTATTTCCGTGAGCAGATGAAGCAGGGGAAGGTGGTTGACCGCGAGGTGGAAGGAAGAATTGTAATAGAGTAAGGAAGCCCCTCCCTGACCCTCCCCCGTAGGGAGGGAACGACGGTACGAAGGTACGGAGGTGCGAGAGTAGTTTTCGAGTAAGGAGGAAAGAGGTCAAAGGGACTCGGTCAAAGGTCAAAGGGATTCGGTCAAAGGACGAAGCAAGCCGAAAAGAGATAACGCCAGGGCTTTGATGCCCTGAGCGTACCTTAATGTACGAGCGACGAGTAGGAGCGGTTGAGCCTCCCCATATAGGGGGAGGACGGAAGGGGGTGGATGTCTCTTTTGCTCTTTTCTCTGCGCCAGAGAAAAAGAGGGGAAGAAAGGTTTCTTTTCTCTGCGCCAGAGAAAAAGAGGATAAAAAAAGAAGAATTGAAGAATGATGAATAAGATGAAAAGAATATTTAGAGAAATAGCGATGGTCGCTATGCTCTCTTTACTGTCACTGACAGCGTCAGGACAGAAAAAGCAGTTGGTGATCCTGCATACCAACGATACACATAGTACAATCTATCCGCTGAATCCCAATCTCGCCGATACAGCATTGGCGGGTAGGGGAGGGTTCATCCGAAGGATAGCCATGATTCGCGAGGAGCGGAAGAAGCATCCCGACCTGCTGCTGTTCGACAGTGGTGACTTCAGTCAGGGCTCACCCTATTTCACTTTGTATAAAGGCGATGTGGAGGTGGCGCTGATGAACCGCATGGGGTATGATGCGGGGGCCATTGGGAACCATGAGTTCGACTTCGGCCTGGAGAACATGGCACGACTGTTCCGTAATCTGAACTTCCCCATTCTGTGCTCGAACTATGACTTCGCAGGAACGCCAGTGGAAGGAACGGTTAAGGATTACCTGATTCTGAAGCGCAACGGACTGAAGATCGGGGTGTTCGGCTTATCACCCAAGCTTGAAGGACTGGTGGCTGCTGAAAACTGTCAAGGGGTAAAGTACCTTGATCCGATTACTGAAGCCCAGCGGGTGGTGAACATCTTGAAGAAGAAAAAGTGTGATGTGATTATCTGTATATCCCATTTGGGATGGTCGGTATTGAATACCGTGGATGATCAGCATCTGATTCCTGCTACCAACGGCATCGACCTCGTATTGGGCGGTCATTCACATACGTATTTCGAAACACTGCAGTATGTGAAGAACCTCGATGGCAAAGAGATACCTGTTGACCAAAACGGAAAACATGCTCTCTACGTTGGAAAGATGATCTTGGATTTTAAGAAGAAGTGAGCCACCCCCAGCCCCTCCATAAGGAGGGGAGTTTTTTATTCGAAGTAGAAGGTGAGGGCCACGAACTTGGTGCGGGTATGATCGGCCTTCACACTATTCGTGTAGATCAGCAAGTTCTTGTCCTTGATATCCTTGGCATGGTTGGCATCAAGGGCATTCATTAGACTGTAACCGAATTTCAGTTCCGGACGGAGCTTGAAGAACGGCAGGTAGAAATCACAGCCAAGACCTAACTCCAAGTAGCAGTCGAATCCTTTCAGACGAATGAGGTCTTCGTTCTTACCCGATAGGTTCATCATCGGGTTCACACCAGCCATGACATAAGGACGATGGTTGTTGAAACGCTTGGCGCTGAAGATCAGGTCGCAGGCGGAAGAGATATAAACGGATTTCATCTCCTGCTGCATCTTAATGGGTGTACCGTCCTCCAACTTGTCGGTGTGGTTCAGGAATGTAAGATGACGGGTGCCGAAGTACATGGCTGGGGCCACGCGGAATGCGAAGTATGTTCCTAAGCGTGCCTCACCCAACACACCCACCGTGAAGCCTGCATCCCAGCGGTCCTGATCACAGGTAACCAACTTCTCCACAGTGGTGCCATCCTCATTGGTGATGAACTGCGGTCCTACATTCTGTAACTCCAGATCCTGTAGGTGCGTACCGACAAGCACGCCAAAATGGAATGGTCGCAAGTCCATGTAGGGCTTGTTCTGAACCGTCCGCTCCTGAGCTCCCACTCCTAAGCAGACTGTCATGATGAGGAAGAAAACTATCTTTCGCATGTGTGAATAATAACGTTGAAAACGACAGGATATTGTGAAACAGCAGATGTTTTGTTGTTTTATGTATTACGTATCCCCTTTTTTGTGAATTAAAGTTAATCGCCCGCAAAATCCATACCTAGATATAGGTATATTCGAAAATAATCTATATCTTTGCACCGACATAAAAAGCTGTGTCTTTGATGCAGCAAAGAATGTGATAACAATAGTATTAACGAATAAAACAACATTATGGCTTACGTAATTGGCGAAGATTGTATCGCATGTGGTACATGTATCGATGAATGTCCGGTAGGAGCTATCTCTGAGGGCGAACGTTATTCAATTGATGCTGATGCTTGCACTGAGTGCGGCACATGTGCAGGTGTTTGTCCTTCTGAGGCAATCACGCTGCCTGAGTAATCAGTTACATGCGAAAAGATAAAGCGGGTCATCACATGATCCGCTTTTTTTATGCTGTTTCCCCAACAGGTATAGAAACAAAAAGAGGGTTGCCATCGCAACCCTCTTTGGTTTATGTTGAATTCATCAGTTCTTACTTCAGACCGAGCACCTGCTTGGCAGTCTCGTTGTCGGGCTGGATAGCCTGCAGCTTGGCAGCATACTCCTTAGCCTTAGACACCTGGTCGTTCTGGATGTAGTACACGGTGAGGTAGTTGTAAGCCTCTGCCAATGTAGTGTTCTCACCTGCTTCACGGTCAGCCTTCGGCTCAAGAATCTGCACGCACTTCTCATAGTATGGCTTTGCAGCACCCTTCTTGATGTCGGGGTTGATCATGTGGTGGATGTGAGCACGCTGGTAAGCGGCATAGCTCTCATTTGAAGGCATGGCAGCAGCCAGGTCGGCATAAGCCTGATCAGCCTTCAGCATAGCAGCCTCCTTAGCGGCCTGATCGGTCTCATTCTCTGCCAGGTCGAGATAGATACGGGCGATAGCACCGTAGTCGCTGGCCTTCTTCTTCTCCTGGGTGTTGAGATACTTCTGGTAGAACTCCACAGCCTTAGCGTGATCCTTGCTCTCGAGATAAGAGTCGGAGATGAGCTTCAGCACATCGCTCTGAGTGTTGTCAAGGTCGTATGTCTTCTGGAAGTTCTGGATAGCCTCAGCAAATCTGCCACCACCCTTGAGGGCATGACCGAAGTAGAGGTAGTCACGACCCACGAACTTGGCACTGTCGCTCTTGTTGAACAGCTTGTCAGCAAACTCGAGCGCCTTGTCGAAGTGCTTCAGGTCGGTGTGGTTGTAGAACGACAGACGGTTCAGACCGGCGCTGCGGGGGAACTTCTTCGCACCATACTCAGCAGCTTCCAGACTCTCGGCAGACTTGCCAAGGAAGTAAGCAGCAAGAGCATACTCGGTGAGCTTGTCGTCTCCCAGCTTGTCCTTGTTCACCTTCTGATAGTTCTCCAAAGCCTTGGCGAACTTATTGTTGGCATAGTACATGTGGGCGATCTCAGCATTCACGGGGTAGTTGGGATCGATGGAGCTCAGTTTGCGAAGCATATCCTCAGCACCAGCAGCATCCACCTTCTGGTAAACACGTGCATACTTGATGTAGCCCAGCGGGTTCTTCGGGTCTAACTGCGTAGCTGTCTGATACCACATAGCAGCCTCACCACCGTTGTCGTTGATGGCAGCCATGTCACCTTTCAGGATATAGCCTGCAGCGTTGTTCTTGTTGGCCTTGATAGCCATGTCGGCATACTTCAGGGCATTGGTCTGATCCTTGATGTCAAGATAAGCACGTCCTAATCCGGCAAGTGCCTCAGCATCCTTCTTGTTCACCTTGATGAACTCCTTGACAGCATCCTTCACGGCAGGACCAACACCATTGTTACTAACGATTACTTTTGTGATGGCATCGATCTTGGACTTTGCGTCCTGAGCCATTACCTGAGCAGAGATGCCGAGCATCAATGCTCCTACGACGAAATATTTGATTGCTTTCATAATTCTAATGATTAATGATTCGTATTTCCTTTTGTCACAAATATGATGATACTATTAAATTTTCGTTTAACCCTATAACGTTAAAAATGTTTTATTCGTTTTTCACGTTCACATCGCGAATCATAATCTCACCCCGTACAGGCAACAGACCGGATTTCAAGATGATGAGCTGACCCGTTGGCTGTTCGATAAAGTGGGCGAAGCCCCACGGCAGTCCACGGCGCGGATCGTTCAGTAGGGCGTAGATTGTTCTGACGAACGGATATCTGTTGTTCAGCAGCCATACCTGATAGGGCTTCCAACTGTTCATCTCGTTGGCTTCGTCCTTCTTGCTGACTGACATCACAGTAATATTCTTCTTAAAGGTAGTGTTGGTAGTATCACGCTTGTCATTAAGCCAGTTACTACCGATCACACCGATGGCGTTCGGTGTCTTCTCGACATATTCAATCACTTCCTTGCTGGTCTTGGCTGCAAAGATGTTCGGACTATTGATGGGCTGACCGCCAAGGATGGAGTCAACGCAATAGTGAACGGTGCTCGACTGCTTGTTGTCGAAGCATACCCAGATCTCACCGCGCTTGGAACCGGGGTTGATCTCGTTCCAGTTCTTCACTTCACCGCTGAGGATGCGCTTCACATCCTTCACGCTGATGCAGGAGTCGGTGTTCTGGTTGTTGCAGATAAGCGCAAGGCCGTCGTATGCCAAAGGAATCGCCTTGGGCTGGAAACCGCGATCCTTAAGGTTGTCGAATTCCTTTTGCGTAAAGTTTCTCGCTGCGATGGTAAGGTAGATACTGTCGCTGAGCAACAGGTTGATACCATCGAGCTCATTGGTGTAGATCGGCGAGAGGTCGGCCTTGGGGTAGGTGGCCTCAAAGACCTGCACCAGTTCGTCCAGTATAGGACTAAAACTTTCGTCAGAAGCGAACTGAGCCGCTCCTGACGAGTAAGTATCTGTTCTACCGTCTTTCGGTTTGTCTTCACAGGAAGACAAACCGAAAAACATAGTTAATCCTACGAAAATGTAGAATAGGTTCTTATACATTTGCTGTAATTACTGAAGTTTGAATGTTACAGGAACTGTATACTTCACACGTACGGCAGAACCGTTCTGCTTACCAGGAATCCACTTCGGCATGGCCTTCACCACGCGGGCAGCTTCCTTATCAAGTGACGGGTCAACAGACTTAGCCACATGAACGTCGGTTACAGAACCGTCCTTCTCAACAACGAACTGAACGATTACACGACCCTGAACACCGTTCTCTGCAGCGATGGTCGGATACTTCATGTTGCTGCTGAGCCACTGCATAAGTGCAGCCTGGCCACCAGGGAATGAAGGCATCTGCTCTACTACGTCGAACACCTTGTTCTCTTCTTCGTGCTTAGGAGGCTCCGGCTGGGCAATCTCTTCCTTAGCCTTGAGCACCTCACCGCCCACTTCGTCGTTACCCTGTACGTCGAAAGCACCGATGGTGACGTTAGACTTCTCCACCTTCTCGAGGTCGAGCTGGTTGTCTTCCTTCACATCTTCGTCCTTCTTGATCACAGGGGGTGTGAACTTCACAGAGCTCTTCACCTTTTCGATGACTTTCTCGGGTTCCACCTTCACAACTTCCTTCTCGATCTTCTTGGCTTCCTTCTTCTTCTCGTTCAGAGCAGAAACCTCAACTGCCTGGGTATTCTCCACCTGGCGGTTAGCCTCAATGGTACGAGCGATAGTCAATCCAAGGAAACCGAGGACACCTGCAGCAATCACTAACAGAACGGACATGACGTTTCTCTTGGAAGTGTTCTTACGGAGAACATAACCTCCGTATTTCTGGTTCCTTCCTTCAAAGACGATATCCGCCCAATCATGGGATACCAAATCAATTTTTGACATAGTTATTTCCTTTCCTTAATTAGTGATTATTTGATGCCACGTTTCTCGAGAAGTTTAAGATCATCCTCGTTAACCTTATCGATCACGTAAGTACCAATGCTACAAATCGTCATCTCGTCGAGGGCGTCAACCATATTCTTGTAAGAAGCTTCGTCGGTACACTTGATGATGATGGTCATCGTAGGCACCTTCTCTCCGTTAGCCAGTTCACCTTTCTTAATCTTAGACAATTCCTTGTCGTAGATGCTGTCGGGATACTGGGAAGGATTCTCCAGCTTCTTCTTGTCCAACTCGGCTTTGGCTCTCATGATGTCGGCCACAGGAGTAGAACCGTCTTCGGTAACGTGCTCGATGAGCACCTTGCGAATACCGTCCTTGCCCCAAGTAGTCTCCTTCAGGCAGGTAGGATCATCATAGTTGGGGATACCATCGATATGATAGATCTTATCGTTGCCGCAGACAAAAATGGTAATTGTCTGAGAAGCCTTAGACTCGTTCTTCTGGTTGTCCTGCAAGTTCTTATCGTTACTCGGCATGGTCAAGTTCATCGTCTGCGGTTTTGCAAGAGATGTACAGAGCATGAAGAACGTGATAAGAAGCATCATCATATCCACCATTGGCGTGAAGTCAACGCGGACATTCATCTTTTTCTGCTTACTTTCCTTTTTCTTTGCCATGACTTAATCCTCCGAGTTAGTTTTGTAAGACGTAATCAGGTAGTAACGGTTGCGGTTCATGTCCTGTAATTCAGACATCATCTTCTTGATGGTCTTATACGGGGTTGCAGCATCAGCCTTGATGGCCAGCTTCATTTCCTCACCGTTTGCGTCATAAGCTGCCGCCACCCAGTCCTGGAACTCACTCATACCACCGTTCACACTATCGGTAGGAATACCGCGTGTCTGCTGGTAGTCGTTGAGCTTTTCATTAGGCTGGCTGAGGAACTCACTCAAATCTTTCATCGGGACACCGACGTTCGCGGCGCCACGACCATTCTCCAGTTGCTGTCCTGACAGGCTGATGCCATACTTGGCGGCCATGTCGCTCAGCAGGGCTTCCTGCTTATGCGGCGTGTCCAAGCCGACGAAGATCTTTCCGTCTTTGTCAACGAGGACTGTCAGCACATTAGACTCTGGAACCTTCACCTCAGATACTGACATAGGGGTCATCACCTTGACTGCCTCATTCTTGACGAACGTAGATGTCATCATGAAGAAGGTCAGCAAGAGGACCATCACGTCAGACATAGGGGTCATGTCTATCCAGACGTCCGATTTCTTAACTTTTACTTTACCCATAATTGATAAATGTTTTAAAAGGGTTAGCAAAAATTAAGCCTCATCCTTGTGATTTTCTTCGTAGGTCTGAGCGATCGTGTAATTAACCTCGTCGAGTGCGTATGTCAGCTTGTCGATCTTATTTGTGTAGTAGTTGTAGGCGATCACAGCACCCCATGATGTCAAAATACCAGATGCGGTGTTCACGAGGGCCTCAGAAATACCTTGTGAAAGTGCGAGAGAGTCACCACCACCACCAGCGGCCAGAGCGGCGAATGAACGGATCATACCAACCACAGTTCCGAACAGAGCGGTAAGGGTACCGAGAGTAACGATGGTTGCGAGGATCGGCATGTTCATCTGGAGGGTCGGCATCTCGAGCTGTGTAGCCTCGTCGTAAGCGGCCTGGATCTTAGCGATCTTCTCTTCCTTGCTAACACCAGTGGTCTCTTCCATCTTCTTGTAAGTAGCGAGAGTTGCACCGATTACGTTAGCAACAGAACCCTTCTGCTCGTCGCAGAGCTTCTGAGCCTTTGCGAAATCGTTAGCCTTGAGGGCAGCCTTGATGTTTGTAACGAACTTGGGGAGCTTGCCCTTGCCGAATGCAGTGCGCAGAGCGAGCCAGCGCTCGATGCTCAGTGCGATCACAGTGAACAGCAATGTGATGATCACAGGTACCACAACACCACCTTTGTACACGAGACCTAAGAGGCTACCGTCCTTAACGGCGTTCTCAGGATTTCCGTCAACGAAGTTTGCCGGGTTACCGAGCACGAATTTGTAGAATAATACAGCTGCGATGAAACAGAATACAATGATCCAAATCGCTGCTTGAACTCCCTGGAATCCTGACTTTTTCTTAGGATTCGCTGCTTTTGCTTGTGTAGTTGCCATAATTTTGAATTAAATTTTAGTTATTAAAAAATTAAGTTTATAATTCTCAAATTTTAATATTCAGGGCCTTTCCCAGAAGACTACCTGCCGGATTTGTCACATAGACTTGGCAAAGATAGCAATTAATAGGGAACTATCCGAACAATTAAGAAGATTTAACAACGGATTTTTGATTCTTTGTCCTTATGTCTTGACTTGGAAAGACGCGATATGTACGATTATTTCAGTTTCGACAAACATGCCTTGATCCTTCTCATGGCCTCGCGGATGTTGTCGTCGCTGGTGGCATAGCTCATGCGGAAACAGTCGGGGTCTCCGAAGGCATCACCTCCCACGGTGGCAACATGTCCTTCTTCCAGAAGATACATGGCCAGGTCAGATGAGGTATTGATCACTCGCTTGCCGTCGGTCTTGCCAAAGAAACTGCTGCATTTGGGGAACAGATAGAAAGCTCCTTGGGGAACGTTCACTTCCAGTCCGGGGATGTCTTTTGCCAGTTCCACAATCAGGTTACGGCGACGTTCGAAGGCTACACGCATATCCTCCACGCACTGCTGGGAAGCTACATAGGCTTCTTCGGCTGCCTTCTGACTCACACTGCACGGTCCGCTGGTATATTGTCCCTGCAGTTTGTTAAGACCTTTGATAATCCATTCGGGTGCGGCGGCAAAGCCGATGCGCCAGCCAGTCATGGCATAAGCCTTGCTGACTCCATTGATGATGATGGAGCGCTCTTTCATACCGGGGAAGGATGCGATGCTGGCATGCTTGCCTGTATAGTTGATATGCTCGTAGATCTCATCAGCCAATACGAAGAGATCCTCGTGCTTGAGAATCACCTCGGCCAATGCAGCCAGTTCCTCTGCAGTATAGACACTTCCTGTAGGGTTACTGGGAGAGCAGAGAATCAGCATACGTGTCTTTGGGGTGATGGCTGCCTCCAGTTGCTGGGCAGTCATCTTGAAGTCCTGCTCAAACCCAGCGGGCACGATAACAGGATTTCCGCCTGCCAGTTTCACCATCTGCGGATAGCTCACCCAATACGGAGTGGGAATGATCACCTCATCACCGTCATCCACCAAGGCCAAGACAGCGTTGCATACACATTGCTTGGCACCGTTGCTGACGGATATCTCGGTGGTTGAATAGTCAAGACCGTTCTCGTTCTTCAGCTTGGCTACGATGGCTTTGCGCAAATCAGGATAACCTGCCACGGGTGAATACTTGGAATAGTTGTTGTCGATAGCCTGTTTGGCAGCAGCCTTGATATGATCGGGTGTGTTGAAGTCAGGTTCTCCCACACTCATGTTGATCACATCGATGCCCTGCGCTTTCATCTCGCTGCTCTTCTGAGACATGGCCAGCGTGGCCGATGCTGCGAGTCTGTTTAGGCGACTGGATAATTGAGCCATATTAACGAAATGTATAAAATGCGTGCAAAAGTAATCATTTTATTCGTGAATAACGAAAGAAAGTGTCATTTTTTTAGTTAAAGATGCAGAATATGTCCCATCCGGTCTTTCTTCGTCTTCAAATAGCGTAAGTTGTATTCATTAGGTTTCACTTCGATGGGTACGTTCTCCACGATCTCCAGACCGTATGCCTCTAGTCCTACGCGCTTTACGGGATTGTTGGTCAGCAGGCGCATCTTGCTCACACCCAGCTTGGCCAGGATCTGCGCACCGCAACCGTAGTCGCGTTCATCGGGTTTGAATCCCAGGTGTACATTGGCCTCCACGGTGTCCAATCCTTCCTCCTGAAGCTTATAGGCAGCGATCTTGTTCATCAGACCGATTCCCCTTCCTTCCTGCTGCATATAGACCACCACACCTTTTCCGGCCTCGTCGATCATCTGCATGGCTTTGTGGAGTTGTTCACCGCAGTCGCACCGCATACTGCCGAGGATGTCACCGGTGGCGCAAGAAGAATGTACACGCACCATGATGGGTTCATCCTCTTTCCATTCCCCTTTGATCAAGGCGAAGTGTTCCAGTCCGTTACTGATCTGTCTGAACGGAATCAACCGGAAGTGTCCATAGGCGGTAGGCATATCCACCTCTTCTCCCATCTCCACCAGCGAGTCCTGTTTCAGTCGGTGGGCTATCATATCCTTGATAGTGATGATCTTCATGTCGTGTTGACGGGCAAACGCCATCAGTTGGGGTAGGCGAGCCATCGTACCATCTTCGTTCATGATTTCCATGAGGGCACCTGCCGGGTAAAGACCAGCCAGCTTACAGAGGTCGATGGCTGCTTCC
Organism: Prevotella sp.; assembly: GCA_017561825.1. Taxonomy (GTDB): domain Bacteria; phylum Bacteroidota; class Bacteroidia; order Bacteroidales; family Bacteroidaceae; genus Prevotella. The sequence continues at coordinate 53,958 of JAFZBK010000059.1, forward strand.
GTATGTCCGCTTCGTTTCAAGACGCCGTTTTCCTGGGCATAGAGCGGGTTGACATGTCCTGGTCGTCCGAATGTCTGCGGGGTAGAGGTGGGGTCAGCCAGTGCACGGATAGTAGCGGCGCGGTCGTGAGCCGACACACCCGTTGTGCATCCTTCGAGTTTGTCAACAGTGACGGTAAAGGGGGTGCCGAGCACAGAGGTGTTCTCCACCACCTGATGCGGCAGTTCAAGTTCTTCGCATCGTGAGATGGTGATGGGTGCGCAGAGGATACCGCGTGCCTGTTTCAGCATGAAGTTCACCATCTCGGGGGTGATCTTCTCTGCGGCACAGATCAGGTCGCCTTCGTTCTCGCGATCCTCATCATCCACCACGATGACGAATTTCCCGTCTCTGATGTCTTTTACCGCTTCGTCTATACTATTGAGTTTCCATTCATCCATGTCTTATACCTTATTATATATATCAATCAGTGGGAATCATCTCATGGATTCTTTCCACGATCTTCGTACTTGTCTGCTTGATGGTCTTGAGGTCTCTGTACAATCGCAGTCGGAACGACCACATTCTCAGGTAGAGGAAAAGACCAACAGGAATGATGATTGCTGCCACGATGTTCATCCAGCGATGCTCAAAGGGTCGTGTATGTGCCTTGGTAGATACTACGGGGAAGTGGTTGAGTTCCGTCATGATCACCTTGTCGCGTGTATTGGCCAGGTCGTCAATCACCGTTTCCATCTCCTCACTGATGCGTTCGATCTTATGGTCAGGCTCATACCTGAAGAATACCTTGATGGGATTCGGTAAACGATAGAGTTTATGTGCATGGGCATAGGTGGTGATTTCCTCATTGATGCGTGTCAGTATCTCAGCATCCTCATGGTAATGGGGATCCTCAATAATCACCTCCTTGGCCGTAACGTGCCGTTTCAGTCGTAAGCCCAGCATCTTCATGATGAAGGTGCGGTAGAGATCGAGGTTGAATACCACCGAGTCGTTGTTTGCCTTATAGGTGAAGAACACTGCCACTGGTGCGAGCACGGCCGTGGCGATACCCTTCCCGAACCATACGGCCCAGATACCGCGGCGCGACATCTGGTATCCTGTGTTATCAAGGATATAGTAGATGATGAACACCAGTACCGAGATGATGACCGGAATACCCAGTCCTCCTTTTCGGATGATGGCACCCAAAGGTGCACCGATGAAGAAGAATAGCAGGCATGATAGCGACAGCGTGAACTTGTCGATAGCCCAGATATGGTGCTGGCGTATGACGCGATCTCCCTCGGAAGTGATGAGCGACTTAAACTCCATGTTCTGCTTATCCGTCTGTATCGTGTTTCTCGATATTGACATCGCCCGCTGACGGTCATTGGCCGACAGTCGGTTGATGACGGTATCGATGTTGAACGACTTGGTGGCTGCCATCTTGATCGCCCTCAGCGAGTCGCGCTTCGACAGTCGTCCGGGCATATAGAAGGCGCGTTTCGTGTCATTGTAGAAGGTCCTGCCGATACTGTCATAAACATGATTCAGAGAATCCACGTCACTCCATATCTGTTGCAGACTCTTTCCGCGGGCATCATTCGACAACACACCGGCATCTGTCATATTGAAATCCGCATCGAAATCCAGTACGATACGTTTCTGTGCGAAGGTCTCACGTCGGTAGGGAACGGTGAGTCCTGTGGCCTTCATGTTCTCAAACCATTCGCCGCTATAAAGGGTAAGGAGCAGGTGTTTCTTTTCCGCTGTGCTCTGCAGCATACCTGAGTCGGCCAGGATGATGGCCGCATCCTCGAAACTGTCGGTCATGCGGTAGATCATCATGCCATAGAGCATACCTGTCTTTGTGTCCTTCTTCTGCACATACAGGTTCGTCTTGGGGATACCGTCGTAGAAGATACCTTCAGGGATCTCCAGCTCAGGACTCTTCTGCTTCATGGATATAAGCAGCTGGGCAAACGATTTGTTGGCTTGCGGACCGATCACGTTCTGGAAATAGAACGAGCCCAGCATGATGAGAATCGAGAGGAAGATCAGGGAGCGGAACGATTGTAAGAGGGAGATGCCTGCGGCCTTGATGGCAGTCAACTCACTGCTCTCACCAAGGTTTCCGTAGGTGATCAGTGACGACAGCAGGATAGCCAGTGGTAGTGCTTGGGGTATCAGCATCAGTGCCATGTACCAGAAGAACTGCGCCATCACCTCCATCGACAGTCCTTTACCGATCAGTTCATCGATATAGCGCCAAAGGAACTGCATCATCAGCACAAACAGGCAGACGAAGAAGGTTGCCACGAAAAGCAGACAGAACTGCTTCGTGATGAAGATGTCGAGCTTCTTGATTCTGAACATATTATACCTTACACACAAATACGGGGTGCAAAGATACGAATAAGCGAGTGAAAAACCAAATTAATTTGGGTTTTTCCGAGCGTGAGTATCTTCGGCGTAGCCAAAGTTCTTTCTCCGTAAACTTCGAAAGCGGCAAAGCCGAGCGACGAATAAGCGAGTGAAATACAAAACAAAAACTTGTTTTTCTTCCCCTCACTCCTACAGCCCTGTGGTATGGTGCAACTGTTCGAGGTTACTCTCCCAGATGGATTCCAGACTCTCGACATCTTCCGGCAGGGCATGATCCGTAATGATCAGGATATAGTCACCGGTAATATCACTTTTCTCGATGCGCAATTCCCAAAAGTCACCCTCATCAGTTTCGTTTTCCCAGGAATAACGGATATATTCACCTCGTGCCTCTTCCAACACAGAAGCCGTTCTGATCTCATGGTGACTCCACACTTCACCCCATGTGAATCGCAGCTGGTCACCATCACGTTCCACTTCGTCGGCAATCCATTTCGACAGTCCCTCAGGCGTACTCAGCAAGGGCCAGATGATATTGGCACTTTTGCACCTCAACTCTTTCTCGATGCTTAATCTTCGTTTCTCCATAAGCCGGCTATTTCGCTATCTTTGATGGCAAAGTTACAAAAAATATTGGGATATCGGAAAATATTTCCCTATTATTTTTTGGTCATTTAAATATTTTATGTACCTTTGCACCCGCAAAACGAGTTAAGGACACTTGTTGGCGGGGTAGCTCAGCTGGTTAGAGCGTCGGATTCATAATCCGGAGGTCGTGGGATCGTGACCCACCCCCGCTACTTCATGCGGAGAGTCATCAGGCTTTCCGCATGTTGTTTTATGCCCATGTACACATCGTACAAACGGTCTGTACTGGTAGTACAAGACTTTTGTACGGATGCTGTACTGAAAAGAATCAAAATAAAGGGGAAGGGTAGGGACGATCGGGTTCGAACCGATGACCTCTTCAATGTGACTGAAGCGCTCTAAACCAGCTGAGCTACGCCCCTGAAGATTTGCGGATGCAAAGGTAGTACAAATCGTGCAGACCGCCAAACTTTTTCGGTAAAAAAATCGCTGGCGGTTTGATTTGTGATAAATTAATAGGCTGTTAGCAAAAATTATCGGGATTTTATTCGGGACATTCACTAAATTTTCGTAATTTTGCACCCCTATAGTAATGTATAATAAAGATATGGCTGGAACAAAGAAAATCAAGACCGCATTGGTATCGGTATTCCACAAAGAAGGATTGGATGAACTGCTCGCCAAACTGAATGCAGAAGGCGTGAAGTTCTTGTCAACAGGAGGAACACAGAAGTTTATTGAATCGCTGGGTTATGAGTGTCAGACCGTAGAGAGTGTGACCACCTATCCCTCTATTTTGGGAGGTCGTGTAAAGACCTTGCATCCGAAAGTGTTCGGAGGTATATTGGCTCGTCGTGACAACGAAGGTGATCAGGCACAGATGAAGGAGTATGATATTCCTTCCATCGACCTTGTCATTGTTGACCTCTATCCGTTTGAGCAGACCGTGGCCAGTGGTGCCAGCGAGGCAGATATCATCGAGAAGATCGATATCGGCGGTATCTCACTCATCCGTGCCGGAGCCAAGAACTTCAAGGATGTGGTGATTGTTCCCAGCAAGGCCGAATACAGTGTGCTGCTGAATATCCTCAACAAGAAAGGCGCTGAGACCGATATTGATGAGCGCAGGATGTTTGCCACCAGGGCTTTCGGCGTGAGCAGCCATTACGACACAGCCATTCACAATTGGTTTGTTTCAGGAAAATAATTAATCTAGTACAACTAGTATAACTAGTACCACTAGCAAAGAAATAAAAAAAGAAATATGGGATTTTTTTCATTTATTCAGGAAATTGCAATGGACCTCGGTACGGCCAACACGATCATCATCAGTGATGACAAGATCGTGGTGGACGAGCCTTCTGTAGTTGCCCTCGACCGTCGTACCGACAAGATGATTGCCGTTGGCGAGAAGGCAAAGATGATGTATGAGAAGGAGAATCCGGGCATTCGTACGATTCGTCCGTTGCGTGACGGTGTGATTGCCGACTTCACTGCTTGCGAGCAGATGATGCGCGGTCTGATCAAGATGGTTCACTCCAGTTCACGTCTCTTCAGCTCTTCGCTTAGGATGGTCATCGGTGTTCCCTCTGGCTCTACCGAAGTGGAGCTTCGTGCTGTTCGCGACAGTGCTGAGCATGCCGGTGGACGTGATGTGTATCTGATCTTCGAGCCGATGGCTGCTGCTATCGGTATTGGTCTTGACGTAGAGGCTCCGGAGGGAAACATGATCGTGGATATCGGTGGTGGTACCACTGAGATTGCTGTGATTTCTCTCGGCGGTATCGTAGCCAACAACTCCATTAAGGTGGCAGGCGACGATCTGACGGCTGATATTCAGGAATACATGTCACGCCAGCATAACGTGAAGGTGTCTGAGCGTATGGCCGAGCGTATCAAGATCGGTGTGGGTTCTGCCTTGACCGATCTCGGTGAAGAGGGACCGGAGGACTTCGTAGTAGTCGGTCCTAACCGTATCACTGCCCTGCCCATGGAGGTACCTGTATGCTATCAGGAGATTGCCCATTGTCTGGATAAGACGGTGGCACGCATCGAGACGGCTGTGCTCAACGCTTTGGAGAACACACCGCCTGAGTTGTATGCTGATATTGTAAAGAACGGTATCTACCTCACTGGTGGTGGTGCTTTGCTTCGCGGCCTAGACAAGCGTTTGTCCGACAAGATCAACATCCGCTTCATTGTAGCCGAGGATCCGCTCCATTGCGTAGCAAAGGGAGCTGGCATCGCCTTGAACAATGTTGATCGTTTCTCATTCCTGATGCGATAACCACGATAACGGGGGAGAGACATGCGGAATCTGCTGGCGTTCATCGCGAAATATAACCATTGGTTTCTCTTCGTCATCCTGGAGGTGATCTGTGCAGTACTGCTGTTCCGTTATAACAGCTATCAGGGCAGCGTATTCTTCTCTTCGGCCAACGTGGCAGCAGGGAAGGTGTATGAGTTCGACGCACAGGCCAAATCTTTCTTCAGTCTGACGAAGGTCAATGAGCAGTTGACGCAGCGGAACTTGTATCTGGAAGAGCAGGTAAAGGAACTGACGGAGCGGATGGTGGAGTTAACGAATGATACGAACTACACCAAACGCAGTCAGTTGGAGATGCTCAGCAGCTACAAGCTGATCCCCGCCAAGGTAATCACGAACTCTATCAATCAACGCGACAACCTCATCACGCTCGACAAGGGCAGTGATGATGGTGTTCGTGTGGATATGGGCGTAGCCTGTGGCAATGGGGTGGTCGGCATTGTCTATATGGTCTCGAAGAAGTATTGTGTGGTCATTCCCGTACTGAACAGTCATTCCAACATCAGCGTGTCTGTTGACAAGCGTGGCTATTTCGGCTATCTGCACTGGTTGGGCCGTCGTCCTGACAAGGCTTATGTGAACGATATCCCTTTGCATGCCAAGGTACTGCCAGGCGATCAGGTTGTCACCAGTGGCTATTCCAGCATCTTCCCTCCAGGATTGCAGGTAGGTAAGGTGTTGTATGTGTTTAAGTCGCTCGACGGTCTGTCCCTGCAGTTGCAGGTCAGACTGAGTACGGATTTCAGCACCCTGCGCGATGTGTGTATCATCGATGACGCGAAGATGAAGGAGCGTATCGACCTGATGCGTGCTGCTCAGGATTCTATCAAGCCCAGAAACTGATTTTTTATGAATACGGAGATTCTGAAACGACTGTTGGCATTCGTGCTGCTGTGCCTCGTGCAGGCGCTGATACTGAACCGTATCCGTTTGTTCGGTTTCGCCACACCGTTGTTAGCCGTGTATTTCGTTATCACCTTCCACCGCGGATATCCTAAGTGGGCTATCCTGATCTGGAGCTTCCTTCTGGGTTTATGTCTTGACAGTTTCTCGAACACACCCGGTGTAGCTGCGGCCTCCATGACCTTCGTAGCACTGCTGCAACCCTATCTCCTTGAGCCGTTTGTTCCCCGTGACAGTCCTGACGACCTGAAAGTATCGGCTCGTTCGTTGGGATGGGGAAAGTTTGCGTCACTGTCATTCTTCCTCGTCGTGATCTATGTGCTGGTGTTCTTCTCCTTGGAGGCATTCACTTTCTATAACTGGCAGCAGTGGCTGATGTGTATCGGGGGCAGCATCGTGCTGACCTATCTATTCATTCTGGTGATTGAGAACCTGAGGAACAAGTGATGAAAGGTGACTACGGACTGGATAAACGACAGTATGTGATTGGTGGAGTGGCTGTATTGATTATAGTCATCTACCTGATTCGTTTGTTCACGCTCCAGATCCTGAGTGACGATTATAAGAAAAACGCTGATAGTAATGCTTTCCTGAAGAAGATCGAGTTCCCGGCCCGCGGTGTGATGCGCGACCGTCATGGCGAACTCCTGGTGTATAACCAGAATGCATACGACCTGATGGTGGTGATGAACGAACAGAAAGACCGTATCGACACGATGGAGTTCTGTAACACGCTGGGAATCACCAAGGAGGATTATATCAAGCGCATGGAGGAGATCAAGGACTATTCGAAGAACCCCGGTTACTCACGCTTTACCCAGCAGCTCTTTATGAGTCAGCTATCCGAAGAGGATTTCCGTATCTTCCAAGAGAAGATGTTCCGCTTCCCAGGCTTCTATGTCCAACACCGCACCCTACGACAGTATGTCTATCCTTATGCCGCCCACCTCTTGGGCGATGTGGCTGAGGTGTCGCCCAGTGATATTGAGAAAGATGATTACTATCAGGCTGGCGATTATATCGGTAAGCAGGGCATTGAGCGTTCGTATGAAGAGGAACTGCGTGGCGAGAAAGGGGTGCAGATCCTGCTGCGTGATGCGCATGGTAGGATCAAGGGCCGTTATCAGGATGGTGCACTGGATACCAAGCCGAAGGCGGGTAAGTCGTTGGAGCTGAGTATCGACATCAATCTGCAGGCCTTAGGCGAACGGTTGATGGAGGGGAAGATGGGTAGCATCGTGGCCATCGAGCCCGAAACGGGTGAGGTGCTGTGTATGGTATCTGCTCCTACCTTCGATCCACGGATGATGGTGGGTAAGCAGCGCGGTAAGAACCATCATGAACTGATGAAGGATCCATGGAAGCCCTTGCTGAACCGCGCTATCATGGGTGCCTATCCTCCAGGTTCTACGTTCAAGACCTCTCAGGGTCTTACCTTCCTCTCTGAAGGTATCATCCATCCTAAGAATACCGCCTACTCCTGTCATCGTGGCTTCTACTACAAAGGACTCCATGTGGGCTGTCACGGTCATGCCTCTCCTCTCTCCTTGGTACCCGCCATCAGTACCTCATGCAACGGTTTCTTCTGCTGGGGACTATATCACATGCTTGGCAACCGACAAAAATATAAGAATGTACAGGAGGCGATGAACACCTGGCGCGACTATATGAAGAGCATGGGCTTCGGCTATCCTCTCGGAATCGACCTCCCCGGTGAGAAGCGTGGCATGATTCCTAATGCGGAGTATTACGACAAGTACCTCTCGAAAGGATGGAGCGGACTGAGTGTCATTAGTATCTCCATCGGTCAGGGTGAGGTAACGCTCACACCGTTGCAGATTGCGAACCTCGGTGCCACCATTGCCAACCGTGGCTATTTCATCACACCGCATGTGGTGCGCAAGGTGGAAGATGAGCCGTTGAAGAAGGAGTTCACTGAGAAGCATTTCACCATGGCAAACCGCACCGCCTACGACTATATCGTACAGGGAATGCGTGCCTCAGTACTGGGTGGTACCTGTAAGCACCTGAACCGTGGCGACATCATTATCTGTGGTAAGACCGGTACGGCACAGAACCGCGGTCGTGACCACTCGGTATTCATGGGCTTTGCACCGATGGACAAACCGAAGATCGCCATTGCCGTATATGTGGAGAACGGTGGCTTCGGTGCCGATTTCGGTGTACCTATCGGCGGATTGATGATTGAACAGTATTTGCATGGTAAGCTCTCGGCAGCATCTGAGGCGCGAGCCGCAGCATTCCAGCATAGACGAATCGCTTATGGCAGCACAAGTAGATAAACAACCCAGCGTACTTCGTTCCATCGACTGGTGGACGATCGTGATTTACCTGGCACTTCTCGTGTTCGGGTGGGTCAGCGTGTGCGGTGCCAGCTACACCTATGGCGATACCGATATCTTCAGTCTTGACACCCGTTCGGGCATGCAGATCGTGTGGATCGGCACATCCATCGTACTGGGCTTCGTCTTACTAATGCTCGATGATAGGCTCTACGAGTATGTGGCCTATCTGCTCTACGGACTAATGATCATCGCCCTCATCGCCACCATCTTCAATCCCCACGAGATCAAAGGATCGCGGTCGTGGCTCGTCTTAGGACCTGTACATATCCAGCCGGCGGAATTCTCGAAGTTCGTCACGGCCTTAGCCCTGGCGAAACTGATGAGCACGTATGGTTTCACGCTCAACAAAATGAAGGATTTTGCTTTGGCTGCAGGTATGATTCTGCTGCCGATGGTTTGTATCGTTTTACAGAAGGAGACAGGATCGGCATTGGTCTATCTGTCTTTCTCCCTTATGCTCTACCGCGAGGGCATGCCGGGCAGTATCCTGTTTACCGCTGTGGCCATGGTAATCTATTTCGTGGTGGGCATCCGTTTCGAGGAGGTGATGCTATGGGATACCCCTACCTCGGTGGGTAAGTTCTCCGTACTGATCATGGTACAGCTGTTCACGGCCTCCATACTGTATGTCTATCTGCGCAACAAGAAACAGTTCTGGCGAATCATCGCCTACACGATAGGCATCACCATCCTGGCCCTGCTGTTCTCCAAGTATGTCATCCCGTTCGATATTGTCTGGCTGCAGATGGCCCTCACGGCCGGAATGATTGGTTATCTGATCTACCTCGGATTAAGTACGCGCGTACGTACCTATTATTATATAGCCCTGTTCGCCATCGGCTCGGTGGCCTTGTTCAACTTGTCAGACCATATCCTGAACAACACGCTCGAGCCGCATCAGCGCACTCGTATCAATGTGCTGCTGGGTATCGACAAGGATATTAAGAAAACGGGATATAACGTACACCAGAGTCAGATTGCCATCGGCTCGGGTGGTATCACGGGAAAGGGTTTCCTGAATGGTACGCAGACCAAGTTGAAGTTCGTGCCTGAGCAGGATACCGACTTTATCTTCTGTACCGTAGGCGAGGAGGAGGGATTCATTGGATGTGCTATTGTACTTCTGCTTTTCCTGGCATTGATTCTCAGGCTAATCAAGTTGTCAGAACGACAACCGTTCAAGTTCGGAAGGGTGTATGGCTATTGTGTGTTGGGGGTCTTCCTCTTCCATGTCTTCATCAACGTAGGCATGGTGTTGGGTCTGACACCTGTAATCGGTATTCCGTTACCTTTCTTTAGCTATGGTGGCTCTTCGTTGTGGGGCTTCACCTTCCTGCTGTTCATCTTCCTCCGCATCGATGCAGGAAGGAACCTGATACGCACCTAACGTTTCTTTGTCATCTTAAAGCCGATGTCGGAGATTCCCGGAAGAATCTCCCTTTTCATTGCGTGCCAAACGGTTACCACTAACGAGTCGCCGCGTCGTAGGTCGATGTCGCGTAAGGGGAAGTCGTACTGGGAATAGCTCACCGCCTGTCCACGAAGGTTATCATCGGGTAGGAACTGACAGCGTATAGTATCCCTATGGAAACGGAAGCCGGGAAGGATACGTTGATCCACCACCAACGACACACTGGTAAAGGGGTAATTCCTGTTGATGCGCAGTCCGATGGTTTCCTGGAACGACCCGGAGTCGCGCAACGGCGGAACGTAGTAGTGCAAGGTGTCGTTTTTCTCCCACCCCGCAACGGGCGTATGTTCGTAGCTGTCATAGACGGTATTCTCATCACACGCAGATACCATCACTGTTGCAACAGCTACAGTGATCAGTATCAGGAAAGTGTGAAAGGAATGTCTCATCACTGCTTCTTCTGTTCCTTGTTGTCCTTGTCTTCTCTGCCATGAGATGAACCCTGACGTTTCTGCGGGTTCTTGCCTCCCTGACGGTTCTTGCCTTTCTTCTTTTTCTTGTTCTTATCGAAGCGGGCGATATTCTCGCCTGCCAGCAGGTCGATGGGGTGGGAAGAAGACTTCTGTCCGTTATCGTCGGTGAGCGATACGGGTTTCTCTCCTCGTTTGTTCATCTCTACGATCTCCATGGCGCGTTCCGCCGTGATGGTCTCGAGGTTTGCAGCAAGACGCTTGTCGGTGGAGTAGGTGATCATTCCTGCCAGCGCATCCGCCTTGAAGACGTAGTAGTCGCTGTCCTGTGTCTGCAACACCACCTCCTTGCCCGGCAGCTTCTTTCCTGCCTCGATGTAGTTGTCCACCTCGTAGTTCAGACAGCATTTCAGCTTGGCGCACATACCTGCTAGCTTCTGTGGATTCAGGGAGATATCCTGGAAGCGAGCTGCATTGGTGCTCACGCTTACGAAGTTCTTCATCCAGGTGGCGCAGCAGAGCTCTCTACCACAAGGCCCCGTACCGCCGATACGTCCCGCCTCCTGTCGTGCACCAATCTGTTTCATCTCGATGCGTACATGGAAGGTGGCGGCGAGGTCTTTGATCAGCTGACGGAAGTCAACACGCTCATCGGCAATATAGTAGAAGATAGCCTTGTTACCGTCGCCCTGATACTCCACATCACCGATCTTCATGTCCAGACCGAGGTCCTTGGCAATCTGTCGGCTTTGGATCATCGTGCCGTGCTCGCGTTTTTTCGCCTCGCGGTACTTATCCATATCCACAGGCTTGGCCAGTCGATAAACACGTTTGATGTCATCAGCCGACTTCAGATTCGCCTTCTTCACCTGTAGCTTAACCAGTCGTCCGGTCAGTGTCACCACGCCGATGTCATGTCCCGGATTCGCTTCTACGGCCACCACGTCGCCCTTTTTCAGGTCGAGGTTGTTCACGTTGTGGTAGTACCCTTTACGGGTATTCTTGAACTGCACCTCCACCAGGTCGGTGCTCTCCTGGTTACCTGGCACGTCTGCCAGCCAGTCGTAGGTATTCAGCTGACGGTCCTGCCTACCGCATGCCTTTCTGCATAAGCCGCGGTCGCATCCCGTGCTGATCTTGTATTTCAAATTCTTATAGTCCATTTATATTTCTTTGAACTTTGATCTTTGATCTTTGAACTTTATGATTCCCTTTTAAACATTATTTAGTTCTGCCGTAGCAAAACAATTACTTTCAGTGCCATATCATAGAACACGATGCGGGGGTTCGCATTCTGTCCAATGTCGCGGATGATCTTTGTGAACAGTTCCGAGAGTCCCATCACGTTGGATTCGTTGATAAACCGCGCGAAGTTCTTCGCGAAGTCCTCTTCCTCCTGCGTCATATACACCAGTTCGGGATTCTGGAAGTTATACATGAAGTTTTCGCGGACGAGTCGGAGGAAATAGGTCATCATCCTCTTTTGTTTCTCACGACCGAATGCCGCCACGTTCTCACTCCATTGCTTCAGCTCCTTCACGTTCCGCTGGTATGCTAGTCGCATCAGCATGATGAACATATCGAGGAACAGTCGGTTCTCGTTCCCGGCATCCAGCTCCTCAAGGGCTTTCAGCCAGTTCCCGTTGGCCACGCGTGCTATGCGATGCGCGGTATTCTCGTTGATGCCCCGTCGTTCCACAAGTGCTTGCTCGATGGCCTCCGTGGCAGTCTTCTTCATATCGATGCGCTGTGTTCTGCTACGAATGGTTTCCAAGAGCTTCTCCGGTTCCTCGCTTACCATCAGGAAGACCGTTTGCTGTGGCGGTTCCTCGATGATCTTGAGCAGTTTGTTCGCGCATTCGCCGTTCATACGTTCAGGTAGCCAGATGATGCTCACCTTGTAGCCGCCCTGACTGGATTTCAGTGACAGCTTACGGATGATGTCGTCGCTCTCGCTGGCATAGATGATGGCCTGCTGGTTGGCCGCGTGCATGCGGTCGAGCCATTGGTCGATCGAGAAGTACGGACCTTCCATCAGCATGGCGTGCCACTCCTTGGCGAAGTCATCGCTCACCATCTTATGATCGGCACTTGTACCTGCGGGCTTGATCACGGGGAAGGTGAAGTGCAGATCGGGATGTTGCCATTGTGCCAGCATGGCCTCGGCATTCCGTCGGGCATTGTCGTTGTCAGTCGTTGACGTGAGCAGATAAGAGGCGAACGCCATAGCCATGGCCATCTTTCCGCATCCCGCAGGACCGCAGAACAGCAGGGCGTGCGGCAACCGCTTCTCTTCCATCAGCTGCATCAACCGCCCCTTCGTCTCCTCTTGACCAATCACCTGCTCAAATCCCACAATTTTCAATTTTCAATTATCAATTATCAATTTCAGCGGATTTGCTTCACAATCTCCTGCACCGACTCCACTGCCGACACCGTATAGAAATGAATATTCTGCACACCATGAGCTGCCAGATCGCGACACTGTTGCAATCCCCACTCAACACCCAACTGTCGAGCATCATCATCAGTCTTGCATTTCACCACCTCCTTGGCCAGTTCCTCGGGGATATCGCAATGGAACGTCTTGGGCACCATGGTTAGCTGCGACAACTTGGCAAAGGGTTTCAGACCTGGAATGATCGGGATGGTGATACCCATCTCACGTGCCTTCGCCACGAAGTCGAAGTATTTCTGGTTATCGTAGAACAGCTGCGTCACAGCATACTGCGCTCCCAGATCTTGTTTCTCCTTCAGATAGCGCATGTCCATCTCAAGGTTCGGTGCCTCCTCATGCTTCTCGGGGTAGCAAGCCACGCCGAAGCCGAACGGCGTCCCCGGTCGTTTGATCGGTGTACCATCGAGGAAGAACCCCTCGTTGAACCGCTGCACCTGCTGGATCAGCTCGGTGGTATGGGCGTAGCCGCCGTGGATGGGCGTAAACGACCGGTCCTCTTTGGCCTTGTCACCACGTAGCAGCAACAGATTTTCGATACCTAAAAACTGCAGGTCGATCAGCTCATACTCAATATCCTCGGCTGTGATGCCACTACAGATGATATGCGGTATCACGGTGATGCCGTAGCGGTTCTGGATGGCGGCAGCCATGGCGATGGTGCCTGGCCGGCGACGGATGCGCTGACGTTCGAACTGACCGTTCTCCAGTTCCTTATACACATATTCCGAGTGATGGGTAGTGATGTTGATAAACAGTGGATCGTATTCTTTCAGCAGGTCGATGGTGTTGAACAATGCTGCCGTACCGCTACCTTTCAGGGGCGGCAATACCTCGAACGAGAAGCGTTGCTTCCCGCCATTATCTTGTTTCAGAATTTCCGTAACATTCATAATTGAGGACAAAGGTACAAATAAGCGAGCACAAAGCAAAATAAAAACTTGTTTTTCTTTTGTTTTGTCGAGCGGAAGTACCTTCAGCGTAGCTAAAGGTACAAATTTTTCTTCGTTTTACAATATTTTGTAGGGAAAAGAGTTTATTAAACGTAATTTAATTAGAGAAAGTAATATAATCTTACGAATATGCAACAAAATCAAACCGGTAGCAAAGCCTACCTCATCTCGATTGTGATGGTCGCCGTTCTCGGCGGTCTGCTCTTCGGTTATGACACCGCAGTGATCTCTGGAGCCGAGAAAGGACTCCAGGCGTTTTTCATGGAAGCCAAGGATTTCTCCTACACCGACGGGTGGCACGGCTTCACCTCTGCTTCGGCCCTCATCGGCTGTATCATCGGCTCTGCCCTCTCAGGCTTCCTGGCCACGAACCTCGGTCGTAAGAAGTCACTTATCATCGCGGGTATCCTCTTCTTCATCTCCGCTCTGGGCTCCATGGATCCCGAGTTCCTGTTCTTCGAGCATGGCACTCCCACCTTCTCCTTGCTAATCATGTTCAACATCTATCGCGTTATCGGTGGTATCGGTGTAGGACTGGCTTCGGCTATCTGTCCGATGTACATTGGCGAGGTGGCTCCGTCGAATATCCGCGGTATGCTCGTCAGCTGGAACCAGTTTGCCATTATCTTCGGTCAGCTGGTGGTGTATTTCGTGAATTTCTTCATCCTGGGCGACCATATCCAGCCGCTGGTGGAGGAGATGGGCAAGGGTATTGCAGCCATCAACCCCGCCGCACAGTGGACTGTTACCACAGGATGGCGCTATATGTTCGGTTCTGAGGCTGTTCCCGCAGGACTCTTTGCCCTGTTGATCTGCTTCGTACCTGAGACACCGCGTTACCTCGTGAGTGTGAACCAGGATCAGAAGGCTCTGGGCATCCTGTCGAAGATCAACGGCAGCGAGAAGGCCGCTCAGATTCTGCAGGACATCAAGGATACCATGGTGGTGAAGACCGAGAAGCTGCTCACCTATGGTGCTATGTGTATCTTCATCGGTATCATGCTCAGCGTGTTCCAGCAGGCTGTGGGTATCAACGCCGTGCTCTACTACGCACCGCGTATCTTCGGCGACATGGGTATGGACGACCCGATGATGCTGACGGTGTTCATGGGTATCATCAACATCTCGTTCACGTTGGTGGCTGTGTTCACCGTCGAGAAGTGGGGTCG
>JAFZBK010000060.1 GCA_017561825.1 Prevotella sp.
GCGGAGAGTGGAGAGTGGAGAGTGGAGAGTTTGCTACCGCGCCAGTCACATCTCACCTCTCACCCCTCGTAAAGATGAGCGTGGAGGTAAAGGAGCGCATTGTTACGGAAGATCCTTTTGAGAAAGGCATTCGCAAGGCCTTGAATGTTGGTCATACCGTAGGACATGCCTTTGAATCGTTCTCTATGCAGACAGGTAAGCCTATCCTCCATGGATATGCCGTTGCCTACGGCATCATCTGCGAATTATATCTGTCGGTGATCAAGACGGGGTTCCCTGTGGATCAGATGCGCCAGACCGTTACCTTTATCCGCGAGCACTACGGTACCTTCGATATCACTTGTGACGATTATGATCAGTTGATTGAGTTGATGACACACGACAAAAAGAACACATCTGGTATCATCAACTTCACGTTGTTGGGCGGTATCGGGGATATACGTATCAACCAGACCGCCACGACAGAAGAGATCAAGGAAGCACTTGACTTCTACAGAGAGGGATAAGACGTTCAATTAATCGGGGGAGAGCATAGCTATCCAAACTTTCCTCATCCACCCAGATATACTCTTTTGGCAGAGAGGGACGTTCTATTGTCTCCCACAGATAGCAATCAGCCAACAGGATACGGTGTGTAAGCACATGCTTCACGTTTTGTTGCACCAGTCGCAGTT
Organism: Prevotella sp.; assembly: GCA_017561825.1. GTDB lineage: Bacteria > Bacteroidota > Bacteroidia > Bacteroidales > Bacteroidaceae > Prevotella. The sequence continues at coordinate 675 of JAFZBK010000060.1, forward strand.
CCCCTTCAGGAACCGATAGTTGCGTATGCTCCAAATTAACGGGTTCCCATAAACCTTGCCAGATATCACCTGCCGCACGACGATGAATAGCGGTCTGTCCCTTACACCTTATATATATATAAGTAAGACGACGCGTCTGAATCTTCAATGTGCGTTTCTTCACAGGTAATTGCTCCACCTTTCCTGTCCGCAACGCCTCGCAAGTCTCGGTCAGCGGACAACTCACACAACGTGGTGAAGAGGGTGTGCACTGCAGTGCGCCGAAGTCCATCAAGGCCTGATTGAAGGCAGAAGCCTCATCCTTGGGTAACAGTTCCTGTGCCAAGGAGGTAAAGATCTTCTTTCCTTCTGTCGTATTGATAGGAGTATCCATCCCGAAGTGACGTGCCAACACCCGATAGACGTTTCCATCTACAGCAGCGGCAGGTATGCCGAAAGCGATGGAGCCGATGGCAGCCGCGGTGTAGTCGCCTACGCCCTTAAGACGTTTGATCCCTTCCAGAGTGTCAGGAAAAGCGCCTGCTTCCACGATCTGCTTTGCAGCCGCATGCAGGTTTCGGGCACGACTATAGTAACCCAGTCCTTGCCACAGTCGTAACACTTCATCCTCACTGGCGGATGCCAACGACTCAACCGTTGGGAACTTCTGCATGAAGCGTTCCCAATAGGCTGTGCCCTGTTGGATGCGCGTCTGCTGAAGAATGATCTCGCTCAGCCAGATGGCATAGGGATCGGTAGTTTCCCTCCAAGGCAAATTGCGCCGGTTCTCAGAGAACCAGCGCAATATTGTTATCGTGAAGGGATGATTACTCATTCGTATTCTATTAAATCAAGCCGAATTTTCCAACGAAGTACATCATCGTGTAACCAATAATCATACTGATTACACCCACGATGATACCGATCTTCACCATGTCTTTCTGCTGCACCAGGTTGGTAGAGAAAGCCAAGGCATTCGGTGGAGTGCTCACAGGGAGAATCATAGCACTTGATGCGGCAATGGCCACACCAATCAGTACAGTTGAGGTACCTCCGATAGCACCCAGCTTATCGCCCATGGCTGTACAAACCACGGCAAGAATCGGCATGAGCAGGGCTGCTGTAGCCGAGTTACTGATAAAGTTCGAGAGCAGGTAGCAGATTAGACCGGAAATGATCAGAATGACCACAGGAGAGAAGTCACCAAACGGTATGCTCTTCACGGCATTCTCTGCCAGTCCAGAACCGTTCAGTCCGTAGCCAAGGGCAAAGCCACCGGCCACCATCCACAGCACACTCCAGTTGATCTCTTCCAAGTCGTACTTGGTAAGCACACCTGTCATGGCAAACACCACTACAGGAATCAGTGCCACGGTATTACTGTTAATACCTGTCAGCTTATCTGTCATCCAGAGCAGAACGGTAAGGATGAAGGTAACGATAACGATCCAGGTATTCTTACCTTTCTTCATGGTTCCTTCAATCTCCAGCTCAATCCGCTTCTGGGTGAAGGGGTAGATGTTCTTGATCAGGATCCAGCTGATCAACAGCAAGACTGCCACGAGGGGCACCATGAATACCATCCACTGTCCGAAGCCCAGTCCGAGGTTCAGTCCTGCGGGATCATTCAAATATTTCAGTGCGATGTTGTTCGGCGGTGTACCAATCGGGGTTCCCAGTCCACCCAAGTTTGCTGCAACGGGAATGGACAACGCGAGGGCGATTTTACCCTTTCCCTCTGGAGGAAGCTGCTTGAACACAGGTGTCAGGAAGGCCAGCATCATAGCTGCCGTTGCCGTGTTACTAACAAACATAGAGAAAAGACCTGTAATCAGGATGAAGCCCAGCAGCACGTTCTCACTCTTCGTACCGAAAGGTTTCAGCAGTGCCCGAGCCAACTGTGCGTCCAGACCGGTCTTGGCAGCAGCAATCGCCAATACGAAACCACCGATAAACAGCATGATGGTAGGATCAGCGAATGATGCCATGATTTTCACATACGACAACTTTTCTCCCATATTATCACCGGTCATCATAAAGTTGATACCGCTATCGGAAGTGAACAACAGCATCAGGACAATGATTCCCAATGAGGTTGCCCATGAAGAAACCACCTCCATGACCCACATCAGTGTGGCGAAGGCAAAGATGGCGATAATACGTTGCTGGATCACTGTAAGACCCTCAATACCGAAAAACGATGACGGTACGTTCCACAAAAACAAGGTTACGATAGCAACGATCAGTGCCTTAGCGAACTTTTTCTCAACAGTGTGGGGATGATACTTGCGTTCATGGTGTGCCTGGTGGTACGCCTCCACAAGATGGAATCCATGAAAACTCTTAAACATAACTAATTATTAATTGATATATAAATGATATTGAATTCTTTTTATTCCTTGAAAACAGTTGCAAAGGTATGAAATTTCTTTGATACGGAAAAGCAAATCCGAGGGTTTTACGACTGTTTCTCATGAATTTATATTCATCTTTTTTGTCTGATTGTGCTTTTGTAAAGTCGGGTTGTCAGAATGATATGTTTCATCCCACTTTTTACTTCAGTAGTTTCTTAACCAATTCCTCTGCTTGGTGACGGGCAGGTTTTCCTGTTTCGGTTGTCGGCAGACTGTCAACAGTTAAAAAGTGTCGGGGGCACCAAAAGGGAGGAAGAATGGTTTGACAGATCTCCTTGAGTGGTGCGGATGAGTTACAAGACAATAAGACGACAGCCTCCCCGAACTTCTCGTCTTTCACCTTGGTTACCATAAAAGGTACTGGAATATAGGGGTTTAGCAACCGCTCCATCTCTTCTATCTGGATCTTGATGCCTCCAGAACAGATAACATTGTCTTTCCTGCCTATGATACGGAAACGACGACCATCGGGTGCAAGCTCAGCGAGATCGTTGGTAACAAGTGGATGCGAACACACTTGCGGGGCATGGATCACCAGACAATGGTCGCTGTTGACCGACACCTCCACACTGTCAAAGGGCTCATAATAGTTACTGGCTTCCGTCCCGTTTAGTCTTCTAAGTGCGATATGCGAGAGTGTTTCCGTCATCCCATATGTACTCCACACCGCATGGGGGAAGTCCTTCAGTGCATTGGCCAAGTCATCATCAATCGCTCCACCACCGATAATCAGCTGTTTGATACCCATCAGTCGTTTCCGTTCCTCTGGCACCTGCAAAGAATTATACACTTGCATGGGAACCATCGCGGCGAATGTAATCTCGTCATGTCCTGAAACTTGCTTTAATGGATGTCCGTCAGGCTCCACGCAGATCAGTTGCAGCCCTCTTTCCAAGGCTCGCACAATCATCATCTTCCCCGCTATATAAACGGGTGAAAGACAAAGCAAGGCGGTGTCTCCCTCTTTCAGTCCGAGGAAATCACAGGTAATACGGGCAGAGGCCAGCATGCGTTGTTTCTCCACCCACAACGACTTAGGCTGTCCGGTAGAGCCACTCGTATGTACCAGCACACTATCTTTCTCATCGTTCCATGCTGCAAGGAACCCCTTCACGTCCTGCTCAACCATCATTCACGTCCTTTGGTTCCACATGCACGGCCACATGAGTGTCTTTTCCATAGCGTTCTCTCAGCAAATCCTCCACTTCAGATGCCTTGTCATGCGCATCACATAGGGAAAGATTACCATCCATCAGTATATGCAGTTCGATGGCATAGTGGTTTCCGATACGACGTGTCCGCAAGTCATGCGGTTCATCCACTCCCGACACTTCCCCTACCAGTTGTAGTATCTCCTCTTCCACAGCTTCTGGTAACGACTGCTCCATCAAATCACCAATGCCATTGCGAAGGAGGTCAATAGCCACCTTGATGATGAAGATACCTACGATGATGGAAGCTACAGGATCGAGTACCGTCCACCGCTGTCCTAAGAAGATGGCTCCGCCAATGCCGAGGGCGGTACCCAACGACGACAGGGCGTCACTGCGGTGGTGCCATGCGTTCGCCTCTACAGCCTGCGAGTTCAATTTCTTCGCTTTTACCATAGAGTATTGATAGACACCCTCCTTCAGTACGATGGATATCAAGGCAGCCCATAGAGCCAGCATCCCTGGTGCCTGAAGCTCTGTTCCGTTCAACCAATCAACAATCTTGGTCACCCCGCTATATGCAATACCAATCGCCACGGCTAACAGAGCCATACCAATGACGGTCAAGGCCAGTGTCTCGAACTTGCCATGACCATAATCATGTGACTTATCTTCGGGTTTATCGCTGATACGGATGAACACCAGAACGATGGCATCCGTCACCAGGTCTGACAGGGAGTGAACGGCATCGGCCACCATGGCGGCACTATGTCCTACGAAACCTGCGACAAACTTAACGAGCAGCAGCAGAATATTTACTGCTCCTCCTACCAACGTCACCTGATAAATCTCCTGTTTCCTTTCCATGTTGTGTTATTCCTTTATATCTGAAGATGTCTTATACCATAGTTTGTCACCACGGATCTCCAACGGCATAGGGATGTTGTCGGTAAACAGCTGACCGGTGCCTAAGCCCTGCGGTCGTTGGATGTTCGGACCATAGATAAAAGCCGTGAGATGAGCAATGGCATTCAGTCCGATATTACTCTCCAAGGCACTGGTTATCCATGAACCTATTCCTCGGTCGTCAGCCAGTCGGATCCATTCCTGTGTTCCTGACATCCCCCCATGTAATGAGGGTTTCAAGATGATATATGCCGGTTTGATGATGTCGAGCATCTGGGCTTTTGTAAACGAATCATTCACACCAATGAGTTCTTCGTCGAGCGCGATAGGTATCGGTGATTCCCTGCATAGCAATGCCATGTCGCTCCACTGCTGCTGTCGGATGGGCTGTTCGATGGAGTGGATATCATACAATGACAATTGTTCCAGTTTCTGCAAAGCCTCATCTGGTGAGAATGCTCCGTTGGCATCCACCCGCAGCTCGATTTCCTTACGACTGTAACGACTGCGTATCTTCTTCAGCAGTTCGAGTTCGGCATTGAAGTCAATAGCTCCGATCTTTAGTTTCACACAATGGAAACCCTGAGCCAGTTTCTGTTCGATACGTTGCTGCATCTCCTCGAAAGAGCCCATCCAAACCAATCCGTTGATAGGAATACCTTCCTCGCCACGACCAAAAGGCGTATCGAAGAGCATTGTGGAGCCAGTTTTCAGGTTTAGCAAGGCGGTCTCAATGCCAAAGAGCATAGAAGGGAAATCTTTTAGAGATGAAAGATGAGAGATGGGAGATGAGAGATGAAAGATGAGAGATGGGAGATGAGAGATGAGAGATGAGAGATTGTCTAAGTTGGGGAGACACTCATTCAGGATCTCTTCCAGTTTCTTTCCATAGTCGGGAAGATCATCACACGACAGATTAGGCAATGGGGCACATTCCCCCACTCCTTGACGTCCTGCTTCATCGGTCAACTCAATCAACCAACTGCGCCGCGTGGTATATATGCCTCGCGACGTTCCTGCAGGTTGCTTGAAATGCAACACCTTCTCCTCTATATGATACGTCATGGTAAAATGGGATATTGGTCGAAGTCAGGCTTTCGTTTCTCCAAGAAAGCCTTACCCCCTTCCTGGGCCTCATCAAGATAGTAGTAAAGCATCGTGGCATCACCAGCCAGTTGCTGAATGCCCGCCTGACCATCAAGTTCGGCATTCAATCCAGCCTTGATCATACGCAGAGCCAAGGGTGACCGTTCCATCATGATCTCCGCCCATTCCACACAAGTATCCTCCAGCTGGTCGAGCGGCACCACCTTGTTCACCATTCCCATCGCCTCGGCTTCCTTCGCTGTATATTGTTTACACAGGAACCATATCTCGCGCGCCTTCTTCTGTCCTACCATCCGGGCCAGATAACTGCTACCGAAACCCGCATCAAACGAGCCCACCTTCGGTCCTGTCTGTCCGAAGATTGCATTCTCTGAAGCAATGGTCAGATCGCATACCACATGTAGCACATGTCCGCCACCAATAGCATAACCGTTGACCATGGCAATAACGGGCTTCGGCAATCTGCGGATCTGCATCTGCACATCGAGCACGCTCAGACGCGGCACGCCCTCTTCATCCACATAACCGCCACGACCTTTCACATGCATGTCACCGCCCGAGCAGAAGGCATGCTTCACATCCTCAAGTCGCATACCTTCAGGAACAGGCGACATCGCACCTGTCAGCAGTACCACACGGATGTGCGACATCTCCCTACACAAGGCGAATGCCTCGCTCAGTTCCTGTGTGGTCTTCGGCGTGAACGCATTCCGATAACGCGGTCGGTTGATGGTAATCTTTGCTATGCCGTTATACTCCTCGAAGAGAATCTCCTCGAACTCACGAATGGTTTTCCATACCCTATGTTCCATATTCTTCATTGTTGTTTCGGCTTCAAAGGTACGAAATAAAACAATAATACACGCTGATATTGGGAGATTTTTCGTATCTTTGCAAACAAAACCCCTGAACTATGCTACAAATCCGCTGCAAGAACAACAACATGACCAAGAGTTTCCCTGAGGGAACCTCGCTGTTGGATGTATATCAAGAGTTCGCCGACGACATCAAACTGCCCTACCCTGTAGTGTCGGCCAAAGTGAATAATGCTTCACAAGGACTGAAGTTCCGTTTGTACCAGAACCGTGACGTGGAGTTCCTCGATGCACGAGAGGGCTCTGGATTCCGTGTCTATGTGCGCTCACTCTGCTTCGTACTTTACAAGGCCACGCAGGATCTCTTCCCTGGTTCCAAGCTCTTTATCGAGCACACCATCTCACGCGGTTACTATTGTAACTTTAAGAAGAAGGGCAACGAGCCGTTGGCGGAAGGTGATGTGGAACAGATCCGTGAACGGATGCAGGAGATCATCAACCTCGACATGCCGTTCCGTCGTAACGAGGCAACCACCGAGGAAGCCATCCGCGTGTTTGCGGAACGAGGACTGACCGACAAGGTGAAACTGCTGGAGAGTAGCGGACAGATCTACAGCGATTACTATATGTTGGGCGACACCGCTGATTATTACTACGGACCGCTGGTTCCTTCTGCAGGCTATCTGAAGGTGTGGGGACTGGAAACCTACCACGACGGTATGCTGTTAAGAGTGCCCGACTGGAACAATCCCACCCAACTGGCGGAAAAGGTGGATATGCCCAAGACCTACGAGATGTTTGCCGAGAAGACGAAATGGGACATCATCATGCGGTTATCCAATGCCGGTGATGTGAACAAAGCCATCCTGAAAGGTCATGCATCAGAACTGATACAAGTGAGCGAGGCACTCCAGGAGAAAAAGATCGTGCAGATAGCCGAAGAGATTGAACGACGATTCCATGATGAGGAGAATCCTGTACGACTGGTACTGATTACCGGTCCTTCTTCATCTGGTAAGACCACGTTCTGTAAACGACTCAGCGTGCAGCTGCTTGCCTGCGGACTGCGCCCGCTGTCGTTCTCTACTGATGACTACTTTGTGAACCGTTTGGATACACCAAAGCTGCCCAATGGCGACTACGATTTCGACAATATCGAGACCGTGGAGTATAACCTGCTTGAAGATCATCTCCTGCGATTGATGCAAGGGGAACGCGTGGAGATTCCTGAGTATAACTTCGTGACAGGTAAACGCGAATGGAACGGGAAAAAGCTGAAGCTGTCGAACGACACCGTTCTGATCATCGAAGGAATCCATGCCTTGAATCCACTGCTGACAAAGAAGATTCCCGACTCGCTGAAATACAAGATCTATATCTCGGCACTTACCAGTATCTCGCTCGATGATCATAACTGGATTCCCGTCCGCGACAACCGACTGCTGCGTCGCATCATTCGCGACTACAACAAAGGGGCTTATACCGCACAGCAGACCATCGCTCAGTGGAAGAACGTATGTGAGGCAGAGGATCAGTGGATCTTCCCCTTCCAGGAAACGGCCGATGCCATGTTCAACTCAGCATTGAACATCGAGTTTGCCGTACTGCGTCCTCATGCAGAGATCATCCTTTCCTCGGTACCAAGAAACAGTTCGGAATACGCCGAAGCCCACCGACTGCTTAAGTTCATCCGGTTCTTCATCCCTGTCAGCGACAAGGAGATTCCGCCAACCAGTATCATGCGGGAGTTCCTTGGTGGATCATCGTTCAAGTATCAAGACTAAAGTTTCGCATGTTTCACATGCTCCACTTTTAGAGGTGAGAAGTGAGAAGCAAGAAAATTAGAGGCTTACGAAAGATAAGTATTCCTGATACACCTGTTCGTCTTGTTCTGCATGGGTAATCACTTCAAGCAGAACAGGACGTTCGCTATTTATATATAATAAGGTGTCGATACCCTTCTGCACTTCTTCCATGTTTTCAGCACGAAGATAGACGATATCATTCTGCTGACAGATACCTTCGGCAGTAGTATGATGTGCTGCCGAAACGAACTGATCTCTGGCAGGACTCTTATCCAATCCCTTTAGATGTTGAAAGATACCGCCACCGCCATTGTTCAGTAACAAGATACGGAAGTTACCACGAAGATTCCGGTTCCACAGCGCATTACTGTCATAGAAGAAACTCAGGTCGCCAATGACACAGAACACCCTATCATCTGTTACCACCGAAAAGCCTGCTGCCGTAGAGAGCGAACCGTCAATACCATTGACACCGCGGTTACAATATACTTGGTGGCGGGCGTAGATGTTGGCCAAGCGGATAGACATGCTGTTGGCATAGTGGACATAGAACATAGAACCCTGTTCAATGAGCTTTGGAAGCTGTTGTTCAAAGGCTTTCACGACTGCCATCTGCGAATAAGCAGGTTCAAAAAGATCTGCCTGCTGACGCACACGACTCAACAATTCATCCCACATCTGCACAAAAGGATGAGGTTGCTGTTCAAGCATAAAGCGGATCTGGTCAACCACCACAGCCTCATCTCCCTGAACAACATGCATGAGGTTCATGAAGGTGTCATTCACTTCACCTGTAGCGTTCACTGCCCACGAAGTATTTGCTTTCCGCAAGAAGCGCTTTACACGTTTGCTGACAATCGAGCCGCCGGCAAACAAGACGAAATCAGGAACATATCGTTCATCCTCTTCCACTAACATGACAGCCTCATCGAGATTCGGATTCATGGGCTGACCTGCAATCAGCATCGGTCGTTTGGCCTGCATGAACATCCGCAGTACATGACCGAGCGTGATATTGGTAATATCGGCAGGGAGTAATTCGATCTTCCGTTCAGCAGGCAAGACAGGTGTGGTGAAATTGAACAGCGGTTCTGTCAAAGGCACATTGATATGTACAGGTGCCTGTTTAACGATCAATGCCTCATTCACCAAACGGTTGCAGTACCAGCGCGTCTCCTCATCATGCGGTTCCGGCAACGATACAGCCTTCTTCACAAACCGTCCTAAGGCATCAGGTTGCGGAAGTGTCTGACCATCCAACTGGTCAATCCATTGCGGAGGACGATCCGCTGAGATCACCACCAAGGGTATATGCTGATAGTAAGCCTCGGCCACGGCAGGCACGAGGTTGAGTAAGGCAGAGCCAGAAGTAACACATACCGCCACAGGCTTCTTTAATGCCTGTGCCATACCCAATGCATAGAACCCCGCCGAACGTTCATCGGTAACGGGATAGCACTGGATGTCAGGACACTCGTTGAGATTATGCACGATGGGTGCATTACGACTGCCTGGGCACACCACTGCATGGTGAATGCCGTGAGCCACCAGCAATGAAGTCAGTATGTTTACACTCTCCTTATTACTATACATCTTTCACTACTATACAACGTAGTAATTTTCAATTTTCAA
>JAFZBK010000061.1 GCA_017561825.1 Prevotella sp.
GAATTGATTCGCTGTTGCAGGGAGAGGCGAAGCAGTCTCTCCTATCGCGTTCCTTACGATGTAATAGAAGCATTCAAGCGTGATGAGAAATATATCCCCAGGAAATGTACGAACCTCACCTGTGTGGAGCTCTTCGGTGAGTTGGAGGAAATCTTCCAATTACGTCAAGACAATGAGATTACCTTCGATGCCATGAGCCAGAAGATTAATTCACTTTTGGAAGACAATCCGCAACTACTGTTCACAAAAGCCATCAAACAGTATGGATGGGAAGAAATGGGAGAAGAAATGATGCTTTTTCTGCTCTTTTGTCATCTGTATGTCAATAACAACGACAATAACATTCTTTTCCACGACATTGATTTCCTTTATGACAACAAGCGGACATGGAATCGGGCTAAAAATCAGTTAGCCAGAGGCAGACACGTGCTTTTTATAGAGGACATAATAGAGAACAACAATGATAACGGTATGTTGGATCGTGAGTCGTTCCGCATGACTCAGAAAGCGAAAGATGAACTTTTCCCGGAGTTGGATTTGAGTAACAGGACCAATAACGACCAACGAAAAGATATTGTTAAATGTGAGAAGATTGCCGAAAAGCAGCTATTCTATGGCAAGAACATTCAAGCACAGATTGACGAGTTGAGCCAGTTGCTGGAGAATACCCACTACCAAGAAGTACATTCTCGCATGAAAGACTCTGGTTTCCGTTGTGGTTTTACTTGTCTGTTCTATGGTGCTCCTGGAACTGGCAAGACGGAAACTGTGCTCCAGCTTGCTCGCAAGACTGGCCGCGACATCATGCAGGTGAATATCTCACAGATTAAAAGTTGCTGGGTTGGTGAAAGCGAGAAGAATATCAAAAGCCTGTTCGACAACTATCGTGAGCAAGTGAAGAAAAGCGAGGTGACCCCTATCCTCCTCTTCAACGAAGCTGATGCTATTATTAACAAACGTCAGGAAGGAGCAGAAAGAGCTGTTGATAAGATGGAGAACTCCATCCAGAACATTATCCTTCAGGAAATGGAAAACCTTGACGGCATCCTTATTGCAACCACTAATCTGGCAGGTAATATGGATAAGGCCTTCGAACGTCGGTTTCTCTATAAGATCAAGTTCGAACAACCGACTCTCGAAGCTCGCATGAGCATTTGGCACACGATGATACCTACTCTTGAAGAGAATGTCATTCGTACACTCGCCACCCAATACGATTTCAGCGGTGGTCAGATAGAGAACATTGCCCGACACTACACTATTAGAAACATCCTTCATGGTGAATCTGAAAGTGTTATTGACGAACTGTATTCATATTGTAATAACGAAAGGCTTAATGCAAAAGAAAAGCGAAAAATAGGGTTCTAATGTCCACAAATTGGAGTGACTAATGCCAATAATGTAAAAAACTTAAGATTGGAAAAAAAACATGCATTCTTTTGGATGTGCGACTAACTTTCGTTACCTTTGCAGCAAATAATAGCATTCGTTGATAATTGGATGACAAACATGGTACAACTGAAACAAGAAGAACTGATCAAGAGCCGGGGATACCGTGCTACAATCAAGGCAGCATATAATTTGTTCACCGACAACTATAAGGTGATACTCAAGCATATCTGGCCGTATGCGCTGGTGTTGGCTCTCATCACCGGTGTATTCGTACTGAACCAGTTCAGGGTTTATGGTCAGCCGTCGCTATCGGTGGTGAACATCATCACAGGATTCGCCCTGATGGTCCTTGTCTTTGCGGCCGATCTGGCATTCACAGGTAGGTTGATGATGTTGCTTAACCAGCAGTCGTTATCGTGGAACATCCTGCGTGCCCTCAAGGCATCGCTATGGTTATTGTTCCTGATAACCATCATCTCCATCATCGTTTCATTGATCGGCGTTGCCATCAATCACTTTACAACTCCAAGCGACGCCACGGCAGGCATTCCCCAGACAGATCCGATGATCTTGATGCAACAGCAGCAGATGGCCTATTTCAAGACAATGGGAATCGTAACGTTGGTAGGAATAGTCTTCGTCTTGCTGCTACTCCCCATCGTCTATATCATCATGCAGTATTTCGTGGAGATAAAAACTCGCTTCCACCAAATCTTTTTCAAGGGATGGAAGACAGGAATGAAGCACTGGGGATATCTGTTCATCACCCTTCTGGTGGTCGGCATCCTATTGTCAGTAGTTATAACGATTATCTCCTTACCGCTGATTATCCTATTCACTGCCTATGGCATCTCGCTACAAGGTGTAATACAAGGCGACGAGGCGGGTCTGCCAAGCTATTTCCACTTCTTGGCCTATGGTGTTTCGGTGGTGGTCTATTTCGTTTATTACATCATGATCATCTTCGCCCTGTTCGTGGCCTACTATATCTATGGTTCCATCAAGGCAAAGGAGCAGGAGAAAGAAAACTTTATGACAGTTGAGAGTTGAAAGTTCTTGCTCTGGCAAGCGTCCCTGCGGGCCGAGCGGAGAGTTGACAGTTAAACAGTATATACATATGGCGCAAAAGATACTATTCATTGATCGTGATGGCACGCTGATAGAAGAGCCTGCCGATGAGCAGATCGATGCTTTCGAGAAACTGAAATTTGTAAAAGGGGTGTTCAAGAACTTAGGATTCATCCGTCAGAACCTTGACTTCCGTTTTGTCATGGTAAGCAACCAGGACGGACTTGGAACGGATTCGTTCCCAGAGGACACCTTCTGGCCTGTTCATAACTTCATCCTGCAAACCCTTGAGGGCGAAGGAATCACCTTCGATGATATCAAGATTGATCCCCACTTCCCCGAGGATAACCACCCCAACCGTAAACCAGGCATTGGGATGCTCACGGAGTATCTCAATAACCCCGACTACGATATTCCCGGAAGTTATGTGATTGGTGACCGCGAGAGCGACCGTCAACTGGCAGAAAACCTTGGGTGCAAGTCCTTGATTCTGGATGAGATGAGCTGGGATAAGATTGCCGAGATCCTCTTTGCAGGAGAACGTGTGGCTGAAGTGAGAAGGACGACCAAGGAGACGGATATACACGTCAAACTGAATATCGACGGCACAGGCAAATGCGATATCTCCACAGGATTGGGCTTCTTCGACCACATGCTTGAGCAGATCGGTAAGCACGGCATGATGGACCTGCTGATTCATACCAAAGGTGACCTGCATGTGGATGAGCACCATACGATTGAAGATACGGCTATTGCATTGGGTGAGTGTATTCTGCAGGCATTAGGCGACAAGCGTGGTATTGAGCGCTACGGTTATTGTCTGCCGATGGACGACTGTCTGTGCTCGGTGGCACTCGACTTCGGTGGTCGTCCCTGGCTCGTATGGGATGCCACGTTCCAACGTGAGCGCATCGGTGAGATGCCCACAGAGATGTTCCTCCATTTCTTCAAGAGTCTGAGTGATGCGGCCAAGATGAACCTGAACATCAAGGCGGAAGGACAGAACGAACATCATAAGATTGAAGGGATCTTCAAGGCGCTGGCTCGTGCACTGAAAATGGCAGTACGTCGTGACATCTACCACTACGAACTGCCATCCACTAAAGGCGTACTATAATCAAACGTGATACTTGTATTTCTTCTTGGCCTTACGAGGTGCCACGGGAGAAATGCTGCCACCTGCTGATGGGAGCTTACCCATCGGCACACCACGGTATTGTGCATAGCGGGCACGGATGCGATCGACGTAATCGACAGTCTCGTTAGCCCGCATATAACCATGTTTCACCACCGGGTCGTTATATCCTGCGGGCTCACGCAGCAGCAACATGTTGCGTGCCACATCACCCCATCGCTGCGGATTTCCACCATTCTTACGGGTCAGAGCCATCGCATCCCTTACATGCATGGCACCACCATTATAGGCTGCCAGCACGAAGTTCTGTCGTTCGGTGACATTGGGAATATCCTGGAACGTACTGCTCAGTTCCTGCAAGTAACGGGCGGCAGCCGAGATATTTGGCTCCGGTGTATGGATATCACTCATACTCAGTCCTAAGTGCGCAGCCGTTCCCGGCATGATCTGCATAAGTCCGCGAGCCCCAGCCCATGACCTTGCCTGTGGATCAAAGCAACTCTCCTGATAACACTGGGCGGCCATCAAGCGCCAGTCCCACCGCGCCAAAGGCGCGTATTTTCTGAACAGATCATCATATTTGGAGATCACGCCCGTGCTTCTGTTGAGGAACGGCGAATAGACATGACGTTTCACACTCGCGGTAGTCAGCAACCGATGCTCCTCCTCCTTGATATCCGCCAACATGTTCGGCTTGTACCATTGATTGAGTGCATCGGCAAGTTCCGTGTTCGTCGACTGCACCAGCCAACGACCTTCAACACCGCAAAACTTCAGACTATCACTACCAAGGATGGAATCCGGTAACACCTTCATGATACTGTCGGGCAGCATATAAGCAATCACATCCGCCTCACCGCGTCCCAGCTTCCAGATCATCTCCAAGGTATCCTTACACAACTCCACCCGTAATGATACGCCAAGGCTCTGTGCGAACTTCTCGCACAAGAGAAACTGCGCACCCATACCCTTACCGTGGTAGTCGTAGTAGGTTTCCGGACCAGACAGCGTCAACATAATCATCTCACCGTTGGTCTGGATATCCTTCAAAGTGAAGGTATCTGAAACGGGTACACTATCTGTCTGCACCTCACCCCAAGGAGTGACGAGTCGGGTATCCTGCTTTTCCTTCTGGCACGAAGTAAGACAGATGACACAGATAACGAGTAACAGACTAACCTTTTTCATTCTTCTTTTTTTTCATCATCTCTCCCCTATCGCCTGTCGGTATTCCAACAGTCTGTTCTGGTAATCGGCAAAAAGTTCCGTACGTTTGTCAAGTGCCTGCTGATAGAGCAATTGTGCTTCCAGGAGATCACTCATCCTACAGGTTCCTGCCTGGTAATAGTTCTGATTCAAACGAAGGTTTTCTGCAGCCTGTTCGATACTCTTGTCGGCAATCGTCAACTGTTGACGAGCCTCCTCCACATCATTCCAAGTCTTTTGCATACGGATCATTAGCAACTCGGCATTGTCGGTGAGTTGGTCGATGGCTTTCTGATGCTCCATCTTCTTCCTTTTCACCGTATGAGAACCACCCCACCAGTCGGATATGGGAATACTCACGGTAGCAAAAACCATACCGAAGGTGCGGTCGTTACCCAACAGGTTATGATAGTTATATCCAGCTCCCACCGCGACGGTAGGCAGATTCTGCCCAAAAGCCATCTTCCGCTGGAGGTCGGTTGCTTCCACTTGTTTCTCCAATAGTTGGTATTCGGGCAACAAGGATAGGGAAGACTGTTTTCCTTCTTCGTTCATCGGCTTCGGCATCTCGGGAGAGCCACTGTACTCGTCATACACAATGGTGAAATCATGATCCGCCAATCCGCAATACTGTGCTGTCAGTAGTTTTACTAAACTGATACCATTCATGAGCTTCACCCGCTGACTGGCAATATCATTCTGACGGAGCTGCACCTGCAGAAGATCGTTCCGCAAAGCCACCCCAGCCTTTACCGCTACAGATACATCCTTATAAAGGTTAGCCAGGAGCGAATCAACAGCATCCAGTGTCCTTACCTTCTCCTGCAACGACACCAACTGCCAATAATACGCCTCTGTGGTTTTCTCCACTTCGTTTACCGACTGCCGTAGTTGTATTCTGCTAACTTCCTCACCCACCTTGGCCAGTTGGTTGCCACGGACAATCTGGCCGCCGGCAAAAAGGGGCTGTGTGGCTGTGAGAGAGGCAATGGTACCATTCTTCATCATGGTCATGCTCATGGGGTTACCCAAGGCAGCAAGCGCCTCTGGGGGGAGTGTCTGACTCAATGCCATTCCCAATTCAGGAGAAATCATCTCCGACGGGTTCATATCCATCTTGGCCATTCCCTTGTTGGCATTGAACCACATTCCCGTTCCGCTGACGCTTGGGAAATAATGGGTATAAGCCTCTTTGCGCTGTTCCTGGGCAATCGAGATATTCTGTTGTGCACTTAGAACGGCATTATTGTGTTGCAAAGCAGAGTCCTTGAGCTGGGTCAAGGTATAAACAGACTGGGCTGTAGTACCAACGCAGCACAGCGAACAAAGAATCATTGCAAAGATTTTTCTCATGACTTCTATTCTTAAACACTTCATTTCTTCAATTCTTTGTCGAAACTTTCCAATACACCACAGGCAGCATGGTAACCACCATGATCAAAGAACCAATACCACCGGCAAAGATGGTTACACCCACCGGCATCCAGAACGAGCTCTGTGCAATAATCATCGGAACCACACCCACAGCCGTCGTAGCCGTAGTAAGGAAGATAGGTACCATGCGTCGCTTACCTGCCTCGTAGGCAGCCTGTTTTACAGCCTCGTTATATGCCTTCTTGTAGGCTTTCCTTTGTTCTTTCGTTGCCTTAACGGGTTTCGGATGACTCAACTTATACTGTTTTACCAAGCCAAGGGCATGCTCAAAGATCAGGATCTCGTTTCGCATGATCATTCCCATGAGAGTGATGACACCCATGATAGAGGTAAGACCCAAGGTACGGTTCATCAATCCCAGACCGATCAGGGCACCAGGCAACATCAGTCCGAGGGCAGCAATACACACGATGGTGATACCATATTTCTTGAAGTTGAATAAGAGGAAGAAGAAGATGATTACCATGGCGATGGCCACGCCGGCGAAGATCTGAGGCAGTGCCTCGGCATCATACTCTATCTCTCCTCCCACCTCAGCACGTACACCTTGCGGCAAGGGTATCTCATGTTTCATGATGTCTGCTATGCGACTCTCCACGGGGGCCGCATAGACACCCTGGGCAAACTGTGCCGTAACCGTGATGCAGCGCTCCCCTCCCCGATGCATGATACGACTTTCGCTCCACTTGGGCTGGACCTTGGCAATCTGTCTGAGTGGAATCGTACTGTTGGGAGAGAAATTGTCAGAAAGATCCAACTGTGACAGTGACGAAGAAGCCATTGACATCGGGGTGGCTATTCCCATGTTCTCGATATCTGAGAAAGTCATGTCACTATCATCTTTCACCACAACAGGCAACTCGTAGTTCCCTTCCCAAATCTGTCCTACCTTCAGTTTCCCAGTGGTTGCGCTCAGGGCCAGCGCGGCCGTGGTACGGGTAACGCCCAGTTGTGCTGATGCTATGGGATCCAGTTCCACATCAATCACAGGGAAAGGTTGTAAGAAATCGGTATGCACCCATTCCAGTTCCGGCATGGTACGCATCCGTGCCATGAGTCGTTCGGCTACGACATGGAGCGAGTCGAGATCTTCACCATAGAACCGGTATTCCAATTCAGGCACCTCCAGGTAGTCGAGACGTTTGAACCGCACATATGCCTGGGGGAAGGCTTCGCTCCATGCTGGCTGGTATTTGGCCAGCAGGTCGAGAGTAGCTTTCTGCGATTTGGTATTCACGATGAACTGGGCATAGTTCTTTCCTGCCATCTGCGGAGCGTAACAAACCATGAAACGCGGAGATGAACAGCCCACGAAACTGGTAATGCTCTTCACATCTTCATCCTGTTGCAACACATTCCGCAGGGAATCGGCAATCTGTCGGGTTTCGCTGATTCCCTTCCCTTCCGGCAGGAAGAATTCCACGGCGAACTGGTCGCGGTCGGCAAAGGGGAACACCCTGATCTTCAAGGTGAACACAATCAGTAGTGAAAGGATGATGACAGCGATTCCACCGCCGATGGTGAGCCAAGGATGGCGGAATGTGAAGTTCAACACCTGATTATAAGTATTTTGAACCCATCGTGTAATGGTATTCCCACCAGTCTGCACCTTTTCGGGTTTGATAATCATCACCTCAAGGAACGGTATCACCGTAACGGCAAGGAAAAGAGATACCGCCAGGTTCACAGTGATGGTGACAGGGAAGTCTTTCAAGGCATCATGGAAACCGCCCGTCATCGTGTAAAGCAGTGGATAGAAGATCACGCAGATACATAACGTAGCCAAAGCCATTGGCATGAAATACTGTCGGGCCGAGCTGATGGCCGCTTCCTTGGGATCGACACCCTTCCCGAGGTATTCCAAGTAGCCGTCAATCACCACGATGGAGTTGTCCACCACCATTCCCAATACCACGATAAGAGCAGCCAAGGTAACGATATTCAGTTCGATACCCATCAGATACATGATGGAAACAGAGATGAAGGTGCTCAGCGGTATGGTAATGGCAGCAACAATGGCGGAACGCAAAGGGAACAGCACCATCATCACCAGGATAATGATCACCATTGAGATAAGCAAGTCGCGCAGAAAATCGTTCACGCTCTTCCCTACCACCTTGGGCTGGTCGGCAATCCGGGTGATGGTCACATCTTCAGGCAACTCGTTCATACGGAAGTCGTTCAGCACCTGATCCACTTCCCTGCCATATTGCATGATATTGTTTCCGGGAGTCATCTCCAAGGAAAGGAGCACGCAGGGATGACCATCCTGAGCAATGTAGCTTTCCGAACTGTCGTATTCGCGCACCACCCGTGCCACATCACGCACTCTTACCATCTTCCCCGTTGCCGGATCACTGAAAATGATCTGATTAGCCACTTCCTCCTCACAGTTCTCTGTGGGTGCTATATGGATAGGTATCTGCTGATCGGCATCGTCCACACTGCCGCTCATCGTGGTGATGCCTTGCGATTGCAGACGACTGAACAGTAGTTGTTGACCGATACCGTATGCTTGCAGACGCTGACGATCAACATACAGACTGATCTGCTCCTTCTGTTCGCCGTAGATACGGACGTTGGCTACTGTTGGAATGCGCCGAAGACGGTCGCTGAGATGATCACTATAGTCTTGCAGCTCGCGGTAGCTACGCTGACCACTCTCTATGGCAATCAACAAGGCGGAAGTGTTCCCGAAGTCATCATTAGCCACCAGTGCCATTACTCCACTCGGCAACGACTGTTTGAAAAGAGTAAGACCGTGCTTAACCTTGCTCCATACCTCGTCTTTGTTATTGACATCATCGTTCAGTCTCACCATCACGATGCACATCCCGTTCTGAGCTGTCGTAGTGGTCTTGCTCCTGCATACCTCTCCATAGGTGAACAGGTAACGTTCCAAAGGACGAGCCACCTGTTCTTCCACTTCTTCGGCAGTGGCACCAGGATAGACGGCAATCACCACACCCTGACGGATGGTGAAGGCTGGGAACTCATCCTTCGGCATCTCATACATGCCGAAAATGCCGAGAAAGAACAAGATCACAATAATCAGCAATGTGATAGAATAATGTTCCAAGGGCCATCTTAGCCAACTCATCTTCTTCATAACTATCAATTGTCAATGACCAATTGTCAATTAGTATATCACGCTCGTTCCCTCACTCAACTTCTGATAGCCCTCGGTAACCACCCGATTATCTTGTCCCACTCCGCTGGTAATGGTGAGACGGTTCCCCGTTGTTGATCCTACCGTGACTGGTGTTCGATGTACTGTGCTGTCGTTGGCAACGGTCCACACAAAAAGGGTGCCATTGGATTGTCTCTGTACACAGGTAACAGGTAAGGTGGTATAACGGGTGTAGGCTGGGCCATGGGCATTGCCTAACGTAACAGTGGCCACCATACCAGGCATCAGCTTCCGATCAGGATTGGCCACATGGATGCGAACATCATAGGTATGGGTAAGGGCATCGGCTTGTACTCCTTTCTCTATACGACCGCCGCTGACTTGTTTCTGCACGGCCTCCACTTCTATCGTTGACGGGGTATGCGCATGAATCTCTCCCATCTCTTTCTCGGGGATAGACACCTTTACTTTTACAGTATGGATATCGAGAATTGTTACGACAGCCTGTGAGGGCATAGCCGTTTCACCGGCTCCAACCATTTTCTTACCGATGATGCCGCTTACAGGAGCAATCAGCCGACAGTCGGCAAGATTCTTCTTCGCTACGGCCAACTGTGATTTTGCCTGTGCCACCTTGCTTTGTATCTCCACCCACTGCACTTCTGGCAAAGAACCATTATCATGAAGCATCTGATAGCGCTGAAGGGCGTCATTAGCCTGCGACATCTGAGCCTCAGCACCTGCCAGCACGTTTCGGGCCTGGGTATCATCCATCACAGCAATCAGCTGTCCTCTCCCCACAGTCTGTCCTTCATGTACAAGTACGCGTTTCACCACACCCATCGTTGTAAAACTGACGGCTGTTCCTTCATTCTCTTCAATGATGCCGACGTATGATTGCTGTCCGGGACCATGACTTTGCGAACTAGCCAATTCTGTCTTGACCCTTATGGGAGCCTTTACTTTTTCATCTTTATGCTTACTGCAAGAACTACCAAGAAGGGTGATTGCCGACAGTAGCAGGAGACACATGTTTGCCTTCATTTTCCTCATAATTCCTATTTACCATGCAAAAATACATAATAATCCTGATTAATATGACTGTAGGATACAGATTTTTAAGTTTTCTTTAGAGGAAAGACACGAAGTGTAAGGTTCAAACCACAATAATAACAATTCTTTTTGACAATCAAGAAAAAAGTATTACCTTTGCAGCGTTTTTGATAACACTCTTTCAACAGAAAGAGGAAAAAGATAGAAATTAATAAGTAACAGATATGTTAAGAATCGCTGTACAATCCAAAGGTCGTCTGTTCGAAGACACCATCAACCTCCTGACAGAAGCCGACATCAAGATCAGTGCCACCAGGCGCACATTGTTGGTTCAGTCGTCTAACTTCCCCCTCGAAGTGCTATACCTGCGTGATGATGATATTCCGCAGAGTGTGGCCAGTGGCGTGGCCGACATCGGTGTGGTGGGTGAGAACGAGTTCGTGGAACGTAACGAGAACGCTGAGATTATCCAGCGCTTAGGCTTCAGCAAGTGCCGTTTGAGTCTGGCCATCCCCAAGAGTATTGAGTATCCAGGATTAGAGTGGTTCAATGGTAAGAAGATTGCCACTTCCTACCCCTTTATCTTGCGTCGCTTCCTGGAAGAAAAAGGCATCGATGCTGATATCCATGTGATTACCGGTAGTGTGGAGATCAGTCCGGGTATCGGTCTGGCCGACGGTATCTTCGACATCGTCAGCAGTGGCTCCACCTTGGTGAGCAACAACCTGCGTGAGGTGGAAGTGGTGATGAAGAGCGAGGCCCTGCTCATCGGTAACAAGGACCTGAGTGAGGATAAGAAACAGATACTGGCCGATATGCTCTTCCGCATCGAGGCCGTGCGTCAGGCTGAGGATAAGAAATATGTACGAATGAACGTACCGAAGGCTAAGCTCGATGAGATCGTTGAGGTACTGCCGGGCTTGAAGAGTCCGACCATCATCCCGCTAGCTGACAAGGAATGGTGCTGTGTACATACGGTGCTCGACCAGAAACGGTTCTGGGAGATTATCGGTAAGCTGAAAGAGTTAGGTGCACAGGGCATCCTGGTGACACCTATCGAGAAGATGATATTATAGAGGTGAGAGGTGAGAAGTGAGAGGTGAGAAGTGAGAGGCAAGAAGCAAGAAGCAAGAACTTTTGAAGCAGCGAGCGCCACCATGCTAGCATGATTGGCCGAGTCGTGACAAAAGTCAACGAAGTTAAGCAAGAGGCAAGAAAATGAAAATTATACGATATCCTGAGAGAGGTGATTGGGCAAAGATTGTGGAACGTCCGCATCTGGACGTGTCGCAGTTGAACAGTGTGGTGAAGAGCGTGTTAGACGACATCCGCGCCCATGGTGACGAGGCCGTGATATCCTACGAAGAGAAGTTCGACCATGTAACGCTTTCTTCATTGGCCGTCAGTGAAGCAGAGATCGACGAGGCCATGACGCTGGTCAGCGAAGATCTGCAGAACTCCCTCCGCATCGCCCATCAGAATATCAAAGCTTTCCATGAGGCACAGCGCTATGAGGGCATCCGTGTGGAAACAGCACCGGGTGTTACCTGCTGGCAGAAGAGTGTTCCCATCGAGAAGGTAGGTCTATACATTCCTGGTGGAACTGCCCCACTGTTCAGTACCGTACTGATGCTCGCCACCCCAGCAAAGATCGCAGGTTGTAAGGAGATCGTACTCTGTACACCGCCCAACCGCGAAGGAAAGGTGAATCCCGCCATTCTTGCTGCGGCACGTATTGCCGGCGTGAACAGAATCTTCAAGGCCGGTGGCGTACAAGCTATCGGTGCCATGGCCTATGGTACGGAAAGTGTACCGAAGGTATATAAGATCTTCGGTCCTGGTAACCAATATGTGATGGCGGCCAAGCAACAGGTATCACTGCATGATGTGGCTATCGACATGCCCGCAGGACCGTCAGAGGTATGCGTGATTGCCGATGAGAGCAGTCGTCCCGACTTTGTGGCAGCCGACCTTCTCTCGCAGGCTGAACACGGTATCGACTCACAGGTATTCCTGATCTCCACCTCGGAAGCAATGATTGATGCTGTTAAGAAAGAGGTGGAGAAACAATTGGAGCAACTTCCTCGTAAGGAGTTGGCCGCCAAGACCTTGGAGAACTCTACTTTTGTATTGGTTCACGAGGGTCAGGAGGCTATGGACCTGAGTAACGCTTACGCTCCTGAACACCTGATTATTGCCACTCACGACTATGAAGCATTGGCTGAAAAGGTGGTGAATGCGGGTAGCGTGTTCTTAGGACAATATGCATGTGAGAGTGCAGGCGACTATGCCAGCGGCACGAATCACACCCTGCCTACCCATGGTTATGCCACCGCCTATAGTGGCGTGAACCTCGACAGCTATAACCGAAAGGTCACCTTCCAGCATCTCACAGAAGAAGGAATACGCAGTATCGGACATGCCGTGGAGGTAATGGCTGAGAACGAAGAACTGGTGGCACATAAGAATGCGATGACATTGCGCATAGGCGCAATTGGTAATTGACAATTGATAATTGACGACGATGAAGAGTTTAGAAGAGCTGACAAGAGAGAACATCTGGAATCTGGCACCCTATAGCAGTGCAAGAAACGAATATAGCGGTCATGTGGCACACGTCTTCCTCGATGCCAACGAGAATCCGTACAACCAACCTTTCAACCGTTATCCCGACCCGCTGCAGCTGGAACTGAAGAAGCGAATTGCACAGGTGAAGGGTGTACCCGAGGATTGGATCTTCCTTGGCAACGGCAGTGATGAGGCCATCGACCTACCCTACCGCTGCTTCACCCGTCCGGGCATCGATAATGTAGTGGCCATGGAGCCTACCTACGGCATGTACAAGGTTTGTGCCGATATCAATGATGTCGAGTACAGTCCTGTGTTATTGGACGAGCATTACCAGGTGACTGCCGACCGACTCCTTGCTGCCTGCGATGACAAGACCAAGATGATCTGGCTCTGCTCTCCTAACAATCCCACAGGTAATAGTATTCAGCGTGAGGAGATCGTGAAGGTGATCGAGGGCTTTGAAGGACTCGTTATTGTGGATGAGGCCTACAGTGACTTCTCTGCTGAGCGTCCCTTACGACTGGATATCCAGAAATACCCGAACCTGATTGTATTGAACACGTTCAGTAAGGCGTGGGGCTGTGCTGCCATCCGCTTGGGAATGGCTTTTGCCCAGCCCGATATCATTGCATTATATAATAAGGTAAAGTACCCGTATAATGTGAACCAGCTCACGCAGCAGCAGGCCATGGAGGCCCTTAAAGATCCCTATGAGACCGACAAATGGGTGAAGATGCTGATTCAGGAGCGTGGACGTATGATGCAGAACGTTGCCCTGCTGCCCATCACCGAGAAGGTCTATCCTACCGATGCGAACTTCTTCCTCGTGAAAGTAACGGATGCGCAAAAGATCTACAACTACCTCGTGGACCGTGGCATCATCGTGCGCAACCGTCATCGTGTGCAGCTCTGTCAGAACTGTTTGCGTATCACCGTAGGAAACAAATCGGAGAACAACGAATTGCTCGCTGCCCTCCGACAATATTAGTCTTAATCTCGTTATTACGTGATTACGTGATTACGTGATTACGTTATTTCGTGATTTCGAATTAACGAATTCTACTCCGGCACCGCAAAGCGGTCGCCGGTAGTTTCCACCAACTGCTTAGCCACCTTTTCTGGATAGCCTGTACGTTGCACTTTTGCCCCTAAGCCCGTTTCTGTGCGGAGGAACTTCCCGTCTTTCTCGGGTTTCACCACCATATCATTGTATTTCACCACCAGGTACCAACCCAACTGTTTCCAGCGGTCGAGCATCTGCTGTGCCTTCTCAATACCGTAGTTATTCAGGAAATACACCGCCTCTGCAGGATTCTTCTCATAGAGCGCCAATGCCTTCTCCTCTATCCCTTTCTGTGCAGTGTGATACGAGTTCTCCAAGGAGTCGCGTACCTCTTTCAATGACGGGAACATCTGTGAATAGCGGGGATACACCATGTTGCTCACCCAGTTACATACCCAAAATGCATTCTTATCAGAGAACGTCACATCATCGGCTCCAGGGGTGTTATAACACTCCGGCTGACGGGTTGAACTGCAATAGATCGGCGTGTAGGCCACCATGTTACCGTCATCGTTACCGAACCAGATAATACCGCCGATGGCATCAGGCAGCCAGGAACGGAGCTGACAAACGTATGAGAAACCCGCCTGCTGTGTGGAGATGGGTCGTTCGTTGAAATACTTCTTATCCCCCACCTTGAAGCTCAGCGGTGTGATACGATAAGGCATCTCCCACAGACCCTGTCCCATATCATTACTCAAGTCAAACGGCGTTCCCTCGTAGTGGTCACGCATACAAGCCTGCATATCCTGCAGCGACACCTTTTTGTTAGGCACGATCCACAATGGCATCGGCTCTGCATCCTTCACGATGCCTGCGGCATAATCCACGTAGCGATCCATGTCATTGGAGAAATGATTGAAGAAGCTCCATACACGAGCCTCGCAAGCACGACGACCGGAGAAGTCGGGAGCAGCAAAGGCCGCATTGAACGAGAACTCCGCATCCTTGCCGCTGAACCATCCCATGTCGCGGGCATACTGGATCATACCTTTGGAGAACATCACATTCTTCTTATCCTTCTGGTTGAAGGTGGTGATACGACTCTGGTTGGCATGAGCACAGATGCACTCATCAGGAATACGCAGCGCCACCCACACCACTCGCGGTGCCTTGTCGGTATGGAACTTCGTGCCAGGTGTTCCCGTGCCCATCATCTCCATGATCCACGCTTCGTTGGGATCGCAGATCGTGAACGTCTCCCCTTCCGAGTTATAACCATATTTCTCCACGAGGGATGTCATCACAAGGATAGCCTCCCGTGCTGTCTTGGCCCGTTGCAGACCGAGGTACATCAGACTACCGTAGTCGATGATACCTGTGGTATCCACCATCTCCTCACGACCGCCGAAGGTGGTCTCGCCTATTGACACCTGGTATTCGTTGATGTTACCTATCACATTATAGGTGACCGGTGCTTCAGGAATCCATCCGTGGTTCACATCCGTGTCGTAGTCGATAATCCATCGTTTCTCATCTGCCGCGTGCTTCCCTGCCGGATAATGACAGAGATTGGTGAACATACCATAGCTGTCGGCACTATACGAACAGAACACACTGCCGTCGGTGGTTGCTTTCTTCCCCGCTATCAGGTTCGTGCATGCCATTCCATAGGATGCAATGCACAAGAGGGAAATTGTTAGAATAATCTTTTTCATATATGTTGTATCAATTTTGTTTATAGCCGATTTCATACGACAAGCCCAGGTCGCGTATCTTTCCCGTCACCCAGCCATCGTGGTATTCCGCCTCCATCTCCTTATCACCCTCGCTAAGGATACAGAGGTTATCCGTGTTCTTCACCTGTCGGTCAAGACGGATAGACAATATCGCCCAGTTGAAGAGCGGTGATGAGGTGCCACAGAAACGATAGACTTTCGACAATCCGCTTCTGCTCTCCTGTACCGTAGGACTCATCTCCACATCGTCGGGCAGTAAGCCACGTCGCACCATCAGTTGCACACCCGGTAGCTGGAAGTTGTTCATTCGGTCCCAGTGCAGCACCCACGGTGCATACTGTTCCCGTTTAGGAGGAATCGTTTGTTTTTGTCCTCGCACCGTGAAGGAGTATTGTGACTGATTCCCGAACTTATCCGTGAGTGTATAGACGAAGCGGTAGTCGCGCTCCTCGTTGAAGTCGATAATCCCCCTGTTCGCATTCGCATGGATCACAGGTAGCGTGTTCCCTGGTTCGATAAAGGATTTCATAAACCACACACTGGCATAACGGAAGAAGGGATAGTCGCCCCATGAGTTCACCATACGGTTGCACGCCATTGGTATCTTATCCACATCACTGGAGAACACCAGCTCGTCGTCAACCATCAGTTCGGTCTTGCGGATGCCGTATTTGTTATACGACTCCTCCATATAATCGTTCGCCCAGATACCGAAGCCCACCTTTCCCCAAGCCGTAAAAGGACGGTCGAGATGATGAGCGTTGAAGGGGAACCATTGCTGAGTAGGAGATTCGTTGAACATGCCCTCTCCTGCCACAGGATAAGCCTTGAACGCATGCGCCATCGGTGGTGTGGTGTCCTTGATGAGATCCGGGAGGAAGTCGAGTGGGTCAACCATGTTCCACGACTTTGTCTCGTGGAGTTCCAGATGCAGGTGGGGAGCCTGACTGCTTCCCGTATTCCCGCTGATGGCAATCAGCTGTCCTTGTGCCACAGGGTATTCTGTCGGCGAGAGGATGATATCCGCCGGTGGCGAAGGTTTCTTGTATTCGTCAATGATGTCTGGTTGTCCGTTCATTCTTCGATGACGACTCACCGCAGCCCGCAATACAGGGACAAAGTCCTTGAGATGACAATACACACTGGTATAGCCATTCGGATGGCGGACATACACAGCATTCCCGAAGCCGGCAATGCCCATGGTGATACGACACACATAACCTTCACCGATCGAGAAGATCGGCTTTCCCACGGCCTGACCAGTCTTGATGTCAATGCCGCCATGGAAATGATGCGGTCGGGGCTCACCAAAGTTGCCCGCCAGTGAAACCGGATAGTTCACGGGCGAGCCAAACTGCAAGGAGGCAGCCAGCAGAAGAGATGCTAACATGCCCTGAAATCCGTTCGGGACTGCTCAACCGCAGCCTTGAAGCTCATATCCAGACCTTTCACGGAATGTGTCAGCGCCCCAACAGAGACGAAGTCAACACCACATTCCGCATAGTCGCGTATCGTATCGATGGTAATACCGCCGCTCGACTCTGTCTCATAGCGTCCGCCGATCAGCTCCACAGCCTTCTTCGTGTCGGGCACAGAGAAGTTATCAAGCATGATACGGTTAACGCCACCACAGTCGAGCACCTGCTGCAGCTCGTCGAAGTTACGCACCTCGATCTCGATCTTCAGGTCAAGACCTTTCTCCTTGAGATACGCATGACAGCGGTTGATGGCATTGGCTATACCGCCGGAGAAATCCACATGGTTATCCTTGAGCAGGATCATATCGAAGAGTCCGATACGATGATTCACGCCACCGCCGATCTTCACTGCCTGTTTCTCGAGCATTCGCATACCAGGAGTGGTCTTACGGGTATCCAACACGTGGGTATGTGTTCCTTCGAGACGTTTCACATAACGGTTGGTCATCGTGGCGATGCCACTCATCCGTTGCATGATATTCAGCATCAGTCGCTCGGTCTGAAGCAGCGAGCGCACCTTTCCTGTTACGACCATGGCCACATCCCCTTTCTTCACCGGGGTGCCATCACCGATCAGCACCTCCACCTGCATGTCGGGATCGAAGCGGGCAAACACCCGTTTCGCCACCTCCACGCCAGCTAAGATGCCGTCTTCCTTGATCAGCAACCGACTCTTCCCCATCGCATCCTCAGGGATACAGCAGAGCGTGGTATGGTCGCCATCTCCGATATCTTCCGCAAACGAGAGATCTATCAGAGCGTCTTCCAATTCATTGACGGATAACATAGTCGTTCATTAAAGATAAACACCGATACCGATCTTAAAACCGATCGTGCTGTAATCAGAGTGCTCTTTGAAACTCTGGTTGTAATAAACAGAAGGTTCGACGGTTACCGTACGACTCAGGAAGAAGGCATAGCCCACTTCCACGCCGGGCATCACGTCGTTATAG
This sequence comes from Prevotella sp., assembly GCA_017561825.1. GTDB lineage: Bacteria > Bacteroidota > Bacteroidia > Bacteroidales > Bacteroidaceae > Prevotella. The sequence goes on from JAFZBK010000061.1 coordinate 18,163, forward strand.
CTCTTGAAGCCATGTACGTAGTTCACTTTAGCACCGAGGAACAGACCGTTCTGCTCGATGTAATAGCGACCGCCTACGCCAGCCAGCAGCGAATGGCACTTGTCATCTGAGCAGTCAAGACCAGCCTCAGCGGTAAGCATCAGGTTGTCAAGTGCCAGATAACCCACCTGGGCAGACCCTTTTGCGGCGAATTTCTCACTGCCGTTATAGCTAAGATCCAGTCCTGACAGTGAGGCGCCGATATAGAACTTCCCTTCAGAGAACGGAGTCGTGCTCCTGCTGGAGCGATAATACTGTGCCTGTGCGGCCATGGCCATCGTCGTAACGATGAGGAATACTACAAATCTCTTCATAATTATACGGTTTAAAATAATTTTAATTAACTTCGTTGACTTTTGTCACGACTCGGCCAATCATGCAAGCACGTTGGCTCTCGCTGTTCCAAAAGTTCTTAATTCTTAATCTTTAATTTTCAATTCTTTTCTGTACCATCCGCAGAACCACGCCACGGCGATAATCAGGGCAGCACCACCCACGGCATAACCCACGGTCATATCAAGACCAAAGGCATTCTTGGATACCATGATGAAGGAAGAGCATACCACTGTCATGAACAGTGCCGGCAACAGGGTTACCCAGAACGGTTTACGTTCGCGTACCAGATAGACGGTAATAGCCCAAAGTGTGAATACGGCCAGCGTTTGGTTAGCCCATCCGAAATAGCTCCAGATCACATTGAAGCCATCGGGATTCTTGATGTTATAGAACAAAAGCGCCAGTGTTGCACCGAAGAGCGGGATACAGATCCAGATGCGCTTCATGATGGTCTTCTGTTCCAGATGGATGAACTCAGCAATGATCAGTCGTGCAGAGCGGAGTGCCGTATCACCACTGGTAATCGGAGCGGCCACCACACCCAACAAGGCAAGGATTCCACCGAAGGTACCGAGCCAGCCCTCGCTTACAGCCGTCACCACCTCAGGAGCCTGCAAAGTCAGCGGTTGACCAAGATCCTGTGCAGCACCGCCGTAGAAGAAGTACATGGAGATGGTTGCCCATATCAGGGCCACCAGACCTTCCGTAATCATGGCACCGTAGAACATCGGCCGTCCCATCTTCTCGCTCTTCACGCAGCGAGCCATCAACGGTGTCTGGGTAGCATGGAAACCACTGATGGCACCACAGGCGATGGTGATGAACAAGGCGGGGAATATCGGTGTAGTGAATCCTTCTCCGCTGATGCCGTCGTACAATTCAGGCAGCGTAGGCCACTTGATGAACAGCACGGCCATCAGAGCCACGGCCATGAACAGCATGGAAATGGCGAACAGCGGATAGATCTTTCCGATAATCTTATCGATGGGTAACATCGTTGCAATGATATAATAAACGAAGATGATGCCACACCAGATATATACCCAGGTGAGTCCGTCGCTACAGATCTTACCAAGAATCAGTGCAGGACTATATACAAACACCGCTCCCACCATCATCAGCAGGAATACGGAAAACACCAGCATCACGTTCTTAGTGGTCTTGCCCAAGTAACGACCAATCAACTCCGGCTGTCCGGCTCCATCATTTCGCATGGACAGCATACCGCTGAGGTAGTCGTGCACTGCTCCGGCAAAGATACAGCCGAGTACAATCCACAGATAGGCAGCCGGTCCGAACTTAGCACCCATGATAGCACCGAAGATCGGTCCTGTACCCGCAATATTCAGGAACTGGATCATGAAGATCTTCCATCCAGGAAGGACAATGTAATCCACACCATCGGCTTTCGTCAGGGCAGGTGTCGGCCTGTCATCGGGTCCGAAAACCTTTTCAATAAACTTACCATAGGCCACATAGCCTATGATCAATGCCAGAAGACTCAGTACAAAAGTAATCATTTCCTATGCTTGTAACGTTTGATATGGCAAAGGTACAAATTAACAAACAAAAAACCAAATGAAAAGTCATTTTCTTTTTGTTTTTTTGCTCACTTATGCGTACCTTTGGCTGCGCCGAAGGTACTCTCACTCGACAATAAAAGAAAAAAACGCTTTTTCTTTGTATTGTGCTCGTTTATCCGTACCTTTGCAACCATGAAGAAAATAATCGTACTCATCATACTGTTCCTGACAATAGGAACACCCCTATATATTACCGCTCAGACAACCGACCGTGAGATACGGGCCGTATGGCTTACTACCATCGGTGGTATCGACTGGCCCCGCCAATATGCCAATGCTTCTTCGCCTGCTTCCATTGAACGTCAGAAGCTGGAGCTGACCAGGATGCTCGACCGTCTGAAAGCCATCAATATCAATACTATTCTGTTGCAGACCCGTATTCGTGGAACGGTAATCTATCCATCTAAATATGAGCCGTGGGACGGCTGTTTGTCGGGCAAGCCAGGGGTGAGTCCTGGGTATGATCCACTACGTTTTGCTATTGACGAATGTCATAAAAGAGGAATGGAAATCCATGCCTGGGTAGTAACCATTCCCATGGGTAAATGGAATGCGCTTGGCTGTCAGCAGGCACGTAAGAAGAATGCCAGTCTTTTGAGGAAGATCGGGGACGAAGGTTACCTCAATCCAGAGCAACCACAAACCGCTGATATCATTGCAGATATCTGCGAAGAGATAACGAAAAAATATAACGTTGACGGCATCCACCTCGACTATATCCGCTATCCCGAGAACTGGAAGCTTCGTGTGAGCAAGCAACAAGGTAGGGAAAACATTACACGTATTGTAAGAAGAATTCATAGCAAGGTAAAAGCCGTGAAGCCACAAATCAAGCTCTCCTGTTCACCCCTTGGGAAGTACGACGACCTGACCCGCTATTCTTCCCGTGGATGGAATGCCCGCACCACGGTTTGTCAGGATGCGCAGATGTGGCTCCGTACGGGATTGATGGACCAGCTCTACCCGATGATGTATTTCAAGGAGAACAACTTCTATCCCTTCGCCATCGACTGGGCCGAGCACAGCAAACAGGGTCAGGTGGCGGCAGGACTGGGTATCTATATGCTTGATCCCAAGGAAGGGAACTGGAAGATCAGCGAAGTGAAACGACAGCTTAACGTGTGTCGGCAGTTGGGATTAGGTCAGTGTTTCTTCCGTGCCAAGTTCCTGTTAGACAATCATCAGGGCATCTACGACTACCTCCGCATCTTCAACTTCGCGCAGCAAGGAATGGAACGACTCGCCTACCCCGCCTACGCAACATTTACTACTACACAGAATGCGCAGAACATCATTTCCATATTCAACACACAGGTTCCTGATCCCAAACAGATCCGACAAGATCTCCCATGGATTGTTAGCAACGGACAAAGGGTATCGTTGCCCAACAAACCGGAAACGCTCGATACCGATATGATTCTTGTCAAGGCGCTCTCAGGCAAAGCCATCACTACCCTGATGCGCCACGGAAACCAAATCGATATCCACTCCCTTCAAAACGGTATGTATATCCTCTATACCCTTGATAAACGAGGAAAGACGCACCGTCTTGCCTATCTAAAGAAACAATAATTATTTATTTTTCTTTGGTTTTTCGCTCACTAAATCGTCGCTCGGCTTTGCCGCTTTCGAAGGTTACGGAGAAAGAACATTGGCTTCGCCGAAGGTTACCTTTGACTTCGTCGAACTTACTCACGTTCGGAAAAACCCAAATAAATTTGGACCTTCGGTCTTATTTTGCAGCATCTCAACAAACGAAATGCAAGCATTTCTTTGTTTTGCTGCTCCAAAATTTGGTTTTTCGCTCACTTAATCGTAACTTTGCACGCGATATATAAATATGAGGGAATTGAACAAACAGAAACAAGCGAAAGAATGAAACCCACAGCAATTATGCTTCTGCACTGTCCCGACCAGCCGGGCATCATTACGGAAGTGACAAAGTTTATCACGGACAATAACGGTAACATCGTCTATCTCGACCAGTATGTTGACCGTCAGGATGGTATGTTTTTCATGCGCATCGAATGGGAACTTGACAAGTTTCTCATCCCCCGTGAGAAAATCCAGGAATATGTTGAAACGCTCTATGCACAAAGATACCAGATGACTTTCAGTCTGTATTTCAACGACGAGAAGCCGCGCATGGCCATCTTCGTATCGAAGATGAGTCATTGTCTGTACGACCTCCTTGCTCGTTGGAAGGCCGGAGAATATGATGTCGATATCCCCTGTATCGTGAGTAACCACGAGGATCTGCGCTACGTGGCAGATCAGTTTGGTATCCCCTACTACGTGTGGAGTATCAAGAAAGACCACTCCAACAAGGCCGAGGTGGAGGCTGAGGAGATGGCGCTGCTGAAGGAGAAGAAGGTGACATTCATCGTGCTGGCCCGCTATATGCAGATCATCAGCGACGAGATGATAGCCCGTTATCCGCATCACATCATCAATATCCACCACTCGTTCCTGCCGGCATTCGTCGGCGCAAAGCCCTATCATCAGGCTTGGGAACGCGGCGTGAAGATCATCGGCGCTACCAGTCATTATGTCACAGCCGACCTTGATGCAGGACCGATCATCGAACAGGACGTGACGAGGATTAGTCATAAGGACACACCTGAGAGTCTGGTACTCAAAGGAAAGGACCTGGAGAAGATAGTGCTCTCGCATGCCGTATCGAAACATATACAGCGCAAGATTCTCACCTACAACAACAAGACGATCATATTTAGTTAGCCCCCTGATGCAAGTAGCAATCGTAAAATATAACGCAGGAAATGTGTATTCGGTGGTGAACGCCGTAAGACGACTCGGTATCGAGCCGGTGCTCACCGATGAGCCTCAACTGCTCAGACAGGCCGACCGCGTGATCTTCCCAGGACAAGGGGAGGCACGGAGCGCGATGGAATACCTGCATCAGCACGGTCTGGTGGACGTGATCCGCTCACTCAAGCAACCTGTACTTGGCATTTGTATCGGTCAGCAACTGCTCTGTCGCCATTCCGAGGAGGGCGATGTTGACTGCATCGGAGTCTTTGATGTGGATGTGAAACGGTTCCAGCCACAGCGGCACGAAGACAAGGTGCCATGCATGGGGTGGAACAGCATTCAAGTTTCAAGTGACAAGCTTCAGGTTTCAAGTGACAAGTTGGGAGAGGAAAGTTTGTTTGCAGGATTGGGAGAGAATCCCTATGTCTATTTCGTGCATAGCTACTATGTACCGCTGTGCAACGATACGGCAGCCGTAACGGACTATATCCTGCCCTACTCCGCTGCCCTGCACAAGGATAACTTCTATACCTGTCAGTTCCACCCGGAAAAGAGTGGCAGTGTGGGCGAACGAATCCTGCATAATTTCTTTGAAATTTGAACTTTGAACTTTGAACTTTAATTATGATAGAACTGATTCCTGCCATCGACATCATTAACGGTCAGTGCGTTCGTCTGACAAAAGGCGACTACGACCAGAAGACCGTCTATAACGACGATCCCGTGGAGGTGGCACGCGCCTTTGAGGAGATGGGATTCAAACGACTGCATGTCGTGGATCTCGACGGAGCGAAATCGAAACACATCGTGAATGTGGATGTACTCCGTCGTATCACTACGGAAACCCACCTCATCGTTGATTTCGGTGGCGGCATCAAGACCGAAGAGGATATACAGACGGCCTTCGACAACGGTGCCGCCATGGTGACAGTAGGTAGCGTGGCTGTCACCAAGCCCGACCTGTTCATCTCATGGCTCCACACCTTCGGGGCAGAACGGATGATACTGGGTGCTGATGTGCGCAACGGCATGATCAGCATCAACGGATGGAAAGAGGATTCACAGGAGTCGTTACTGCCCTTCCTGAAACGGTATGTGGATGAGGGTGTGAGAAACGTGCTCTGCACGGAGATCTCCAAGGACGGCACACTGTCAGGTCCTGCCGTGAACCTGTATAAGGAGATTATGGCGGCTTATCCTGATCTTCACCTCATCGCCAGCGGTGGTGTATCATCAACAGAGGATATTCTGGAACTGGAACGGGAGGGAATACCGGCCGTGGTGTTCGGGAAAGCGTTCTACGAAGGGCGAATCGACCTTCGTTCTTTGAACTTTGAACTTTAAACTTTGAACTTTAAACATGGGACTCGCCAAAAGAATCATACCTTGTCTGGATGTAAAGGACGGACAGACCGTGAAGGGAACGAACTTCGTGAACCTGCGCCATGCAGGCGACCCAGTGGAACTGGGGAAAGCCTATAGCGATGCGGGGGCTGACGAACTGGTGTTCCTTGATATCACTGCCTCCTTCGAGGGTCGTAAGACCTTCACCGAGATGGTGACACGAGTGGCACAGGAGATCAACATACCCTTCACCGTGGGCGGTGGCATCAATGCCCTCGAGGATGTGGAACGACTGCTTCATGCGGGAGCCGATAAGGTGAGCGTGAACTCTGCTGCCATCCGCCGACCCGAGCTGATCGATGAGATTACCAGTCGTTTCGGCTCACAGGTATGTGTTTGCGCCATCGATGCCCGCTTCGACCCCGACGGCTGGCATTGCTATGTGAAAGGCGGAAGGGAGCGTGTGGAACGTGGACTCTTTGAATGGGCACATGAGGCTCAGGAACGAGGTGCTGGGGAGATCCTGTTTACCAGTATGGATCACGATGGTGTGAAGACGGGCTATGCCAACGAGGCACTGGCACAACTGGCTGACGACCTGAAGATCCCTATCATCGCAAGTGGTGGTGCAGGTAAGAAGGAGCATTTCCGCGATGCCTTCACCATCGGTAAGGCGGATGCAGCCCTGGCTGCCAGCGTGTTCCACTTCGGGGAAATCCCCATTCCTGAACTGAAGGAATACCTCCAATCCCAAGGCATCAACGTCCGTCTCCTCTCCACCCATCAACCCCATTAACCCCATTAACCCCATTAAGCCCATTAAATCATATGAACAAAATAGATTTCGACAAATTGAACGGTCTTGTACCCGCCATCATCCAGGACGCAACCACAAAGAACGTGCTGATGCTGGGGTTCATGAACCAGGAGGCATACGAGAAAACCCTCGCCACCAAGCATGTGACATTCTGGAGTCGTTCGCGCAACTGTCTTTGGACCAAAGGCGAGACAAGCGGCAACTACCTCAACCTGGTGAGCATTCAGAATGATTGCGATCAGGATACACTGCTGGTAAAGGTACACCCAGATGGTCCTACCTGTCATACAGGTACCGATACCTGCTGGGGAGAGAAGAACGAGGTGCAGCCTATCGCATTCCTTTCGGAGTTACAGGACTTCATCGAGAAACGTCATGAGGAGATGCCCGAGGGCTCCTATACCACGAAACTGTTCAAGGACGGTGTCAACAAGATGGCTCAGAAGATGGGCGAAGAGGCACTGGAGGCTGTCATTGAAGCATGTAACGGTACCAACGAGAAACTGATCTACGAGGTGTCCGACATGATCTACCATATGCTCGTATTGCTCACCGACAAGGGCATCCGCATCGAGGACATCGCCCTGGAGCTGGCAAAGAGGCACGACCCGGAATGGGACAAGAAACGTCGTGTGGCCAAGAGCAAAGGCGAGATGGAATAAACGTCATCCTTACCTAAACACGAATGACTATGTTGATAGAATACAAGAAAGTACGGATTTTCCAGGAGGATGTATGTGTGCTGAACGATGTTGACTTCCACGTGGAGGAAGGCGAGTTCATCTACATCATCGGTAAGGTAGGCTCGGGAAAGAGCTCGCTCCTGAAGACTGCCTATTGTGAACTGGACATCGAGAGTGGTGAGCAGGCAATGGTACTCGACCGCGACATCATGAACATACGACGGAGGGAGATTCCTGCCCTGAGAAAGGAGATGGGTATCATCTTCCAGGACTTCCAACTGTTACACGATAGGACGGTGGCAAAGAACCTGCGTTTCGTACTGAAAGCCACAGGATGGAAGAACAAGAAGGAGATTGAGGAACGCATCGACGAAGTGCTGGAGATGGTGGGGATGACTGACAAGAAGGACAAGATGCCCCATGAGCTGTCGGGCGGTGAGCAACAGCGTATCGCCATTGCACGGGCCATCCTGAACAAACCCCGGATCATCATCGCCGATGAGCCGACGGGAAACCTCGACCCCGAGACAGCTGACTATATCGTCGGTCTGCTCAAACAGATCAGTCAGACGGGTACGGCCATCGTCATGACCACCCATAACATCCCGATGCTCGACAAGTTCCCCGGGATTGTCTATCGTTGCAAGGACGGAGCCATCTATGATGTGACGAACGACTATAACAAGATGGATCTGTCGGAAGAAGCGGAGGACAATTGACAATTGACAATTGATAATTGATAATTATAAATAAAAAAATAAGGATATGAAGGTAATGAAATTCGGCGGCACCTCCGTGGGCTCACCAGAGCGCATGAAGAGTGTATCGCAACTGGTAACGAGGAGTGGAGAACCCGTTTTCGTCGTGCTTTCCGCTATGTCGGGCACAACCAACTCCCTGGTGGAGATCAGCAACTATCTCTACAAGAAGAATCCCGAAGGGGCTAACGATGTGATCAACCGTCTTGAGCAGAAGTACATGGAACACGTGGAGGCGCTGTATTCTACGGATGAGTACAAGCAGATCACCCGCGAATTCCTTAAGAGTGAGTTCCAGTTCCTGCGCTCATTCACCAAGGATCTCTTCACCAGCTTCGAGGAGAAGAGCATCGTGGCTCAGGGTGAGATCATCAGTACCAACATGGTGGTGAACTACATGAAGGAGCAGGGCATCAACGCCGTTCTGCTGTCAGCACTCGACTTCATGCGTACCGACAAGAACGGGGAACCTGATCCTGGCTATATCAAGGAGAAGCTCGCCAAGGTGATGGAAGAGAACGAAGGTTATCAGATCTACCTCACACAGGGATTCATCTGTCGTAATGCCTACGGCGAGATTGACAACCTGGAGCGTGGTGGTTCCGACTATACCGCCTCACTGATCGGCGCGGCCATCAATGCCGACGAGATCCAGATTTGGACTGATATCGACGGTATGCACAACAACGACCCGCGTATCGTTGACAAGACCGAGGCCGTGCGTCAACTTCACTTCGAGGAGGCTGCTGAGTTGGCTTACTTCGGCGCAAAGATCCTCCACCCCACTTGCGTTCAGCCTGCGAAGTTCGCCGGTATCCCCGTTCGTCTGAAGAACACCATGGAGCCGGATGCACCTGGTACCATCATCGATAATGTGACCGTCAGGGGAAAGATCAAGGCCGTGGCTGCTAAGGATAATATCACCGCTATCAAGATCAAGAGCTCACGCATGTTGCTGGCTACTGGTTTCCTGCGTAAGGTGTTCGAGATCTTCGAGAGCTACCAGACTGCTATCGACATGGTGGCTACCTCTGAGGTGGGTGTAAGCATGAGTATCGACAATGATGCTCACCTGCACGACATCGTGGATGAACTGAAGAAATACGGTACGGTGACTGTTGATAGCGACATGTGTATCATCTGCGTGGTGGGTGACCTCGACTGGAGCAATATCGGCTTCGAGACACTGGCTACCGATGCCATGAAGAATATCCCTGTCCGCATGATCTCCTACGGCGGTTCAAACTATAATATCTCCTTCCTGATCAAGGCGGCTGACAAGAAGCGCGCCCTGCAGAGTTTGAGTGACACCTTGTTTAACAAGTAGGTATATATAAAGACAACACAACACACAAAGAAAGATAGATTTATGAATCAGGAACAACAACCCAAAGGGAAGAAAGGAGTATTCCCCATCGAGAAATTCCGACAGGTGCAGACACCGTTCTACTACTACGATACGAACCTGCTCCGCGACACCCTGCGATCCATCAACCAGGAAGCAGGGAAGCATGAAGGGTATTGTGTGCACTACGCTATCAAGGCCAACGCCAACCCGAAGATACTCAATATCATCTGTCAGGCTGGTATGGGTGCTGACTGCGTGAGTGGCGGCGAGATCAAAGCCTGCATCGCTGCGGGCTTTCCTCCCAGTAGGATTGTCTTTGCCGGTGTAGGAAAAAGCGATTGGGAGATCAATATCGGACTGGATAACGATATCTTCTGCTTCAACGTGGAGAGCATCCCCGAACTGGAGGTCATCAACGAGCTGGCTGCCAAGAAAGGAAAGGTGGCCCGTGTGGCCTTCCGACTGAATCCCAATGTGGGGGCGCATACCCATGCGAATATCACCACAGGACTGGCGGAGAACAAGTTCGGCATTGCCATGCACGACATGCTGAGCGTGATCGAGGAAGCAGCAGGGATGAAAAACGTGAAGGTGGTGGGTCTGCACTTCCATATCGGTAGTCAGATTCTCGACATGGGTGACTTCGAAGCGCTCTGCAACCGCGTCAATGAACTGCAGAACGAGTTGGAACGCCACCGCATCGTGATGGAGCATATCAACGTAGGAGGCGGTCTTGGTGTTGACTATCAGCATCCTAACCGCGTGCCCATACCCGACTTCAAAGCTTACTTCGATACCTATGCCAAGAAACTGAAGCTACGTCATGGACAGACACTCCACTTTGAGTTAGGACGTGCCGTGGTGGCTCAATGCGGTAGTCTGATTACCCAGACGCTGTATGTGAAGCAAGGTGCCACAAAGCAGTTCGCTATCGTTGATGCAGGCTTTACCGATCTCATCCGTCCTGCCCTCTATCAGGCATATCATAAGATTGAGAATATTACCAGTGAGGAGCCGGCACAGTCGTATGATGTGGTGGGACCGATCTGTGAATCGACGGATGTCTTTGGCAAGCATATCGACCTGAACGAATGTCGTCGTGGCGACTTGCTCGCAATCCGTTCGGCGGGAGCTTACGGAGAGATTATGGCTTCAGGCTATAACTGTCGACAACTCCCTAAAGGGTATATCACTGAGGACTTTCAAGGACAGAGCTAAAGTATTTATCAAATGACAATCATTATTTGTGCCATCGTCATTGTAGCGGCTCTCATCACGCTGATCATCAATATCTTCTTCCGTAAGGTGGAAGACAGTCAAGACGTGATCGATGATTCATCGTTACCTTGTCTGTCGGTCCTGCTCACCGTGCAAGACAATGCCAGGGAGCTGGAACAGCATCTGCCGGCACTGCTCACACAGGACTATCCCGCTGGTTTTGAGGTGATCGTGGTTGTTAGCAAGAGTGAGGACGACACCAATGATGTGCTGAAAAAACTCTCAGCCACCTACCCGAACCTGTACACGACGTTCATTCCCGACAGCTCTCGTTACATGAGCAGAAAGAAGCTCGCCGTGACCTTGGGAGTGAAGGCTGCCAGACATGAGTGGATCCTCATGACGGAGGCAAACTGCCAACCGGCATCCAACCAGTGGCTGAAGAGGATGGCACGGCATTGTCAGGACACCACCGACATGGTGATGGGCTATACGAACTACGATGAAGAGGCCAGTGACTACCAGCGCTTCGAGTGTCTGCAGGAACAACGCTATCTCTTGCGAAAGGCGCAGCGGGGAACAGCCTTCCGCTGTGAACCAGGAAACTTGTTGTTCCGGAAGAGTATGTTCCTCGACAACAGGGGCTTCGAAGGGAATCTTAAATATGTGCGCGGGGAATACGACTTCATTGTGAACAAATTTGCAGAAAAGGGGAACACGGTAATTGAGACATCACCCGAAGCATGGATGATTGAGGATGCTCCCTATAAGAAGACATGGAAGAACAGACACCTCTATCTGATGGAGACGAAAAGGCACCTGGCACGTTCCTTCTGTTCACTTCTGCCCTATCGACTGGATAGTATCCTCATGCACCTGAACTACCTGCTCATCATCGGCTGTGCCTGCTATGGCTACTGGCTCATGCGACAAGGGAACGGGATGACAGAACCATGGATGCTTTGGGGAACAGCCATCGCTGCTTTCCTCATCACCATCATCCTACGCATGATCATTGCCAAGAAAGCCTGCAAGCAGTTCAACGAGGATATCCCCTTCTGGAAGATCATCCCGTTCGAGATCTCCAGATGCTGGCGGAACCTGATCTGGCGCATCCGATACATCTTTTCAGACAAGTACAATTTCATCTGCCACAAGGTATAGAGAATCAATGAAAGTCCTGCACTACATCCCGGAACGATTGCTCTCCTCAGAGGAAGAGGGGGGCTTTCATGGAAGCACAGACCTGACACGGGAATATCTTTCCGTGCTGAATACAGGTATGAGCGAAAGGATTGAGTCGCAGGTTATCACCACCTTGTCACAATTCAAACAGCAGGTGAAGAGTATGGAGCCAGACATCGTGCATATCCACGCCTGCTGGAACCTCTCTGCCTATCGGGCGCAGCACTGGGCCATGAAGCAACGTGTCGCCTTGATTCTCTCTCCACACAACGGGATGCAACCCTGGCGCGTTCATCATCATTTCTGGCTCCATAAGTTACCATTGCTCATCCTTTATCAACGACATGCCATCAAGGCAGCTGATGCGATTCACGTCTTCAGTCAGTCGGAATACCAACGCATGAAGGCCATGAAATGGAACTCCCGTCTGGCACTTGTCAGGAACAGTACCATCGACAGCAGGATCTCTGACTCGCAGATGACCGCCTTACTGGAGGCGTTCTATCAAAAAGTCATCGACAGCAACAGCTTCCGCTTGATGACAGCGGAAGAGAAGTCGGCCGAGAACAGAATGCTCCACGAAGCGATATTCCAGGAACAGAGAGTGACAAGATCCAACAAGAATGATGATCAAGGGGTAACACTACCGGCCAGTTCGCTGCGTAAGATCTTCATCCATGCCAACGATGAAGGGATTCTGCAGGAAGTAGAGACAGGTGCCCGACTGCTGCAACAAGAAACGGGTGTTCCTGATTGGGAACACCTGCGGCGTTTTCCACGACGCATAAAAAAGAGTGCGGAACCTCTGGAGCAAGAGAAGATCTTGGCGAAGAGTCCTTTGACCAAGTCAACCCTCTCGAACCTCCGGGAAGATGAGAAGCCCAGTGATACTGAGAACAAGCTCACGGTCATGCTCATCAACATCCAACATGAGCTGAAACACAAGAAGCTATCCCGGGGGCATCTGACAACTTTCTACCGTTTACTGCGATTCGGGGAATACGACGAGGACAAGCTCCAGCGCATGCTCAAGCAGCTGAAACTCCAGAAGTTCACCGCACGACTGATGCAGATTCTGCAAGAGACCTACTATTTGGAAGAGGGCTACATGCCCATTCCCCCTATCGATGATAAGAGAACGAACAACATCAGAAAATCACTTCAACAATCTGACACACTATGAGCAACTATCGTGAGAATGTCGAGAAAGACTTGCGCTATCTGGAACTGTTAGCCCAGTCGTTCCCTACGGTCGCTTCGGCAAGCACGGAAATCATCAACCTGCAGGCCATCCTGAACCTGCCCAAGGGAACAGAGCATTTCCTGGCCGACCTCCACGGAGCGTTCACTCCCTTCCAGCATGTGCTGAGGAATGCCTCGGGAAACATCAAACGAAAGGTCAGCGAACTCTTCGGAAACGAGATCCGCGAGAGCGACAAGCGGGAACTGTGTACGCTCATCTACTATCCGGAACAGAAACTCGACTTGGTGAAACAGACCGAGACGGATATGAACGACTGGTATCATATCACCATCCATCAGTTGGTAAGGGTGTGTCGTGATGTGTCAAGTAAATACACTCGCTCGAAAGTGAGAAAGGCGTTGCCGCCCGACTTCTCCTACATCATCCAGGAATTATTGCATGAACGGACGGAGGATTCCGATAAGGCCGCGTATGTGAAGATGATCATCAACAGCATCATCGATACGGGACGCGCCGACGATTTCATCATTGCCATCTGTAATGTGATTCAACGACTGGTCATTGACAAACTTCATATCTTAGGAGACATCTACGACCGCGGTCCGGGGGCTCATCTGATCCTCGACCTGCTGCGCCAATATGAGAACTGGGATATCCAATGGGGTAACCACGACATCCTCTGGATGGGGGCCTGCGCAGGAAACGATGCCTGCATCTGTAACGTCATCCGTCTTTGTCTGCGATATGCGAACCTAACGACACTCGAAGAGGCGTATGGTATCAACCTCGTACCTTTAGCCACCTTTGCCATGGAGACCTACGGTGATGACCCCTGTACAGAGTTCATGCCGAGGACTACTGGTGGCAGTGAGGAGCTTGACGAGAAGAACGCCCGTCTTACGGCCATGATGCACAAGGCCATCGCCATCCTTCAGTTCAAGGTGGAGGCCCAGATCTTCCATAAGCATCCCGAATGGGGAATGGAAGACCGTGACCTGCTGAGTACCATCGACACAGAGAAGGGTTCTTGTATCGTGGACGGTAAGGAGTATCCCATGACTTCCTGTCATTTCCCCACCATCTCTGGTAATCCAAGGACGGAACAAGGACAGTATCGCTCCATCGCGTTCACACCCGAGGAGGAAGATCTCATGAAGCGTTTGCATCATTCCTTCACAGTGAACGAGAAACTACGCAAACATATCAAGCTGATCTTCTCTCATGGATGCATGTACTCCATTGTCAACCACAACCTACTGTTCCATGCCTCCTGTCCGCTCAATGCCGACGGTTCTCTGAAGGAGGTAGAATTATATAATGGTAAGAAGTATAGCGGAAAGGACCTGATGCACCACACCGGCATGCTGATCCGTTCTGCCTTCCAAGGTGACACCAATCCTAAAGAGCGTGACTATGGGATTGACTACTTCCTCTACCTCTGGTGCGGACCGGACAGTATTCTCTTTAACAAGTCAAAGATGGCTACCTTTGAACGTTACTTTATCGAAGACAAAGCTACGCACAAAGAAGAGAAAGGGAACTATTTCAAACTGCGTGACAATGAGGATATCTGCGATAGGATCATGGACGCCTTCGAAGTGGAAGGACCTAACCGTCACATCATCAACGGACATGTACCCGTCCATGCCTCCAGCGGCGAGAATCCCATCAAGGCCAACGGGAAACTGATGGTCATCGATGGAGGATTCTCACAAGCCTATCATAAGACGACTGGTATTGCCGGCTACACACTGGTTTACCACTCACGCGGTTTCCAACTGGTACAGCATGAGCCGTTTACCAGTGAGGAGGATGCGGTAAAACGCGGGATAGACATCAAGAGTACCACCCAGATTGTGGAGATGACCGCCCAACGTATGTTGGTGGCCGACACCGATATCGGTACGGAGTTAAAGAAACAAGTTGCCGACCTGCGTGAACTGCTCTATGCCTATCGCCACGGCTTCATCAAGGAGAAGCGGTAAAGAACTTAGAAGGGTAAGTCATCTGCAGCATTCTCTCCCTCCTGCGACTGTGCCGGTGGGAACGGAGTAGTCTGCTGAGCGGGCTGAACACCTTCTGCTGCAGGAGCGAAACCTGCTGGTGGCGGTGGGAAGGCACCTGGAGCGGGCATCGGCTGAGCGCCCATGGCAGCAGCCTGGGCAGCAGCGGGATCAATACGATCTACACGCCATGCAGAAAGAGTGTTGTACCATCTTCCCTGATACTCGCGGGCATCCACGTCGAAGCTGACACGCAACTCCTCTCCTACCTGGATATTCATCGCAGAGATACGATCTGCGCCAAATACACGGAAGCAACACTTACGCGGATACTGGTCGTGTGTCTCAATCACATATTCCTGACTCTTCCACGCATTACCTGTACGTGGAGATACGCCTCCCTGCTCAGGGAGAACGGCTATCACTTTACCTTCAATTTCCATATTAATCTATTTATTTATTCGTTTGATTGTCTGTCTTTCTTCTAAAAGTTGGCGTCTGATTTCGCAAAACGTCGTACCTTTTTGCTTACGGAGTGCGAAATTAATAAAATAGTTCTTAATCTGAAAACATTTTAAGCGTTTTTTTATTCTTTTATTTTTTTATTCTTCTATTTTTTCGTATTTTTGTAGCCAATTAATATGAACAGGTAATAACTAAAAGCATCATACAAATGAGATTTACACTTTCAAGCTCTGCACTGAGCAGCCGACTGTCTATTCTCTCCAAGGTGATTAACAGCAAAAATGCGCTGCCCATTCTGGATTGTTTCCTTTTTGAAGTCGTGAACAACACACTGACCATCACCGCTTCCGACAGCGAGAACGTGATGAAGACAAGCATGCCACTCGACGACAGTGACGGTGAGGGAAGGTTTGCCGTAAACAACCGTACTATCCTCGACGCCGTGAAAGAACTGCCGGAGCAGCCACTGACCATCGATGTGGATATTCAAAGCTTTGTCATCAAGGTGCTTTATCAGAACGGTCTGTATAACTTCACTGGACAGAATGCCGAGGAATACCCCATGGCACAGACGATGCCAGAGGGATCATACACCTTGACGCTCGCATCCAACGTATTGTCTGACAATATCACCCGTTCTGTCTTTGCCACAGCAACAGAGGAGTTGCGCCCGGTGATGAACGGTATCTACTTCGACCTGACTCCCGATGCTCTGGCTATCGTTGCCAGCGACGGTCATAAGTTGGTTCGCAACCGTAACTTCAGCATCAAGACCGAGAACCCCACCTCATTCATCCTGCCTAAAAAGCCGGCTAACCTGCTGAAGAACGTGCTGGCAAAAGACGAGAGTGACGTTATCATTCGCTTTGACGACAGGAATGCAGAGATTACCTTTGGTGACACCGTACTGCTGTGCCGTCTGATCGAGGGTCGCTACCCCAACTACAACAGTGTGATTCCGCAAGACAATCCCAACCAACTGACCATCGACCGCAAGGTGCTCATCGGTGCCCTCCGTCGTGTTCTGCCTTTCGCCAGCGAGAGCAGTCAGCTGGTAAGGTTACATCTGGAAGCAGGGAAAATGGAAATCTCATCAGAAGATATTGACTTCTCTACCAGTGCAAAGGAAGAGATTCCTTGCGACTACAACGGTAGCGTTATGAGTATCGGCTTCAAGGGTACGTCACTGAGTGACATCCTCAACAACCTGGCAAGCAACGAGGTGGAACTGCAACTGGCCGATCCCAGTCGTCCCTGTCTGATCGTTCCCAGCGAGCAGCCCGAGAACGAGGACATCCTGATGCTCATCATGCCCATGCTTCTGAACGACTGATCTGAAACGACATGAAATTGAATCTTACTAAGCCCCTTATTGTCTTCGATTTGGAGACAACGGGGCTTGATCTTGTTAAGGACAGGATCATCCAGATATCCTATATTAAGGTCTTCCCCGATGGCACAGAACAGCGGGAGAATCTGTTTGTGAACCCGGAATGCCCTATTCCCAATGAGGTGGTGCAACTGACGGGTATCACCAACGAGCAGGTTCAAGACCAGCCTACCTTCAAACAAATCTCCTCGAAACTGGCACAGCAGTTTACGGGGTGCGACTTCGCAGGATTCAACTCCAACCACTTCGACATTCCCATGCTCGCTGAGGAATTCCTCAGAGCTGGTGTGGATTTCGATTTCTCCAAATGCCGACTGATTGATGCGCAGACCATCTTCCACAAGATGGAGCGTCGCAACCTGGCTGCCGCCTATAAGTTCTACTGCGGAAGGAAGATGGAAGATGACTTCACTGCCCATAAGGCGGATGAAGATACGGAGGCCACCTACCGTGTGCTGATGGCGGAACTCGACATGTATGCACCAGGGAAACAGGAAGAACCCGACCGTCAGCTGAATAACGACATGGAAGAGCTGGCACGGTTCTCCAAGACGAACGACAATGTGGACTTCGCCGGAAGAATTGTCTGGAAGGATATGACGGATGCACAGGGGAACGTGATGACCGACAAGGACGGTCGTCCCCGCAAATACGAAGTGTTTAACTTCGGAAAGTACAAAGGCTGGGGCGTGGCTGATGTGCTGCATCGCGACCCGGGCTACTACAGTTGGATGCTGTCAAGTGATTTCACTTATGATACCAAGCAGGTGCTGACCAGAATCCGCCTGCGTGAATTCAATAACCGATAACACGATGGAAAAGAAGATACTGACATGGCTGTTTGCCTTCATCACCCTCTGCTCCCTGTCCGTCCAAGGACAGGAGTTGCTGGCCAAGGTTACCATCAACCACAACCAGATACAAGGTACTGATGCCAGTGTCTTCGATAACCTGCAGCAGACACTCGAGCAGTTCATCAACGAGAGACAGTGGACCAACCTGCATTTCCAGAAGAATGAGCGGATCAACTGTAACTTCAATATCACGGTGACGAAATACGACCAGAGTGAGAACCTGTTTACTTGTACGGCATTGATCCTGGCCAACAGACCCGTCTATAACGCTTCTTACACCACTACCTTATATAATAATAGGGATGCTGACTTCAATTTCCAGTTTGCGCAGTTCGACCAGCTGAACTTCAACGAAGAGCAGATCGACAACCAACTGATAGCCCTCATCGCCTATTATGCCTATCTGATCATTGGTATGGATCTCGACTCTTTCTCCCCCATGGGCGGAGAGGATATCCTGCAGCGGTGTCTGAACCTGGCCAATAATGCGCAGAACCTGAACTTCCCTGGATGGAAGGCATTCGATAATAGTCGTAACCGGTTTGCCATCATCAACGACTACATGGAAGGGGCGATGAAACCATTCCGTCAGTTGCAGTACGACTATTACCGTACTGGTCTTGACGAGATGGTCAACAATGTGGAGCGCGGCAGGACGAATATCAGTACCGCCTTGGAGAACGGATTGAAGAAGAGTCATGACGACCGTCCACTGAGTCTGCTCCCGCAGATCTGGACCGACTATAAGAAAGAGGAGCTGGCGAATATCTACAAAGGTAAAGGAACACAGAAGGAGAAGGAGAAGGTTTATGATATCCTGTTCTCCATCAATGCCTCGCAGAACAACTACTGGGAGCGAATCAAAGAATAGACCAGAACCTCATGATCAAGCAACTGTATATCAAGAATTTCACACTGATCGACATGCTGGATATCACCTTCCAGCCGGGATTCTCTGTGATTACTGGCGAGACGGGTGCAGGAAAGAGTATCATTCTTGGGGCCATCGCCTTGTTGTTAGGACAGCGGGCTGATCAGAAAACCATCAAAAACGGTGCCGACCGCTGTGTCATCGAAGCGCACTTCGACCTCAGTCGCTACCCATTGAAGGATTTCTTCACCGAGCATGAGATCGACTATGATGCAGATGACTGTATCTTACGTCGTGAGCTGACGGCCTCAGGGAAGAGTCGTGCGTTTATCAACGATACCCCTGTCCAGCTGTCGTTGATGCGACTGTTAGGTCAGCAATTGGTGGATATCCATTCTCAGCACCAGAACCTGCTCCTGCAGGAAGAGGATTTCCAACTGAATGTGGTGGATATCATTGCCAACAACCAGAAAGAGTTGGCGCAATACCGTCAACTGTACCAGGAATACCTGTCGGCCAAGAAGGCCGTCAGGGAGATGCAAGAGGCGATAACCAAGGCCAACGACAATCAGGATTTCCTTCGCTTTCAGTTGACAGAGCTCAACGAGGCCAACCTTTATGAGGGCATTCAGGATGAGTTGGAACAGGAACGCGAAACCCTTAGTCATGCGGAAGAGATCAAGAGCGGTCTTTTCGCAGCCGACCAACTCTTGAGCACAGGCGAAGGTGGTATCATTGAACGACTCAAGGAAACGTCGAAAACACTGGATGCCATCAAGAAGGTCTTTCCTGACATCCAGGATATAGCAGAGCGCACGGAGAGCTGCTATATAGAGTTGAAAGACATCTCCGGCGAGATCGGCAGTCGTGCGGAGGATTTCGACTTTGACCCGCAACGATTGGAGATCATCCATACCACCCTCGACCAGATCTACTCACTGGAGAAGAAGCACCATGTGGATTCCGTTGAACAGCTTATCGCCATCAGGGATGAGCTATCCCAACAGCTTGACAGGATCGATAACAGCGAGGAAGAACTGAGACTTCTCAAAGAGAAAGAAACAGCCTTGCTCAACCAATGTAAGATGTCAGCCGAGAAGTTGAGTCAGCTACGTGAGAAAGCAGCGCGTAAGATAGAGAAGGAAATGCTGAAACGACTCGTTCCCTTAGGCATTCCTCATGTGCGCTTCGAGGTGCAACAGACAGCCAAGGAGCTGTCATCCGACGGTGCCGACCGCATCACCTTCCTCTTCAGTGCCAATACCAGCACCCCGCTACTACCCGTCAGCGAGGTAGCCTCCGGTGGTGAGATTGCCCGCGTGATGCTTTCCCTGAAAGCCATGATCAGCGGAGCCGTTAAACTGCCCACCATCATCTTCGATGAGATTGATACTGGTGTGAGCGGGAAGACTGCCGAGATGATGGCAAAGATCATGCAGGAGATGGGGGCATCCGACCGTCAGGTGATCAGTATCACACACCTGCCACAGATTGCTGCATTGGGAACTACACATTATAAAGTTTATAAGGAAGAGAGTCCGCAGGGAACCATCTCGCACATGCAACTCCTCCAGGAAGAGGAACGCGTGCAGGAGATTGCCCAGATGCTGAGCGGTAGCAATGTTACAGACGCTGCCGTTACCCATGCCAAGGAACTCTTGAAACAAGCATAAAAGAAGACATGAAAAAGTTTGGAATACTATTGGCTTCGGCCATGATCTTTTGTAACACCATCGTACAGGCACAATCGGCTGCCGTGAAGAACGCTGCCAAGAGCGTGTTCTCACTGACCACGTTCCGTGCCGACGGCTCCCTGTTAGCCTCATCCCATGGTGTATTCGTAGGCAACAACGGAGAGGCCATCAGCGACCTCACCCCTTTCCGCGGTGCTGCCAAGGCAGTCGTCATCGACCAGAAAGGAAACAAGATGGATGTAACCCGCATGCTGGGTATCAATGACATCTACAATGTGGCACGTTTCCGTGTCAACGGCAAGACTACTCCCGCCCCCATGGCCTCCTCTCCCCTCTCTACAGGTGCTCATGCCTGGTTGGTTGGCTATGCCGTGAAGAACCCTGAGATCATCGGTACCACCGTGAAGAGTGTAGAGACCTTCATGGACAAATATGCCTATTATATCTTCGGCATGAATGCACCCGACAATGCCATCGCCTGTCCTTATGTGAATGACAACGGTGAGGTGATCGGTATCCTGCAGGTGAGCAACACCACCTTCGACACCCATGCCACCGATGCCCGCTTCATCAACAGTCTGACGCTTAGCGGTCTTTCGTTAAGCAATGCTGACATCCGCCAGATAGGTATTCCCATTGCCATGCCCACTGATCTGACACAGGCTCAGGTGATGTTGGTGATGGCAGGACAAAGCGGTGACTCACTGAAATACGTGGCAGCCATCGACGACTTCTGTCAGCAGTTCCCCACCCAACTCGACGGATACGATGCACGGGCACGACTGCAGATGCGACAGAACCAGTTCGACGAAGCAGCCAAGACCATGGAGAGTGCCATCAAGCAGGCAGAGAAGAAAGACGAGGCCCACTACTATTACGGTAAGCTCATCTACGACAAGCTGGTTAACCAACCCGTTCCAGCCTACGAGAAATGGACTCTTGACAAGGCGATGGAAGAGCTCAATGCCGCCTATACCCTTTCACCACAGGCGCACTACCGTCATCTGATGGCTCAGCTCACCTTCTCTAAGACTGCCTATCAAGAAGCCTACGACATGTTCATGTCACTTTATCAGGACAAGGACTACAAGAATCCTGAGCTGCTCTATGAGGCAGCACGATGCAAACAAATGCTCGAGGCTCCCGCAACAGAGGTGATAGCCTTGCTCGACAGTGCCATCAACACCACCGACTCCCTAAACATCATCAGTGCAGCACCCTACTTCCTGGCTCGTGCCACGGCTTATGAGCAAGTAGATAGCTTCCGTCAGGCGGTGTTCGACTACTCCAGATATGAATACCTGATGCAAGGAAGGGTAAATGCCAATTTCTATTACATTCGTGAGCAAGCCGAGGTGAAAGGACATCTGTACCAGCAGGCACTCACGGATATTGCCCGTGCCATCATCCTCGCACCAGAGGAAGTTACCTATATTGCAGAGATGGCTTCCCTGCAGCTTCGTGTGAATCTTATCGACCAGGCATTACTCACTGCAGAGCAGTGTACAAAGGTGGCACCGGAGTACAGTGACGGCTTCCTCTTGTTGGGTCTTGCGCAGATCAAAAAGGGACAGAAAGAAGTCGGAATTGCTAACTTGCAGAAAGCAAAAGAGTTAGGAAATCCGCAAGCAGATGGCCTGATTGAGAAATATTCGAAGTAATTTTGCAAAAAAACACAAATAAATTTTCGTATCACACAGAAAACTTGTATCTTTGCAGTCCGAAATGAACAAGTACAACTTTTAATCATTCAAAAGATATGACAAAAGCAGAAATTATTGAAGAGATCGTTTCAAAGACCGGTATCGCCCGCAAGGATGCCTCTGCATCCGTTGAAGCTTTCATGGAGATCATTAAAGACAGTCTTCTGGAGAAGAAGGAAAACGTTTATCTGCGTGGCTTCGGCAGCTTCGTTGTAAAGCATCGTGCTGAGAAGACCGCCCGTAACATTTCCAAGAACACGACCATTGTCATCGCAGCACATGACTTCCCCAGCTTCAAGCCCGCAAAGAGCTTCGTTGCCAAGATGAAGGGAGAATAATTCTCGCCTGCGATTAAGACATACGTAATTATCATTATTAATTTTTTTTATTATGCCAAACGGAAAGAAGAAAAAGGGTCACAAGATGGCCACGCACAAGCGTAAGAAGAGATTAAGAAAGAATCGTCATAAGAGCAAGTAAACCATACTTGCTCTTATGGTAAACAAGAAAAGCAGAAATGACCAGCGAAGTTGTAATTGACGTCCGACAGAAAGATATATCAATTGCCCTGCTGGAAGATAAGAACCTGGTAGAGTACCAGACTGAGCCTCGCTCAGCATCTTTCGCTGTCGGAAACATCTACATCGCCAAAGTTAAGAAACTGATGGCGGGACTGAATGCCAGTTTTGTGGATGTAGGTTATGAACGAGACGCTTTTCTGCATTATCTTGACTTAGGGAATCAATTCAATTCCTACGAGAAGTACCTCAAGCAGGTACAGAGCGATAGAAAGAGACTGTATCCATTTGCCAAGGCATCACGCCTACCCGATCTGAAGAAAGATGGCAGCGTGGCCACCACCCTGCAGAAAGATCAGGAGGTACTGGTGCAGATTGTCAAAGAACCCATTTCCACGAAAGGACCGCGACTAACGGCGGAACTGAGTTTTGCAGGTCGTTACCTCGTATTGGTACCTTTCAATGACAAAGTCTCTGTATCCTCAAAAATCAAAAGCGGTGAAGAGCGGGCACGCCTCAAGCAGCTCATCCAGAGCATCAAGCCCAAGAATGTAGGCGTCATCGTACGCACAGTAGCAGAGGGCAAGCGTGTTGCCGAGCTCGATACCGAACTTAAAATCCTTCTAAGGCGTTGGGAGGAAGCCATTACCAAAGTACAGAAAACAACCTCACGACCACAGCTCGTCTATGAGGAGACCAGTAGAGTCGTTGCCATGTTGCGCGACCTGTTCAATCCATCATACGAGAACATCTACGTCAACGACGAGCAGGTATTCAACGAGGTCAAGGACTATGTCACTCTTATCGCCCCTGAAAAGGCGGGCATCGTCAAGCTCTACAAAGGTAATGTGCCTATCTTTGACAACTTCAACATCACCAAGCAGATCAAGTCGAGTTTCGGCAAGACCGTCAACTACAAGCACGGAGCCTACCTCATCATTGAGCATACAGAGGCCATGCACGTGGTGGATGTGAACAGCGGTAACCGTACCCGGGCAGAGAAAGGACAGGAGGGAAATGCCCTGGAAGTGAATCTCGGAGCCGCCGATGAACTGGCCCGTCAGCTGCGTTTGCGCGATATGGGCGGTATCATCATTGTTGACTTCATCGATATGAACCTGGCAGAGGACCGGCAGATGCTCTATGAGCGTATGTGCAAGAACATGCAAAAAGACCGTGCCCGTCATAATATCCTGCCACTAAGCAAGTTCGGCTTGATGCAGATTACCCGTCAGCGGGTTCGTCCGGCCATGGACGTGAATGTTGAAGAGGATTGCCCAACGTGTTTCGGCAGTGGAAAGATCAAGTCGAGTATCTTGTTCACTGACCAGCTCGAAAGGAAGATTGACAACCTGGTCAACAAGATTGGCGTCAAACGATTCTACCTGCACGTCCACCCGTATGTGGCTGCCTACATCAATCAGGGCTTCATCAGTATGAAGCGCAAGTGGCAGATGAGTTACGGACTGGGTGTACATGTGATCCCCTCGCAGAAGATGGGCTTCTTGCAATACGAGTTTTATGATGACAAGAAGCAACTCATCGACATGCGCGAGGAGATGGAGAACAAATAAAATGGGGGGATGCAATCATGCATCCTCCTATTTTTGTTTGGTCATCCGTTTGTTTTCCAAGAAAACAAAAAAAGGGATGTATCTTTTTGTTTTTAAAAATATTATTGTACCTTTGCACCCAAAATCTATTATTTATACAATCATGAAAGGTAAGAAGATTCTTTTCTCGGCATTATTACTTACTGCCGGAACTTGCGGTGCTAACGCGCAACTTATTATCAACGAACTGATGCAGTCGAATGTGGAGTGCATCATGGACGATCTCAACGAGTTTCCTGACTCATGGGTAGAGCTGTACAACAACAGCAACGAGACCGTCAACCTCAAAGACTACAAAATCAGCAACAAGGACAAGGTAAAGAAAGCCTACCAGTTGCCCGACCAGTCGATAGCCCCCAAAGGATATGTCGTTATCTACTGCGATAAGGAAGAGAAAGGTCTGCACACCTCTTTCCGTCTGGAATCAGGCAAGGATGGCAACCTCTATCTCTTCAAGGGTGATGCTATTGTTGACAAGATAGAAGGGATGGCCAAGATGCCTTCTCCAGATATCGCTTACGGTCGTAAGACCGACGGTGCTGACGAGTGGGGTTATCAGCTCACACCATCTGCAGGCAAGGCCAACACAGGCGAGATCTGTGATGCCAAGCATATCTTAGGTGCTCCTGTGTTTAGTGTACCTGGTCACGTTACTACCGGCAATGATGCCATCACGCTTGAGCTGAGTCTGCCCGAGGGTGCTCCAGAAGGTGCATACATTGCTTATACAACCGATGGTAGCGAACCGACAGCCAAGTCAACCAAGTATGCAAATGCCATCAACATCAACAAGACCAAGGTGATCCGTGCCAAGGTATTCTGTGATGGCTGGCTCTCACCGATAAGCACGGCACAGTCGTATATCTTCCACCCTAGAGAGTTTACCATCCCCATCTTCTCTATTCAGACCAACGACAAGTATCTGAACGATAGGAAGATCGGTTTGTTTGCCAATAACAACAGCAAGGAAGATAAGAAGACACACGACTGGCGTCGTCCTGTCAACGTGGAGTTCTTCCCCGCAGAGGGTCAGGCAAGTGCTATTAACCAGCCTGGTGAGACTCGTATCCAGGGTGGACAGTCACGTTCGAATGCCCTCAAATCCATGGTCTTCTATACCCACAAGCGTTTCGATCCCAATCACAAGCGTTTCGAGTATGAGTTCTTCCCAGATCAGAAGCCTGGTGTCAACCAGTTCCCGTCGTTCTCTCTCCGCGATGGCGGTAACGACTTTACTGACCTGTACTTCCGTGATCTTATTATCCAGCGTACGATGGGTCAGCATGTAGATCTCGACTGGCAGGCTGGTCACTCAGCTGTTCTCTACATCAACGGTGAGTATATGGGTATGCTGAATATCCGCGAGCGTTCCAACGAAGACAATATCTACAGCAATTACAACGGACTTGAGGACCTCGACATGATTGAGATCTCTCATGAGCAGCAGAACGGCAAGGATATGTTCATCGAGGAGTTGAAGGAAGGTAGCGACGATTTCTACAATGCATTCAAGAATTTCTACAGCGAGAAAGGACACACCAAGGCTGAATACGAGCAGTGGTTGGATGTCAGCGAGTACTTGAACGTGGTGGTTCTGAACCTGTTCTACGGCAATATCGACTTCCCCGGCAATAACCTCGTGTTCTGGCGTCCCAACGAAGATGCGAAAGAAGATCTGCCCAAGCGATTCCGTGCCATTGTCAAGGATACCGACTTCGGAATTGGACTCTATGGAAGAAGCTCCGACTACAACACCATCGAGTTGCTCTACAACCAGAATTACGACAGGGGTAATGCATGGGCCTTTACAGAACCGGCTACCCGTCTGATCAAGAACATGTTGGAAGATCCTGAACTCTTCAAGATGTTCCTCGACAAGTGCTGCGTCTATATGGGCGACTTCATGAATGCTGAGGGTACTGGTGCTGTCATGGATGCCATCCTGGAAGAAGCATTAGATGAATTTGTGGCCCACCGCGACAAGTACAATCGTTGGGGTGATAACTATAACGATATCCTGAACAAGTTCGAGAACGCCAAGAAATGGCTCGCCGGCTATGAAGAAAAAGGCTGGGGAGGCGGCGGCTGGGGCGGCTGGGGCAGCTGGGGCGGCGGTGGCCAAGAGACCACCATCGTACACCTTCCCCGTACCGATTACTTCCTCCAGTATCTCAGTGCCCAATACAAGCTGGGTGATGCCATCCCTGTGACCATCAACAAGGGTATCACCACCCTGCCTGATGAAACGATCATCAACGACATCAAACTGTCAAAGGGCGTGTTCGACGGAAAACTGTTCCCCAACCGTCAGATTATCTTAGAGGGCAAGACCGAAAGTGAACCGTATGTGACAGGCTGGGACATTGAGCAGACTGCTTCCAATGGATCTGTTTCAAAGACTCATGTTGACGGAGCCATCTATTCTTTCAACATGCCAGCATGCAAGAGTCTGGCCATCAACGCTGTCATTGGTAATCAAACAGGTATCGCCAGTGTGGATGCAAAGAACTGGAAATGGAGCGTGGCTAATAACGTGCTCTATCTGAAGGATGTACCCGCTGATACCCTCGTAACCCTGTATAACCTGCAAGGCATGCAGCTCAAGCAGGTCAAGGCTGATGGCACAACCATCCAGATGCCGCTCATGAATAATCAGGTATATATCCTGAAGGTGGGTAAGGAAACCATCAAGGTGAAATAAGACCACCATCTATCATACCATACGAAAGGGAAGTAAGAGGGAGTGACCCTTTCACTTCCCTTTCTTTGCTTATCAGAACATAACAACAACATGACCAGGAAATACTTACTAACTACAATGATCGGTGTCATGATCACCCTGCATGCTGGTGCACAGGTGGTGATCAACGAGCTGATGCAGTCGAATATCGATTGTATCATGGACGATCTCAATGAGTTTCCTGACTCATGGGTGGAGCTGTACAATACAGGCTCTACTGCCGTCAACCTGAATACCTATAGAATAGGACTCACCGACAATGTTTCGGAAGCATGGCAACTGCCCAGTCAGACAGTTGGTCCTAACCAATATATGTTGGTGTATTGCGACAAGGAAGGAAGCAAGCTGCACACCGACTTCCGTCTCGAATCGGGGAAAGGTGGTTCCGTCTATCTCTTCAATAATGGTGTTGTTGTCGATAAGGTAGAGAAACTGAAGAAACAACCGGCTCCCAATATTGCTTACGGACGGAAGGAAGATGGTAGCGACGAATGGGGCTATCAGCTCTCTCCCACCCCAAGGGCTAAGAACAGCGGACAGATCTGCGATGGAGACCAGATCCTCGGTGAACCGGTGTTCAGCGAGAAAGGAAAGGTGGTGACGGGTTCGATGAGTATCTCACTCACCCTGTCATTGCCCGAAGGAACACCCGAAGGGGCATCCATCAGATATACGATGGATGGCAGCGAGCCCACCATGAGCAGTGCCCCATACATGAACCCCATCACCATCACCAAGACACGGGTTATCAGAGCCAAGATCTTCTGTGAAGGGTGGTTGTCACCACGCTCCACCACCCACACCTTCATCCTCCATCCGCGGGAAGTGACACTGCCCGTCATTGCCATCAGTACAAACAGCAAGTATCTGAACGACCCCAAGATCGGCATCTATGTGGATGGTACCTATAAGAGCGGGAAGAAGAACTATGAATACGACTGGCGCAGACCCATCCACTTTGAGTATTTCGAGGGGGAGAACACCCCAAGCAGTCTTAACCAACTCTGCGAAACACGTATCATGGGCGGTGCCACAAGGGGCAATAAGTTCAAGTCGTTGGCCGTCTATGCCAACAAGCGCTTCGGTACCAAACGACTCGAATATGAGTTCTTCCCTGATCAGAGGCCTGGTCTGACCGATTTCAAGAGTATCGCTCTGCGCAATGCTGGTAACGATTTCGACTACCTGTATATGCGGGATGCCATCATTCAACGCACCATGGCAAAGCATGTGGATCTCGACTGGCAGGCATGGAGTCCCGCTATCATCTATATCAACGGCGAATACAAGGGCATGCTCAACATCCGTGAACGTAGTAACGAGGATAATATCTATACTAACTACGACGGGTTGGAAGACATTGACATGATTGAGAACTGGAACGAATTGAAGGAAGGTGACAAGAACAACTGGAACCAATTCAAGAACTTCTATGCTGAACACAACCATACACTGAAGGAATATGAGCAGTGGGTTGACTGGCAGGAGTTCTTCAACCTGATGATCATGAACTTGTATTATAACAACCAGGACTTCCCCGGCAACAATATCGTGATGTGGCGACCGCGAACAAATGACGGTCGGTGGCGCTTCGTGGCTAAGGATACCGACTTCGGACTGGGTCTCTACGGTTCATCTGTTGACTACAACACCATTGAATGGCTTTATACCCCGGGGTACGACTCCAACCGCGACTGGGGAAATCAGTATGAATATACCCGTTTGTTCCGTCGCATGTTGGAAGATCCTGACTTGAATCGGGAGTTCCTCGACCGTTGCGCCATCTATATGGGTGACTTCCTGAACGAGAGAGGAACACGCGAGGTGTGGGATCCGATGTACGAACGCATCCAAACAGAGTATCCCTTCCATCGCGAACTCATCAACAAGTGGTGGCCCAACTACAATGATGAGCTGAACAGTGCCCGTCAATGGCTGTCACAACGCACCGATATCTTCTACAAGCAACTCGGTGATTACTACAAGTTAGGCAATCCCATCCCTACTACCGTTAATACACAACTGTCAGAAGAGGAACAGCAGTCGGTGCAATACCTGATCAATGGCATCCCCCTCAGTAAGGGAGTCTTCAACGGAAAGTTATTCGGCAACCGCAGGATTACCTTGAAAGGAGTGGGAACTGACAATTGGGGCGTAACGGGATGGACGGTAAAATGGGTCGGCAGTAACGGTGTGTTGACAACAGTGAATCCTAGCGGCAGCACCTATTCGTTCACTATTCCTTCGTGTCATCAGCTGATCATCAACGCGGTATTGGGAGATCCAAGCGGTATTATCCAGGTGAACAAGCAAGACTGGCATTGGCAGATTGATCAGCAACAACTGGTGCTGACCGATGTGCCAGCGCAAACAACAGTCATGCTGTATAACCTACAGGGTATTCTATTAAATAAGGTGAAGGCCGACGGTTCTACCATCAGCCTTCCTCTTGAGAACAATCACCAGACCTATCTCCTGAAAGTTGGCGACAAGACGATAAAAGTGCAGTTGTGATACGGAGAGCAGTTTTCGGCCAAGTGAATGCACTCAAAAATGTTAATAATTGATAACAATTCCACGCTCTATTTTTACCTTTCTATATATAGAACGTCTAATAGAGAAACTATAAACCTAATTATTTATTATTTTATGAAAAAAGTTTTTCTTTCATTGTTGACACTCTCATGCTTGACAGCGTCAGCGCAGTTTGGTGCACCCAGACAAAACCCCATCGTTGCATCTGTAACAGAAAACGTCACTGAAGACTTTAAGCCTGCCATCTCCAACCAGGATAGCAAGCAGTACCCGATGGTTAACTCACAGCGCATGGTCCGCGCTCAGATCTCCGCTCCTGATGCCAAATTCGTAGGACTCGACATCGCCGGTAAGATCTATACCATGACCAAGGACGAGAATGGTGTTTGGACTGGTACATCTGAGCCTCAGGACGAGGGTTTCCACTACTATCAGCTCAACATCGACGGTGCTTCTGTACCCGATCCAGGTAGTCTTTACTACTATGGTGCCAGTCGTTGGGGCAGCGGTATCGAGGTTCCTTCAGACGACATGGATTTCTGGCAGGTGAAGAATGTTCCGCAAGGTTCCATGTGCGAGGTGTTCTATTGGTCAACCTACACCGAGAAGATGCGTCGCTGTCATATCTATCTGCCCGCAGAGTACTTTACCAACCCCACCAAGAAATTCCCCGTGTTCTATCTGCAGCACGGTATGGGTGAGAACGAGTACGGATGGGCAGAGCAGGGTCATACTGCACAGATCATGGACAACCTGATTGCTGAGGGTAAGGCTGTTCCTTGCATCATCGTGATGGACAACGGTCTGAACACAAGTCGTCCTGGTGAGCAGGGTGGCTTCGGCTTCGGCGGTCCCCGTCCTCAGGGCCAGCGTCCGCAGGGTGCTCCTCAGGGAATGGGTCAGCGTCCGCAGGGTGCTCCCCAAGGTGCTCCTCAGGGAGGCTTCGGTCAGGGTGGCCAGCGCCCCCAGGGTGCTCCTGGACAGGGTGGTCAGCGTCGTGGCGGCTTCGGAGGCTTCGGCGGTTTCTCTGAAGGCTTCAAGAATGTGCTCTTCAATGATATCATCCCAATGGTTGAGAAGAACTATCGCGTGATTGCCGATGCTCAACACCGTGCTTATGCCGGTCTGTCAATGGGTGGTATGCAAGCTCGCGAGATCACGCTTGCTAATCCCGAGAAGTTCGCTTATGTAGGCTCATTCAGCAGTGGCGCATGGAGTGTTGACCAGGTGAAAGAGGCTAATGGCTTCACCAAGAACGTCAAGTTGCTCTTCATGAGCGGTGGTGGCAAGGAGAACATGGGTTGTGTTGAGGCAGCCAAGAACATCAAGGACCAGCTTGGTATGAACGCTGTAGGTTATGAGTCTCCGGGCACAGCCCACGAGTGGCACACCTGGCGTCGCAGTCTGTACCAGTTCGCACAGTTGATCTTCAAATAAGATAAGTATATATTGCTAGACATGAGTCCTGGGAGTGCTTTCACTCTCAGGACTTTTTTGTTTTAAAAATGGAAAGAAATCTGTTGGGAGCGATGCTTTTTCGGAAATAATTATTATCTTTGATGCCGAATTCAAGAACGATTCATTGATTAAGAAACTCATACAGCAGGTGGGCAGGTTCCGCACCGCCGCGATCCTCACCCCGATCTTCACCGCCCTCGAAGTGGTGATGGGGGTTCTGATTCCGTATGTCACCTCGTGGATCATCGACCGTGGTATCATGGCAGGGGATCTGAGTAAGGTGACCCTTTACGGCGGACTGATGCTGGTGATGGCTTTCTTCAGTATGCTGTTCGGCATCATGTCAGGACGCTTCTCGGCATACGCGTCTTCGGGCTTCGCCTCCAACCTGCGCAACGCGATGTTCCAGAATATCCAGACCTTCTCGTTCTCGAATATCGACAAGTATTCCAGTGGCGGATTGATTACCCGCATGACTACCGACGTGCAGAGTCTGCAACAGGCTTTCCAGATGCTCATGCGCATCTCCGTGCGTGCTCCGCTGAACCTGGTGTTCAGTGTGTTCATGTGTATCTTCATCAACCTGAGGATGAGTCTGATCTTTGTCATCGCACTGGTTATCCTTGGTACCGCCCTCTACTTGATCATCTCGCGTACGGTAAAGCTCTTCGCACAGGTGTTCCTGCGTTATGACGACCTGAACAGTTCCGTTCAGGAGAATATCGCGGCCATCCGTGTGGTGAAGGCCTTTGTACGAGAGGATTATGAGAACAAGAAGTTCAGTAAGGCTGCGGAAGCGCTGTATAAGCTGTTTGTGAAGACCGAGAGTCTGCAGGCCCTGAACCATCCCATCATGATGCTGGTTGTGTATGGATGTATCATCGCCCTTTCGTGGTTCGGTGCGCAGTTCATTGTTATCGGTGACCTGACCACGGGTCAGCTTACCTCCTTGTTCACCTATGTGATGACCATCCTCTCCTCACTGATGATGCTCACCATGATCTTCGTGAACCTCACCATGAGTGCCGCCAGTGCGAAGCGTGTCATGGAGGTGATCAACGAGAAAGCCGACATCACCAATCCCGAGAAAGATGCCGTCATGGAGGTCAAAGACGGCAGCATCGACTTTGAGAACGTGAGCTTCAGCTACGGAGTGAAGAACGCCAATGGCAATGCTGAGACACCATATGCCATCCGCGATATCAACCTGCATATCAACAGCGGGGAGACCATCGGCGTGATTGGCGGAACAGGTTGCGGTAAGTCGTCTTTGGCCACCCTGGTGAGTCGTCTGTACGATGCCACCAAGGGAACGGTCAAGGTAGGTGGCATTGATGTCAGACAATACGACCTCACCACCTTGCGCGATGAGGTGTCGATGGTGCTGCAGAACAACGTGCTGTTCTCGGGTACCGTCCTCGACAACCTGCGCTGGGGAAAGGAGGATGCCACACAGGAAGAGTGCGAGACAGCCTGTCGACTGGCCTGTGCCGATGAGTTCATCGAGCAGATGGCCGACGGCTATAACACCTACCTGGAACAGAACGGCAGTAACGTGTCAGGCGGTCAGAAGCAACGTCTCTGCATTGCCCGTGCCCTGCTGAAGAAGCCGAAGATCCTGATCCTCGATGACTCCACCAGCGCTTGTGATACGGCTACGGATGCGAAGATCCAGAAAGCGTTCCGTGAGGAGCTGCCCGATGTCACCAAGCTCATCATTGCCCAGCGCATCCAGAGTGTGCAGTATGCCGACCGCATCATTGTGATGGAGAGCGGAATAATCACCGGTTTCGATACACATGAGAACCTCCTGAAGAACAATACCATCTATCAGGAGATCTATCATATACAGACAAAGGATAAAGGAGACTTTGATAGTTGACAGTTGATAGTTGACAGTTGATAGTTAAGATATGGCACCAAGAATGGGAATGGGTCCCGGCGGACGGGGCGGACCAGGAGGAAGGAACATGGGTATCGCCAAGATGCCTAAAGGCGGGATGAAGATCATCATGCGCCTGATCCGCTATGTGGCAGTGAACTACAAATGGTCGCTGCTGGCAGTCCTCGTGTGCATCCTGATCACCTCTGCCACCACCCTCACCTCTACCCTCTTCACCCGAACGCTCATCGATGACTATATCCTGCCGCTTACACAGGTGGAGCATCCCGACTTCACCCCGTTGGCACATGCCTTGATGAAACTTGCTGCCGTGCTCATCGTGGGTGCTCTGTGTGCTTATATACACAGCAGACTGATGATCAATGTGAGTCAGGGAACACTCAAACGACTGCGCATCGACGTGTTCAGTCATATGCAGCAGCTGCCCATCAAGTACTTCGACACCCATGCCCACGGCAACACCATGTCGGTATATACCAACGATATAGACACACTCCGACAGATGATCAGTTCGATGCCGAACCTCTTCTCATCGCTCGTCACCATCATCCTCACCCTCACGAGCATGATCGTGCTGAGTCTGCCACTCACCATCCTCACCATCCTCATGTCGATGATCATGGTCTATACCACGAGGAAGTTGGGAAGTCGTTCCTCGAAGTTCTTCTATGCACAGCAGACCAACCTCGGTAACATGAACGGCTTTGTGGAGGAGATGCTTACTGGACAGAAGGTAGTGAAGATCTTCTGTCATGAAGATGAGGCCATCGACCAGTTCCAACAGTTGAACGAGAACCTGCGAAGCAGTACCTATAACGCCAACCGCGTGGCCAACATCGTGATGCCAGTCAACGGTAACCTGTCGAACCTTATCTATGTGATGACGGCCATCTTCGGTGCCATGCTTGCCTTGCGTTACACAGCCAATGCCACCCCACTCGCTTCACAGCTCTCTCCCCTTGCCTCCCAGTATATGCCACTCAGTTCCGCCCTCACCGTAGGAACGCTCGTCAGCTTCCTCACGCTGATCAAGAACTTCACCCGTCCTATATCCGAGGTGTCGAACCAGATCAACTCCATCATCAATGCCGTGGCCGGCGCCATCCGTGTGTTCGATGTGCTGGATGCGGAACCCGAGAAAGAGGAGAATGCTGATGTCACATTGGTGAATGCCCAGGAGCAAAATGATGGTACACTCACGGAAGCCAAGGAACAGACCGGTATCTGGGCCTGGAAGACAAGCAAGGGTGAATTGGTGCGCCAGCGTGGCGAGGTGGACTTCTTCGGTGTTGACTTCAGTTATCCCGTTATTCAGGAAGATGGAAAGGAAGGTCTGGGACGACAGGTGCTCTTTGATATTGAGATGGATACCGATGCAGGACAGAAGATTGCGTTGGTTGGTGGAACAGGTGCAGGTAAGACTACCATCACCAACCTCATCAACCGCTTCTATGATATCCAGGACGGAAAGATCTTGTACGACGGTATCAATATCAGCAAGATCGGCAGGAAGGAACTGCGCCGCTCGTTGGGTATGGTACTTCAGGAGACGCACCTGTTTACAGGAACAGTGATGGAGAATATCCGTTACGGTAGGTTGGACGCTACCGACGAGGAGTGTATAGCTGCCGCTAAGTTGGTACATGCAGATGACTTCATCTGTCGTTTACCCCAAGGCTACCAGACACCCTTGTTAGGCGACGGCGGTAACCTCTCTCAAGGTGAGCGTCAGCTCATCGCCATTGCCCGTGCAGCCGTTGCCAATCCGCCAGCCCTGATTCTCGACGAGGCTACCAGTAGTATTGATACCCGTACCGAACAACTTGTTCAGCAGGGTATGGACTCCTTGATGCAGGAAAGGACAACCTTTGTCATTGCCCACCGTCTGAGTACGATTCGCAATGCCGACTGGATCATGGTGATGGATCATGGAAGGATTATCGAGCGGGGTAACCACGAACAGTTACTTGCCATGAAGGGCAAGTACTATCAGCTCTATACAGGTAACCAGATTACAGCATAATCTTAAAACGGATACGGAAACTGCGTGATGCCTCGTCCCAATTGGTGCCGAGCATCTCGAAGCGACCGATCTGCGCTGTGGAACGAACATGCTTGCCGATACAAGGACACACATCGTAATCACCGATGCGTACCAGACGGATGGTCTCACTGGCATTCTCAGGCAGACGTTCCAACGACAGCAGGGATTCGGGTGATCCCTCTTCAGCATCCATGATGATTCCGTCTAGTTCAGCTCGTGTCACATACTGGAATGTGACAGGCATATCCTCCTCGATGAGCTCGTTCATCTGTCGTTCAATCTCACGCTCCACCTTCTTGTCAGGCTTCCGTTCCAGGATATAGCTGATCTTGCTCTTCTTGCGTTCGATATGAGCATTCCTTGAACGTTCGCACCCGAACATTCTTACCATCAGCTGATTGAGCAGATGTTCCGCAGTATGCGCAGGGGGAAACTCCTCTTTGTTGTGTTCGTTTAATAGATAATCTTCCATGATTTTTGAAATCTGGGCACAAAAATACAAATATAATCCAAATAAAACAAGTATTTTGCAACTTTTCGTTAACCATACCCGTCAAACAAGAAACAAATTGAAAAAGAATATGAAAAAGGTTTTGTTTATGATTGCCTGCGTAATGGCACTGACAGCATGTCAAATGGATTTGAACAACTGGGGCTCTAAAACACTTAAAGCCAGTAAGAACATTGTTACCAAGGAGTATCATCTTACTCCGTTTGAAGAGGTGGAACTGAGTTGTGTGGGTGCTGTGGAGCTGATACAGAGCGAAACTAAAGACGGTGTGGTTGAGCTGACCGCACCCGACAACTACATCGATTTGTATAAGTTTACGAGCGACGGTAAGAAGCTAGATATCGACTATGCCAAGAGGGGTGTAAACATCCATAACAAGTACGTAAAGATCAAGGTATATACCACTGACCTGATCAAGTTAGAAAACAGCGGTGCTGCAACGATAAAAATGGACAGTCTGGATACTGACCGGATTGAGATCGAGAACAGCGGCGTAGGCGACATCAAGATTGGTGGAATAGCCGACGAGGCCGAACTGATCTGCAGCGGTGTGGGTAGCATCCACGCCGGTCAGCTGAAAGCATTGAAAGTAAAAGCAGAAGTATCGGGCGTTGGCAGTATTGAATGCTACGCATCAGAAGAGATTGAAGGTGGTGTATCAGGTGTAGGATCACTGAAATACGGTGGACATCCCAAACAGAAGAAAACGAGTCGAAGTGGAATCGGAAGCATCTCCGAGAAATAAAACAATCATCAAACAACAAGGGCGATCACAACGATCGCCCTTTTCTTATGCTTTGAACTTCAGTACGACAGCTCCAAGCGGTGGGAGCTGCAGACTAACAGCTTCATCACGTCTCAGCACGATTCTCTTTTTCTTACCCGTGAGCAAATCGGTAGCGATGGCGTTCTTCTCCTTGATCTGCAGATAATCGAATGCATGGGCAGGAATCGTCACATCCATGTCAGCAGATTGTTCATCGAAGTTCGCCACAACCA
The DNA here is from genome assembly GCA_017561825.1 of Prevotella sp. Lineage (GTDB taxonomy): Bacteria > Bacteroidota > Bacteroidia > Bacteroidales > Bacteroidaceae > Prevotella. The sequence goes on from JAFZBK010000061.1 coordinate 54,751, forward strand.
GCAGCACCTCGGAGTCAGCCTTACGCAAGAAAGCATACTGTCGTTGATACTGCTGATTCACATACATCAGATCGAACGACTCACCTTCGGCAACGCTCTTCTCTGAGCGTGCGATGTTCAGCACCTTGTCATACATCGCCTTCAATGCCTTCTCCTCCTTCGTGAGCTTCCGTTGCTCAGCCCTAGTCAACGTATCCACGCTCCAATAGTCGAAGATCGTGGTCCGTCCATCTTTACCGCTGAACCCCTCTTCATCCATACCCCGTTCGCCATATTCCTGTCCTGCATAGAGCATGAACGGATTCTTCTGCAGGAGTGCGCTGACAATCAAACCAGGGATTCCCTTCTCAGCCTTGCCTGCAAAGAAATCACTGGCGATGCGCTGCTCATCATGGTTCTCCAGGAAATACAGCATGTGGTCACGGATATCATCTGTTGCCTGCCACTGAGAGGTAATATCTGTCGTACGCCGTCTTCCGCAGATCACGTCACGGATACAGTCGTACATCCCCACCTTGTCATACAGGTAGTCGAAGCCCGCACCGATATAGGTACGGTACTGGTTCGGATCATATACCTCACCGATAAAAAGACAGTCGGGATACTGGAACTTCACCTTGTCGGTTGCCCAGGTCCAGAAAGCTGCCGGCACCATCTCGGCCATGTCGCAGCGGAATCCGTCTATCCCCTTCCCTGCCCAGAAGAGCAAGATATCCGTCATCTTCCCCCAGGTGTTGGGAATAGGATTGAAATGCTCCGACCGTCCTCCAGCATCACAATAGTCAATGCCATAGTTCAGCTTCACCGTCTCGTACCAGTCGTTGGGTGAAGGACGGTTAGAGAACTGGTCGTTTCCTGTAGCCCTTGCGGGAGTTTCTGTGTATCTTTGAACTTTTAACTTTGAACTTTGAACTTTATGATTAGATTTTGCTTCTGACACAGACTTATCTTCTGAAATGTCTATGTTTTCTGATTGCATATCATAAAGTTCAAAGTTCAAAGTTCCAAGTTCAATGTCTGAAAGATCCAGCGGCTGGTTCCAGCAGTAGTAGAAGTTATTCTTGATAGAGAAATGCATGTTGATATCATCCCCCTCGCCCAGGTCTTTCACCCCTTCGGGCTTGCAGATACTCTTGTATTCACGTGCCACATGGTTCGGCACAAAGTCGATGATTACTTTCATGCCGGCCTGATGCACCCGTTCAACAAGTGCCTCGAACTCTTTCATGCGTTCCGACACATTCACGGCAAGATCCGGGTCGATGTCGTAGTAGTCAGCGATGGCATAAGGAGAACCCGCCTTTCCCTTCACCACTTCAGGGTGCTGAACGGGAATGCCATAGGCGGAATAGTCGGTCTGGGTGGCATGACGGATCACACCTGTGAACCAGATGTGGGTGATGCCGGATTCTTTGATGCGCCTTAACGTGGCAACATCAAAATCGTTCATCTTCCCACATCCGTTCTCCTCAAGAGATCCATGAGGGATTCGTCTTGTATTACGGTTGCCAAAAAGGCGAGGCAAAACCTGATAGACAATTATCTTTGAACATTGAACTTTGAACATTGAACTTTATGATTAGATTCAATTCTTTGTCGCTTTAACAATCTTCGTTAGTACAGCAATGATTTTGTTGCAGTCATCCATGATAGACTCAAACGTTTCATCATTCAAGAACCTCGTTTCATGCAACAAATCAAGCCAATAACCAGTTTCAGTTGCTTCTTTCAAAGCAATATTCATTTTCGTTGTAAAGTCAGGCCTACTTTGGGCATTCTTTCCTTCGAACACGTTTGCTCCGATACTTGTTCCAGAACGAAAGACCTGTTTCGACATAATGAATTCGCCTTTCTCCTCCCTCAGATACTTATACATGTTTACTATCCGAATGGCAAAGGAACGAGCAATTACATAAACATCGTTCTCAACTTCCTTTCTCTGAAGCATATCATAAAGTTTCATTGACTTTTGTCACGACTCTGCCAATCATGTGAACATGTTGGCTCTCGCTACTCCAAAAGTTCAAAGTTCAATGATCAAAGTTCAATGTTTAAATGCCGTGAACGGAAACTTCTTTGTTGATCTTGGCGATCATGCCCTGCAGAGCCTTGCCAGGACCGCATTCTGTGAAGTCATCAGCACCATCAGCGATCATGTTCTGCACACACTGTGTCCAACGTACCGGACTGGTCAGCTGGGCAATCAGGTTCGCCTTGATCTCTACAGCATCTGTATGCGGCTTACCGTCAACATTCTGATATACAGGACAGTTCGGGTTCTTTACTTCAGTCTTCTCGATGGCGGCCTGCAGCTCATCCTTGGCAGGCTGCATCAGCGGTGAATGGAAAGCGCCACCCACCTTCAGTGGCAGCGCACGCTTAGCACCAGCTTCCTTCATCTTCTCGCAAGCCTCGTTGATGGCCTCGATGTTTCCGCTGATTACCAGCTGTCCTGGGTTGTTATAGTTAGCGGGAATCACCACATATCCTTCCTTGTTGATCCCTGCGCAGATCTCTTCCACTTTCTCGTCAGGCAGTCCGATAATGGCAGCCATGGTTGACGGTGCGGCCTCACAGGCTTTCTGCATCGCCATGGCACGGGCATATACCAACTTCAAACCATCCTCAAAACTCAGTGCCCCGGCAGCGACCAATGCAGAGAACTCACCCAGAGAGTGACCGGCAGTCATCTCAGGCTTGAAATCCTCGCCCATGCAGAAGGCTGAGATCACGCTATGCAGGAACACAGCAGGCTGTGTCACCTTGGTCTGACGTAAATCCTCATCCGTGCCTTCGAACATGATGTCCGTGATTCTGTAGCCCAGAATCTCATTGGCCTTTTCAAAAAGTTCCTTCGCTTTTGGGTTGTTGTCATACAGATCCTTACCCATTCCTACGAACTGTGCTCCCTGTCCGGGAAATACAAATGCTTTCATCTTTTTACTGTTTTAATACCTATATTTTAATATAAAGTGGTGCAAAGGTCTTTCCATTCCTCTGCACCTTCTTGTTTGCAAACATACACTATTCGTCTTTGCCAAACATATCATTAGAAACGATCAGCAGACTAATCCAAACTCTCATACACCGAGTGGTTGCTCTTGAACTCCGGCACGATCTTCTTCATCTCCTTCACCGTATTCATCACATCATACTCATAGCTATGAGCAATCAGCTGGTCGATCTGCTGAGAAACAACATCAAAGTCGTACTCGCGCACGCTGGCAATCTTAATTTTCTTGTTAAAGGTAGGTTTCGTTACCTCCTCGTCGTTCAGCACCTCCTCGTAGAGCTTTTCACCATCGCGCAGACCGGTGTATTCAATCTGTACGTTCAAGGCACCGCTCAGACGAATCATTCGCTTGGCTAAGTCGGCAATCTTCACCGGCTTACCCATGTCGAAGACAAAGATCTCTCCACCCTTTCCCATCGTGCCAGCTTCCAGCACCAGCTTACAAGCCTCGGGGATGAGCATGAAATAGCGGAAGATATTCGGATGCGTAACGGTAACCGGTCCGCCTTTGCGAATCTGCTCGCGGAACAGCGGGATCACCGAGCCGTTAGATCCTAATACGTTTCCGAAACGGGTGGTCACGAACTGTGTCTCACCCTTGATTTGTCCGTCCTTGATGGCCTTGTCCAGACTCTGCACGTAGATCTCGCAGATACGCTTGGAGCAACCCATCACATTGGTGGGGTTCACGGCCTTGTCGGTAGAAATCATCACGAACTTCTCCACCCCGTATTTCACAGCCAGGTCGGCAATGACCCTTGTACCATCGATATTGTTCTGCACAGCCTCACAGGGGTTATCCTCCATCATCGGCACATGCTTGTAAGCGGCAGCATGGAACACATAATGTGGACGAGCCGTCTGAAATATCGCCTCCATTCTTGTCTTGTTACAGATCGTGGTGACGATAGTTTCCACCTTTACATGTGGAAAATCCTTCGCCATCATCAGGCGGATATCGTGCTGCGGTGTCTCAGCCTGGTCGATCAACACCATCTTGGCTGGATCGAACCTGGCAATCTGGCGTACCATCTCACTACCGATGCTTCCTGCTGAGCCCGTTACCAGTACACGCTTTCCTTTCATCTGATTCTCCACGGAATTGAGATCGACTTTGATCTCATCGCGTGGCAGCAGATCCTCTATATCCACCTCGCGGAGCTGTGTGGTATTGACATCACTCTTCCCGTCCCATTGCACAGCGGGGTTCATGGTATAGATCTTCATGCCGGCATCGATCAGTCGATCAATCATCGCAGGGTTGTTACTGAACGCCTCCTGCTTGAGCGGTGAAACCAACAAGGTACGCACTCCGCTCTTACGCATGATATGTGGTAACTTGGCATCATTCTTGTACACATCCACACCCATGAGCATCTTTCCGATCATATCCGGTGCATCACTTACAAAGCCAGCCAATTTAAAACGCTGTGGCTTGTCATTGATCACTGAACGGGCAATACCCATACCACCGTTCTTTACACCATAGATAAACACTGGCTTCACAAGCGTCTCCCTGCTGGCATAGTCGTAAATCCACTTCACGCAGAGACGGACTGCACCCATTAATATCGTAGAAAGAATAAAGGTGAAGATGAGTTCCTTCAGACGGATAGGTACGAGGAAGAAGTCAGCACGGAACAATCGGAAGAGCATGATCAGCACAATACCGATTATGTTGGCTACGAGCACACGGTGCAGATCGGCAAACGAAGTATAGCGCATCACGCCCATATATGTCTTCATCACACGGAATCCTACCATAAAGAAAATAAGGTAGAAACAAAGTGTTCCGATCAATGAACAAAAGTGTGATGATGTATAGACAGCTCCATGATCGAGTGTATAGCACACCAATCCCGATACCAGGACAATTAGACAGTCAATTAACAGGATAGCCCAATAAGGTAACGCCCTTTTGGTAAAATACCAGTTTGCCAGTTTATCAATTAGTTTCATATCTCTTTTCGTGTAGTCTTGAGAGTTTTTCCTGAGTATTCATCAATGAAGATGATCAGTAAAACCGTGCAAAAGTAATAAAATTACCAATATCTTCCAAATATTTCTTTGAAAAAACTCTATTCCGTTTATTCAAAGAAATATTCTTCCTTCTTTTTCACTTAAAAAGAATGATAAAAATTCTTATTTAATTTATTATTTTCTCTTTTCTTTGGCGCAAAGAAAAGATACATTTTTTACCCTCTTTTTCTCTGGCGCAGAGAAAAGAGGCAAAAGAGACATCCACCTACCCCCATCCCCTCCCTATATGGAGGGGCTCAACCGCTCCTACTCGTCGCTCGTACATTATGGTACGCTCAGGGCATCAAAGCCCTGGCGTGATTCCTTTTCGGCTTACGCCAGTACCTTTGTGCCATTCACCACAGCGCCAGCAGACAAACTCTTATGGCTCACCCCGGAGGGGCAAAGGCTGGTGAGCCATACCAAAACCTTGATGGAGGGCGGTATCTGCCCGGAATCAATTACATCCTCCCCATATAGGGGGAGGCTTGGTAGGGGTGGATGTTTCTTTTGCCTCTTTTCTTTGCGCCAAAGAAAAAGAGGGGAGAAAGGTTTCTTTTGGATCTTTTCTTTGCACCAAAGAAAAGAGGAGAAAAGTTTGGTTCTTTTCAAAGAAAAAGAGCCTTGACTATGCAAGGCTCTTTTTTATTGTTTCAACGATGTATGCGACATCCTCGTCGGTGACATACGGCCCCGCCGGCAAGCACATACCTTTCTTAAATATCTCTTCCGAGACACCATTGATAAAAGCAATGCTCGATGCCGACGTCTGTCGTACTGCGCCGCATGGTAAATTTTCAATTTCAACCTGTTGATAAACAGGTTGACAGTGCATCGGCTTCCATACCGGTCGTGCCTCAATACCTGCCTTATCAAGCGCGACGCGCAGCGCCTCCACATTGTCATTCGGCTGACAATCAGTCGTTGCGGTCTCAGCAGTGTGAATCACACCAGCAGCACCACCCACGGCACCAGTAATTACCGTCTGGTAGGCATTCTCCTGCCCCTTCACCTTCAGTGACGGATCCAAGGTAATCGTACACAGCCAATAATTCGAATCATATAACTTTGACCTAGTCCCTTTGACCGAATCCCTTTGACCTTCGACCGAATCCCCTTCTTCGGGTTGTGAATGAACATGAACACCAGGTACGTCTGCCAGCAACTCTTCATACAGCGCCTGCACGTGCTTGTGGTGTGCGATATGGTCGTTCACTACCGTCATCTGTCCCCTACCGATACCCGCGCAGATATTACTCATGCGGTAGTTATAGCCGATGGCCTCATGCTGGTAGTAGGGATAGCTCTCACGGGCCTGTGTGGCCAGCCACATCACCTTCTGCCAGGTTTCCTTGTCAGGACAGATCAGGGCGCCACCACCCGAAGTGGTGATCATCTTATTACCGTTGAAGCTCAGCACGCCAAACTTTCCGAAGGTGCCTAACACCTGTCCTTTGTAACGTGAGCCGAAGCCCTCAGCTGCATCCTCAATCACGGGAATCTCATACTTGTTGGCAATCTCCATGATGCGGTCAGCCTTGTAGGGCATGCCATACAGCGCAACGGGAACGATGGCCTTCGGCTTTTTACCCGTTTGTGCGATACGGTCTTTGATGGCCTCCTCAAGCAAGTCAGGATCCATGTTCCAGGTATCCTTCTCTGAATCCACAAACACTGGTTTCGCACCTAAATAAGTAATGGGATTGCTGGAAGCGCAGAACGTAAATGACTGTACGATCACCTCATCCCCCTGTCCTACCCCACAGGCAATCAAGGCCAGATGTACGGCTGACGTACCACTGCATAATGCCACAACTTCCTTAGAACTAATTGAAAATTGTTCATTATCAATCTCAGTAACAAACTGACGGAGGTCTTCTTCGAAGCCATTTACATTAGGGCCGAGTGGCACCACCCAGTTGGTATCAAAGGCTTCCTTGATGTACTTTTGTTCCATTCCCGTCTCGCTCATGTGAGCCAGACACAAGTAGATGCGTTTGCGTTCAGCCATATATGATTTTTACTCTTTTTTCAGTTTTATCGACACAAAAGTACTGCTTTTTCACGAATTACACAAGAGTTTCCCCTCTTTTTTCTTAAAAACCAAGATGGGAGGGGTATTTTTCGGGGATACGGAGGTACGGTGGCGCGGTGTCAAAGGGACTCGGTCGAAGGGTCTGGCGTAAGCCGAAAAAAAGATATCAAGAAGCGTGTTGGTGATGCAGCGAACATTTTGACAAACAAGTTATGTAACGAAATCTTGAAATGTACTGTATCACAAAAGGTTATCATTAGAGATGTTAAACAACCCGACAAAATGGCCTATTTTAGGCCTATTTTATAGGAAATCATCCAGTTTTCATCGTATTTTTAACTAATTCCGAGGTGAAGTCTTCAAGCCCCCATACGTACTTCTCTCTACGAGAGAGAAGGTAGTATGAGGGGGCTGTATGAAGCCTTCACCGAGGGAAAACACCCAATTTATGAAATTCACGTTCAAATCGCTCACAGAGCAACTGATCAAAAAGCCGATCGGATAGTTATATATTTCATAGAGTTTGACGCAACGAAACTCCTAGTTTGACTGCGTCAAACTCCCCGAATGATTACAGAACGAAAAACACGATTCATCCCCATCAAATCTTAGAGTATGATAGAAGAACAGCTTTGCCGCATCTAATCCGACAATTCCACAGGAATCTACGGACAAACAAGGACATGAGAGGACAAACGAGGACATCTGCGGACAATTCCCCTTTCCAAATTTTGTACATTTGCATTGTCCTTCAACACCGGAGGACGTATGTCTCACCCATTAACCATTTACGTATGGCAGTTTTTATCAAAGTAAAAAAGAATTGTCCCGCAGAACCGACTAACGAGCGAGAACAAAGGGATACTTGTATAATCTTTGTCGAGCGAGGAGGAGGAGGAGGAAAACGAAAAGACAGAACGGCTGAGGGAGGGAACGAAGGTACGGGGGTACGGGGCGCGAGAATGGAGCCCCCCCTAGCCCCTCCAAAGGGAGGGGAACAAAAATATATGGCTCACCCCGAAGGGGCAAAGGGAGCCCCACCCTAGCCCTCCCCCGTAGGGAGGGAATAATAAATATCACGCCAGGGTTTTGATGCCCTGAGCGTACCTTAATGTACGAGCGACGAGGAGGAATAAGATAAAGCGCTGCTTTATGAAAATTGAAAAGTTGAAAAGTTGAAAAATTGAAGTTCAAAGGTAATCATAAAGTTCAATGTTCAATGTTCAATGTTCAATTTGCCTCCTTGGAGGCACAGGGGGTGGATGTTTCTTTTGCCTATTTTGCATAAAGAACTCCCGCTCGACATACAAACCGAAAGCAAGCTTTCATTTGTCTGTTCTCGCTTACTCGTCCTTTTCTCTGCGCCAAAGAAAAGAGAAAAGAAGTTTATTTTCAGCGGAAACATAAAGAAAAACGCCACTTTCCGCTGGGTATAAGCACTTTTTTATGCTATTTTCAGCGAAAACATAAAATTTAACGCCATTTTCCGCTGATTATAATAATTAATTTGCTATCTTTTCCGTAACCACCTTCACTATAGACAAGGAATATGCAAAGGATCTACAGAATAAACTTGATGCATACAAAGAACTATCAAAAGATAATCGCACCCTTCACCTTGTTATAGTAACAACAAATGGTATTGTACACAACAGTTACTACAACATAGTACAAAAGGAGATTACCATGAACGACTTGTTCCTACCATAAAACATGAACAGCAGCTGTAACACTGACGTTACAACTGCTGTTGCTATATTATTATACTATATTATATATAGGTATTACTAATCTATTATAATAGTTTTCTTATTGATTTGGCTTTCCTTCTAACAGACGCTCCAATGTCCAACACATGTGAGAACAGACGCCTTCGGAGGGCTGTTTTAGACATAAAAACCGTCAATGACAGGAACATCCTTTCAAATATATATTGTTGACCAGACAATGCCTTTTTGAATAGAAGGGCACTCCTCTTGAACGACGGAGAGTCTGAACAAGCAAAACATCTTCGACAGAACTTCCTAACATAATACTGTGCTTCTCTCCCACTATCACCAGGCGTAAAATGATTAGCAATTTCTTCAAACACGATACACCTGCTTCGTGATTTTTCCTCCTTACCCGTTCCTGTTACAATAGAATGGGGACGTATATAATAGTAATAGGTGACATCCGGAATAATATATAGATGACTGAGATATTTAACAAGAAAGAAAGTCCACAATGTATCTTCATATATGATGCCTTCTTTAAAACGCAGTTGGTGCTGATCCAGAAAGTCTTTCTTTATCAGTCTGTTCCAAGCCGCTGTTCCAAATTTGCCATTGAAATGTTTATCTCTAACTGCCTCTATAGAAATGACATCTTCCTCCTGCCCCTGAATAATTCGTTGATGGCGTTTTGGTGTAGGAAAGCCTTCATACTGACGGATTCTCTCTCCTCTTACCAATTCTATCGTCTCATCTCGCATGACAGGACTGACCAGCTTTTCTATGCAGTCGCAAGTTATCTCATCATCACCGTCCAAAAAGAAGATATATTCCCCTGTTGCCGCATCTATTCCTGTGTTTCTAGCAGCAGACAAGCCGCGGTTCATCTGATGGTGAAGAATCATAAATTGGATTGTACCGTGATAGTTCGATATCAGTCGCTCACATTGAATGATGCTGTCATCTTGTGTGGCATCATCCACAATAACACATTCAATGTTGCCATAAGTCTGACTCATCACCGATCTGATGCAGCGCTCAATATAGGCTGACACATTATAGACTGGTATGATGACAGATACTACAAAAGCTTCTTTTGTCATGATATGGTAACAGTTGTCATTATGCTTAATAAGGAACAACTATATTTCCGATAGCTTTGCAGCTTGGTCTGCCATAGAAAACTACCTATTGCTTTCTACACTCTTTTCCCGTTACACACCTCAACAATCTCACTGATGTTACAATCCACAAACGGTACAACTGCTGTTCCCCATGCCATGCCAACACCAAAGGCACTGAGCATAAGTTTCTTGTTGCCATCCAGTTTCCCTTGCAGTTCACTAACGATGGTCAAAGGTACTGAGACTGATGAGGTATTGCCATATTTCTGAATTGTCCATGGAATGCGTTCCTTGTCCAACTTCATCTTCTTGGCTACATAATTATTGATGAATGCATTGGCCTGATGGAATACATAGTAGTCCATTGTTTGTATATCCTCATCAGCTGCAGCCATCAATCGTTTAATATCCTTAGGTATTTCCACAATGACGAAGTTAAACACATCTGCACCCTTCATGAAAGCCTGTTCATCCGTACGGGCATTGCCATACTCATCGATAACATGCTCTTTCAATGTCTCAACAGAGCTCATCTTCCGGTAACCTCCTGCAGGAATCATAATCAGTTCACCTCTTGAACCATCTGAATTCAAAGAGAAATGACTCTCGCCATACTTCTCATCACGCTCAACGAGCGCTGCGATTCCAGCATCGCCAAAGATAAACGCAGCACGACGGTCTTTGCGAGAATACACTTTTGATCTGGTCTCACCATCCAGCAGTAAAGCCTTTCTGAGTCCATTCTTCTCCATGAAAGAGTAAACAATACTAAGTCCGTATAAGAAACCTGCACAACCCAGATTCACATCAAAAGATATGCATGACATAGGAATACCCAACCTATCCTGCAAAAGATATGAGGTAGCAGGCATCCTATAATCAGGCGTCTGTGAAATGAACACCAACAGATCTATCTCAGAACGATCAATGTCATTGTCCTCAAAGAGTTTTTCAGCTGCTGCATAACACAGATCAGAAGAACATGTGTTCTCATCTGCAAAGCGGCGCTCATACACTCCAACCTTGTCAACGACTTTTTTGACATCCTCTTCAGGGAAGATATCAAGATCATACTTGTAATTATCAATCACTTGAGAAGGCACGGCAGCAGCCATTGCCTTAATACCAACATTTTTATAAGATATATAAGCCATTATGTTTAAAATAAATCATGCAGAGAATGTAGGCCAGTACTTCATCAGTAGATAGCCAGTTATAGTCATGAGTATCAATGTCATCAGCGTAATCTTCCATCCCACCTTCAACATATACTGGGCTGACAAGCCATATCCCACAGGAATAGCACGAATAGAAGTTGGTAACATATATGCCAGGTTCACACCTATGGTTGCTGCATAGATATACGGAATGGGATTCTGTCCTAAGCCACTAGCAATAGAAATAACAATGGGAACGACCACAGAGGCAGCACCTGTATTTGATGTCACATTGGCTAAGACCATAGGAACGGCGATAAAGATACAGATAGCCACAATTCCTCCATTCACACCCATTTGTGCGACATAGTCACCTATTGCCTTTGCTGCTCCTGATCCCGTAATTAATGAACCTACAGCCATACCACCAGCAAAGATGAATAACATTTCCCAAATAATCCTACCTTGTACAGATTTCCATACCATCAAACGCTTTCCGTCTCTTCTATTAATAAGGAAACAGAGCATTGCGCAGATAATGAAGACGTATGCAGGTTTGAGACCCGGAAGGATATCTTTATACAACTGACGTGTAAAGGCCAATACCATAGCCACCAAGAAGAGGATCAGTGAAGCCCATTCCTCAAAAGACATCCTTGGCATTGCCCGATATTCTTTCTCAAAATACTCTTTTGATCCGCCTAACGAGTCTGTACGTTTTGTTCCCACCAACAGAAAGATGATGTTACTTACAATCAAAACAATCATAATCGGCAAGAATTTTATAACCCAGTTGGCATACATATACTCCTGACCTGTCAACTGTTGAATATAGTCAACTGTTACAAGGTTCATGGCACCACCAAGAGGGGTTGCCAGACCACCTACACCTACAGCATAGGCAATTGTTAACAGGAGCAACGAGCCTACTTTGCTCTTCTCTATGTCATTATGGCCGACATATTTCAGCATAGCCACTGCAATAGGAGTGATTGTTGCACAGACTACCGAGTTCGGTAATACTGCAGAGAGCAGCACCGAAAGGATAAACCAGAAGATCAGTTGACTGCGAACATTATCACCAATCACACGAAGGAACACAGCGGCAATTCGTTTGTCCAAACCCGTCTCTTCCCAAGATACTGTGATAATCGATGCGCCAAAAAGTAGGAGCACCGTTTCAGAAGCGTAGTTGGCAATTACAGGAGCCATCTCTGTCATAGGCAGAAGGGCATTTACCGCCATTGGCAAGAAAGCAGTAATAGCATAATCAACAGGACGCGTTACCCACCAGTAAGCCATCCATAAAACTGTACCAATTGCGGCCCTACTCTCTGCTGAACTGAAAACAGAAGAAGGCAAAGCCAACCAACACAACAAGAACAATGCTGGTCCGACTATCAAATGTATAAATCTACTTTTGTTTGACATATGTGTATAGTTTTTAGTATTCTACCAAATCAGAAACGATCACATGATTCATGGAGAACTCCATGCTGGCCCAAGAGAGCCCCACTCCAAAACCACATGCCAAGCAGTGAAGTGCCCTGTTCTTCAGATCCTGAGCGGTTCTTGTTACCATTGTCAAAGGAATGGATGCCCCTGACACATTACCATAATCTTCCAAGCAATAAGGAGTTTTCTCTTCCGGGAACTTCAACGATTTCCTGATTCTATCATCAATGTACTTATTCGCCTGATGCAAGAAAAGGTAATCTATCTCCTCAATATCTATCTTAAAGATTTCTATCAGTTCTTTCAACGATCTTGGCGGTCTGCGAATAGCGAAACTGAACACATCCATACCATTAATCACAATATCCGTACCTTTACGGAATACACCTGGCTCCACCTCATGTTCTATGAGACATTCAGGAGTAACTGGATTCCTGAAACCACCATAATCAGCCATGATAGCCTTGGCACCAGAGCCATCAACACCAAATACATAGTTCATGCGATGGTTATAGTTCCCATCAAACTCCAAGGCTGTCACTGTAGCAGCATCTCCGAACAAAGGTCTTGATGTCCTGTCATTCAGGTTATGGCTCTGGGTATTTGTTTCAGCAGCAATCAGCAATCCTCTCTTCAAAGTTCCACTACTCATCAGTGCTGTAGCCACGCTCATTCCATACACCCAACCGGCACATCCCAATGGAAGATCCATCACATAACTATCCTGCCTCATACCAAGTCTGTCCTGAATGGTTGGTGATGTCATCGGTTGGATAAAATCTCTTGTTGTACAAGAATACAAGAGTAAATCCACCGACTCCATATCCCATCCCAAATCAGCCACCATCTTTTCAGCGGCCTTTACAGACAAATCAGAAGCTGTTGTACCTTTCTCAACGATACGATGCCTCCTGATTCCAGTAGATTCAATGATTTTCATCACTTCCTCCTTATTCTCATAAAGAGGCAGATCTATATTCTCTTCGATGGTCTTTGGCACACAAGCCGACACACCGACAATCTTCACATGGTTAGTGGTAAGTTGTGACATATCCTATTTACCTGTTAATACCCTTCTTTGTTTCTTTCCTAATCCATTGACAGGTATCTCATCAATCCATTCATACAGAGTAGGACACTTGAACAGTGCCAACGATTCCTTCAGTTTTTCATCGATTTGTTCAAAGGTCATATCCGTAGAACCTTTTAGGATAAAGGCTTTAACTGTTTCTCCCAGCATCTCGTGTGGATGACTCACACAAATACAATCTCCCACACCAAGGTTACAGATGGCTTCCTCCACTTCTACAGGACTAACTTTTTTGCCTCCAACACTAATCATCTCTTTGGCACGACCCGTCAGGTAGATGTAGCCATCATCTGAGACATAACCACAATCACCAGTTCTAAAGAAGCCTTCAATAAAAGCTTCCTTATTATCTTCGGGATCGAGATAGCCCACCATCGTTTGATTACCATGCACACAAATCTCGCCGTCGAACACCTTTACCTTTACATTATCTGCAATAGGCTGTCCTACGGAATGTAAATGCTCAGTATCGTGGTATTCAATCATACAAGTACGATTCGACTCTGTTAATCCATAGTTATGGCAGATACGTGTATGAGGCAGCAGTTCTACGAGTTCCTTTTTCCCTGCCATGGGCATGGCTGCTGTTCCAAACTCGATATGACGAAGCTGGTTAGCAAACCTGGAAATACGCGTTCCACTGATCTTTTTGACGTATGCCCATGCTGCAGGAGCCATGCCGAAGGTAGTTACATGGTATTTGTCGATGGTTCTGAACAACAACTGCACATTGGCAAAGTTAGGAAGAAGCACAGCCGTAGCCCCATTCATCAACGTCAGATGGACGCGTCTCAAACCGAAGGCATGACAAATAGGCATCACTACCACTTCCACATCGTCCTCATCGTTCTGCACGAAATCACTGGTATTCTTTGCCGCCCAGAAAATATTATAATGAGACAAGCAAACAGACTTCGGTTTGGAAGTCGTTCCTGTAGTATGGAGAATCTCTATGACATCTGTTTCTTTCAATCCTTCTGGCTCACCTTCAAAGGGAGCCATGGCATCTATCTCCTCTGGCTGACACGCAAAAGCCTCTACCCCGGAATCAGGATCAATCATCTCGTCGATGACGCCCAGCATCTGGGCACCAAAATCCATATAGATGAAGTGTGGTTCCTTGACAGCAGAGAGCATAATGGTATCCCCAGCCTTAAATCCCTTGGAGTGAATCAAGGCAGCCGCCTTTCGTATATTACGACAAAGCAGGGAATAAGTTATTTCCTCCTTCCCTGCAATGATGGCAATCTTCTCCGGGTGTCTTTCACATGCTTGAAAAACAGATTGAAGTAAAGGACTATAACTATACATATAGACTAACCTTTTATCTTCTCTATTTCTTCCGCAAAAGCCTTAATTGACGTCAGATCAAAGATATCATCAGGTGGGAACATAATATCGAAATGCTCCTCTAACTGTGACAAGATCATCACATTTCTGAGAGAGTCCCATCCCTCAATGTCTGTCATTTCTGCTTCCACGTCAAGTTGCTCAACTGGCAGGTTCAATATGGAAGCAATGATTTCCTTTGTTTCTAATAGGATACTCATATTCAAAAGATTTTTCAACGATTATTTTAGGAGGCGTCCACCATCAACTACCAGAGAAGTCCCTGTTACCCACGAAGAGGCATCAGACAACAAGAATATGATGGCATATGCAATCTCATGGGGCTTGCCATATCGCTTTAAAGGATATAGGTTTCTATCCTTATCCAAATCCTCCTCCGTATAGTCACCACGCGTTATTAACTTCGTTTCAACCATTCCTGGGAGAACAGCATTGGAACGAATCTGTTTCTCTCCCAACTCCACTGCACATGAGCGCATAAAAGAAGAGACCGCGGCCTTAGAAGACGCATACATGGCTATTCCTGGAGTATTCAAACAAGAAGAAATAGATGATGTGAACACCAACGAGCCTCCCTTATTTATCTTTTTCTTTTTAAGTAAAGATTTCGTTAATAGGATACAGGCAAAGACATTGGTCTGATAGACATACTCCAAATCGTCCATTTTGATAAAGCCAATGGGCTTATTCCTGCCGAGGCCTGCATTATTCACCAATCCGTCCAAAGCACCGATCTGAGATACGAGATTATCAATGTCTTCCTGATTAGTTAAGTCTGCCACAATCTGCTGATGGCCCTCTCCTTCCAATGCCTTGAATGTTTCATTCAATCTTTCCTCATTCCTGCCAGTAATAATAACACTGGCGCCCATTTTGGAGCATTCGATGGCAGTAGCCCGTCCTATACCCGACGAGGCTCCTGTCACCAATACCACCTTTCCCTCAAGTGAAAATGGATTATAAGCCATTACCCAAATTACAACTTAGCTACGACTTTGTTATACAAATCCTCCACGGTCACAGAAGACTTCACGTCATCCCCTTTCAGAGCTACATCAAACTCCTCATCGACCATGGCAATAACCGAAAGTCCAATAAGTGATGACCACTCTTCCAAATCATGAAAAACTGTACCTGCTTGAATTTCACTGGCATCGGTATCATCAAACTGCTCTGCAAAGAGCTCTACAAATTCATCTAATGTCTTCATAATGAAATAATTAAAAAATATACTTGTTGATTTCTAAACACTCTATAATTCTATTTTTCTGGCGGGGTTACCCATATACAAAAAACTATCCTTAGTGTTCCTAAGTACAATGCTACCAGCGGCAATACGTGTATCATTACCTATTTTTAGGCACTGTGCCACAAATGTACGTGCACCGAAGAAATTTCTGTCACCTATACTAGTCTGACCTGAGATCCTTGTTTCAGGGAACATAACATTATAACTTCCAACCACTGCATCATGACCCAAAGACACGTTACCATTAAATACATTGAAGTCACCTATCCGAACGTTGCAGCTCATCCTACACCCGAAAGTGATTATATTCCCCTTCCCCATCGTCACACTTTCCTCATCGAAAAAAAACACATTTGGCGCTATGACATTGGGGAACGAAACGTTTGGATTCACTATCTTCTGCGACAGCATAGCCTGTATCTTGGAAGAGCCGATGGCAATCACAACGTCAACCTCCTCAGGATATTTATTGATATAGTCAAGGTTACCCAGTACCTTACCGTATTTACATGCTGTTCCAACAGGGACACCATCATCTACATATCCTAACACATTCCATGTAGGTTTCTCCCTATTGATATGCCTAATGAGACAAGCCACTTCATGGCCAAAGCCTCCAAATCCGTATATGATAATATCTCTCATAAGAAATTAAAACCTTAACTTTAGCCTAATTAGAGCCATTAAACGCCTCCATCGTAGCCTGTCCAGCCTCATTGATATCGGCACGCTTGAGAACTTTCATCATGGTTATCCACATAATCTCAATATCAGTCAAAAACGTACAGTGATCTACGTACCATACATCCAGTTTAAATTTCTCCGCCCAACTGATTGTATTACGTCCATGACACTGCGCCCAACCTGTGATGCCAGGACGGACCTCATGCCTACGAGCCTGTTCTGGCGAATACAATTCTAAATACCTTACCAACAAAGGTCGTGGACCTATAAGAGCCATATCGCCTTTCAGTACGTTGATTAATTGTGGCAACTCATCAATGCTTGTGGAACGAATAAACTTGCCAACATTTGTCAGCCGCTGCGCATCAGGAAACAACTTCCCCTCTGCATCCCTTTCATCCGTCATCGTCTTGAACTTAATAACCTTGAAAATTTTTGCATCCTTACCAGGTCTTTCCTGTATGAAAAACGCGCCTGCACCTTTGTTTGCAAAATGCAACCAGATGGTCACTACTAATAGGATTGGTGATAAACAAATAAGTGCTATCAGTGAAATCCAAAAATCAAGGAACCGTTTAAAAAAAAGCTTGTACATAACTATTATTTCTGAAAAACAGACTTGCAGAATGGGGTGAATCTGCGGAGACCACGCTTGGTCCACCATTTCATCATATATGGGATACGCCATAATAATTCAGCTGGTGCATAGTCTTTGAAACGCCATGCCTGGCTTCCTATACGAGTTAAATGCTCCAAGCCATGAAGAGGTCCCTGCAAATACTTGTACTGGTTATTATGCCCAAAATTTCCCCACTCTATCAAGTTTTTGAATAAAGATTCTGCGCTTTGATGTTCCTTTTTGCTAATGGGTAATGGAAATGACTCTTCTGGAAGACCTAAGTAATCTGTTAAGACTGCTCCAAGTCCAGAATAAGCTCTCTTCAACCTTACACCCTCCAGATGCTTTATCAACAGTTCCTTATTGATGGTATCCTTATGTTGCTGAAGGAATATAGCCCAGTCACAGAACTGCCGCAATCCCACCCCATCCATAATAAGATGAAATAAGATATGTTCAAAGATATAGACGGCATTATAAGTAGGTTCTAAAGTTGGAACGGAATACCCATTAACCTCCACCGTATAAGAATGTTGCCACACCTCTTTCATGAAAACTTTTTCCCAATAACGATGACTGGATGGATAGGCAAAATTGGTTAGCATCCGATGGATTTCGTATTTCACATCATCCATCGTAAACCGCGCATGTTTATCCGAGCCTGCATCTGATAGTTTCAGACCTAAGTCATTCTTCAGAAATAGAACTGCTTTTTCTATATCATCAAGATGACAGATAAAATCAACATCCCCACTCTGTCGGAGTTCCGGATGAGGATAAAAGATGGAAAGCGTCTGACCTTTCATCACCATGATGCGGATATGTTGCTCATCCATCATCTTGCAGAGCTTGACAACAGCCTCATCAATCTTTCGGTTCTGTTTCTTGATAGAGAACTCCAGACCACAGATATCCATAGCATCATTTTCATCCAATTTGATGTTACTATCCATCAAACTACGAGAGATAAGGCCAACCACGGTCTGTTGCTTCGACAATTCTATCAATGACACATATTGCTCATGGGATAAAGCCTCGATGGGTTTCTCCAACGTAGTTCCCCACAGTGCGTTACACAACAGTCCTAAGAAAGAGATGTTCTCCGCCATTATAATATCACAACTGGCTGTTCATCCCAGCTGATTAAAGAATCTGCTTCTTCAATATTTACGAAATCGGTCGTCTTGATCAGTTTCATCAATTTATCAAACGCTGATTTCTTGCCAAGGTTCGACTTAACATACCGCTTATACCGATTCAATAAGGTTCCAGGTTCCTTAAAATAGTTCTCGTATGCCTCTTTCGACATCACGCCGTTCATTTCCTGAACCAGGTCATTGATATGGAAATAAGTCATCGCGTAATCGGCATTCTTCATCTGCTTCTGGATAAAGCCTAATGGAAAAAAGCGGAAGTATCCGCCTCCTGAATAAGCCAACTCCTTTCCCATCAAGCTGATTGTACATATGGGGAATTCCTTAATTTTGGTGCCTTTATATTCCACACAAACGGGCTTCTTATGACCAAAAACCTTGAACCCACCAAAATCTCGTGCTGCCGGATACACTGACGCATCACGTGTAATTCCACATGCCGATAATATCTCAAAAGCCCAAGGGTTGCTCTCGCCAATAGAGAAGGCAGGCGCCCGATAGCTCTTCACTTTCTTACCGACGCACTGCTCCAAAGCATCTACTGCCATCCTCGTATCTTCCTTGACTTCCTCATACGTCATCTTGTTCAACCAGGTATGCTGATTGGAATGGCAGCCAATCTCATGTCCATGTTGTGCTATTCTACGTACAACTTCGGGAAAATCCGTTGCCATTCCTCCCACACAGAAAAAGGTGCCTTTCATCCCTCTTTGTTCCAAGGCATCTAAAATCTGATTAAGATACGAATCAAAGACATCGTACTTGTTGAAGGCATCCCCATAACGCATCTTTCGTAGATACCACTCTTCTATATCAAAAGACAGAATGTTCATTCTAATGCTGCTTTCTTTTCATGATTGTGCGATATGATAATAATTTTAGGTAGAACTGAGCAAAGAAAGGTTTGGGATCATCCCAACTAAACAAAACCTCTTTTGTGTTCTTCCAACTAAACCACGAAGGCTTCGTTCGGAATCGATTGGGTGATTTCAAGAACCAAGCAACATCGGTATCGAAATGACGAATATATTTGCCAAACTGTGTATTCTCAGGATAGCAAGTAACCTCCTCGTCATAACACATTTCCAACATCTGCTTAGCAATATTGAATCCGCACATAAAACCAAGTTTAACACTAGCTGGAATACGACCATTAATCTCCAAGAGTCTAGGCTCGCCTGTTTGCTTATCAATCATAAAACAAGCTGCTGCAAATCCCTTCCAACCTAAGTCTTTGAGCAATTTCCCTGTCTTGTGTAGCAAATCAGGTGAGTCAGTTGTACCTAAGAATACCGCAGAACCAGCATCAAGAGGAAACCAACGAAGCACATTTGTAGCATACGACGTACAAACCTGCCCATTCTGATCCATAAAAATCAATGTACCGATTCTATGCTCAAAATCCACAAACTCCTGAACCACAAAATCATCTACATTGAATGAGGGATCTGCCAAACGTTCCCTAAACTCTTCTTCTGTCGTGAATTTATGGAAACCTATGGAACCGATGCCCTGGCGGGGTTTTATGATGATCGGGAACTTCGCATGCTTTAGATAATCCTCAATCTCTTGATCACTCCTTCGAGTATATGGACAAGGGATACCAGACTTCATGGCCTGGTCGAACGTTAACTGTTTATTAAAGCATTTGATATATACACTTCTTGGGGCACATGCTAGTTTTACATATTTCTTGAAATCATCTTCATGCTGAGTGATAAAGTCTGTACTCATTTCCCCAATGGGCATCAAAACATCATATTCACCCGATGACACCAACGATAGCAGATAACGAAACTTTTCCTCGTCATTCTTTACATATTCGATATTAAGTATTTTCTTATCGGGTTTGTTAGACACATAGCAAGTTGCCTTCTTTGAACTGCATATTACAGTAACATGACAGCCGATTTCCTTAAGACCCCTTATCATGGCATAGGGCTGTTTACCGCCGCCATCAGTCACAAGTACTCTTATTTTCGAAAAATCCATTGTTGAAATAATTTAAAAGCTATACACACAACTGTGTATGGTAAACTATTATTCAAACCAATTAATCGGTTTGTTAATCACCCTCCCATACTCACATCCAAAATGTATCTTAACATATGGACATCCCTTCTTATCTTTAGTAGGTTTTCTTGGAGCTTTCACTCTTACATAACCACTTTGAATATCTTTTCCTGTCAGTTCCGCTGCATAAATACGGTTCTTGTTGGTTGGTCTATCTCCTGAGATATTACAGAATTCATAATATACTGGTTTTGCATTTGAAGAACCAAAATATATTATACAATTTTTATTGTCTATTCTAACATTAACATCAATAACCTTCCAGTATGTATAATCACTCTTCTTTTCCCCATTAACCACCCGTGCACGATAATCACCATAAGGGAGGTCTTTCAAGATTATATCTAATTGCTTACCAATAGATATGGTCTTGTATAGTTTAGAGTCTTTAAAAATCTCAACCACATCGTAGCCTTTAGCCACATTCAGAATAACTATTTCACCAGTTACATAACAGGACTTATCACCTTTGTTCGCACAAATATCATCATTGTAAACAAAGGGAGCCAGCTTTTCACCCTCTACCGCAACAAATTCACACACAGGTGTATAAGTGGTATTTTGGTATAAGTATTTGTATCGGTATATCCGCATCTTACGTTGAGATATCATTTTATTGAATTCTTCTCCACTCTCGAGAACACGTCGACGACAACCAGATTTAACAGCTTCACAATACTCTATTCTTCCTATACTCCCACCCCGTTTCTTTTCAACATCTGTAATGAGAGCAACATGACCATCTCTCCATAGGACATCTGCCACACATATACCTGTAGCACTTTGATCATTTATCAATTCCATATAATCAGCCACAGGAATATCAGCAGAACGTTGTGTAATCTTGAGACCAAGGGCATAAGTTACAAGGCTACTGCAGACAGTTCCATAATAGGCTCTGCAATTACTTCCATGATAAGGAGGCATATCGATCTTCTCTGAATACAATAGACTGCGAGGATTGTGGAGAGCTGTCATGAATGTGTGAAAACTTACATCCTGCCCTACAAAGTTATTTATCTCCCTTGTAGATGAATAAATTAGACCACGCGCATTCTTCTTCGCTTCATACGTTTTATGTTTGTTCGCCTGAAGAGTCAGAATTGGATAGATAGGAAGATCCGTCATCTGATGAGCTTTCTTCACCGCATTCAACCTGCCCAACTCCACCGAATCAACGACTTTAGGGGTACGATCAACCTGAGCTGTGGTTTTGAAACCAAGCATCATTAACGGAAATGCTAAAAGAAAAAACAGTCGTTTTATCATGTATTATTACAAATCCACACTTGCCCTTCGGGGCTCAAAACAACAGCAAGGGCGTAACGCTACAATGCGCACCCCGCTTGCTCGCTGAGGGCCGATCTTCGCAAAGGTAGCCAACACGCTGGTCTTACCACCAAGGCCAAGAGCTCCAACATTGGCTTCGTTTACTTTGTTGGTAATCGTCTGCTCAAATTCTGTCTGCTCGTTATAATTGCCTTTAGCCATTGCCTCCATCATCAATGAGGTGGCTTCAAACTGGCTTCTGCCAATGCCAATAGCCAACGTACAGGGCGAGCAGCCCAACTGTGATACAGCTGGCTTGGCACGATTAACGATTTCGTCAATCACTACTTCCACACTGTGTTTATGAAACACCCGTTGGGTGATGCCACGGATAGCAGGACCGCCACCTAACATCAATACTGTCAAGCGTAACACATCCTCTTCCACGGGCTTAATCAGAATCGGTGAAGGAGCCAAGGCTCCACTATCTTCATCCAATCCCCCACTCTGGTCAATACGGGCATAATCATCACCCTTGATGGCCATAGGGCGACCAGGCAATTGTCTTAGACCTTGGCGTACGCCTTCTTTTATCTCTTCAAGAAGAGCACCAGTAACACTCTTGTTCGGCCCTACTTCCAAGAACAAATGAGGAATACCAGTGTCATCACATAACGGACCACAGTTCTTCTCTGCCACCAAGGCGTTATCCAACACCTGCTGCATTACCCAGCAACTACTCGTACCAGGTTCCTGAGCTATCGCCCTGCGATACGCCTCCTTCTGGTCCTCACGGAACGTTGATCCCGCACGAACCAAACACTCAGCAACTTTATCTTGAATTGTCATTTTCTTAACTCTAGATATTAGCTAATAAATACTTTCTCCTTTCGCTGCGGCGATTATCGCCTGGTAGTTTTCGACCTTGATTCTGTAGAGTGCTTCCATGCCCAATTCTGGCCATGCTACACATTCACGTGTTAAAGTTTGGCTCTCCAACAGGGCGGTTACAGGAGGGATGATGGCAAATACGGCATTGTTGTCTGCCAGTGCTTTGACGGTTTCGGGTTTAATGGCACCCTTTCCTAGGTGCATCTTGATGCCTGCCTTGGACAATGCTTCAAAACTGCTTTCTATCTCCAGCTTGTTACTGGATGTTGGACCAACGCCTGCTGGACTGACCGCGGTGTGGAAAATCACTCCACCCTTCAGGTCAATTCCTCGCTTATCCCATGTTCCTGCCTCGAGTTCTTTGCATATTCGGGGCAGCACCGCATCACGGCCACAAAGAATAAAGCCTGAAATAGACACCACATCGCCAACCTTCAGTTGGGCTATATTTTCTTCACTAAATGGGGTTGTTAAACGGATCATTTCTGTAGAATACTCATTAAACACTCTTTCTGCTCCAAATGGTGAATTTGGAGCTTTGGCATATCCTTCCGGATGCCCTGACGTACATGAACATCTATCAAGCACAGATGATTTTTCTCTGACAGTTCTCGAACCGCGGCCTGCAAATTATTCTTCTTCTCGATATATGATTCGGGTGTTTGATAACCACATGCTTTGGCAATAGATGTCAGATTAATGATCTGTCCACTGGAGGGCTGACCACCCACTGACTCGTTCACACCATTGTTCAGCACGATATGGATCAGGTTCTTTGGTTGATAACGACCATTTGTTGCCAGACTACCCATGTGCATTACTGCTGCAGCATCACCATCAAAGACAACGATCTTCTTATCTGGACGGGCAATCGCCATACCCAATGCAACGGAAGATACATGACCCATAGATCCCACGTTCAGGAACTCATGGCCACTCTCTATGCCTTTCATAGCCAACTGTTCATGCAGTTCACGTGTAGCCCTACCTGTTGTTGCTAAATAGATGGCGTCACTTCCTAACACATCGATAACAGCAGATATCGCCTCTTCACGATTCATCAAGGTGCTCTCTGGATACTCCTGATGCTTCTCCTTCTGTGTCAGGATACCTTTCTTGGCAATCAAAGCCACAGGTGAGGATAGCTCCTTAGCTTTATCGTGTGCCCACTTGAACTTATCGACCACCGTATTCTCATCATCCAGGATCTCATAAGGAATATCCATATCCTTCATTAAGGCTGGAGTCAGCTCTCCTTGTTTCTTGTGCTGGGCATGATCCTTTATAGCAGGGTCTCCTCTCCACCCTATCACTAAGATCATCGGGACGGAATATACTGTAGGATGAGCCAGTGACAGTAACGGATTTGTGGCATTACCGATACCCGAGTTCTGCATATACACTACGGGGATGTTTCCCGTGGCCATATAATTGCCTGCAGCTATACCAATGGCATTACCTTCATTGGCTGCCATCACATGCTGCTCATTGGTATAATTATGACATAGGTATAAACAAAAGTCATTTAACAAAGAATCGGGTACGCCTGTAAAGAAACGGATACCCAACTCCTGCAATGAACCAAACAGAATATCTTGATTAACCATGAT
Source organism: Prevotella sp. (assembly GCA_017561825.1). Lineage (GTDB taxonomy): Bacteria > Bacteroidota > Bacteroidia > Bacteroidales > Bacteroidaceae > Prevotella. The sequence goes on from JAFZBK010000061.1 coordinate 79,255, forward strand.
TAATGCTATTGATATCTACTATTACATCTTCCATTATCAATCGGAACAACTCTTTCGCTTCCTCGTCTGATAATCCTGAATATGTAGTCATTGAAGAAAATTTTGAATATAGTTCCTCTCGATTAAGTGGGTTCTCGGGCTCTCCTTTCGGATAGTCAACCCTTTTTACAAAAGACCTTCCATCTGTCTGCTCAACATGAACAATAGCCACGCGCTGATCAGGAACGAGTTTCGATAGTTCCTCGTTACCTTCTACAACAACCATCTTGGTCAAATGTTGAATATGCGGGTCTTGAATATACTTGTCAGTAAATTCATCGATTCCAGCCTTACCTGTAACCAACGCAACAGCCAGACTGTAAGGTATACTCATCCTTGCAGAGGATTCACCGTAAATGATATTACCATCATGTTTCCCGATAACTCCTTTATATGTAGTGACTTTTATGGTATCCACTTTCGAAGAATCAAAACCATCCTCCCAACGAATGGCTATGGCTGCCTCTATCTCAGGATGGGTATGACGGCAGGATGCGTATGGTTTCTGATAGATCTTCTCTATGGCCAATGTGTCCCATCGCCCAATAAGTCTCTCTTTATCAAAACGGTCACACATCATTTTCATAAATCCCGTATCTCCTGACAATGGATCTTCAGGACTTGTAAACCCTGCCTTGCCCATCATTGCGGCATAGTATCCCATTAAAGCAGCCTTAGAACAATTATAAGGCTTCAATTCTGAAACATCTTCTAACACCTTGAGTGTACCATAAGCAGAAATTGAGGCAGCACCAAAACTATCCTTTATCTCACGTCTGCTATATCCAAGCATTACAGCAATACCCACAGCCACACCCAATGTACAACAGGTAGCTGTCGGATGGTATCCCCTAGAATAATGAGAAGGTTGCATGGCACTGGCAATCCTGATAGAAGTTTCATCACCACATATAACACCCAATACGAACTGTTCCCATGAGACGTTCTTTACGATAGCGATTGGTAGCAAGGCAGAAAATAACGGGGCACTAGGATGAATCACTCCATATCGAACACCATCATCCAGTTCCAGGAAGTGGGAACTCAGTCCGTTAATCAGTATGGCATTGGCAATGGAAGTCTTCTTTCTGAAGCCAATCGGTGATACGACAGAAGAACCATCATCCAGTAGTTGCAACAGAGCATTTTCTTTCTTTTGCAAATCTGCAGCACCTGCCAAAGCAACACCAATAGTATCAACAAGACACTCCCGCATCTTTGACTTTACTCTATTTGGAATGTTCTCATACCTAATGGAGCAGATGAGATCCAAAAACTGATCTGTAAGATTCTTCGAACTCATTATATAAACTTGAAATAGGCAGGACTATCTGGCTTGGCAATCTCCCATGCAGCATCCATCGCATCGAGGATAGACTGTGGGAGTTCTCCCTTCCGGGCTGCAGCCATATTCTGCGTCATTTGTTCCAAACGGGAAGCACCGAGCAGGATTCCATCATCCTTGTTCGTTTCCATCATGGAATGATAACACAGCCAACGGTAAGCTGCTTCAGCCATTGGTATGCCTTCAGCATCACAAGCCTGCTTGATTGCATCTACGGCATCGAAATACGACTGTTTCCAGTAACGTTTACGATAGCTTTCCAATCGGGCAAAACGGCCAGGCTCCGGAGCGTCTTCAAAATGTTTATGCTTACCTGTTAGCATACCACCAGCCAATGGGTTAAAGGCATAGAAGCGCATACCTAAGGAACGAATGGCAGGAAACAATTCTGGTTCTACATTTCTACACAAAGCATTATACATACCTTGATAGACTGCAGGACGAGGACAACCTATTTTGTCGCACTTGTAGGCTATATCTATCACCTGCCATGCAGGATAGTTACTCAGACCAAGTTCCTTGATCTTGCCCTGTTCATACAGTTCCTTAACCGTCTTTAATGCTTCATCAATCGGTGTCTTCCCATCAGGGAAATGGAAATAGAGCAAATCCACACTATCACGTTTCATGCGACGGAGGGATTCATTAAACTCCATCAGGATTGTTTCCCGATCAAGCTTGCCAGTAATGCGAGGATGCACCTTGGTGGCTATCTCAAAGCATTTGTCATCCAACGTGGGCAGTATCTCACCAAGAATAGTCTCTGTACTACCTCCATTATACACATAGGCAGTATCCAGTTCACGGAATCCTGTTTGCAGGAATCCCTTAACCATCTCTCGGCTCGCCTCAGTATCCAACTGAGGGCCGAAGTTCATGGTACCAAGTACTATTTTCATTGTCTTTTTACTTTGGCTATTGGCTTGCTAACGACAACTGCTAACGACTAACTGCTAACGGCCATCAGCTAACAACTCTTACCTAACACGAGGCTCAGAACGGAATCTTCATTCCTCACAACACCGTAAACGGCAGCACGCTTCACTATCTTCTCTGCCCAACGATGGTGTGGACCGATTTCGTTCATCTTTCCACCGCCTTCGCTCTTGATCACACCACCTGAGGTATTCAGAATCTGGATCGCGTCGTTATACTCTTCTTCGACTACTGTAAACATCGCATTCACGAACTTGGCATGTGTAGGATGAATAATGGTCTTGCCTACAAAGCCGTTGGCACGGTCTAACAACACCTCTTTCAACAAACCGTCAATGGCAGGATTCACGATATCTTCACCCTTGATGAGAGCATTATGGAAATTACGTTTAATAACATCATCAATATCGTCATCTTTGTAAGCACGGAAATACTCCCACACAGCTGCTGATACGCAATAGTCACAATAACGGTTAAAGAAATTCAATACATCAGAAAGAGCATCACGTACAGGCATGATATCAAAGACGGTAGAATTGATTCCTCTGCGAACACCAAAGAGCGATGACATATCCGTACCACCTACACGGATGTTCAGAATGAGATCCTTGTAAGGCTCCAAGATGTTCCTTAACAGCAATAGCTCCTGTCCACGACTCTCATGAAATGCCACCTCTGGTCCTTCCAAGATAGGCATACCATAAAGAATCACTCCTAAACGACTATTGACTTCGACCAGTGTTCTCAGTACATTCAAAGCATTCTTACTATTGAACTTCGGAAAGTTGAAACCCGTCAACACGGATGCCTGTTTCTTTGTCATCCGAGCTGCAAAACTCTTGAACTGCTCAGGATTCCTAACACGGACGAAAATAAGGGGAATATCATCATGTGTCAACTTACCAGCCTCAATCATATCAGCGAAATAGTCCATCGTATCAAGGATGTTCTGCTCAGCAACGGGCAGATCCTCCTCCTTAATGGCATCTTCACAGCACATCACGAATGATGTCACTGGCAACTCATGGTTCACAATCTTTTCCCTAATATCCTTAGTACCAGGCATGTAAAGGGTTGCACCCAAACAGTACTGCAGGGTATCACGATCAGTATATTTATTAAACTCTATTGGGGCCTTGACAAACGCAAAGTCCTTGTTATAACTATGTTGTCGCATTTTTATATTTTTTCGGAGAAACTACTGCTTCGGGATAATACGTATCTATCACTCTCTTTACCAATGCTACTTGCTTAGCACGCTTCTTGGCATCTGCCTCTGTGGTGTCCCAACTATGGGTTGCGGCTACGGACCCACCTGTCTTCAGATAGACGGGAGCAGCCACGCGGATAATCTCCGGCACCTCATAATGACGAATGAACCCACCTGTTGATTTCGGGTTCTCTGTATGGATATCGATGGGTATATCAATAGCAGCACGTATAGCACTGAGCATCTGCAACTGGATGTCACGAACAGGATTGAACGAGTTCGCACCTATCTGCTCCAACAGTTTTGCCGAGCAAGGATTGCCATGACCCGTATGGGCTGATACCTTGAACTTCACATCAGCAGGGAGGAAACCATCCTGACGCATCTTGTTCATCAGCCATAGCTGTCCTTCATCATATACCATGAATGAACGAACACCAATTCTTGCTGCACGACGGATATCCTCTACGGCACGAATTACCTGTTCCTCACCTCTCAGACGATAGCCCATACGTACTCCCTCAGGGGTATTTACTGATGCACTTGTATCGGTTGTTGCACGTGGACCTGTTGCCAACAGCAACTCCACATTCCATTTCCGAGCATACTCAAGCATTTGCTCAATCTCACTATCAAGCAATGTCATGATACCCTTGGTCTGTGTAACACGATGAATCTCGATACCATAACTATCAAGGGCTTCTAACAACGCTTTCATCGGGCCAGGACCTTGAATTCCCGGCACCTCAAAACGATACTGTCCACCGTCAGCGAATCGCTTCTCTGAGGTTGGCAGAGAGTAAAGGTCACCAGCTGGCATACCAATACTCTTCAGATACTCTCTTGTTTCTTGCATTATTTAGTATTTTAGACTAATCGCTGTTTGGCTTTCTCGTGAATCCAAAATGTAAATCTTGCTGGATAATAACCCATGCGCATACTTAACAAACGTAGTTTAATTGATTGTTTTGCATTCGGATCGAGACAAACATCCTTTGTATAAGGAGCTGAACAATTTTTCAAACGCTTGAACTCGCGATGCCCCGCTCCACTTAAAAAGCACAAAGCCATCAATTCAACACATTTGGCAGCATAACGGAACTGCGCAGCATTAACGGCATCTGGATACCTTTGTTTAACATATTCCAACTGCTCTGTTGCTGATTTCAAACCATCATATTGTTTTTCACTGAATTTTGAATGCATTATACTATCTACACGCTGAATCCAATAATACACCTGCTTATTACCAACAGCAACATTCTTACAGTCGCCAATTATTTTATATGTTGTTGCTACATCCTCGTAGATCCTACCAACGGGATAGGGATAACGTAGAACCAACTCTTTCTTATACATCTTTGCCCAAGCAGTAACTGACACTCCATGTCCATAATTCATACGTTTGATAGCCTCCGAAGGTGAAAGGCACTGCGATATGGATTCCTTTCTACAAATCTTCATTGGCTTATTATCGTATTGATAAATAAAACTTGCTACAGAGACATCAGCACTATATAGTTTTATTAAACTCATAAGATATTCTACATAATCTTTGGTGACAAAGTCATCTGAATCAATGTATGTTACATAGTCACCTGTCGCTATCTTTGTACCACTATTTCGGGCACCAGACAAACCTTGGTTTTTCTGGTGTATCACTTTAATGTAAGGATACTCCTTAGCATACTTCTCACAAATTTGTCCACTTTCATCAGGGGACTCATCATCCACTAATATTACCTCTATATTTTTATATGTCTGTGCCACTATAGAATCCAGACACCTTCTTAGAAACTTTTCAACCTTATAAACAGGTACAACAATTGATACTTTATCCATAAAAACTATTATTGAACACTAACATAAGTAGCATAACAAGTTAATCAATACTGACTCTTATTTGCTACAGAATAAGATGCCATTGGTTCACTATGCACATGTAACTCTCGTTTTGCAATAATTTCTCTATTAAAAACAGAAGTGTATGGAAAATACTTTACCCTATTTCTAATCATTGTATTAAATAACAAACTAATTATTAATGGTAAGAATAAAACAAAGGATCTGAAAAGAGAAACTTGTTTCTGGACATGAAGGCAATCCTTTGTTGTTGACACTACCATATTAGCAATAAACATAAGTACATAAATCTTATAAGCATCAGCAACCCTGTAAATAATATATACTTGAAGTGACATGATTTGATAAACTAATCCCATAATAAAAAAAGGTTGTAACTTCAGCAACTGATCTATTGGACGTTTCTTAAAGAAATATACACCCACTATGGAATAAAGGATTAAAGGATATGTATTCAATAACTGCCACTTCAACGATCTTGATTCCACATAATCAGAGTTACTATATGATGTCAACTTGTCTCCAACAGCATCATCGCCAATATACTCAAGCATATCTAAGTAATCGCCGATACTGATTTGAATAGCATAACCAACAAAAAAAGAACAGAATAGAATGAGAAGACTTGTTCTATTTATCTTTAAGAATAGGAACAATGGAGTTAAAGCAAACAAGATAGCCTGGGGATGAAATAAAGCTGCAATTGCGACTAACGCATACGCTTTTATCCATTTTTTCTCTAAAAAAAAATCATTAGCATATAAACATATAACAATGCTGAAAGCTGCTTTCATTACCTCTGTATTCATCAATAAATACTGTGAAATAAAATAAAAGAATACGCAGGTAAATATGAACTGACAATGTTTTTTAATATACATAAGAAGAAGGATATTAAAAAAAGCTGATTCTATAATTTGGATCCAAAAGAACTTCCCCCCGATTGTATAAATAAAAGACATCAATAATTTCCATAAAGGCTTACCTCCTAATGGTAAATCCTCTGGAGATAAATCCCACAACAAAGGAGTATTATTATAAAATGCACCAAGATACCTTGTTGTATCACCACCAACCCTCCAACGCAGGCCAGCTATTAGAATAATAACAATGAGAACTACAAGATAGCACTCATTACGTCCTTTTGTCTTTTCACAAATATCATATCGAATAGACAAAAGAACAAGTGAAATGGCTACAAGGAAATAAATCATTTGTAAATACCTAATGTATCTAAAACACTCTTGCAATAATTATCAGAATAGCATATTGCCTTACTATACATTTGCTCCCTTTGACTCTTGTATGGATCTCGATTATTGGAAACATCTATAATGAACCTCTCCAAGTCCTTGAAAGTATATAAATGATGTCCTGGCATATACGCACGCGGATCATCAAAGATAAATCCACGTGTATTGTTATATTCTTCGTAATCATCCAATGTAAATGCTATGGGACGATTAACAACTAAATAATCAACGGCGATAGATGAATAATCAGAAATTAATGCGTCTGTTAAACCAACAAACTTGTAATGGGGTAAGTCTATATTGTCAAAAAACTGATTGACAATTTCAATAATATTCGTAAAAGAACAGAAGGGGATATCGTACTGCTTTTGATTTGGATGCAGTTTAATCAACAAGACAATATTATTACTCCTACAAATGTCATCCAGTTTTTCCCAATCCATTTGTTCGTTGCCCACTATTGGGAATCTAGTCATACTATTGCTCTGAGGATACCGACCTGTTTTGTCAACCCTAAATGTTGGCATCCACAATATAACTTTTGTGAACTGGTTTTTCTTGAACGACATCAACATACTTTGAGCGGTTGAATCATTCATTCTTAACCAATCATATCGCGGATAACCGATAGGAAGAATATATTTTTCATCAACATTCCAAAAAAGCGCCTTAGTTTTAACAAACAATTCGCCAGGAACCAATGCCACATCAAAATTCCTAATATGCTCAATACGGTAATTGTCCTTATATCCACAACCATGCCATAATCTTACTGCCATTTGTTTCTTTTGTAGAAGCCTTTTCCTGAATACAATCATCTCATGAGTGCTCATAAGGTATTTTGCTGTGAATAAAAGATAAATACTTCTTAACTTGTATATACCATGCTTTGCTCTTGTTGAAACAAAAAAAATACTATCTTTCTTACCCTTATTGATATCAACATCTACAACATCAAAAAATACTCTATATTTCTTAGTGTAACCATAATCTACCATATAATCCGCTAAGGCACGGGCATTATCTGAATAATCTGGTCTACTTCTGAAGACAATGACCGATTCTTTAACAGGAATAAAAAATTTAACAAAAAGAATATAGATATATTCCAACCCAATATGGATAAAGTAGTATACAAAAAGGCAAATACCTTTCAAACCACCATTTGTTCTTTGATATTTCTGAAACAACTTCTTTATACTCATTTCTTTCTTCTCATCCTATTTCTTAATCTGTTCTCTCAAAATCGTTGAAGAGATACCATCAGTATGTGGGAGGAAAACCACATCAACCCCATATTTTGCAAGTTCGTCTTTTGTCTGCATCCATCTAGGATGACCATACCAATCATCTCCAATGAACACTACATCAAACTCATATTTTTTATATAATTCAACTTTATCAAGTGTATCAACTAACACACACTCATCTACTGCTTTAATGTTTCGAACAATCTCTGAACGATCATGTTCTTTAATAACAGTTTCTTTATGCTTGTACGTACGAACCAACTCGTCGGAATTCACTCCAACAAGGAGATGGTCACAAAGCTCTTTGGCTTTATTAATTAGGTTTAAATGTCCTATATGGAACATATCATATACACCCTGCGTGTAACCAATTCTATACTTTTTCATATATTCTTTTCGTTCATCTCTTAATTATCTCTTACTACATTTTTATCACTTCCCCTATACAACAACTCACTTTATTGCTGCAAATAATCTATCAAATGAACTGGGGAAAACTCTCCATTGTAACCATAATCAACTACTTCTTCACACATCATCCAATCTGTGTCTATTTCATCTGGGGTATGAAATACTTTCATCCACTTGGGATTATAGAAAGGAAAATTAATAATATTCTCATTATTTGAGATTAGTTTTCTATTCATACACACTGCTTCGAAATAACGTAAGGTGGCACCGCTCTGATATTCTTGGGTAATCTCAATAATACACTTGGACTTATTTACATTCGAGAGAATTTCATCATAAGGTCTCCATCCATGATAGTAATGGACACCAACCAACGATCCTGTTGAACAAGTTTTTGGCAACATAATATCAAAGAGACACTTAACGCCTAAATTTGTCAAGTAATTATACGTCTCATTGATTAAATCATTACGCCCGCCTTTTAAACCACCTACAAAATATGCATCATTTTCGACTGAACAATCATTAAGAATACCATGTGAGGAATAATAATTAAAGGCCAGATAGGTATATCCATAATCTCTTGCATCTATTGGGTCAAAAGTAAATATGTTATCCCATTTGAATAATCCTATGAGAGGACGCACCTTATTAAGAATTGGAGATCCTGCTCTTAACGAATTGATTAAATATAGCGATACTTTCAAACTAGGATTAATCCTCTTACACTTCTTCAATTCCGAAAGACTCACTACATTCAATGCTCCATCAACCAGAACCAGATGATCTACAGACTCTATTATTTTGTAAAGATCATGATAATTATACCATGTATTATGAAAAGGAAGATGGACGAAATGATTATGGACTCGAATAAAAATACTACCAAACAACCTCAAAAACTTACTTATATTTCTTCTGTCCGTACATCGAAGAAGAACTCGGTTATCAAAAGATAAATCTTTCCAAAGACCTAGATGTTTGTTACTTCGAGGATATATTAATAATATCTTTGCTGTCATATCTTATGCTTTCTATTATTTCATGGAAGACCACATTGTTTTTACCGTATGAATAACAGAATTTCTCTCTTGGTTATTACAACCGAAGAAATATACAGACAATGTAGTAGAGAAAAAACAAATCATCATTGCCATAAACAACCCAAATATACTTTGAGGCAATAGTCTACTAATCAAAATGGCAAATAATAATGCTATGACAGTTACTAATACCACCCTTATTAATACCTGTCGAAAAAAAACCTTTGTATAGAACTGCATTATTCGGCTTAACATATACATGCTCAAGAATAAAACAATTATTGCCAACACTATAGCAACCACCAGAACTACTGAAACTTGACATCCATATTTAAGACAGCAATAACTAATGGGAAGATTTAGCAACTGAACACCACTAACAACAAGTTGATAATCGCGTATTTTACCAGTTGCTGCCTGAGCGATGGAAATTGGACGATACAGAATTGTTATCATCGTAAATACTAGTGTCAATTGAACAAAGATAACGCATTGATCTGGTACAACCTTAAGCCATAAATGTAACAAAGCATCTGTATTGAAAAGGATTGGAAGGGATAACATCAAAAACAAAAAATAAGAAAACTTGGAACTCATTATAATAAGCTCATTTACGTATTTAATATTACCTGCAGCATATGATTGAACCATCTGTGGTCTAACAGCAACCATAAAGTTGTTAATAAAACCATCAACAGCATGGAGAACTTGATTAGCTATTGCTCTTGCTGCATTGATTGCAGGGCCGAAGAAAAGGTTAATCAAAACATTGATACCTTGATTACGTAAAACCTCTGCAGTCGATCCAATATAACCCCATCCAGCATAACTTAACAGCTCCTTGAGAAAGTTTTTGTCGTATATAAACTTATACTTACATTCCTCAAAGTGCTTTAAGCAATATCGTCGATACATTTCACGAATCACTATTTGTAACAAACATAATAAGATGGCATAGAATATTAGTCTGTCAATAGGAGAAATAAAAATAAGATACGAAATAGCTAGTTTTGCTATACCTTCAACAATAGACACATATGCAAAAACTTTCATTTTTTCATGAGCAATGATAGCAGCATTGTACGGTACAGCAAAAAGATTGTAACAGAAAGTGAGAACTGATAGTTGAAAACACCAATTGGCAGCATACAGTCTCTCTTGGGGTATCACCATTTTGTGATTAAGGAACCAAACTCCAACGACTTCTGCAAGAATTGCTACGATAAAAGCAAGGAAAACTTGAATGGTTACAATTGATGAAAAAGTGGTTCTTACTCTTTCCTCATCTCTTGTCCCCATGGCAAAATTGAGAAATCTACTTTCCGCACCAGAAAGCGAACGACTCACGATGGCGAACAATGCCACAAATCCTCCAACGACATTGTAAATACCATAATCCTCAACTCCCAAAGCATCTAATATCACTCGGGATGTATAAAGGGTTATAACCATCAAAACTAACATCCGTACATAAAGCACGAGTGTATTCTTTGCAATTCGTTTATTTGTGGAAGTATTATCCATTAAATGACAAAAGGACTTTTACTATTCTTAAGAAGAACATGACATCCATCTTTCTCAGAGAGAATCACTGTATTCATCGGCAATTTCCAATCAATCTTCAAATCAGGATCTTCCCATGCGATAGCTCCTTCAGATTCTGGATGATAAAACTTTACGTTCATCGTCTATCTATTTGCATACATATTTTTGTAGTATTTCTGATAATCACCTGATGTGACATTGTCGAGCCACTCTTGGTTGTCGAGATACCAGCGTACGGTCTTCTCGATACCTTCCTCGAATTGCAGACTTGGTTCCCAACCTAGCTCACGTTGCAGTTTAGATGAGTCGATGGCGTAGCGAAGATCATGTCCTGCACGGTCGGTAACGAAGGTGATGAGATCCATGTCTTCGCCTTCAGTACGACCCAGCAGACGGTCAACGGTCTTGATGACGACCTTGATGATATCGATGTTTTTCCACTCGTTGAAACCTCCGATGTTGTAAGTCTCGGCAATCTTTCCCTCATGGAAAATCAAGTCGATGGCACGAGCATGGTCTTCTACAAACAACCAATCGCGTACATTTTCACCCTTACCATAGACAGGCAATGGCTTGCGGTGGCGGATATTATTAATAAAGAGAGGTATCAGTTTCTCGGGGAACTGATAAGGACCGTAGTTGTTCGAACAGTTTGTTACCACTACAGGCATTCCGTAGGTGTCATGGTAGGCACGTACGAAGTGGTCGCTTGAAGCCTTGGCGGCAGAATAGGGTGAGTGAGGATTATACTTCGTTGTCTCTACGAAGAACTTGTCACCATAGGCGAGATGATGCTCAGCACTGCTGGCCGTTGTCGTGAATGGTGGTTCGATACCCTCGGGATGCGACAGTTCCAATGCACCATATACCTCATCGGTAGAGATATGGTAGAAACGCTTGCCTTCATATTTCTCGGGCAACGACTCCCAATAGAGCTTGGCAGCCTGTAAGAGCGACAAGGTACCCATCACATTGGTCTTGGCAAATGTAAATGGATCTTTGATGGAACGATCCACATGACTCTCTGCTGCCAGATGGATAATACCGTCCACCTTCTTGTCCTGCATGAGCTGGTAGAATGCGTCGAAGTCGCAGATATCCATCTTCACGAACTCATAGTTCGGTTTGTCCTCAATATCCTTCAGATTGGCAAGGTTTCCTGCATACGTCAGCTTGTCGAGATTGATGATGTGATACTCGGGGTAATTGTTCACAAACAGGCGAACCACATGACTTCCAATAAAGCCGGCGCCACCGGTAATAACTATATTTCTTTTCATAATATTGCTATTTTAAGGAATTGATACATGTCATTAGTGAATCCGTCCAAAATGGAACTGTGACACCAAAGGTTTCTTTAAACTTAGTTTTATCCAACACAGAATAAGCAGGACGCTTTACTATACTAGGGTATTGATCGCTATGGCAAGGTTGAACATCACATCCTTTATTCCCACTACACTCGGCAATCATTTTTGTGAAGTCATACCAACTACACACACCTTCGTTTGAGAAGTGATAAATCCCACTCTTCGAGTAATCATGAAATGGTAAGCTGGAATTGAGAGTTTCCTCCTTATAGTCTCCAATTGTCATAACGATGGCACATGCTAAGTCATAAGCATAGGTAGGAGTCCCAACTTGGTCAAAGACCACTTTTAACTGCAACTTTGTACTTGTGAGATTAAGCATAGTCTTTACAAAGTTCTTTCCAAACTCACTATAAAGCCAGGCTGTACGGAAAATTAACTGATTTACACCCGTCTTTTGGATGTTTTGTTCACCATGTAATTTTGTCAAACCATATACACCTGTAGGAGAACCCTTCTGATCTTCCTTGCAAGGGGTGTTATATAGGGCTCCACCAAAAACATAGTCGGTACTAATGTGAATAAGCAAACCACCGACTTCTTTCATGGCTATGGCCAAATTCTCAGGTGCCTTAGCGTTAAGTAATTCACAGAATTCTTGGTCAGTTTCAGCTTTATCCACATCTGTATAGGCTGCACAGTTGACAATGACCTTGACATCATTCTTTTTAACCATTGAACGGATAGCAACAAGATCAGTGATGTCAAGTATTGTAGTGGAACAATCCACATCGTTACCAACCAACTTATGCAGCATCTCTATTGATTTAGGATGCTCATCACAGACATCGGTGAATATATATTTATCTTTGGATCCTTTGGTAACAATGCGCATCTCATTACCAAGTTGGCCATTTGCACCAGTGACAAGTATAATCATAACATATTAAGACTACTTGTACGTTTGATTTCATCAATAACCCGTAAGAGATACTGCCCATATTGATTCTTCAGCATTGGCTGGGCTATCTCACGCATACGCTCCTCTGATATCCAACCATTGCGATAGGCAATACCCTCCAGACAAGCAATTTTCAAACCCTGGCGTTTCTCTATAACCTCGACGAATGTTGAAGCCTCACTCAAGCTGTCATGAGTCCCCGTATCAAGCCATGCAAAACCTCTTCCAAATGTCTGAACTTTTAATTCTCCATCTTTCAGAAACTCTTGGTTGACAGTTGTTATTTCCAATTCACCTCGAGCGGATGGTTTGATGTTTTTGGCCACGTTTACAACCTTGTTGGGATAGAAGTAGAGTCCAACTACCGCATAATTGCTCTTCGGATGTTCAGGTTTTTCTTCAATGGAAAGACAATTCCCATCACTATCAAATTCTGCCACTCCATATCGTTCTGGGTCACTTACCCAATAACCAAAGACTGTTGCTTTAGCATTTGCCTCAGCATCAACGACTGCCTGCTTGAGCATTTTTGTTAAGCCTGAGCCATAAAAGATGTTATCTCCAAGCACCAAGCAAGCACATTCATCACCGATGAACTTATCACCAATAATGAAAGCCTGTGCCAAACCGTCTGGACTAGGCTGCTCCGCATACTCAAAGTGTACACCATAATCAGAACCATCGCCTAATAGGCGCTTAAACCCAGGAAGGTCAAAAGGTGTAGAGATAATCAGAATGTCTCTGATGCCAGCCAACATCAGAGCACTGATAGGGTAATACACCATTGGTTTATCATAAATGGGAAGCAACTGCTTGCTAACACCCTTTGTGATAGGGTAAAGACGAGTGCCTGAACCACCTGCTAATACTATCCCCTTCATATAAATTGAAAGTTGAAAATTGACAATTGAAAAAAATCAGTATAGGCTGACATTAATGTCGAAAGGAGAGTCAAAGTCCTTTAAGAGAGAATGCTTGGTGTCCTTCTCAGAAAGCAACGCCTTTTCCACTGGGATACGCCAATCTATTCCTAGAGAGTCATCTAAAATGCTGATGCCTCCATCAGCCTCTGGATGATAGAATTCATCACATTTATACTGAAATACAGCTATTTCTGAAAGGACGGCGAAACCATGTGCAAAACCCTTCGGAATAAAGAACTGACGATGGTTGTCTTCTGTCAGTTCAACTGCAACATGTTGTCCGTAAGTCGGACTACCTTTGCGAATATCTACCGCCACGTCCAATACAGCGCCTTTCACGCAACGAACTAGCTTACTCTGAGCAAATGGTGGACGCTGAAAATGGAGGCCTCGCATCACACCATAAGAGGATTTACTCTCGTTATCCTGAACAAAGTGTATTGGCCCTACCTTTTCATCGAATTCTCTTTGAGAGAAGGATTCAAAAAAGTAGCCTCTACTGTCTTCAAATATACGTGGTTCTATGATTACCACACCATCAGTTGATGTTTTTATTACTTCCATATTAAGCTATAAAATGAAAACTCTCACACAGAAACTATCAGGATAGATCAGTGGTTCCTTGGTCTTTTGTACTCTATAGACCGAGGAGGGGTTTGAGATCTCCCTCTTTGTGGAAAGCCCATACAGTAGTGCAAATGAAGGCTAAAAACAGGAAAATCAGGACTCTTTTGGCACGTGCTGGCCCAGCCTTTTTCACTGGTACCGTAGCACGCTGAATCGTAGTAAAGGCTGGAGTATCCTCTTGTACCTTAGCCTCAGCTGCCTGCAGCTGCGTGGCAACTTGTGTATAGGCATTGTATCTCAGCTGCATCTCGTTTTCCAGATCAGCTCGTTTGCCGCGTACACTCTCCAAAATAATGTCTTGGTTGGCATCTGCAAAGGCAGCATAGTCACGCCGTGCCTTTTCGTAGCGTGCTTTGGTTTCTGCGAATAGTTTTCTGTTGAAATCGAGATCCACACGTGCTTTGCGCGTACGATAGTCGGTAATGAAGCGTTGAAGACGTGTCTTCACAGAATCAGCCATAGTCGCAGCGATGAGGGGGTCCTGATCATAGACATCAATAGTAATAACAAGCGTTTTTGCATCGACATCGCAAGACACTTTCTTTTCAATAATATCAGCAATATTTTTTTGCTGTTTCGTCAGTTGGAACGGATCCAGACGGGTATTGTCCACTGAATCGGGCGTAGCAATCAAACTGACCAAAAAACTCAAGGTTCCACTAATTGCCTCACTCCACCAAGGATATTTCTGCTCATTTAACAGATAATCATAATAGGTCATCATTCGGGTGGAATCCTGCTTATGAACAGGAATACGGAAAAGGCTGGTTTTAAAGTCTGTAGAGTTTACCATTTCTGGATAAAGCGTAGGGAACAACGCTTCACCGCTTGATGTATTCGTACCTATTCGCATGCCAAAACTATTGGCTAAAGAGAGCAAGGAGTTTGAACTACCAGCCCTTGATAATTCTGGTGCCAACATCACTTCACACTTATAATAATTTGGAATGCTCAACATCAAGATACATGACACCACGAAAGTGATTCCAAGCACTGTATAAAAACGTTTCTTATGCTTCATAATATCTTTGATGAGCTTACTAAAATCTAAAGATTGCTCCTGATTTGTCTGAATTTTATTGTCCATGATTATCGATAATAGGAGTTGAAGAATTAACTACGTTGACACTACAAACGTGAGATGGCAACAAGCAACATCGCTATGGTGGTGAGCGGTGTAGTGACACCAACTAAGTCACGTAAAGTAAACGGATCCTTGCGTTTTTTGCTTGGCACCACAATTTCACATCCAGGTTCGGGTTTAGCCCCTCGTTTGGCAAGTCCTACGGTTCCATTTTGATAAACTATAAACGTCTTAGATTTCTTGGCACGATCACTAAAGCCCCCAGCCATCTTCACATAATCCTTATATTTCATGTTCTCTTCGAAGAACACGGTATTGGGAAACATCACATCACCTGAGATGGTTACCTGACCCGTATATTCTGGAACGTAGATACGATCACCTTCGCGGAGAACCACATCTTTGTCGGAGCCAGGATGCTTCAAGGCCTCGTCCAACTCAATGCCTACCACGTAGTTGTTGTCTAAATCAAATTTTCTCCATGCGATGGAGTCTTGGGGATCCGTCATCAGATTTCTAATAGCTTGCATGGTGGCACGACGGCGAACACGTTCCTCATCATCCATGACACGTACCAATCGGGCACCTCTGAGATAGGCAACTTCCGTAGCACCTCCTGCCATGTTGATGGCATCGCTCAGACGGAGGTCCTTGTTCTCCATGGTAAACGAACCTTCGTAGTTCACTTCGCCCGTTACTGTGATGGTACGTGCTGTATGGAAGGCCGGGCTTCTGCGGACATGCACCACATCGTAGGGCTGGAGGTAGAACTGACGGTCGTGGTTGATTACCAATCCGTCCTTGATATCGAAGGTGAATGACTCGGCAATCTTGTTGTTTTTCTCCGTGGCCATCGGATCGAGGATTCGTCTGGACACGTCCACACGAGACAGCGAAGCCATATCGCGAAGACCACCTGCCTGAAGAATCAGGTCTTCGATGGTCATATTATCTGCGTACTCATAAGTACCCGGAGACATCACCATACCCGTGATGGTCAACGTGCGCTCCTTGAGGTTTTCGGTATTGGTAGGAATAAACAGCACATCCTCGTTCTTCAAGGGAACATCGGGGATGGTTTCGGACATGATACCTGCCACATCGACAGAGATCACCTCCATTGTACGGTCTGGCTTCAGACGATGCAGGATGGCATGATCGGGGAAGGCATCCTCTGTGAGGCCTTCGGCATGTTCTACCAAACTACGTACACTGAACACGTTATCATCCAGATGGAACTGTCCGGGACGGAACACGGCACCCTTGATCTCCACCACGTTCTCGTAACGATCGAGGATTCCATCAACGGTAACATTGTCACCATCGGCTACTGTGAAGACCGACATATCGAATTCCTCCACATTGTGAACAGAATGGCGATCACCCGTTGAACGCTGTACCCTTACCGACTTGGTGTATGCATCACCCGTGAAGCCACCGGCATATTTCAGCAAAGTGGAAATCGTCTCGTTCTTACGCATCTCGTAGAACATCGGGCGCTTGACGTTACCTGTGATACCCACGATACAATCGTAGGTTCCTACCTGAATAACATCATCGTCCTGCAACATCACGTTGCCGGCCAGACGACCATTCAAAATAAACTCATAAATATCTACTACTGTGATGATACGACCGCCACGCGAAACCTTGATGTTACGCAAGGTTCCGAGGTTTTTGATACCGCCTGCCATATACAAGGCATGGAATACCGTTGCATAACCAGACAGACGATAGGTGCCCGGTGCTACCACCTCACCCATCACATGAACCATGATGGTACGGCTACGGTTGACGGACATTTTGATATTGGAACTGCTATATCGTGAGCCCAAATGTGAACGGATCTTGGCATTGGCCGACTCCACACTCAGACCACTAACCTGAATCGGACCATAACCCGGAACAGTGATCTCACCTTCGGGTGAAACCGTCAGGTGCATGGTTTTCTGCGAAGCGCCATAGATATCCACAACCACTACATCACCAGGTCCTAAGACATAGCGTGAAGGAGTGGCGAGGTTCATGTTCGGCTCGAAGGAGAGCAGACGACGGTTGAAGATGTCGTGACCGAAGATCCTCTTACCATAGGTTTCTTCGTTCACTACACTGGATGTCTTTACATCATCTTCCACACGCTGCTCTACATCAGTAGGAGAATCTTCTATCTCCGTGGCCGTACCTACCTTGGCATCAACAACTTCCTGGTAGTCACCACTTTCACTGACATTGTCCGCATCGAAATCAATGGTACGGACATGAGACCTAACACTGGTGTCTCTTTTCTGGAGTTGTTCCTCGAGTTGGTTACGAACGCGCTGGATTTGATCCATGTTGACACCGCGCTGCATCAGTTTGATGACAATCTGTGAACTGGAGGTACCTGAACGGGCCTCACGCTGCATGAACTGTGCCACCTGGGAGTCTGACATCACTGACTGTGCTTTCAGCTCTACTGAAAACAGACAGATAAGACAAGCGAATAACAATAATTTTTTCATATCATCACAAAATAGTAGTTACTTTTTGACAGAGTTAACTTCTTTGAAGTTAACAAGTTATGAGTTTTCGGAGTATAGGTAACGGATGCGGAAGGGGTTGAACAGAAGAGTGAAAAAGTTGTTTCGTCGTGTAAGCACACTACGAACTAGGAATCCCAAATAACGCATCCGCTTCGGGGCATAAAGCCCGCAGACTGTCATCCGACTCTTGACAGGAGAACCTGTCTATCATATTTCAGGAAATAGCAAAGAAACATAAAAAGGAAAGGCGTCAAAAGAAAGGTCTTAGACTTATAGTCTAAGCATCAATTCTTCGTTTGCTTTTCCCTCTATCATGTTGGTAATCAATATGATTTGATATATCATTGGTTTACGTCTCTTCTGTTACGTCCTAAAATTTGTGCAAAAGTAACACAAATTCTTGATATAACCAAATAAATAGGGCAAAAAATGACTGATTAGAGATCGAGGGAGGCACGATACCAATCAAAGAGTCTGCGCACGCCTTCTTCGATGTCCACCTGATGGTGCCATCCCAAGGAGTGGAGTTTGGACACATCGGTGAGTTTCCGGGGTGTTCCATCGGGCTTCGAAGCATCAAATTCAATGGTTCCATCGAAGCCTATGGTACGGGCAATGAGTTCGGCCAATTCACGAATAGAGATTTCTGTTCCTGTGCCTATATTGATGTGACAGTTACGGATCTCGCCCAATGAAGGAATGGCTCCTCCCCTGCCCTTGCTGGTGTTGCGGTCAACGGCTCCGTCAATCTCTTTCCCATAGAACACAGACGAGTATTTCTCGACACCAATAATGTCGGAAAAATTCACATTCAACAACAGGTGTACACAGGCATCTGCCATATCTTCACTCCAGAGGAACTCCCTTAATGGATTGCCTGTTCCCCAAAGGGTAACACGGTTGTCAAAGACACCGTAGTTCGCCAAAAGATCGAGGAGCTTTTGTTGCAATTGAAAATTGAAAATTGAAAAATATTACCTTCAATAGGGCGTTTGTTAAGATCTTTGAGGATGGCGGACCAGTTGTTTTCATGGATCAACTTGGCCAGATAGATCTTACGCATCATGGCGGGCATCACATGGGAGTTCTCCAGATGGAAATTGTCGTTGGGACCATAGAGATTGGTGGGCATCACGGCAATATAGTTGGTGCCATACTGCAGGTTATAACTCTCGCACATCTTCAGTCCTGCTATCTTGGCAATGGCATATTCCTCGTTGGTGTATTCCAACGGGGATGTGAGCAGGGCATCTTCCTTCATGGGTTGGGGTGCCAGCTTCGGATAGATGCAGGTGCTGCCCAAGAAAAGGAGCTTTTTCACGCCATGGGCATAGGCTTCACTGATGACATTACACTGGATTTTCATGTTCATCATGATGAAGTCGGCTCGGTACAACGAATTGGCCATGATACCACCCACAAAGGCGGCTGCCAGCACAACGGCCTCGGGCTGTTCCTCATCAAAGAACTGCTTCACGGCCACTTGATCGGTGAGGTCGAGCTCCGCATGGGTACGACCCACCAGGTTGGTGTAACCACGGGAGAGCAGATTGTTCCAGATGGCAGAGCCAACCAAACCTTTGTGGCCCGCTACATACACTTTGCTACCTTTATTAATCATAGTTTAGATTTCAGATGAAGCTTGCGAACGAAACGCATGTCATGTTCAACCATGATCTTGACCAACTGTTCGAAGGATGTTTTGTGGGGATTCCAACCGAGCTGTTCCTTGGCCTTAGTGGGATCACCCAATAACTGATCGACTTCTGCCGGACGGAAATACTTGGGATCCACCTCCACCAATACACGACCCGTGGCTTTGTCAATACCTTTCTCGTTCACACCTTCTCCCTGCCACTCGAGTTCTATACCTACATGATGGAAGGCTAAGGTGGCAAACTCACGAACGGAATGATATTCACCCGTGGCGATAACATAATCATCTGGCTCCTTTTGCTGTAGGATCAGCCACATGCACTCGATATAGTCCTTGGCATAGCCCCAGTCGCGCAACGAGTTCAGGTTACCCAGATACAGCTTATCCTGGAACCCTTGGGCGATACGTGCCGCTGCCAGTGTGATCTTGCGGGTGACAAATGTCTCTCCTCTCCGCTCACTCTCGTGGTTGAACAAGATACCATTACAACAGTACATACCATAGCTCTCACGGTAGTTCTTCATGATCCAGAAACCATAGAGTTTGGCCACACCATACGGACTACGGGGATAGAAAGGCGTTGTCTCCTTCTGCGGCACCTCCTGCACCTTACCATACAACTCGGATGTGGACGCCTGATAGATGCGACACTCCTTCTCCAAGCCACAGATACGGATGGCCTCCAAGAGGCGGAGCACACCTACAGCATCGGTTTCCGCCGTGTATTCAGGTACATCGAAGCTGACCTTCACATGACTCTGGGCTGCGAGGTTATAGATCTCGGTGGGGCGCACCTTACCGATGATGCGGATCAAGGATGACGAATCGGTCATATCCGCCCAGTGCAGATTCACCAGTCGTGCCTTCTTCATATCACGTACCCACTCATCGAGATAGAGGTGTTCGATACGTCCTGTATTGAAAGAGGAACTACGGCGCAGAAGTCCGTGCACCTCATACCCTTTCTCGATCAGGAACTCGGCCAGATAGGAGCCGTCCTGTCCTGTGATACCTGTTATTAATGCTACCTTTTTCATATATTTATAGATTCGCTTCGCTTTTAGAGGTTAGAAGCAAGAAGCAAGAGCCTAACTCGATTATTTAATTGGATTCTTTTCCGATTTATACCAGGCGATGAAGTGGGTGATGCCCTCATGGAGGGTGATCTTGGGTTTATAACCAATCTCAGTCTCCAGCTTGGTGGTGTCAGCATTGGTCATATACACATCTCCCGGCTGCATCGGCTTCATGATCTTCTCGGCCTCCTTGCCCACTGCCTGCTCGATCTCACGGATGAAATCCATCAGCTTCACGGGGTGTGAACAACCGATGTTATAGACACGGAAGGGAACGTTATTCGGGCAGTTAGCCGCCACAGGAGGCTGATCCAGACATTGGATAGACCCGTAGGCGATATCATCGATATAGGTAAAGTCGCGAATCATATCACCATTGTTGAACACCTGTATCGGCTGACCTTTCGTGATGGCACTGGCGAACAACATCGGTGCCATGTCGGGACGACCCCAAGGACCATAGACCGTGAAGTAACGCAAGCCCGTAGCAGGAATGCCATACAACTTACTATAGCTGTGTGCCATCAGCTCGTTGGACTTCTTACTGGCCGCATATAGACTCACCGGTGAATCCACCTTGTCATCCTCAGAGAACGGAGCCTTGGTGTTCAGGCCATACACCGAACTGGAGGAGGCGAAAAGGAGGTGTTTGACGGGATTGTGACGACAGCATTCGAGGATGTTCAGGAAGCCTGTCAGGTTACTGGTCAGGTAGGCATAGGGGTTCGTGATGGAATACCTCACACCTGCCTGGGCAGCCAGGTTGATCACCTTGTCAAAGTGTTCTTTAGCGAACAAACTGTCTAGCGACTCCTTGTCCTCAATGCCCATACGGAAGAACCGCATATTGGGGAAGGTACTGCTGACATACTCCTTGTTCCAGTCAACGGATTCCATACCCACGGCAATGCCGAGCTCATGTAAACGACCGTATTTCAGACGCACATCGTAGTAATCGTTGATATTGTCAATACCCACTACCTCATCACCCCGCTGTGCCAGCAGGTAAGATATCTTTGAACCAATGAAGCCTGCGGCTCCTGTTACTAGTATTTTCATTCTTTAATCAATTATATCATACACGAATAATGATCCACCACTCCTAACAGATGACGTTCCTCGTCAACCACAAGTACGCTATGGATCTTATATCGATGCATGATTTTCTGGATATCAGATATCTTCGTGTCAGGCAGCACGCACTTCGGATCGTGCGTCATGATATCAGCCACGGTCTTGTTAAAGAACTCGGCCTGCCAGTTCTCCATGGCACGACGGATATCACCATCGGTAATCAGACCTATCACCTTATTATCCTCCAAGGATACGCCCAAACCGAGTTTTCCTTTGCTTACCTGTATGATGGCCTCGCCCAAGTGCATCTCCTTCGGGATGATGGGCATATCCTCTGAACGCATCACATCCTGAGCCGTGGTGAGCAGTCGTTTACCTAATTCACCACCCGGGTGGAACAAGGCGAAGTCCTGCGGTTTGAAATCACGACACTGCATCAACGCAATAGCTAACGCATCACCCATCACCAACTGGGCTGTTGTACTACTGGTGGGTGCGAGATTCAGCGGACAGGCTTCTTTCTCCACTTTCGTGATGAGCTGGGCATTAGAGTATTTGGCCAGTAACGACTCAGGGTTACCCGTGATGGCAATCAGCGGAATCTCCATGTGCAATACCATGGGGATGAAGCGCAGGAGCTCATCGGTCTGACCGCTGTTACTGATGGCCAATACCACATCATCGTGCCCCATCACACCGAGATCACCATGGAACACATCGAGGGGATTGACGAAGAACGAAGGAGTGCCTGTACTCGACAGGGTGGCTGCGATTTTCGCACCCACATGACCGCTCTTGCCGACACCTGTCACCACGATTTTCCCTTTGCAGTGAAGCATCAGGTTCACGGCCTTGTCAAAGTCCTCATCCAACTGAGGAATCAGACCGAGCACGGCCTCCGCCTCATCCTTGAAGCACTGAATAGCTATAGTACGTACGTCCATGAATACACGAATAAATGGTTAAAGAAGTTGCCTGATGAGCGATTCCAATTTACTGAGTTCAAGCATGTTAGCCGCATCACTCAACCCCTTGTCAGGATCTGGATGCACCTCAAAGAAGTACCCTGTGGCACCGAAGGCTTTAGCAGCCAATGCCATACTGGGAACGAAACGACGGTCACCGCCTGTCTTCCCATTAGAGCCACCGGGTCGTTGTACAGCATGGGTACAATCCATGATCACGGTAGGCACAATCTCGAGCATGTCGGGGATATTACGGAAGTCAACCACCAGGTTATTATAACCGAAGCAGTTTCCCCTTTCAGTCAACCACACCTCCTTGGCGCCAGCATCCTTGGCTTTCTCCACCGGATAACGCATGTCCTGACCGCTAAGAAACTGGGCTTTCTTGATGTTCACCACCTTACCCGTCTTGGCAGCAGCCACCAGGAGATCGGTCTGCCGACAGAGGAAAGCAGGTATCTGGAGCACATCGCATACCTGTCCTACAGGCTCTGCCTGCCAACTCTCGTGGATATCCGTGAGGATGGGCAGATTGTACTTGCTTTTCACCTCACTCAGCATCTCGAGTCCCTTCTCCAATCCTGGTCCTCTATACGACCGGATGCTGGTCCGGTTGGCCTTATCGAACGATGCCTTGAAGATGATCTCCACCCCCAAGGTCTGACGGATTCTCACAAATTCCTGCGCTACCGTATCGAGCAACTCGGCCGATTCGATGACGCATGGTCCTGCAATAAACACCTTTTCCATGTTGCAAAAGTACAAAAAGTCCTCCATTCAACCAAGTCGTTTATACGTTTTTATGATTATTATTCCCTTTTTGCACAGATTTTCCGCCCGTGTTCTTTACTCTTTAGGAAAAAAACTATACCTTTGCATGGTAATAATGAGTAAAAGAAGGATCATCCTATTGCTGTGCGGAATCTTCTGTCTGAGTCAGATGGAGGCGCAACGGGCCGACTCACTGATTGTGCATCAGTTGAGGGAGGAAGGTGTGACTTTCTCGAACGACAATTCCGTTGCCCTGCTGATGAGCGGTCAGGAGAAATTCGACGATATGTTCCAAGCCATCCGTCAGGCACAAAGCAGTGTGCACCTGGAGTATTTTAATTTCAGGAATGACTCCATTGCCGACCTCCTCTTCGAGATTCTTGCTGAGCGGGTGAAGGCTGGCGTGGAAGTACGCGCCGTTTTCGACGGTTTCGGCAACACCAGTAACAACCAACCGCTGAAAAAACACCATATCAATGCACTTCGTGAGAAAGGTATCCAGATTTATGAATTCAACCCCGTGAAATTCCCTTGGGTTGATGATGTCTTCAACCGCGATCACCGAAAGATTGTGGTCATCGACGGTCAGATTGCCTATACGGGCGGCATGAACGTGGCTGATTACTACATCAAGGGTACTGAGGTGGTGGGGTCATGGCGCGACATGCACTGTCGTATCGAAGGCGAAGAGGTGAACACCTTGCAACGCATCTTCCTGAAGATGTGGAAGAAGGTTACACATGAGGATATTCAGGGTGACCAATATTTCAGACATCCGCAAGGCACGCGCTTTGAAGGACTGAAGACCGACACCTGCGATACTTCAGGTAAGAAGATGATCGGTATCATCAACCGCGAGCCCCATGTCACCAAGGCCATTATCCGTCATTTCTATGTCAACGCCATCAATGATGCACATGACAGCATCAAGTTGGTGAACCCCTACTTCACCCTGAACCACAAGCTGAAGAAAGCCTTGAAAAAGGCGGTGAAGCGTGGGGTGAAGACAGAGGTGATGGTATCCAAGAACAGTGATATCGGACTGACACCCGATTGTGTTTTCTACAATGTGCATAAGTTGATGAAGAAGGGAGTGGATGTGTGGATCTATGAACCTGGATTCCATCACACGAAGATCATCATGGTGGATGGCCTGTTCTGCACGGTTGGCAGCGCTAACCTCAACGCAAGGAGTCTAAGGTGGGACTATGAGGAGAATGCGGTGATCATCGATCCTTGTACCACCCAGGAACTGTCGGATATGTTCGACCGTGACAAGAATGATTCCTTTAAGCTGACGGAAGAAAACTGGAACCAGTGGCGCACCCCATGGAAGAAGTTCGTGGGATGGTTTGCCCACCTGTTAGCACCCTTCCTCTAATCTGCCACGACGTCACACATGATGCCCATGTCGAGATCGGTAATCTGATAAGCACTTAACAACGCCTCATCCTTCTGCATCTCTTCAAAGAGATCCACCTGCAAGCCTGCTTCCTGCTGTTGTTTCAGGAAGGTACGGAACAACTCAACCGCCTTACGGGTATTGCCTTTCAACCACTGACAATAGCCAGCGTTCAGGTAATCAATCGATGCCGGTTCATCAGCCAACAACTTGTCGTATTCCCGCTCTGCCTGCTCCAGTTTCTGCTGTCCCATCAATGCCCATGCCAGTCCTCGGGTGACATGCTGCGAAGGATGTTCGAAATCCAGTTGGTAGAGTACCTTTACGGCATCATCAAAACGACCGTTCTTGGAAAGGGTGATGCCGTAGTTCAGGGCATAGGATGACTTCTCCGGATATCGCTGATACAACTCTTCATAGGCGGCACATGCCTGACTATACTTCCCCTGCTGATAATAGGCACGGGCAAGGTAGCGCTTAGCCTGCTCATGATCGGGATGCTCCTTCAACGCCTCCTCAAGAAGTGTGATGGCCTGCGGGGTATCGTCTGCATCCAATAGCCATAAGGCATAGACCAGTCGGTGAGAAGCATTGACGAACGGCATGCTGGGCTTTTGCAACTGCTGGAAGGCATCCGCGCAACGGTGCTTGATGAAGAACACACAGAGGTCAGGATAACGCTTGGCCACATCCGTCTGCTGGAAAGCACCGTGTCTGACAAACACGATTCTGTCATCAGCAAAAGGATTCACCAGTCCCCTACCCCTATCATACAAGCTATAGAAACGGTACAAGTCCTGCAGGTACATCCTACGGATATAGGTAGTTTCCTTCATCTGCTCCTCTTCCATTACCGGTCCCAGAGCCTCAGCACTGCCCATCATCTCCTTGATATCGGTGGGCAGACGGTCAACAATGCTCGACAAGGCCAGCACGAACGAGTACTTATCGCTATCGCAGAAAGGACCGTGTTGCACCAGGTTGTTCATGAATCCTGAAGAACCGAGTTTTTCAGAGATGCTCGACAAGGCGGGATGTTCCGCATAGAACGGACAGAACCAGTTGACGGCCTTGTGGAAGAACGGGAAGCGTTTCATCTGTGAGAAGCCGCCGAAATAGATATCCGAGCCTGCCTTCTGCATCTCGATCATCTTCTGGATGCTCTCTTCCATCTCCTCCATCCGCTCCTCTTCTGCATTGGGATTCAAAATATCGTTGAGCGAGTCGTCTTCCTTCTCCGTGATGATACCATCGCGTGAGATGGTGAAATTGTTGTTCTTCATCAGGGTGGGAATGATATCCTGCTGGATCTTCTCGTTGTCCTGACGGGTATTGATGCAGAATACCAACTGCTTCTGCAGATCGGTCACATCCTGCACCACCTTGGGGTCCTGACAGGCATCGCACACCATCATCACCAATTCTTCAGAAACATGTTCATCGCTTCCCAAAGCGAAGGTCCAACCCACCAAAGCACGCTGACGTACATACTCATCAGTAGTTCTAAGATAAACATGCAACAAGGTGGCGAACTTCTGGATGTCGAAGGTCTGGATAGTTGAAAGCATCACTGCGCTGATCAGCACCTGCGCATCCATTCTGTCGATGGTTGGTGACAATAGCAGATCCTCGTAGAACTGCTGATCACTCTCGCTCCAAGGGAAAGAAACAACCAGACGACTGAACTGCTCGGTTAGCAGTGAATGGTGCTCGCGATACAAGACTGCGGTCTTCTCTTTCTGTTCCTCCTCGGGCTCCAACGACAACATCGCCATATTGGATACAAACTCCTCCAACCTCTCTTTCAGTCGGTTGTCAGGTATCGTTCCCATACCTGCTGCCGCCTCAGCATCCGCAAAGAACAGCAGGTTCTTCTTGGCATGTCTTACACGCAAGGCCTGAAGGAGTCTATACAAACGTTTCTGCAGATGGACATACAGCTTCTCCCGCGAAGGGTCTTCATAACCCTGTCGGGCATAGTCGAGCATCAACCGATAGTCGTTCTCTATGCCGTTGATGACATCCATGGCACCATCGAATGGATTGTCGGTCACGTACGACCGCAATTGCGCTATGGCCTTCCGTAACTGCAGTCCGGCAATCAACTGAGGCACCTCATTCAACAGTACATTATTCATATCATTTCAACCATTGTTCGGCACGGTCAATATCCTTTTGCCGAGGTGTCTTGGCATGCTCGAATTTCAGTTTGGGGAGGGCTTTTACCGTGCGGTCATCAGCCTTGGTGTATTTCTTGATGATATCGGCATAGAACGCCATGCCGCGCTGATTGATACTATCACACGCCATGTTATAGCCCTTGATAAAGGCGGTGAGCTGTTTCTGACGACGCTTATCGTTCAAAGCTTTCTCCTTGAACACGATGACACCCATACGGAGATCCCTGTCGCGTGAATCCATCAACACAGGATGCTTCAGCAATCGTGCTGTCGTGGCCTGCGGTTCTGTAAAGAACATGGCATCCAGCTCGTTGTTCATCAGCATACGCAGACGGATATTGGGATCGTTGATCTGGATGCGGAACACATATTCCGACTTCAGTTTGGTACTATCAACAGCAATGGATGTCAGCATATCCGTCACGGAATAGCGGGCCATACCCACCATCTTGTCCTGTAACTGCTTCAGCTCGTGGATACGCGATAACCTGTTACTGAACAGTTGCCAATAGGCATTGGTGGCAGCCACATAGCGCAAGCCCACTCCCTGACGCTTCATCCGCTGGGCACGCACAATATCGGTTACGTTCCCTTCGATCTTTCCTTTCCTCAGGGCATCATCGCAATCAATCTGCGACTGATACGGCTTCACCCGCACATCCTCGCCGAACTTCTCAAAGAAATGGTGGTCATAAGCCACAAACAAGGGCAGACAGTCGAGTGTGGGCAGACTCCCCACCTTCAACGCCAACGAATCCTCTTTCTGCAGCCGTGCCTTCTCTGCCCGCGACAAACGTTTCTGCTCCTCATACGATTTCCCGCATGAGAAAAGGAACAGACTACCGATTATAATAATAAAGTATCTCCTCATTGCATAACCTTTAAGGGCGATGCAAAAGTAAACAAATTATTTGGATTACGAAAGAAAATGACAAGCTTTTGTTTGGTTTTTCGCTCGCTTAATCGAACTCTGGCTTCGCCGAAGATACTTACGCTCGACAATAAAAATTTAATTCGTTTTATTTTGTACTGTCCTCGTTTATCCGTATCTTTGTACCAAAATGTAGAATGATATGGCAAAGGATAAGATTGCATACGTTTGTTCGAACTGCGGACAGGAATCGGCGAAGTGGATTGGAAAGTGCCCTGCCTGCGGACAGTGGAACACGTTCAAGGAGATAAGTATCGCCCCATCTCCCTCCAAAGGGAGAGGAAGTTTCGGTGGCGACTCTATCTCACATAGGGGTCGTGAAGCAGCCAAAGTGTTGCGACTCAGAGATATATCAGGAAAGGATGAGCCAAGAATCGATATGCACGATGATGAGCTGAATCGTGTATTAGGCGGTGGCTTGGTACCAGGTAGCATCATCCTTTTAGGGGGTGAGCCAGGCATCGGCAAGAGTACCCTTTCCCTGCAGACCATGCTAAACCTGCCTGAGAAAAAAGTGCTCTATGTGAGTGGTGAGGAAAGTGCGCACCAACTCAAGATGCGAGCAGAACGACTCATGAAAGATGAGAGAGGAGAGATGAGAGATAACTTCATGATCCTCACCGAGACATCCCTGGAGGCCATCTTCGACCAGATCAAAGAGGTGCAACCCGAACTGGTGGTCATCGACTCCATCCAAACCATTTCCACAGAGGATGTAGAGAGCTCACCAGGAAGCATCGCTCAGGTTCGTGAATGTGCTTCTGCCCTACTCCGCTTCGCCAAGACCAGTGGAGTGCCTGTCATCCTGATCGGTCATATCACCAAAGAGGGAACTCTGGCAGGACCGAAGATCTTGGAGCATATCGTGGATACGGTGATCCAGTTCGAGGGCGACCAGCATTATATGTACCGCATCCTGCGAAGCATCAAGAACCGATTCGGCAGTACATCTGAATTAGGTATCTATGAGATGCGCGAAAACGGTCTTCGACAAGTGAGCAATCCCTCGGAACTGCTGTTGACACAAGATCATGAAGGACTGAGCGGTGTGGCTATCTCTTCGGCCATCGAGGGCATCCGTCCTTTCCTCGTGGAGACACAGGCGCTGGTATCCACGGCTGCATATGGTACGCCACAGCGTACAGCCACAGGGTTCGACCAACGACGACTGAACATGCTGCTGGCGGTGCTCGAGAAACGGGTGGGCTTCAAGCTGGCTCAGAAGGATGTGTTTATCAATATCGCCGGTGGATTACGGGTGACTGATCTCGCCATGGATCTGAGTGTGATTGCCGCGGTGCTATCGAGCAATGTAGATACACCCATCGAGAGCGGATGGTGCATGGCTGGTGAGGTAGGACTGAGCGGTGAGGTACGACCCGTGAACCGCATCGAACAACGCATCGCAGAGGCTGAGAAATTGGGATTCCAGCACATGATCATCCCCAAGCATAACCTCTCAGGACTGAACACCAAGCGGTTCAAGATCGAGCTGCATCCCGTTAGGAAGGTGGAAGAGGCGCTTAGGGAATTGTTTGGTTAACTCCTGCAATCATGCAGGAGTTCGAGGAAGGAGGAAGGAGGAAGGAGATTACCTAATTTCCATTCTAATTCCCCCATTGATCCAATGTCCTGCCTGGGGCACCAACCCATAGTCCACATAGTGCTTGTTCAGAAGGTTGTTGCCTTCTATGAATACCGTATAGCGCGGAGCGTTCCACGAAAGACGGGCATCCCAAAGACTGTAAGGCTTATAATCATGCACGGACCCGTTGAGATCCGTGTAGTTGCCTACACGATCCTGAAAACGGTAGTTGATGCCTAAATCCAGGTTCGCAAACAGATGGAGTTGGATGTCGGCTACCAGCTTATGTCGCAGGTACTCCAAGGAATACTGCGACTGTATATTCGCCCCAGCTTGCTTGTCCTCATCCAAATAGGTATAGGTCATGCGGAAGGTCTTCAGGAACTGTTGTCCGCTCCAGATCTCCTGCAGATGAACCATCCAGGCGGTCTCGAATCCCAACGTGTTCACCTTCGTATGGTTTACACTCTCCCAAACAGGATCTTCCGCAGAAGTATCGAGAATCCAATCAATCATGTTCCTGCTGTGGTGATGGAACACACTGGCACTGGCGGTGATGGCATTCGTGAAATACTTCACGCCACCCTCCACGGCATGGAGTTCTTCGGGCTTAAGGTATTTGTTTGCCTTATGACCGCCCACGCTGTAATAGAGCTCGGTGAATGAAGGCATGCGCAAGGAGGAGTTATACGAGGCGTATAGCTTCCAGTGCTCACCCAAGCGGTAACTCATATCCATACCCGGATAGATCTTAAAGGGCATCTCGTTCCATGTGTTCTTCACAGCGATGAAGCCCGCTGAGAGCGTGAATTGTCGCAACAGAATGTTATGCTCCACATGGAAACTCAGGTTCGTACGGTTCAGTCCGAGGGTATAATCACGGTCGGTACCATGGATATGAACAGGTGTATGCAACGGTTCCCCCAGGTTCCCGCTGATCAGATCCTCGTTGCGGAATTCAGCACCGAAGGCCGTACGACCCCCTATCCAGTCGAAATAGCTATTTAGGTTCAGTCCATAGACATCACACCTATTATAGTTATATTTCATCACATCCGACTGTCCGCGGTATCCCTCATAGCGGTCACAAAACCTGTTCCAATAGATGGCAGGAAGGAAATGGTAATCACCCGCATGGATCTCTGTCTGAACAGTTGCAAAGAGCTTATCGGTATGCTCAAACTGGTTGTCAGCCTTCCATTTAGGTGTGGCATACGACGTGCTGCTGCCCCACCCTTTGGAGCGCATGCCCAAGTGCCAGTTCACCCGCAGATGAGCATCAGCATACTGACCTTGGTAGAAGAGTTTGGTGCCTTCATAGTCGGCATTCAGGTTACTTGACAGGGAACGACTGTACCCATCACTGCGGGCATAACTGCCGCTGAGCTGGTTGTTCCAATGACCTGTCTTGACATTTGCACGACCGCCGCTTTCGAGATAGCCATAAGAGCCGCCCGTGAGATGCACATCGGCACTACTGCTGAGAGGCATCTTGGTGACGATATTGATGGCTCCTACCAAAGAGGAAGTGCCAAAGACCCGTCCTGCCGGTCCTTCCAGCACCTCAATACGTTCAATGTCATGGATATCAATCGGGAGATCAAAAGTGTTATGTCCCGTCTGCGGGTCACAGATATTGATACCGTTGAGCAAGATGGTGATTTGCTCGGATGTGCCGCCCCGTATGCTGATGTCAGTCTGCGCGCCCAATGGAGCCCGCTGTCTGACATCCACGCCAGCGACGTATTTCAGCAAATCGTTTACACTTTGTACTGGCGCCTGCGCAACCTGCTCACGGTCCAGTACCGTTACCATTCTCGCTGCTTGTCCGATGGTAAGCGGAGCGCGCGAGCCCGTGACTTCCACGCCATCGAGCACCACCTCCCTATTGATCTTCCAGGTGGTGGAATCCACCTTGTCGGTATCCGTACTCACACCGTCAGCCTTCGCATAAGTGAGCGTGGCCACGCTGAGTACGCCGACAAGTACCACCTTGCCCAGACAAGCAAAGAGTGCATAGCCCTTGTTGCTGAACTGCTTGAACTTCAGGGCTACGCACTTGTTGTATTCTTTATTGTACTTCATTCTTCTTATAATCAAACCTATCTACATCCACATAGCCACCTGCTTTCTTGGTAGCATAGCAGAAGATGCCGAACTTGGTGCCCATGAAGAAACGACGCCAGTCGAAGCGCATCTTGTAGTCCTTGGTACCGATCTGTGTCCAGTTCTCACCATCGAAGCTATAGTAGAAGTTGGCCACATCCTTACCGCCACGCTGTACAGGACTGAAGTCGCCATCGATGCGCAGCCATACCTTGGTTGACTTTGGCGAAATCTTTGTCAGCACAACGCCCGAAATCAGTTTCTCATCGTACTTGGTGATGGCCTTCTCACGGTCGGACAACTGTGCTGACAGCTCTTCCATCTCCAGACGAACTGACTTACCCGACTTCTTAAGCGTCAGCGAACCTGTATCGCTGTTGAAGGCGGCAAAGCCGGCACAGTCGCCATCTTTCATGTGTGAATAGTCGATGAGGATGGTACCACTGCATGCCGGACCCTCCATGCGCTGTGTCAACGTGTTCGGAGCCAGATAGAGGTTCTCCACCACACGGTTGGTCTTTAAGCGCAGGAATCCAGGACGCTCTGTCAATGACCATGCCTTATCGATAGGGTTATGGTTCCATTGCCAGTGCAGACCCAGTTTGGGGGCAGAGAAATCATCAGCCTTCACGATAGATGTCTCGGGCTCCCCACTCTTCAGCGGTCGCAAGGTCTGTGGCACCTTTCCGTTCACATCACCAATCATGGGCCATCCGTCAATCCAACGACAAGGAGAAAGCGTGAGCACGCGTCCTACACCACCACGGTCCTGGAAGATGATGCCATACCAGTCGCCATCTTGTGTATCCACAATGGTACCCTGTCCTACATAGCCAAAGGTACTGAACTCACTCTGCAAAGCCAAGTTCTTCTCGTAGGGTCCATGGATATCATCAGCACGATAACAAACCTCACGACGATGCTGGCCAGGTCCGTAGGCCTGCGAGATCATCAGCAGGTAGTACTTACCGTTGTGCTTGATCATACGAGAGCCCTCCAGCAGTCCTGTTTCATCACCTTCACGCTGGAAGATATGCTGGTAGGTGCCTTCAATGACATCAGAGAGATCAGGCTTCAACTCCATCAACTCACCTGTGCCATAGACCACATACACCCTGTCATCATCATCGAAGAACAAGGAGCAGTCGTGGAAATGACGCATTCTTGACACAATCTTCCAGGGTCCTTCAGCTTTCTCGGCAGAGAAGATATAGGTGTCACCCATGGCTCCTTGCTCGTTGGGAGCCAGCAGTGCATAGAACTTTCCGTTATGGTACTTCAGCGAGGTAGCCCACTGACCGCGACCATATACCGTTCCTTCCAACAGGTCGTACTTGGGTGAATCGGTCAGCTTATCAAAGATATACCCCACGGTCTCCCAGTTCCTCAGGTCCTTGGATGCCATCACCGGTGCTCCAGGCATCAGGTGCATGGTGGTGGAAACCAGATAGAACGTGTCACCCACACGGATGATATCAGGATCGGGCACATCAGCCCAAAGCATCGGGTTCTGGATTCTCGTACTGTCCAACTCTGCTGGCAGCAGGATACGAGGTTGTGCATTCTGACGGGGGCGCTGTGCTACTGCTGTGAGGCCAAGCATCAGGAGCAGGGCGCAAATAATACTCTTTTTCATATTGTCTTGGTTTTATTGATTGTTTTCATAAGAAATGGTCATTCGCTTCAGATCCTTGTCCTGCGAACTGTTTCCATATAGGATCTCATACTTACCCGACTTGGTGCGCATGGTATTGGTCTCTGCATCCCAGAACTCAAAGCTCTTGCTATCGAGCTTCAGGGTGGCGGTAGCGGTCTGACCAGCCTTTACATCCACACGCTGGAAGGCACGGAGGGATTTCAGCGGTCCTTCAGCATCAGAGAGATCACGGATATAAACCTGCACAATCTCGGTACCATCACGCTTACCGGTATTGGTAACGGGGATGGTAAGGTTGATTGTTCCGGAATTTCCGGAGTTTCCGAGCACACCTTGGATGTTGGCTTCACCGATCTCGAAGGTGGTATAACTCAAGCCGTAGCCAAAGGCGAAAAGCGGATCACTGAAATAACGGTAGGTACGACCCTTCATCGAGTAGTCCTCATAGTCAGGCAGCTGCGCATCGTTCCTGTAGAACGTCACGGGCAACTTACCAGAGGGGTTATAGTCGCCAAAGAGCACATCAGCAATGGCGGTACCACCCTCCTGTCCTGCATACCATGCCTGTACGATGGCCTCGCAGTTCTCGGTCTCGGGTGTCAGAGCAATGGCAGAGCCAGAGCAGTTCACGAAGATCACCTGCTTACCAGCCTCCTTGAGTGCCTTGAGGAAGTCACGCTGCACCTTCGGCAGTTCGATGCTGGTACGGTCACCTCCCTTGAAACCCTCGATCTCCACGGGCATCTCCTCACCTTCGAGGGATGCAGAGATTCCGCCCACGAAGATCACCTTGTTGATACCTTTCAGTTGACTGATCACCTGCTGGTAGTCGATGGGCAGTTCCTTGGCGATATTGATCTTCAGGTTGGCGTTATAGGTATGGATATGCGAGAAGCGTACCTCGATGTTGTAGCTCTTGCCAGCCTCAGCCTGGATAGCCACACGATTGGGAGTGGTACGCCAGATATGATGTCTGAACTTGCGCTCGCCGTCGATATAGAGCTCGAAATGACCGCAGCCATCCACGTTCACCACATACTCTCCCGACTCCTTAGGCGTGAAGACGGTCTCGTACTTGGCCGAGAAGGCTTCGAGGTTCACGCCTGGGGCGAAGTTATGCATACCGGCCGTGGTGACTGCCAGCGGAGTGGTATAGTACTGGGTGGTAACGGGCTTACCCGTCATCTCACGATTGTTCCAGAACGTACCCTTCATACCTTTCTTTCCTTGGAAGGAACACCATTTGTCCAGCAGACAGTCCATCACCTTGTCGTAGGTTAGATCACAACCAGCGTTATAGTAAACTTGCTTCTTGCCTCTTGCCCCTTGCTTCTTCAGAATACCGTCGAGGATAGTAATGGTATGGTTAGGCATTCCGTTGTAGTTACCCCACATCATCGGAGCATTGTCGGCATTCGGACCGATCACGGCGATCTTCTCACCGTTCTTCTTCAGCGGCAGGATCTGGTTCTTGTTCTGCAAGAGCACGATGGTCTGGCGGGCCATGTCGAGGGCGGTCTGCGCATGTTCCTTGCACGACATCTTCGAATAAGGGATCTTCGACCACTCCACCAACGATGGATCATCCATCTCGCCGAGGTCGAAACGACCTTCTAACAAACGGATCACATGCTTATCCACTTCCTCTTCGGTGATGAAGCCACGGCGTACTGCCTCGGGAATACTCCTGTAGGCATAGCCGTAACCGCACTCCACATCCGTTCCAGCGATGGTGGCCTTGGCAGCAGCGTGCACGGGGGAGGAAGATGACTTATGCGACTCATAGAAATCACTCACCGCACCGCAGTCGCTCACCACCAGATACTGGAAGCCCCACTCATCGCGGAGGATGGTCTGAAGCAGTCGTTGGGAGCCGCAGCAAGGATCATCATCCAGTCGTTGGTAGGCACACATCACCTCACGCACCTTACTGTCCTCCACGAGTTTCTTGAAGGCGGGCATGTAGGTCTCCCACAGATCACGGGGCGACACATTGGTGAGGTTGGCGCTATGACGGGTATATTCAGGACCGCTATGCACGGCATAATGCTTGGCACATGCCCACAGCTTACGGTATTTCGCATCCTCAGGACCTTGCAGTCCGCGTACCACCTGATCGCCCATCACACTGGTGAGATAGGGATCCTCGCCGTAGGTCTCCTGACCTCTACCCCATCGCGGATCGCGGAAGATGTTCACATTGGGTGTCCAGACACTCAGACTGTGGAACTTCTCGTCTTCGCCTGATCCTCGCAGCATGCGTTCGTTGTATTGGGCACGGAACTCCGTAGAGGCAATGTCGAACACATTATATAATAAGGAGGGGTTGAACGATGCTGCCATGGCTATCGGTTCCGGGAACACCGTTACATGATCCATGTTGGCGGCACCATGCAGTGACTCGCTCCACCAAAAAAACTTTTTGATTCCCATACGAGGAATCGCCGGACTCTCATCGAGCATCAACTGGGCCTTCTCTTCCAGGGTTAGTCGTGAGCACAGATCCTTGGCCCTTTCCCTGGCACTCAGGTTAGGGTTCTGATAAGGATACGATTGTGCGAATACATGTATGCCTACGGCACAAAACATGATCATCAGCAAAAGAGCTTTTCTCATAAGTCAATTGTCTTTATTAAGTTATCGGATTATCAAATTAATTCTCAATTTTCAATTTTCAATTATCCCCGCTTCCCTCAACGCTTCTTCGCGCTCCAGACAGGTGGCACACTTCCCACAAGGTTCATCCCCACCCTTGTAACAACTCCAGGTCTTGGAATAGTCAATCCCGAGTTGCTTTCCCTTACGAGCAATATCTGCCTTAGTGGTATTCGTATAGGGTGCCAACACCTCGATACCCGGGAAGGTGCCTGCCTTGGTGGCTGCACTCATCGCCTCTACGAATGCAGGACGACAGTCGGGATACACGGTATGATCCCCACCGTGATTGGCCATCATCACATATTTCAGTCCGTTGCTCTCGGCAATGCCTGCGGCAATCGAGAGCATGATACCGTTGCGGAAGGGTACGACAGTAGAGGTGATATTCTCATCAGCATACTGTCCTTCGGGAATCGCGTCGGCGCCTTCCAGCAAGGAACTCTTGAAGTACTGATGCATGAAGCCCAGTTCGATGACGATATGACGGATACCCAACTGTTCACAGTGCCAGCGGGCAAAGGGTATTTCCTTGGCGTTGTGGTTACTACCGTAGTTGAAAGATATAGCAAGGGCGATACGCTCACGCATATCATATAATAAGGTGGTGCTATCCATACCACCGCTTAAAATCAAAACGGAATCTTTCATGGCTACAAAGTTACGATTAAGTGAGCGAAAAACCAAACAAAAGTTCGTTTTTGTTTGTTTTTCGAACCGATGGAGCAGCGAGAGCCATCGTGCTAGCACGTTTGGCAGAGTCGCGAAAGAGGAAAACGTAGTTAACGAAAGTAAGTTCGCGGATTTATTCGCAGAGTTACAAAAAGTTGATAGCAATACAAAATGATTCGGAAAGATTTTGTCATTTCTTCTCTTCTTTGTATCTTTACACCCGAAATGATAAGAGACCTACATAACGAGATTGAGTTGATGGAAGTGATTCAGCAACTGGGATTCCTTCCGCTGCTACCCAATGACATCCCCGGCTTCTCTGCCGAGGAGATGGTGGATGACGACTGTCGTTATGTGCTCTTGCCCGACGGTGGTTGGGACTGGCCGTTATGGAAGTGGAAAGGTCCTATCGTGACTGAAGGGAACTGCATCTACGGGAAGTTCTTCGCAGGAAAGGCTGTATTCATCAGTAAGGAGTGGTGGCCCGACTTCTGTAACTACCGTCGCAGTAAGCACCCGCAACCCGCAGAGGGCTCCATCGAGGAGACCATCCTATTGACCCTTCAGTTGAACGGCAGTATGATTACCCGTCAGTTGCGTGCTGCCTGCGGCTTTACAGGACCTAAGATGCGCAGCAGGTTCGACAGTTTTGTTACACGACTGCAGATGGGCTGCTATATCGTTACCGAGGATTTTGTCTATCCAACCGACAAGCACGGTCGTGAATACGGCTGGGGATGGTCGTTGCTCACCACACCCGAACAACTCTACGGTCGTGAGATCTGTCAGTGCAACCGCCCCCCTGAGGAATCCTATAACCGACTCTTCTCGCACCTGAAAAACATACTTCCTGATACTGAAGAAACGCTGATTCACAAGCTTCTCAGATAGGTTCAAATACCTTCCTTGGAATATTATTCTTTCTCAAAGACCTTTTGAAGGCATTTTAAGAATATCTTTCTTTGAATCATCTCAAATATTACAAATATTTCTGATATTTGAGAGAAATTTGGAGGATATTACTAAAACTTCGTACCTTTGCAACGTGATTACATCACATTGCGATATCAGGCATCGCCTCGGCAATCCAAGCCCACTCGATTGCACTCGGCTCGCACTGACATTGCGCTGTGTTTTAAGATTAAAGGTTAAATAATTAAATATAATAGAAAGGATAAGATTATGAGTACAAAGAATTATCGTTTTGAGACACTGCAACTCCATGTAGGCCAAGAGCAGGCTGACCCCGCAACCGACGCCCGTGCGGTGCCCATTTATCAGACCACCAGTTATGTGTTCCGTAACTCACAGCATGCAGCCGACCGCTTCGGTCTGCGCGACGCAGGTAATATCTACGGTCGTCTGACCAACTCTACCCAGGGTGTGTTCGAAGACCGCGTGGCTGCCCTCGAGGGTGGTGTAGCCGGACTGGCTGTGGCCTCTGGTGCTGCTGCCATCACCTATGCCCTGCAGAACATCGTTCAGGCTGGTGATCATATCGTGGCTGCCGACAACCTCTATGGCGGTTCCTATAACCTGATTACCCATACGTTGGCTACACAGGGTATCAGTAATACCATTATTAATGTAAACGACCTTGATGCACTCGAGGCTGCTATCCAGCCGAACACAAAGGTGGTGTATGCAGAGACTTTCGGTAACCCGAACTCAGATGTGCTCGACCTCGAAGGCGTGGCTGCCGTGGCTCACAAGCATGGTATTCCGTTTATCGTTGATAACACCTTCGGCACTCCCTATCTGATCCGTCCGTTGGAGCATGGTGCTGACATCGTCGTTCACTCTGCCACCAAGTTCCTGGGTGGACACGGAACCTCTCTGGGTGGTGTCATCGTGGATGGTGGAAAGTTCGACTGGAAACAGAACGATAAATTCCCCACCCTGGCTAAGCCGGATCCATCTTACCATGGCATCGTATTTGCTGATGCTGTTGGTGCAGCCGCTTATGTCACCCGCATTCGTGCCGTCATCCTGCGTGATACCGGTGCTGCCATCTCTCCGTTCAACGCCTTCATCCTTTTGCAGGGTGTAGAGACACTGAGTCTGCGTGTGGAGCGTCATGTGGAGAATGCCCTGAAGGTGGTTGACTTCCTCGCCAAGCACCCGAAGGTGGCCAAGGTGAACCATCCTGCCCTTGAGAGTCATCACGACCATCAACTCTATAAGAAGTATTTCCCCAACGGTGCCGGTAGCATCTTCACCTTCGAGATCAAGGGCGGACAGGAAGAGGCATGGAAGTTCATCGATGCGCTGCAGATCTTCTCACTGCTGGCTAACGTGGCCGACGTGAAGAGTCTGGTGATCCATCCCTACACCACTACACACTCACAGCTCTCGCCCGAGGAACTGGCTGAGCAGCACATCACACCGTCAACCGTCCGCCTGAGCATCGGTACGGAGCACATCGATGACATTATCGACGATCTGGCACAGGCTTTGGATAAGATTTGAAAATTAAGAATTAAAGAGTTAGTTGTTCAACGAAGTCAATGGTAATCTGTCAAATTATACATAAGATTTGGCAGATTACTTGAATTTTCGTACCTTCGCACCCAAAACCGTCGTATATGAGAAAGTACATCATTGCCGACAACCAGGAACTCACGCGGTTTGCGCTGGAGAGTCTGCTTCGGAAAGATGAAGAGAATGTGATCTATCGTGCTTTTGACAGGTCAGGACTTGTTGACCTGCTCAGAGAGCACCAGAGTGCTGCGGTGTTGCTCGACTATACGTTGTTCGACTTCGCTGACGAGGATCAGCTGCTGATTATTGCAGAGCGTTTCAACTTGTCCGACTGGCTGTTGATCAGCGATGAGCTGACACCTCAGTTCATCCGTCGTGTGGTTTACTCTTCCCATCAGTTCAGCGTGGTATTCAAGGATAGTCCGATGAGCGAGATCCGCGAAGCCCTGCAGGCAGTAGATCGCCACTCCCGCTACCTCAGTCAGCGCGCTCTCGAGGCCATCATCACCCAGCAACAGGAAGAGGAGAAGCCTGATCTGCTGACACAGACCGAAACGGAGATCGTTAAGGCCATCGCACAGGGTAAGACTACCAAGGAGATTGCCGCCGAACGGTTCTCAAGCATCCATACCGTGACCACCCACCGTAAGAATATCTTCCGCAAACTGGGTATAAACACAGCGCACGAAGCGGTAAAATACGCGCTTCGTGCGGGGTTGGTGGATCCTTCTGAGTTTTATATTTAATCCTCTTTGACGATCGGATAGAGCTCAATGAACTCACCTTGGTGGTTCTTACCATCGTTGATGAGCTCGGTCATCTTCTGTCCTACGGTTTCAATATCGTGGAAACCGGGCAGTGCCATATTACCGTTCAAGTCGGTAGTGGTGGGTCCTGGGTGAACAGTGAAGATCTCCAGCGGGGTGTTGCTCTGCTGGAACTCAATGGCCATTACACCTACCATCGCATTCTGGGCGGCCTTGCTGGCTACGTATGCCAAGGGGTGCCAGTAAGGACTGATCTCCGAGGGAACGGTCACGTTAACAATACGACCTTCGTTCTTGGTGAGCAGCGGCATCAGGGCCTTGGTCAGGGCGAAGGTTCCGATGAAGTTCACATCGAGTGTCTCCTTGATATCGCTGATCTCGGTATGCAGACTGTCCACGCTCATATCACCAGGAATACCGGCATTGTTCACCAGCAATGACAGTCCTGCGTATTTCTCATTGATCTCCTTGGCTGCCTGCTCAATGTTGGCAAGGTCGCGCAATTCGATATTCACCCAACCTAACACGTTGACACCAGCCGACTTCAACTCATCAATGGCTTTCTCAGCACGCTGTTCATCACGTGCGCCAATAACAACTTGCCAACCACTCTTTCCGAGGTTCTTGGCGATTCCAAATCCGATGCCTTTGTTGGCACCTGTTACTAAAACAATCTTTTCTTTCATTTACCTTATTATATAGTTTATTGATTTACAATACTATCGCGCTGCAATGTTAGTGCAAACCGAGTGCAGAGAGCTTGCTTTTTGCCGAGGTGCAGCCTAACATCGCATTGCGTTTTTAAAAAACGCGATGCAAAGGTACGCATAAATAAAGAACTGACAATACCAAATGAATGGTATTTTGTTAAAAAAGCGCATATTACGTTGGCATACTACAGAAAAAACGCTACCTTTGTAGTCAAAAGAAAGACAAAGGATTACAATTATGAACATTGGAGACAAGGCGCCCGAGATACTGGGCAAGGACGAGCAGGGACGGGATATCCGTCTGAGTGATTACAGAGGTCGTAAGTTGGTGCTGTACTTCTATCCGAAGGACAATACGAGTGGCTGTACGGCAGAGGCCTGCAGTCTGCGTGACCATTACGGCGAGTTGCAGGGAGCAGGTTATGAGGTGGTAGGCGTAAGCAAGGATTCCGCTGCCTCGCATGTGAAGTTCAAGGAGAAGCACGAACTGCCATTCCCTTTGATTGCGGATGTTGATCATACGCTCTTGGAGACCATGGGAGCATGGGGCGAGAAAACAATGTACGGTAAGAAGACCGTCGGTACCATCCGCACCACGTTCATCATCAACGAGGATGGCATCATCGAGCAGATCTTCGCTGGTAAGCAGGTGAAGACCAAGGAACATGCGGAGCAGATCCTGTCAAAAGCTTAGGTATTAGAGCGCGAAATCATAGGTATTACAATGCAAAAACATAGGTATTAGAACGCAAAAACATAGGTATTGCGGTGCAAAACCATACATATACCAAACGTTTGGTATGCAGAATGACATGTTGGGGGGATTGTGGGGTTCCCCAAAACTACCTACCTTTGCAACGTGTTAAAGATTAATAATTAAGAATTAAGAATTAAGAATTGAAGATTATACATTATTAAATATAAAAAGGATAAGACTATGGCAAAGATTGCAAAGCAGCTGACCGAGCTCGTCGGCAACACCCCACTCTTGGAGCTCAACAAGTATTCACAGGCAAAAGGACTGGAGACCCCAGTGATTGCCAAGGTAGAGTTTTTCAATCCCGGCGGTAGCGTCAAGGACCGTATCGCCCTCGCGATGATCGAGGATGCAGAGGCAAAGGGTATCCTGAAGCCCGGCGCCACCATCATCGAACCCACATCGGGAAATACGGGTGTAGGATTGGCACTGGTATCAGCCGTCAAGGGCTACCGTCTTATCCTTACCATGCCCGAAACCATGAGCGTGGAGCGCAGAAACCTCGTGAAGGCATACGGTGCCGAGGTTCGTCTCACCTCAGGTAAAGACGGCATGCCAGGTGCCATCCGCGCCGCCGAAGAACTGCGTAACTCCATCCCGGGCAGCGTGATCCTCCAGCAGTTCGAGAACCCTGCCAACCCCGCCAAACACTATGCCACCACGGGTCCTGAGGTGTGGAGAGACACTGATGGTCAGGTAGATATCTTCATCGGTGGTGTAGGTACAGGTGGTACGATCTCTGGTACGGGTAAGTACCTGAAGGAGCAGAACCCCAACGTGAAGATCATCGCCGTGGAACCCAAGTCATCACCCGTGCTGAACGGTGGTCAGAGCGGACCTCATAAGATCCAGGGTATCGGTGCAGGTTTCATCCCCAACACCTACGATGCCGATGT
This sequence comes from Prevotella sp., assembly GCA_017561825.1. Classification (GTDB taxonomy): domain Bacteria; phylum Bacteroidota; class Bacteroidia; order Bacteroidales; family Bacteroidaceae; genus Prevotella. The sequence continues at coordinate 121,919 of JAFZBK010000061.1, forward strand.
GATTGACGAGGTGTTCGATGTAGAGAACGACGATGCCATCCGTACAGGTCGTGAAGTAGCCCAGTCGGAAGGTCTGCTGGTAGGTATCTCAGCCGGTGCTGCCCTCTATGCAGCCATCGAGGTGGCCAAGCGTCCTGAGAACAAGGGTAAGAAGATTGTGGTATTACTGCCCGATACCGGTGAGCGCTACCTCAGTACCGTGCTTTACGCCTTCACAGAATACCCATTATAATCCATATTCCAAGCATGGCGAACAGCCCCCAAGCGTATCTCAACCTTGGGGGCTGTTCTTTTGTATTGCACATGATTCATGATAAGAATGTGCAAAAAAGTTTGAAATTCTTCTTCGGTTTGCTTGTATCTCAATTTATTTTCTTACTTTTGCAACTGCTTACAGGATAAGAGTTTCAAACCAATAATATTTAAGGTAATTATGACAATTGAACAATTTAACTTTGCCGGTAAGAAGGCAATCGTACGTGTAGACTTCAACGTACCCCTCGATGAGAATGGTAACATCACTGACGACACCCGTATCCGCGGTGCTCTCCCCACGCTGAAGAAGATCCTCGCTGATGGCGGTGCCACCATTATCATGAGCCACATGGGCAAGCCCAAAGGAAAGGTGAACCCCAAGCTGTCACTCGGACAGATCCGTGAGGCTGTAGAGAAGGCCCTCGGCGTTCCCGTTGCTTTTGCTCCCGACTGCGCCAAGGCTGCTGATGCTGCCGCTGCCCTGAAGATGGGTGAGGCCCTGCTGCTGGAGAACCTGCGCTACTATCCCGAGGAGGAAGGTAAGCCCGTGGGTATCGAGAAGACCGATCCTGCTTACGAAGACGCAAAGAAGGCCATGAAGGCTTCTCAGAAGGAGTTTGCCAAGACACTGGCTTCTTATGCTGACTGCTATGTGATGGATGCCTTCGGTACTGCTCACCGCAAGCATGCTTCTACTGCTGTCATCGCTAACTACTTCGATGCTGACAACAAGATGCTCGGTCTGCTGATGGAAAAGGAGGTAAAGGCTGTTGACAATGTGCTCAGCAACATCAACCGTCCGTTCGTAGCCATCATGGGTGGTTCAAAGGTTTCTTCTAAGATCGGTATCATCGAGAACCTGCTGGGTAAGGTTGACAAGCTCATCCTCTGCGGTGGTATGACCTACACCTTCGCCAAGGCTCACAATGGTGAGATCGGTGACTCTATCGTGGAGCTCGACAAGCTGGATGTAGCTCTGGGTGTTGAGGAGCTGGCTAAGAAGAACGGCGTAGAGCTCGTGCTGGGTTCTGACTGTACCGCTACCAACGGTCTCGACTTCGGTACCATGACCGTGAAGGAAGGTGCCAAGATCATCACCTGTCCTGCCAACAATGTTCCCGCTGGCTTCGAGGGTGTGGATGCAGGTCCTGAGAGTCAGAAGGCATTTGCCGAGGCTATCAAGGGTGCCAAGACCATCCTGTGGAACGGTCCTGCCGGTGTGTTCGAGTGCGATGACTTCACAGCTGGTAGCCGCGCTATCGGTGAGGCTATTGCCGAGGCTACTGCTGAGGGTGCTTTCTCACTGATCGGTGGTGGTGACTCTGTGGCTTGTGTCAACAAGTTCGGTCTGGCTGACAAGGTTTCTTACATCTCTACTGGTGGTGGTGCTCTGCTCGAGGCTATCGAGGGCAAGGTACTTCCTGGTGTAGCAGCAATTCAGGGAGAGTAATAACTTACACCTTATTATAAAAAAGAATAGCGCAGTCATTTCCGACTGCGCTATTCTTGTTTCCTTTCATATCAAGGTTTACGAAGCACCCACTCCTTATAATAGCCAATGCCAGCCTTACAAGCATCATATCCCAGCCAGCCTAAGATATGGTTTGTAACAAACTGCTCAGGCATCAAAGCATATTGCAGCTTCCATAGCCAAGGATGTTTCATCGTCCAGTTTGCACTACGCTGCAAGTGTTTCAGGTCGGGTAGAGTTTCCATGGTGTAATCCGTAATCTTCTCAATCTCCAGTCCGCAATTAGTGTAATGAGTGTTCAGCTCCTCAAGCGACTCGAGCATAGCTGCCGATCCTCCCTTTGATGTCAAGGTGATAGCCATCTGGATCTTAGGATCGTAGGTATCGAAAGACTGTGCAAGGGCATAGTCGTAGATAATCATCACGCCACCAGGTTTGAGGACACGTTGGACCTCTCGGTATATCTTCTCCTTGTCAGTGTTGTGGACTATCGTCTCAACGGCATAACAAACATCCACGGAATTGTCTGCCAGTTGCGGGATACTACTGTAGTCTTGCTCGTAAATAGTCACATTCTGTGGCATCTTGTCTTTCTTGAGAGGAATCAAATCGACACCAACAAAACGAGAATCAGGGAAACCTTTGGCGAGATACATAATATTGGATCCTTGTCCGCAGCCTAACTCCAACACAAGGTCGCCGTCCTTGATATATTCAGCAATGGCATCGGGCTGATGATACACATCTTCATCCGTAAAACAGCCATTCTTGGAAACCCTAAAATGCATGAATCCGTCTCGCGAATGGAATAGTTTGTAAGCCCAATGGTTGACCTTGAAATAAGAGCGTATCTGCTCCAAAGAATTTTTCTCGCCTTTTACCAGCTTCTCCAGGTCAATGAACTTGGACATCTCATCCACCTTGGAATGAATCTGATAAATATAGTACCCTTTATTCATATAAAATAGTATTTAATTAAAAAAAGATTATCCGTAGCGAACTACGGATAATCATTGATGATTACTCTTTATCGAGTAGAATGTTCATCATCTCGACGGCAGCCTTTGCCACCGAGGTGCCAGGACCGAAGATGGCAGCAACACCTGCCTTGTAGAGGAAGTCGTAATCCTGTGCAGGAATCACACCACCTGCAATGACCATGATATCCTCACGCCCAAGCTTTTTCAGTTCTTCGATCAACTGAGGAATGAGGGTCTTATGACCCGCTGCGAGGGATGAAGCACCCACGATATGGACATCGTTCTCCACTGCCTCACGGGCAGCCTCAGCAGGAGTCTGGAACAGCGGTCCCATATCCACGTCGAAGCCACAGTCGGCATAACCCGTAGCCACCACCTTGGCACCACGGTCATGACCGTCCTGACCCATCTTCGCCACGAAGATACGTGGACGACGACCTTCCTTCTTGGCAAACTCTTCTGTCAACGCACAGGCTTTCTCAAAGTCTGAGTCGTTCTTGGATTCTGAACTATACACGCCTGAAATGGTTCTGATTACTGCTTTATAACGACCCACGATCTCTTCGCAGGCATCACTGATCTCACCCAAGGTACAGCGCAAGCCGGCAGCCTTCACGGCCAGAGCCAGCAGGTTGTCCTTGCTCTTCTTACCCTCAGAGAACTCACGCACACATTCGGTGATCTCCTTCAGGGCAGCCTGACAAGCGGCCTCGTCACGACCAGCACGGAGTTCCTTCAGACTCTCCTCCTGCTGCAGACGCACGGCGGTGTTGTCCACCTCGAGGATATCGATCGGATCCTCATGATCCAGACGGTACTTGTTCGTACCTACGATGGTCTGCACACCGGAGTCGATACGAGCCTGGGTACGGGCTGCAGCCTCCTCGATACGCATCTTCGGCAGACCCGTCTCGATGGCCTTGGCCATACCACCTAACTTCTCAATCTCCTGGATATGCTCCCAAGCCTTGTGTACCAGCTCGTTGGTAAGCGTCTCCACATAGTAGGAGCCAGCCCACGGGTCGATCTGCTTGCACACCTTGGTCTCGTTCTGGATATAGATCTGCGTATTACGGGCGATACGGGCGGAGAAGTCGGTTGGCAGGGCGATAGCCTCATCGAGGGCATTGGTGTGCAACGACTGGGTATGACCCAGCACGGCTGCCATAGCCTCGATACAGGTACGACCCACGTTATTGAACGGATCCTGCTCGGTGAGCGACCATCCGGAGGTCTGCGAGTGGGTACGCAGTGCCAATGACTTCGGGTTCTCGGCCCCGAAGCTCTTCACGATCTTGGCCCAGAGCAGACGACCGGCACGCATCTTGGCGATCTCCATGAAATGGTTCATACCGATAGCCCAGAAGAACGACAGACGCGGAGCGAACTTATCCACAGGAATACCTGCGTTCACACCTGTACGGAGGTAGTCCATACCGTCAGCCAGCGTGTAGGCCAACTCGATGTCAGCTGTAGCACCAGCCTCCTGCATGTGGTAGCCGGAGATGGAGATCGAGTTGAACTTCGGCATGAACTGGGATGTGTACTCAAAGATATCAGCAATGATCTTCATCGAGAATGCCGGTGGATATATATAGGTGTTACGCACCATGAACTCCTTCAGGATATCGTTCTGAATCGTTCCGGCCATCTCTTCGAGCTGAGCGCCCTGCTCCAGTCCTGCATTGATGTAGAAGGCGAGTACGGGAAGCACACCGCCGTTCATGGTCATGGATACAGACATCTTGTTCAGGGGGATACCAGCGAAGAGCACCTTCATGTTCTCCAGCGAGCAGATAGACACACCAGCCTTACCCACATCACCCACCACACGGGGGTTATCAGGATCGTAGCCACGGTGCGTGGGAAGGTCGAACGCCACGGAAAGACCCTTCTGACCAGATGCCAGGTTACGACGATAGAACGCGTTTGATTCCTCTGCGGTGGAGAATCCGGCATACTGACGGATGGTCCACGGGCGGAACGGATACATCATGGAATACGGACCGCGAAGGAAGGGCGGGATACCAGCTGTGAAGTCGAGGTGTTCCATACCTTCCAGATCCTCTTTGGTATATACCGGACGAACCTCAATATGCTCCGGAGTCTTCCAGGTAGGCACAATGTTGTTCTCTTTCAGCCAGGCATTGCCGTCTTTGGCCTGAATGCCGGCATAAATATCGATGTTGTTAAATTGTTTTCTCATCTTTCTGTCCTCCAACATTAAATACCTAACTTAGCATTATACTCCTTGAGTGTCTCCAGTACGTTACACTTCACATGGATGTAGTTCTCGATACCAGCAGCCTTCAGGTCCTCCATGCAGGCCGGAGCACCGGCAACAACGAACATGGCACGACCGTCAAGATACTTGAAGGCAGGAATGGCATACTCAGCATACTCATCGTCCGAAGAGCAGATCACCACGATGTCGGCATTAGCCTTCAATGCAGCGTCAACACCTTCTTCTACCGTCTTGAATCCGAGGTTATCAATCACCTTGTAACCGGCACAAGCCAGGAAGTTACAAGAGAACTGTGCACGAGCCTGACGCATGGCCAGGTTACCGATGGTCAGCATGAATGCCGTAGGCACCTTGGTCTCCTCGGTATGGATGCGCAGATCTTCGAAGTCGGCAGCCAGACGGGTGCTATTGATAGCTTTAATTCCGGAATCTCCGGAATTTCCGGAGCAACAGCAAGCTGTTGTTGCCCTCTTCCCCTCACTCTTCTCGGTGAAGTTCGGGAACTGGTTCGTACCCAGCAGGAACTCCTTGCGCTTGGCAGCATCACCATGGCGCTTCACGTTGGTGGCATTGATGTCATCCTGTACGGTTCCAGCCTTCACGGCAGCTAAGAAGCCACCATCCTCCTCTACCTTGAGGAAGATCTTCCAGCCTTCCACGGCCAGACTGTTCGTCAGATGCTCCACATAGTAAGAGCCTGCACCCGGGTCAACCACTGTATTGAAGTGGCATTCCTCCTTCAGCAGCAGCTGCTGGTTACGGGCGATACGCTCTGAGAAGTCGGTCGGAGCCTCGTAGGTCACATCGAACGGTGTCACCACCATCGAATGAACGCCACCGAGGGCAGCACTCATCGCCTCGGTCTGTGAGCGCAGCAGGTTCACATACGAGTCGAACAAGGTCTGGTTATACTCCGATGTCACGGCATTGACGCACATCTTGCAGGCACAGTCGCACTTCGGCTCATACTGCTTCACGATCTGAGCCCAGAGCAGACGGGCAGCGCGGAACTTCGCCAACTCCATGAAGTAGTTCTCGGAGACACCCATGTTGAACTTGATCTTCTTGGCAGCGAGATCCAAATCCACACCGGCATCCACCAGCTGCTGCAGATACTCATTACCCCAAGCAAGCGCATAGCCCAGTTCCTGAACGATGTAAGCACCGGCATTGTTCAAAGCCACGGTGTTCACACAAATACAGCGGAACTGCGGATAGTCCTTCAGGGCCTCAACCAGTTGTGGTGCTACAGCAAGGAGCTCAGTGGTATCCTTACCCTTCATCACCATCTTCTTCATCGGGTCGAAGTCGATAGAACCAACGATCTTCTCCTTGTCATACCCCTTCTTCTCGTAGTAGGCAGTCAGGATCTGCACCAGTTCGAGTGCGTGGCGCTGACAAGTGTGGAAGTTCACCTCCACGATGTCGCAACAGATCTGGTCGAGCAGCGTCTCGATGAACGCAGCACTCACCTTCTCGCCCGGGATGCAGAATCCCAGCGAGTCGATACCCTTGTTCAGGATGTCGAGTGCTTTCTTGTTGGCTTCGGCAGCATCCTCTGCGATGATGTCCTGACGGATGTACCAGGTGTTGTCATCCTTCTTGTTACCACGTACGAAGGGGAACTCACCAGGCAGCGAATCCGGCGTCTTCAGCTTCAGCACATCCTCTCTCCTATAGAAAGGCTGTACGTTAAATCCTTCATTCGTCCTCCATACCAGTCGTTTGTTAAAATCGGCACCTTTCAGATCCACTTCGATCTTGTCCAGCCACTCCTGAGTGGTTGGTGCCTGAAACTCGGTAAAGAGTCTTTCTTTACTGTTTGACATAGCAGTTTGTGTATTATTTTTTAAGTTATTAAAGTGAATTGTCATGACGTTCGGAAAAAAATTCCGCTAAACTTCGTTCTACGATGCAAAGATAATCTTTTTTTTCGATATACCATCTTTTCTTTCCAAGAAAATGATATTTAATCATTAAAAATACAAAATCTGCGCCAGAGGAAAGAGGGAGAAAATTGTACCTTTGGCTTCACCGAAGATACTCGGAATTAAAAATAAATAGATTTATTTTGTACTTCGCTCAACTTTTCGTACTTTTGCAGCCGAATTGTAAAATCATGAGGAAATGATACTTGACAGAATAGAAGAACTACTCAAGGAAGTGAACGAACTCTCTGCCTCAAATGCAGAGGAAATAGAGGCTTTGCGCCTGAAATACCTGAGCAAGAAAGGTGAGATCAATGCACTGATGCAGGAATTCCGCGATGTGCCGGCAGAGGAGAAGAAGACCGTTGGTATGAAGATCAACGAGCTGAAGCAGAAGGCCACCGAGCGCATCAACAGTCTGCGTGAGGAGATGGCTACTGCAGAGGACAAGGGCGACATTGTTGACCTGACCCGCTCCGCCTACCCCATCGAGCTGGGAACACGTCATCCGCTGACCATCGTACGCAACGAGATCATCGATATCTTCAAGCGCATGGGATTTGTCTTGGCTGACGGTCCTGAGGTGGAAGACGACCTCCATGTGTTCACCAAGATGAACTTCGCCGCTGACCATCCTGCCCGCGACATGCAGGATACGTTCTTCGTGGAGCAGTCGCCTACAGGGGATGTCACCAAGAATATCCTTCTGCGTTCTCATACGTCAAGTGTCCAGGCACGTGTCATGGAGCGCCAGCAACCGCCCATCCGCATCATCTGTCCGGGACGTGTGTATCGTAACGAGGCCATCACAGCCCGTGCCCACTGTTTCTTCCATCAGATTGAAGGCTTGTATATCGACAAGAACGTATCGTTCACCGACTTGAAGCAAGTGCTTCTGTCGTTTGCCCGTGAGCTCTTCGGTGCTGACACCAAGATCCGTCTGCGCCCCAGCTACTTCCCCTTCACGGAGCCCAGTGCCGAGATGGACATCTCCTGTCATATCTGCGGCGGTAAGGGCTGCGGATTCTGTAAGCATACAGGATGGGTGGAGATCCTTGGTTGCGGTATGGTTGACCCGAACGTGTTGGAGCTCTGCGGTATTGATAGTAAGGTATATAGCGGCTACGCCTTCGGTTTGGGCGTGGAGCGTATCACGAACCTGAAGTACCAGGTGAGCGACCTCCGTATGTTCTCCGAGAACGACACGCGATTCCTGCGTGAGTTCGAGGCAGCCCACTAATTGTCACCACTCTTTTATCGGTAAAAAGTAACGGTTCCTCCATCGCTGTTGCAGTATTTGCGAAGAAGCGATTGGATGAACTGCGCATTGGCCGTTACCTGTTCCTCATTCCCGTCATACCCGTTGACCAATGTCAGCAGGTGCGTGGTGTGGATATCGATCTTCGTGCGCTCATGGTCGCTGGTAGGTGTTCCCACCCCGCCAGTGGCATCCCGATAAACGGGCAGTCCTTCGATATTGATCAGTCCACGACCGATTCCCTCATAGGGCTCATCCTTCTTGCCCACGCCTAATGTCAGCGTGTCGCCATGGAACTTATCCGCATCGAAACCGCCGATGCTGTAACCGAAACGGATGCTGGCCAGGTTGATGAGATCCACCAATGTATCAATCTGATACAGTTCCTTCCCTTGTAACATGCGGCGCATCAGTGCCTCTGCGGCAGGACGGTAACGACTGGGATCCTTTCCGCAGACCTTATATACCCGTCGTGTGGCCTCAATGGCTGACAGCTGTTTGATGCTCTCTGTGGTGAGCGTGGCACGGTATTCCTCGCCTAATGCATGAATCTCTTTCCACAACTCCTCACAATAAGGCGTATTCGTTACCTGTGCCTCCACGGCGGCTCCAATGAAGCCGGGGCACACCTGTTCTATCTCTTGTGATACAATAATCTTCACGCTCCTAATCTCCTTAACTTCTTTAACTTCCAATCATTTGAAGGAACTCCTCTTCGTTGATGATTGGTATTCCTAACTTCTCTGCCTTCTGCAGCTTACTCGGTCCCATGTTCTCTCCAGCAAGGATGAAGGAAGTCTTGTTACTGATGCTCCCCACATTCTTGCCACCATGCTGCTCAATCATCATCTTGTACTCATCCCTGCTATGCTGGGCAAAGACACCACTGATGACGATGCTCCTGCCTTCAAGTTTGGTGGATACTGGGGCGTTGAGGGTGGAGAGCGCAAACTGCAGTCCGTAGCCACGCAGACGCTCCACGATCTGATGGTTCTTCTCGTCATGGAAATAGCTGATAATGCTCTTGGCCATCACCTCACCGATGCCTTCCACCTCCTGCAGCTCTTCCATAGAAGCATTCATCAAGGCATCCATGGTCTTGAAATGACGGGCCAGCAGTCGTGCTGAGGTCTCACCCACAAAGCGGATGCCCAAGGCATATACCACACGTTCGAAGGGTACATTGATGGAGTTCTTGATGCCGTTGACGATCTTCATGGCCGATTTCGTACGACTGCCGTCGCCATTGATCTGCTGCACGTCGATGTCGTAGAGGTCGGCAAAGTTATGAATCAGTCCATGACGATAGTAATCATCCACCGTCTCAGGACCTAACGAATCGATGTTCATCGCCTTGCGCGAGATGAAATGCTCGATGCGCCCTTTGATCTGTGGCGGACAGCCAGCATCGTTAGGACAGTAATGAGCGGCCTCGCCCTCATAGCGCACCAGCTTGGCACCACATTCAGGACAATGGGTGATGAACTGAACAGGCTGTGCGATGATAGGACGTTGGTCGAGATCCACCCCCACAATCTTCGGGATGATCTCGCCACCCTTCTCCACATAGACATAATCACCGATATGAAGATCGAACGAACGGATGAAATCCTCGTTGTTCAGCGTAGCCCGCTTCACCGTTGTACCCGCCAACTGCACGGGATCCATATTGGCTACAGGCGTAACAGCACCTGTACGACCCACCTGATAAGTCACCTCATTCAGTCGGGTACAAGCCCTCTCGGCCTTGAACTTATACGCAATGGCCCACCGCGGACTCTTGGCCGTATAGCCCAAGGCACGCTGCTGTCGCAGGGAGTTCACCTTGAGTACGATACCGTCAGTAGCCACGGGCAGGTTCTTCCGTTCCGTATCCCAGTAGCGGATGAAGTCATATACCTCCTGAAGCGTCTTCACCTTCCGCATGCCCTGCGAGATCTTGAAGCCCCATGAGGCCGCTGCCTGCAAGTTCTCATAATGACCGTCCGCGGGCAGTTCCTCTCCTAATAAATAATATAGGTATGCATCCAACTGTCGTGAAGCCACCAGTTCCGATTTCTGACTCTTCAACGTTCCGCTAGCAGCGTTGCGCGGATTGGCGAACAACGGCTCTTCTGCCGCCTCGCGCTCAGCATTCAGTCGTTCGAACACCACCCACGGCATGAGAATCTCCCCACGGATCTCAAACTCCTGGGGATAAGCGTTGCCTGTAAGCACCAGCGGGATGCTGCGGATGGTCTTCACATTCTCGGTCACATCATCGCCCTGCACACCGTCACCACGCGTTACGGCACGGATCAGTCGTCCGTTTTCGTAGGTCAGCGAGATACTCAGTCCGTCGTACTTCATCTCACAGCATACGTCGAAATCCTCACCAGCCAGTCCTTTCCTTACACTCTCATACCATTCCGCCACCTCCTGTTCGCTGTAGGTATTGGCCAATGAGAGCATCGGGTACTTATGCGCCACCTGACGGAACTCCTGATTCAGGTCGCTGCCCACCCGCTGGGTAGGCGAGTTCGGGTCGTACAGTTCCGGATGCTTTGCCTCCAGGTCCTGCAGTTCCCGCATCAGACGGTCGAACTCCTGATCATCTATCGTGGGCTGGTTCAGCACATAGTAACGGTGGTTATGGGCATGCAGCTCCGCTCGCAACTGCTCTATTCTCTGTTTTTCGTCCATAGGTGACTCTCTTTCTGTACAAATCCTGTTTTGTTTGCAAAGATATATAAAAAAAGCGAGACACGACAGGAATCGGCGATAAAAAATAATGCGTATTTCTTCGCGATTTATTTTGTCATTCAAAGGAAAAACGTTACATTTGCAGAAAAATACATGTCATGGAATTGATCAAGGATTTCAGTGAACTGAGTGAGCGACTGAAAAAAGGTAAGCGTTGCAAGGTGGTGGCTGTGGAAGCCATAGACGACCATTCCCGCGAGGCCATTGAAAGGGCTGAGCAGGAAGGCTGGGCGGAAGTGAAGAACATCCATCTTGGCAGTGTGGAGGAATCGGCTGCGGAAGCTGTTAGATGCATCCGTCGTGGCGAGGCTGAGGTGGTGATGAAAGGTATTCTGAACACCGATGTGCTCCTGCGAGCCATCATCAACAAGGACAACCGTGAAGAAGGACTGCTGCCCGTGGGTAATGTGCTCTCGCATGTCAGTGCCATGCAGATTCCCGCCTACCACAAGATGCTCTTCATGAGTGATGCGGCGGTCATCCCCTTCCCCACACTGGAACAGCGCATCGCCATGATCCGCTACGTCATCCAGCTGTGTCGTGTCTATGGTATCGAACAGCCGCGTATCGCTTTGATCCACTGTACGGAGAAGGTATCACCGAAGTTCCCCATCACCTTGGATTACCAGAAGATCGTGGAGATGTGTCAGGCGGGTGAGTTCGGCAATGCCATCATCGACGGGCCCAGCGACCTGAAATGCGCTGTTGACAAGGAATCAGCTGATATCAAAGGCATCAAGAGTCCGCTGGAAGGCAACGCCGATGCGGTGATCATGCCCGACATCGAGGCAGCGAATGTCTATTACAAGGCATTGACGGCTTTCACGGATACGAAGCTGGCTGTAGGACTCCAGGGCACCAGCTGTCCTGTAACCCTCACATCCCGCGCCGACTCCGCCGAAACAAAGTATAACAGTCTGGCCATGGCCTGTCTGCAAGCTCGTGCTGAGAAGTAATGAGCTTCTGACAGGTTTGTCCTGACCTGTTCAAAAAACAGACACCTAACAACCTAACAAATAACACTATAACATTATAAAACGATGAGAATTTTAGCTATTAACCCAGGAATGATCTCCACCAAGATCGGTGTGTTCATTGATGAAGACTTAGAGTGGCATTCCACCATTAACCACCCCTTTGACGAACTATGTCAATACCCGTTCATCATGGATGAGTTCCCCTACCGCAGGGAGAAACTCGTTGAGGAGCTGGAAAAGAACGGGTACAAGCTCGACTTCGATGTCGTGGTGGGACGTGGTGGACTGGTAAAGCCTATCGAGAGCGGTGTGTATGAACTGAACGACAAGGTGATTGAGGACACCCGTCATCCCCGCTTGCACCATGCCTGTAACCTTGGTCCTCTGCTCGCCCTGAGTCTGGCCAAGGAGATTCCAGGCTGTCGTGCCTTCACCGTGGATCCCGGTGTGGTGGATGAACTCGATGATATCGCCCGCATCTCAGGTCTCCCTGAGATGCCGCGCCAAACCATCTGGCACGCCTTGAACCAACGGGAGATTGCCAAACGCTACTGTCGTGAACATGGATTGAAATACGAGGAGCAGACACTCATCGTCACCCACATGGGAAGTGGCATCTCGTTTGCCCTCCACCACAAGGGTCGCGCCATTGAATGCTCGGATGCCTTGGGCGGTCATGGACCTTTCACGCCATCACGCACCGGTACTCTTCCCTCAGCCCAGCTCATCAAACTGTGCTACAGTGGGAAATACACGGAGGAGGAGATGCTGAGAAAGATCAACGGGCATAGCGGACTGACAGCCCATCTGGGTACCAACGATGTGCGAGAAGTGGAGAAGCGTATCCGTGAAGGTGACCAACATGCCAAACTGGTGCTCGATGCCATGATCTACCAACTGGCACGCTACTTAGGCTCCCTCGCCCCCGTCACGAACGGTCATGTGGATGCCATCATCCTCACTGGGGCCATTTCGCAGAGTAAATACGTGACGGATGACCTCAAGAAACGACTCAGTTATCTGGCTCCCGTGTATGTCTATCCTGGCGAAGACGAGCTCACGGCACTGGCACATAATTCCTATCGAGCTATGACAGGACAAGAGAAAATCAAAGAGTACGAGTAAAGAGTTCTGGGGTTTTAGGTATTTTTAAGCATTAAAATCCGAATACTTAACAAATTTTTCGTACCTTTGCAAACATGAGAATTGACATCATAACCGTTTTACCGGAGATGATTGAGGGCTTTGTGCAGGAGTCGATTCTTGCCAGGGCACAGAAGAAAGGATTGGCTGAGATCCACCTGCATCAGTTGCGCGACTACACACTCGACAAATGGAGACGCGTTGATGACTATCCGTATGGCGGATTTGCAGGGATGGTGATGCAGATAGAACCTATCGACCGCTGTATCTCTGCCTTGAAGGCGGAGCGCGACTACGATGAGGTGATCTTCACATCGCCTGATGGTGAGCCGTTCAACCAGCATGTCGCCAACGACTTGTCGCTGAAGGAGAATATCATCATCCTCTGCGGGCACTACAAAGGTATTGACCAGCGGGTGCGCGATCATCTGATTACAAGGGAGATTAGCATTGGTGATTATGTACTTACGGGCGGTGAACTGGCTGCGGCTGTGATGACGGATGCCATCGTCAGGATTATTCCCGGTGTGGTAGGCGATGAGCAAAGTGCGCTATCCGACTGTTTTCAAGACGATCTGCTGGCCGCTCCTATCTACACCCGTCCTGCAGACTATAAAGGATGGAAGGTGCCGGAGATTTTACTGAGCGGTCATGAGGCCAAGATCAAACAATGGGAGATGGATCAAGCCATGGAGCGTACGCGCCAGCTACGGCCAGACCTGCTGAAGGATTCCTCATTAGAATAGGAACTAATATCATTTATAATCATATTATCTTTAACTAAAAACTAACATTATGAGTAAAGTGATCGAAAAACCTCAGTTATCCTTCACGGAGGCCCTGAAAGAAGCAAGGGGCAAGTTGTTACAGTTCTCAGGACGCTCTCGTCGTTCAGAATTCTGGTGGTGCGCATTGGCAGTAGTCATTGGCAGCTTTGTAGTGAACCTGATTCCCATCATCGGTGCGCTGATCGGATTGGTATTGATGCTATTGATGATTCCACTCACCGTCCGTCGTTTGCACGACAGCGGTCATAGCGGATGGTGGCTTGCCGCCTCTATCATTCTCTCCATCATCTACTCCTGTCTGATTGGTACTGCCCTGTTCGCATTTGCAACAGGAGAATCAACTTCGATGAGTGAACTGATGTCTGCATTCTCTAATCCATTGGTACTGATTCTGTGGCTCCTCAGTTTCATCATTGGTATCATCATTCTCGTGTTCCTGCTTCAGGACAGTAAGTTTGCACCCAACAAATACGGTGCTTCACCTAAGTATGTTACCGTTGACGATGATGCAGCAGGTGCAAAGGCAGAGCAGTCTGACTTTGACAAAGGCATGGAGAAGGTAGGTGATGCCATCGATAACTTCGCAGAGGCTGCTCAGGATAAGGCTGAAGACCTGGTAGATAAAGCCAAGGATGTTGCTGAGAAAGCCAAGGATTCTGCAGGCGACTTCGTTGATAAGGCAAAGGATACCGCCGAGAATCTGGTTGACAAAGCTAAGGATGCCGCTGAGAACGTGGCTGACAAGGCCAAGGACATCACGGATGATGTTGTTGACAAGGCAAAAGACCTGACGGAGAAAGCCAAGGACGCCATTGACTAAGGCAGTTTCTTATGACTCATAAAGGAGGCTGTGTCAACCGACCCAGCCTCCTTCCTCGCTATAATAGTAATATCTCGTCCTCAGGACAACCTTTATATAAGAATCTATGTTCAATCAAGAAGTGTACAGCAGTCGTCGGACTGAACTCAAGAAACTGGTGAAAAGCGGCATCATCATCCTGTTCGGAAACAATGAGTCGCCATGTAACTATCCCAACAACGGGTATTATCCCTTCCGTCAGGATTCCTCTTTCCTGTATTATTTCGGACAAAGGAGAGACGGACTGGTGGGCGTGATCGACATTGACGAAGACATTGAGATGCTGATTGGCGACGATATCGACATTGAGGATATCGTATGGTACGGCAGTGTTGACAGCGTGAGCGACCTGGCTTCGCAGGTGGGCATCCACCGTACAGCTCCCATGAAGGAGTTGCAGGGCATCTGCAACGAGGCCAAGAAAAGCCATCGCACCATTCATTTCCTCCCGCCCTACCGTCACGACAACATGATCCAGATCATGGATCTGCTCGGTATTCATCCCAACAAGCAGAAAGAGGCAGCATCAGTGGAACTGATCAAGGCTATTGTCAAGATGCGAGAGCGCAAGTCTGACATTGAGATAGCAGAGATCGAGAAGGCTTGCGCCATCGGCTATCAGATGCATACCCATGCCATGCGCCTAACCAAGCCCGGACTAACAGAGAAATATATCGGCGGTCAGGTGGATGGAATGGCTCATTCCTTAGGAGAGCATGAGAGCTTCGCCACCATCTTCACCCAGCATGGAGAGATCATGCACGGTAATCCCTCGTATAACCTGTTGGAAAGCGGACGACTGGCTTTGTGTGATGCAGGCGCAGAGAACCGCGAGGGTTACTGCTCAGACCATACCCGCACCTTCCCTGTTAACGGGAAGTTCAGTCAGCGACAGCTGGAGATATACAGCATTGTGGAGGCCTGTCATGACTATGCCCTTGAGGTGGCCAAGCCCGGTGTGCGCTGGTATGATGTACATATGAATGTCTGTCGATTGATGACCGACCGATTGAAAGAGCTCGGTTTGATGAAGGGTGATACCGAAGAGGCTGTTCAAGCTGGTGCCCATGCGATGTTCCTGCCACACGGACTGGGACACATGATGGGCATGGATGTGCACGACATGGAAGGATTGGGACAGATCTATGTGGGCTTTGATGAGGAGACACGTCCCAGTAGTCAGTTCGGCACCAATGCGCTACGCTGCGGGAAACGACTCCAGGAGGGTTTCGTGATGACCGATGAGCCGGGCATCTATTTCATCCCTGCACTGATAGACGACTGGCGTTCGCAGGGGTTACACAAGGAGTTCCTCAACTACGAGCTGTTGGAGACGTACAAGGACTTCGGCGGAATCCGCATCGAAGATGATATCCTGATCACTAAGGACGGCTGTCGTTTCCTCGGTAAGGAGCGTATCCCATACCATCCCAAGGATGTGGAGGAGTTTATGAGCAATCATCATTAATTCAAAATAACTCATTATGAAAAAAATCTTTGCACTCGCGCTGGTTGCGATGATCAGTACCAGCGCCATGGCACAGGAGAAGAAAGAAGAGATCGTTGATCCCAACAAGCCTGTGTTTACTACGATTAAGGAGATTCCTATTACCAGTATTAAGAACCAGAACAGAAGCGGTACCTGCTGGAACTTCTCTACCCTCTCGTATTTCGAGGCAGAGATCCTGAAGAAGACAGGTAAGACATACGATCTGTGCGAGTCGTTTGTATGTAACAAGACCTACATGGACCGTGCCATTCAGGTGGTTCGTCTTCACGGTGACTGTCAGTTTGCACAAGGTGGTTCCGCCTATGATGTGCTTCATATCCTGAAGCGCGACGGTATCTGTCCTGAGGAGGCCATGCCGGCAGCAGGCAGTCTGTATGGCGACACCCTGTTCAACTTCAATGAGTTCTTCTCTGTACTGGAGCCTTATGTGGATGCTGTTGCCCGTAACAAGGCCAAGAAGATCAGTAACCAGTGGAAGGTGGGCTTCCAGGGAATCCTCGATGCTTACCTCGGCAAGTGTCCCGAGACCTTCACTTATCAGGGAAAGAGCTATACGCCGAAATCATTTGCTGAGAGTCTGGGTATTAACTTCGACGACTATGTAACCATCACCAGCTATACCCACCATCCGTTCTACACCCAGTTTGCTGTAGAGGTACAGGATAACTGGCGCAACCCGCTGTCATGGAACCTTCCGATGGACGAGATGATGCGCATCATCGACAACGCCATCGAGCAGGGCTACACCGTAGCATGGGGCGGTGATGTGTCGGAAGATGGCTTCACCCGTCAAGGACTGGCTTACGCTATCGACAACAAGGCTGCCGAGACCAGTCTGGCAGGTAGTGACATGGCTAAATGGCTGAAGCTCACCGCTGCCGCCAAGAAGAGTCAGATTGATGCCATGGGCTGCACCGTTCCCGAGATTACACCTACTCAGGAGATGCGCCAGGAGCGTTTCGACAACTGGGAGCTGACCGACGACCACGGTATGTTGATCTACGGTATTGCCAAGGACCAGAACGGTAGGGAGTACTACTTGGTGAAGAACTCATGGGGCGAGACTGGTGACTATAAGGGTGTTTGGTACATGACCAAGGCCTTTATCGCCGCTAACACCATGGATTACATGGTGAACAAGAACGCCATTCCCAAGGATATCCGTAAGAAGCTGGGCATCTAATCACTGAGAACAAAAAGTGTATTTCATAGGGAAACAGAGTGTTTCTCATAGAAAAACAGAGTGTTTCTGACGCAGAAACACTCTGTTTTTGCTATACTATTCTACCTCAGGAACCTCGATCTGTGAGCCGTAACGGTGGTACTCGTTGGCTATCGACTGTTCCTTAATATAATGAGTGAGTTCGATACGACCGTCCTTGACAGGTGCCGCCAGGGCAATATACTTATCGCAATGAGCAGCTGCCACGAAGACCTCATCAGGTACCTGAGATGTGATCGTACGGATACGTTCATAATCTTTCATGCTGTTGCAGAAAGCTGTAACACTCTCCTTGCGGATAACGCTGTTAAGATGTTCCAGCAAGGGATGATCAGCATCCGCAGAAATGGTGAGCGGTGTGCCAACAGTCTTAGCACCTAACTGTACCATCTGCACCTGCTCCAGTGTTTCATCCCCAAACAGACGGAGAACCATACCTCCTTGCAACGGCAGATAACGGAACACGTTCTGCTCACCACGGATCTTCGGTTGGATATTTCGCGCATGCTTGAACTCCTTCTCATACCATTCGGCATAGGATTTCTTGTAATCTGTATTTGTACCTGGTTTATCCGTTACTGACATGAACTGTAAGCAATAGTTCGGACCGCCTGCCTTCAGACCAGGACCGAAAGCGCTGAGCTTCATGCCGCCGAAGGGTTGACGGTTAACAATCGCACCAGTGATACCTCTGTTGATGTACAGGTTACCTGCCTGAACATGGTTCTTCCAGTATTTCTGCTCCTGCTCGTCCAACGACTGTAGTCCACTGGTCAGTCCGTAATCAAGACCATTCACATAATCAACAGCCTGCTCCAGCGTGTCATAGGGTGCTACTGCCAATAGCGGTGCAAACAGCTCCGTACGGAAAGTGAAAGAACCAGGTTTGACATCAATCTTCACCGTGGGCTTTAAGATATACTTCTTCTCATCAAGGAACGCAGGTGCTATCAGCCATCTCTCGCCAGGTTCCAACTTAAAGGCCTGCTCCAGCTTCTCGTTATGGTTCGTAATCATCGGTCCTACGATATTGCCCGGATTCCATACACTTCCCACCTTGAGTGAGGAAGCACAGTCCTTCAGCTTCTCCATGAACTCAGGATCCTTATAGACAGAACGCTCCACCAGCAGTAATGAGCAGGCCGAACACTTCTGTCCTGCATTCCCGAAGGCGGAACGACAAGCATTCATGATGGCATGGTCGCGGTCGCCCTTGGCAGAAAGGATCATCACGTTCTTTCCGCCAGTCTCGGCTGACAGCGGTTTCCGCGGATTGGCATGGGCGATGGTTTGTGCCGTTTCCGTGCCACCTGTCAGGATGATATGCTTCACCACTGGCGAGCTGGTGAGTAACGGCGTCGCCTCACGGTTGGTGATAACAACCTGCAATGCTTCCTTCGGCACACCTGCCTCCCAGAAGGCTCTGGCGAAAAGCCAGGCTACAGGGGCTGCCACGGTGGCAGGTTTCAAGATACAGGTATTCCCGGAAGCCAGGGCTGCTACAACACCTCCGCAAGGAATGGCACACGGGAAGTTCCACGGCGAGAGCACCAGTATCGTTCCCTTGGCCTTCATCTCGATATCCTCCAGGGCGGCATACTTCTTCATGGTTGTCGTATAGAAACGACAGTAGTCGATAGCCTCCGATACCTCCACATCTGCTTCCTCTATCGTCTTACCGGTGATGGCACACATCGAGCCGTTCAGGTCACCACGCATGGCACCCATGATATTGGCGGCCTTGTACATGATGCGATGACGCTCCTCAATGGTCGTATTCCGCCAACCGCCTGGATCCTTCTCAGCTATCTCCAGTATCTTCTCCGTCTGTTCCTTATCGGCACGTGACATCTCACAAACGAGTACATTTCCATCCTGGGAACGGTCGAAATACTGTACATGATCCTCATTATAGACAAGCTCGTCTCCTATTTGCGTAGGTACCAAGTCACCAGGCTTCCAGTCGCCCCAGGAAGACGTTCCACCAGTCATCTTCCCCTCTGGTCTCCATTTCTTGAAGATCTTCTCCACCCACTCCTGGTTACAGAAGCGGTCGAAGTCGGTATCGGGCTCATTGATCATCTCATCCTGCGGCTCTTGTCCTACATAAGGCTTGTTACGGTCTTGTGTCCGTGTAGGTGTATGGTCAAGACTGTCCTTCATGTGATAGGCATCGATAAACTGCTGTTGCAGTTCTTTCCACTCCTTGGTATCAGGACGGAGCGAGAATGAATGGGTGAGGAAGTTGTCAGGGGCGGTGTTCTCATCCATCCGTCGCACCAGATAACTGATGGCATTAAGGAAATGCTCCTTCTTCACTACAGGGGTATAGAGGATCACATGGTTACCCAACTTCTTCTGTGCCCGCCATACATGGTTGGCCATACCTTCGAGCATCTCGAAGCAGAAACAGTCTTTGGGTGTATGGTACTTCTCAGTAAGCAGATAGGCATACGAGATGGTGAAGAGGTTATGCGAGGCCATGCCGATATGAAGAACCTTGGCATTCTCTGGTTTCAACCCTCGTTCAATGATATGGAGATAGTTGGCATCCACCTCGGTCTTGCTACTTCTTACCGGATTCGGCCAACCGCGCATATCGCTCACGATATTCTCCATATCGAGGTTACAGCCTTTCACGATACGCATCTTGATAGGCGAACCACCTTCTGCAACACGCTGATGGGCAAACTCCAGGAGCTCTGTCTGGAAATCCCAGGCATCAGGCAGATAAGCCTGTACCACGATACCTGCCTCGTAGTTCTTGAACTGTGGCAGTGAGAGCACGTCCTTGAAGAGCTTCATCGTGAGGTGCGCATCCTTGTACTCCTCCATATCCAGGTTGATGAACTTCGCCCTTGTCACGCCATTGGGATCTGTGTAGGGATTGTCGATGGCGGATTGGTAGAGTGCTGACATCCGACGGATCAGTTCTGGGAAACACTCCTGATAGTTCAAGGCATGGGTCTGCGCATAGATTCCCGAGATCTTCACGGAGATATAGTTGATATCCGGTTCTTTCAGTGCCTCAAGATATGACTCATACCTCTTGTCGGCTTCGCCATTGCCCAACACGACCTCTCCCAACAGGTTCACGTTCTGTCCGATATCCTCCTGAAAGCGGGTAGCCAGGTGCTTGGTAAGATTCGGACGGGCTGCATTGATGATTACCCGACTGGTATCGCGGCGCAGTCGCCACTTGATGATCGGCACGGCAATCCAGTTGAAAAGCGGCAGGTAAGCAAACTTCTGGTACATCCAGAACAGGGCATGGTCGATAGGACCGAGGAACTTGGGGATGCCATACTGGTCGATCAGATCCTTTACACGCACCGCCAATTTCTGTGGGTCGCGTACCTGACTGGTCTCATCCAGCATTCGCACCATGAACTTCTTGTCGTTCGGTGTCGTCACCATCGTTCCATACATGTGCTGTTCGCCCTTTTCCAACTTGGTCAGTCCGGAATAGCTCTCATCGTAAAGCTTTCTCATCCAAGAGAATACCTCCTCAATAGTAGGTTGATTTTGTCGTTCCATGATATAATTAGTTCGTTAAACATAGATTCTATGACAAAGATAGGAAAATTATGCTACCCTTGCAACAATTATGCACTTTTTTATCAATAATAGTCAAAAAGTTTGTGAAAACATGCAATTTCTCATTAAAAATTGCTATCTTTGACCGCGGATTGTTGTATTATGCCATAATCCGTCTACATCGAGAAAGAAAATAAAAATAATATAAATGCATTTTAAATGGAATTATCAATCACCATCACCAGAAGAAAAGAAAGCAGCTGAAGCGCTGGGAACCAAGATGAGCATCAGTCCTATCTTGGCCCAGATACTCATCAAGCGCGGCATAACCACTGAATCAGCCGCAAAACGATTTTTCCGCCCACAGCTCAACGATCTCATCAACCCATTCCTGATGAAGGATATGGATGTAGCCGTAGATCGATTGAACGATGCCATGGGACGCAAAGAACGAATTTTGGTTTATGGTGACTACGATGTAGATGGATGCACCGCAGTAGCATTGGTGTATAAGTTTCTGCAGCAATTCTATTCAAATGTTGACTATTATATCCCCGACCGTTATGATGAGGGATATGGTGTCAGCAAGAAAGGAATTGACTTTGCTTACGAGACAGGTGTTAAACTGATTATCATCCTCGATTGCGGTATTAAGGCTATCGATGAAATAGCCTATGCCAAGAGTAGGGGTATCGATTTTATTATCTGCGACCACCACGTGCCCGACGAAGTGATGCCGCCGGCAGTGGCTATCCTGAATCCCAAACGGGAAGATGATTCCTTCCCCTTCAAGCATCTCTGTGGTTGTGGTGTGGGATTCAAATTCATGCAGGCCTTTGCCAAGAACAACGGCATACCTTTCTCTAATCTGATTCCCCTACTCGACTTCGTGGCGGTGGCCATTGCTGCTGATATCGTGCCTGTGACTGATGAGAACAGGATCTTAGCCTTCCACGGACTGAAACAGCTGAACCAAAACCCGAGTATCGGACTGAAGGCTATCATCGATATATGCGGTCTTAACGGTCGTGATATCTCCATGAGCGATATCGTGTTCAAGATCGGTCCGCGCATCAATGCCTCTGGACGTATGGAGAATGGTAAGGAATCTGTGGATCTGCTGGTGGAGAAGGATTTCGGCATTGCCCTGAAGAAAGCCAAGCATATCAATCAGTATAACGAGCAGCGCAAGGATATCGATAAACAGATGACCGAAGAGGCGAACCAGATTGTGGCCCGCATCGAGAGTCAGAAGCGTCATTCCAGCATTGTGCTCTATGACGAGAACTGGAAGAAGGGCGTGATTGGTATCGTAGCCTCACGACTCACGGAAATCTATATCCGTCCTACGGTGGTGCTTACAAGGGAAGATGACCTGGCAACAGGCTCCGCCCGAAGCGTTACCGGCTTTGATGTGTATTCGGCCATCAAGAGCTGTCGTGACCTGTTGGTGAACTTCGGAGGACATACCTATGCTGCAGGACTCACCCTGCGATGGAAGGATGTGCCCGAGTTCCGTCAGCGGTTCCAGAAATATGTGGAGGAGCATATCCAGCCGGAACAGATCGAGGCCATCCTCGACATTGATGCACAGGTAGATTTCAAGGACATCACCCGTAAGCTGCACAACGACTTGAAGCGCTTCGGACCCTTCGGACCTAACAACCAGAAGCCGTTGTTCTGCACCATTGATGTATATGACTTCGGAACAAGTAAGGTGGTTGGACGCGAACAGGAGCATATCAAACTGGAGCTGGTTGACTCCCGCTCGAACAATGTCATGAACGGCATCGCCTTCGGACAGAGCGGTTCCGCCCGCTATATCAAGAGCAAGCGCAGTTTCGACATTGCCTATACCATCGAAGACAATATCTATAAGCACAACGACGTACAACTGCAGATAGAGGATATCCGACCGGCAGAAGAAGAATGATTGACTACACATCCATCCTCCGTCATTATTGGGGCTATCCTGACTTCCGCGGTATTCAACGAGAAATCATCGAAAGCATCGGTGCCGGCAAAGACACGCTGGGACTGATGCCTACAGGTGGTGGCAAATCCATTACCTTCCAAGTGCCGGCCATGGCACAGGATGGTGTGTGTGTTGTCATCACTCCCCTGATTGCACTGATGAAAGACCAGGTGGCTCACCTGCGAAAGATCGGTATTCTGGCTGCCGCCATCTACGGTAGCATGCGCCATGATGAGATTCTTGCCACGTTGGAGAACTGCGTCTATGGGGGTGTAAAGATTCTGTATGTCTCGCCCGAACGGTTGGGTTCTGAACTATTCCAGACCAAGCTGAAACACATGCGCGTCAGCTTCATCACAGTGGATGAAGCCCATTGTATCAGTCAGTGGGGTTATGATTTCCGTCCTTCGTACCTGAAGATTGCCGATATCAGGAAGATCAAGCCCGGTGTTCCCATCCTTGCCCTTACTGCCACCGCCACACCGATTGTCATTGATGACATTCAGGAGCGGTTGCAGTTTCGTGAAAAGAACGTCTTCCGCATGAGTTATGCCAGGAAGAACCTGGCCTATATCGTACGAACCGCCACGGATAAGGAACAGCAGATGCTGCATATCCTGCAATCCGTGCCAGGAAGTGCCATCGTCTATGTGCATAGCAGAAGGCGCACCAAGGAGATTGCCGACTACCTGCTAAAGGAGGATATCCCTGCCCTGTCATATCATGCAGGGTTAGACAGTGTGGTGAGAGACGAACGACAGCGGGAATGGCACGACAACCGAGTGCGTGTGATGGTGGCTACCAACGCCTTTGGAATGGGTATCGACAAGCCGGATGTGCGGTTAGTGATCCACATGGACTGTCCAGACTCGCTCGAAGCATATTTCCAGGAGGCAGGTCGTGCAGGACGTGACGGACAGAAATCGTATGCCGTCATGCTCTATAACGACAGCGACGAGCGCAAACTCAAGAAAAGGATCTCTGAGAACTACCCGGAAAAGGATGCTATAAGGAAGGTATATGAACACCTCGCCTACTTCTACCAAATTGCTGAAGGCAGCGGGGCTGGTGCTTCCTATGAATTCAACATCGACAAGTTCTGTCATACGTTCCGTCACTTCCCCATTCAGGTTGATTCCTCCCTGAAGATCCTGATGCGCTCTGGGTATATCGACTATTCGGAAGAAAAGGAGAATAAGGCACGCGTACATTTTATTATTGACAGGAATGATTTCTACCGACTGGAATCTCTGACACCCAACGAGAACCAAGTGATCACGGCTTTGCTGAGAAACTACGGCGGATTGTTCAGCGACTACGGCTATATTGATGAGAGTTTTGTGGCGCAGCAGGCTGGCTTGCAGACGCAGCAGCAGGTATATATGATCCTGAAGAACCTGTCTGACAAGCATATTCTGCATTTCATTCCGCAGCGGAAGACACCAGTCATCACCTATACCCAACGACGAGAGGATCCTGAGCGAGTGATCATTCCGTATGAGGTGTATGAACAGCGGAAGGAGCAGTTTGCCCAGCGCATTGCCAGTGTCATCAACTATGCCAAGAACCAGAAAGTATGCAGGAGTCGTATGCTACTGGATTACTTCGGTGAAAGCAACTCAGAAGATTGCGGTCAGTGTGATGTTTGTCTCCATCATCGTAAGGACTACCTTGCCGAAGAGCAAATAGAAAAGGCCAGGAAGAGCATTCTGTCCCTCCTGGCCGATGGTCGTCAACATTGGATTCACGAACTGAACAAACTCCCCTTATCCTCTGATCTCATTGACACTGCCCTTCAGAACCTTGTGGATGAAGAACAGATCCAACTTGAGGGGAGCAGAATCCATATTTAGTTATTCTCTGGACGCAGCTGACGCACGACTGCACCAGCACGCCACATCTCCTGGTTACGCATAGCCTCCAACTCCTTCTCCAGTCCTTCACGATAGTCGGGCTTGGAATTGGAATCAATACTGATCTGAGCCTCATGACCGCTCTTCACACTCTCGTAGAGTTGCTGCATCACCGGTTTGAT
Source organism: Prevotella sp. (assembly GCA_017561825.1). Lineage (GTDB taxonomy): Bacteria > Bacteroidota > Bacteroidia > Bacteroidales > Bacteroidaceae > Prevotella. The sequence continues at coordinate 146,844 of JAFZBK010000061.1, forward strand.
GGCATCATGGAATCTTGGAGCCCAGTCGAGCGCACCACGCTGAGCGGTGGTAGAGCAGTTGGCATACATCCAGTCCATACCCTTGGCACCGAACAACGGACCTAAGCTTTGTGTCAGCTCCTCAACGGTCTCGTTGAAAGCCTCTGAAGGTGAGTGTCCGTTCTCACGGAGCACCTCATACTGTGCCAGCAGCAGACCCTGGATAGCGCCCATCAAAGAACCGCGCTCACCTGTCAGGTCGGAAGTAGCCTCACGCTCGAAGGTTGTCTTGAACAGATATCCGGCACCAATACCGATACCGAAGGCGAGTGTTTTCTCCTCAGCCTTACCAGAAGCATCCTGATAAACAGCATACGAGCAGTTCAAGCCACGTCCCTCGCAGAACATCGTGCGGAGAGAAGTACCAGAGCCCTTGGGAGCAACAAGAATCACATCAATATCTTTGGGAGGAACAACACCTGTGCGGTCGCTCCAGTTAATGGCAAAGCCATGTGAATAATACAGTGTCTTACCCGGAGTAAGATACTTCTTGATGGTCGGCCACACCTGGATCTGACCGGCATCAGAAAGCAACATACACAGAATCGTACCCTTCTCTGCAGCCTCTTCGATAGAGAAGAGCGTCTTGCCCGGTACCCAACCGTCAGCTACAGCCTTCTCGTAGGTATTACCCTGACGCTGTCCAACGATTACGTTGAAGCCATTGTCGCGCAGGTTACAAGCCTGACCAGGTCCTTGGATACCGTAACCAATCACAGCGATGGTTTCGTTCTTCAATACTTCACGTGCTTTCTCCAATGAGAACTCTTTGCTGGTGACAACTGTTTCAATCACGCCACCAAAATTCATTTCTGCCATAATAGCTATTGTTTTGAATGTTATACATATCCCTTGCGTACCATGCCAGCCCTACCCGAGAGCCGTCGTTTTATCAGTGCGCTCCCACCCTACCAGAGGGTGCGACGAGGGGTTAACTGAATATTGGTTGCAAAGGTAGTGATTTGTTACCAAACAGCCAAACATTCTTTCATTTTTATACGAAATTAACCTCTTTCCCTTACACCTCTGCAAACTTTTGCAAACCTTGCAAATACAATGCAAACTATTGCGCATGGAAAAATTTGGAACTATGCTTGCTTATCTGTATCTTTGTCTCCGCCGAAGATACTTTCGCTCGACATAACAAAGAAATACAAAATTTCTTTTGTTCTGTGCTCGCTTATCCGTATCTTTGCACCCAGAAACATCATCAACTATTGTAATTATGAAAAAGTTATTGTTTATGGCTGCCTTCATCGCAGCATCGCTTTTAGCAAGAGCGCAGGAAGTAAAGTACACCGTTAATGGTATCAGTAAGAACAACGGTTCCACCATCTCGCTGTATGATCGTACGACCATGCAGCAGTTGGGTACTACCACCGTTGCTGATGGTAAGTTCTCGTTCAACGGTACTGCAGAGAAAAATGCCCTCATGGCCGTCGGAGATACAAACATGGGCTGGATGACGCTCTTCTTTAACGACGGAACGCCCGTCATTGTCAATATCAATGACAGCACCTTGAAGGGTTCACCCGTCAACGAGCGCCTGGTGGCATACGATGTAGCAGCCAATGCGCCCATCGGCAATCTTCAGCAAAAGATCGAAAACATGTCTGATGAGGAGCGTGACAAGAAACAATCTGAGATAACTGGCGCATTGATAATAGCCTTCGCAAAGATGAGTGAGCAGATAGAGAAGATCTTCAAAGAGGAGAAGGACAACATGATTCCCGCTGCTTTCATCACTGAGTATCAGCAGCTTTTCGGACAGGCAAAGCTTGACAGCATATTGAATACGAAACCTGTATGGGCCAGTCACCCCTCCGTACAACGCCAGGTGGCTCAGTGGGCATACCAGAAGGAACAGGAGGAGAAGAAGAACGCCTATATCGGTCAGCAGTTCACTGATCTGGAAGAGGAAGATGTGGATGGCAACATGCACAAGTTGAGCGAGTATGTTGGTAAGGGCAAGTGGGTGCTCGTTGATTTCTGGGCTTCATGGTGCGGTCCTTGCAAGGCTGAGATGCCCAACGTGGTAGAGGCATACAATAAGTACCATGCCAAAGGCTTTGACATTGTTGGTCTGTCATTCGATAACAAGAAGGAGCCGTGGGTGAAGGCTATCACCGACTGGAATATGCCTTGGATTCACTTGTCAGACGTGAAAGGATGGAAGACGGTGGCCTCAGAGGTGTATGGAGTGAACTCCATTCCCGACAACCTGCTGATCGACCCACAGGGTAAGATCGTGGCCAGAGGATTGCGTGCTGCTACCCTCCATGCCAAGCTGAAAGAAGTATTCGGAGAATAAAGAGCTATCTCGCAACAAATACCACTCTACTGCGACAGGTCTCCACCTCACCATCCTTGCAGATGCGGACGCAGTACTCATTCTCGCCCGTCTGCTCACGGTAGAAACTTAGCTTGTCACCCTGATGAGCCTCAGCAACATAGGCTATCTCAAACCGACGGATGCTGTGCTTTTGATACCAGTCGAGATCCCATAGATCAAGAACGTGCTCGATATATTTGACGGAATTGATATGACCGTTGATATCCACGTCGTTGTAATAGGTCTCGATGGTTCTCACAAGCACAGCATCGTCGTTCATCTTCACACGACCGCCCTTGTCGATGGGGCACTCCTTGTCTTTCACAATCCAGTTCTGGATGGCCCCGTGATCAATGGAGAAAAGATCTGTGGGCTGACGACTCTCTGCATCGATCATCGCCCAGATGCTACGACCGTAGCCATACACCTTCCCGTCTTCACCAACTACCCGGAAATTCCTACTGGTAAAGAAGCGCATGGCATTCTCTATCCATGTCTCCACCTTGAACCGGGTGTACATCGGCGGCATCTCTTCCATCTCAATGGCCAAGCGCGACAGTACCCATGCCCTGTTTACTCCCAACAAGTACTTCATGCCGAAGCCACGGTCGTTGGAATGGAAATCTGCGGCATTCAGCATGTGATTGCCGAGATGTCCCATGAAAAGTCGCTGACTGAAATCACAATGAAACGGCTCCGTGAGAAAGTCATACCGTCCTACTCTATCTAACATCATCAGATTCTTTTTGTGAACAAACTACGCCTTCCGTTTAGCCTCCTGCTGCTCCAGGAAGTCGGTTACCTGCTCCACCGTACTACGGGTAACAGCTACTCGACCGCTACGGGTATATTGGAGTACGCAATGGTATTTGTCAAGGTCATAGAAGAGATTGGTGATATCCTCTGTCATACCACCCAGCATCACAGTGACATACGTGGGGTTCACTTCCATCACATTACCATCTGCACGTCGGATGATACGAGAGATCTCGGGGTTCTCCAACACAATCGGTGTAGAAAGCTTATAGAGACCCACCTCGCGGATGAACAACTGGTCATCCGTATAATAGCTTGCTTTCACCACATCGATCTTTTTCTCGATCTGCTTGGTGATCTTGATGATCTGATCCTCATCGCTATAAGCGGTGATGGTGTACTTATGCACACCAGGGATACTAGAAGCCGACACGTTCAGACTCTCGATGTTCACCTGACGACGGGTGAACACGGCGGTAATCTGGTTCAGGATACCCGCAATATTCTCGGAATATACTAATAAGGTATATAGTGTTTTCTCTTCCATAATTATGAATTATGCATTAAGAATTATGCATTATTATATCTCCAATTGCATCTCATCAACGCTCTTTCCCGGCGGTGTCATCGGCAGGATGTCATCATCCTCGAGGATGGCACATTCCAGAATGAACGGTCCTTTGGTACTGAGCATCTTCTCTATAGCAGACTTCAAATCCTTACGGTCAACCACGGCCATGTAAGGAATGCCATAGCCTTTGGCAATCAGTTCGTAGCAAGGATTCATCATTCGGGTAAACGACTTCCGTTTCTGCCAGAACATATCCTGCCATTGGCGCACATTACCCAAGTAGTTGTTATTCATCACAACAATCTTCACCGGTGCCTGCTGCTCCATGATGGTACCCAGTTCCTGGATATTCATCTGGAAACCACCGTCACCCGAGAAGCAAATCACAGTACGGTTAGGTGCGCCAAAGGTGGCTCCTACAGCAGCAGGAACACCAAAGCCCATCGTGCCCAATCCGCCACTGGTCACTATTGAACGTTTCTGAAGATAATGAGAATAGCGGGTAGCGAACAGCTGGTTCTGTCCTACATCGGTCACGGTGATATTCTCACCCTTTGTAGCCTCAGCCACCGCATTCACCACCTCACCCATCAACAACGGTCCTTCGGTGGGATGGATAGCCGGCTCAATGACCTTCTTCTGCTCTTTCTCCTCCAGTGATTTGAAAGAATCAATCCATTCCTTATGATCCCCCTTGTTGATCAAGGCAGTGATGGCAGGCAACGACTCCTTACAATCAGCAATCACGGCCACAGTGGTCTTCACATTCTTGTCAATCTCACTCTTATCAATATCCAGATGAATCACCTTTGCCTGCTTGGCATAGGTGGCAAGGTTACCTGTCACACGGTCGGAGAAGCGCATGCCAATGGCGATGAGCACATCACACTCCTGCTCCTTGATGTTCGGAGCGTAGTTTCCGTGCATACCCAACATACCCACGTTAAGCGGATGAGTGCTGGGTAAGGCAGAAAGACCGAGCATGGTACGACCAGCGGGGATATCGGCTTTCTCCAGGAATGCTTTCAGTTCCTCCTGAGCATGTCCCAGTTCTACACCCTGTCCTACCAGCGCAAACGGCTTCTTGGCATGGTTGATTAGGTCGGCAGCCTCTCTCACCGCTTCCATATTCACTTCAGGATAAGCCACATAACTACGCACGAAGTCAGCCTTCTGCGGCTCGAATTCAACCGTCTCCACCTGTGCATTACGCGGCAAGTCGAGCACCACAGGACCCGGTCGTCCGCTCTTGGCGATATAGAAAGCACGACTCACTGCCCATGCGATATCCTCTGCATGACGGATCTGATAGCTCCATTTGGAGATTGGCTGGGCAACACCTACGAGGTCAACCTCTTGGAAAGCATCTGTACCCAAGACGCCAATGCCCACCTGACCGGCAATCACAACAATCGGAGTGGAATCCATCATCGCATCAGCGATACCTGTCAACGTATTCGTTGCACCAGGTCCGCTGGTAACGATGCACACACCCACCTCGCCGCTTACCCTTGCGAAACCTTCTGCAGCATGGGTTGCAGCCTGCTCATGACGAACCAGGATATGGTCGAATGCTTTCTTCTCGCCTCGGGTATAATCATACAAGGCATCATATACAGGCATGATACTTCCGCCTGGATAGCCGAAGATGGTTTTCACGCCTTCTGTCTTCAGCGCCAGCATCAATGCTTCTGATCCTGTGATCTTTTCTTTTGCCATAGTTTCTTATTCTATTATTCTAATACCACCCTTGTCAGCGCTGGATACGCTTTGGGCGTATGCACGAAGTGCCTTTGATACCACACGGTTTCGCTTTAGCGGCTGTTGCGGACGAGTGGCTAGTTCCTCATCAGAGAGTTTCACATTGATGGAACGACTGGGGATGTCTATCACGATAATGTCGCCATCCTTGATCTTACCGATATTGCCACCATTGGCAGCCTCGGGCGAGATATGTCCGATGCTCAAACCAGATGTACCGCCAGAGAAACGACCGTCGGTAATCAGTGCACACTCCTTACCCATGTGCATACTCTTGATATATGATGTGGGATACAACATCTCCTGCATACCTGGTCCACCCTTCGGTCCTTCGTGGGTGATGACCACGCAATCACCCTTCTTCACCTTCCCACCAAGAATGCCCTCGCAGGCATCTTCCTGGGAGTCGAAGCAGACGGCTGGACCTTCAAAGTGCCACAGGCTCTCATCCACACCAGCAGTCTTCACCACACAACCATCCTGCGCAATATTACCAAAGAGCACGGCCAATCCGCCATCCTTTGTATAAGCATGTTCCAAATCACGGATGCAACCGTTGGTACGGTCGGTATCGAGTGATTCGTAGCGTTCGCTCTGCGAGCCCATCTTCGTGGAGAAGCGGTTGGCGGGGGCGCTGTAATATATTTCGGGATTTCCGGAAATATCATATTGGGCCATGGCCTCAGCAAGTGTCATACCATCCACACGCTTGGCGGAGCCATCAATCAAACCGCCCTTGTTGAGCTCGTTGAGGATGCCGAGGATACCACCAGCACGATTACATTCCTGCACACTGTATTTCTGTGTATTGGGCGCAAGCTTGCAGAGACAAGGCACCTTACGACTAAGTGCATCAATGTCCTTCATGGTGAAATCGGTTCCTGCCTCCTGGGCAACAGCCAGCAGGTGAAGAACCGTATTGGTTGAACCACCCATGGCGATATCAAGTGACATGGCATTCATCAACGCCTTGCGAGTTGCAATGCTACGAGGCAATACACTCTCGTCGCCATCCTCATAATAAGCGAAAGCATTCTTGACAATCTGTCGGGCAGCAGCCTTGAACAGTTCCACACGGTTGGTGTGGGTTGCTAAGATTGTTCCGTTACCAGGCAATGACAGACCGATGGCCTCTGTGAGTGAGTTCATCGAGTTTGCGGTAAACATACCCGAGCAACTTCCGCAGCCCGGACAAGCACAGCCCTCAATCTCACGCATCTCCTCATCAGTAACAGAAGGATCAGCCCCTTTCACCATGGCTGTGATCAGGTCGGCATTCTCTCCGCGCCAACGGCCCGCTTCCATCGGACCGCCGCTACAGAATACGGCAGGGATGTTCAGTCGCATGGCAGCCATGAGCATACCTGGTGTCACCTTGTCGCAGTTCGAGATGCAGATCATGGCATCAGCCTTATGGGCATTCACCATATATTCTACTGAGTCGGCAATGATGTCACGTGAAGGCAATGAATAAAGCATACCGTCATGTCCCATGGCGATACCATCATCGATGGCGATGGTATTGAACTCAGCCGCATAACAGCCCATCTTCTCAATCTCTTCCCGTACAATCTGTCCGATCTCATGCAAATGCGTATGTCCTGGCACAAACTGGGTGAATGAGTTGACAATGGCAATAATGGGTTTGCCAAACTGTTCCTGTTTCATGCCTGTAGCCACCCAAAGGGCGCGGGCACCTGCCATTCTTCTGCCTTCCGTGCATACTGCACTTCTCAACTGATGCTTCATATCGTTAGTTCTTAGCTTTCTCTTTATACCTTAATCATATAGAATAGGTTGCAAATTTACGCAGAAAAAGCCATATAGCCAACATTTTTGCAGTTTTATTTTAAGAATCCGATTATTTGTCGCTTTTATCTTTGGTATTCTGCTCGCTTATCCGTACCTTTGTCGCATGAGAAAGATCATACTGATTACAGGCGGACAACGCTCCGGAAAGAGTATCACGGCAGAGAAGATGGCACTGGAGATGAGTGACCATCCCGTCTATCTGGCTACGGCACATATCTGGGATGATGAGTTCCGGCAGCGGGTAGTCAGACATCAGGAACGTCGTGGTGCCCAATGGGAGAATATCGAAGAGGAGAAATGGCTGAGCAAGCACGATGTAACCGGTCGTGTGGTGGTCATCGACTGTATCACCCTCTGGTGCACCAATTTCTTCTTCGACCGCACGGCCAACGAATGGGAACAGCCTTCAGTAGAGGGCGCGTTGACTGCACTGCAAGCAGAGTTCGATAAGTTCACGCAACAGGATGCCACCTTCATCTTTGTTACCAATGAGATTGGTAGCGGTGGCGTGAGCGATAATGCCGTGCAGCGCAGGTTTACGGATCTGGAAGGATGGATGAATCAGTATGTTGCCAGCAAAGCCGATGAAGTGATTCTGATGGTGAGTGGCATAGCAGTGAAGATTAAATAGAGGTGAGAGGTGAGAAATTAGAGGTGAGAGCATTTAAGATAGAGAAACCCGATGAAACGATTCGGGCAGCGATACAAGCAAAGATCGATAATCTGAACAAGCCGAAAGGGTCGTTGGGCAGATTAGAAACGTTAGCCATGCAGATATGCATGGTTCAGCAAACGCTTACTCCAAAGCTCCACCATCCCTGTCATCTGCTATTAGGGGGCGATCATGGTATTGAGCGCGAAGGTGTGAGCGTATCGCCCCGGGATGTCACCTGGCAACAGATGATCAACTTCACCCATGGCGGAGGAGGTGTGAACATGTTCTGCAGGCAACACGGTTTCAAACTCCGTATCGTTGATATGGGTGTGGATCATGACCTGAGTGGTGTTCCCGGCATCCTCAATCGTAAGATTGCCAGAGGAACGAAGAACTTCCTCCATGAACCAGCGATGAGTGAAGCGGAGTTCAACCAAGCCATCGATACGGGTGCTGAACTGGTGGATGATTGTTATGCGGAAGGTTGTAACATCCTCTGTATCGGTGAGATGGGCATTGCGAACACCTCACCCAGCAGTATCTGGATGCACCTCTTCGGACAGATTCCCTTGGATGAATGTATCGGAGCAGGAGCCGGTCTTGATGCCCCAGGCATCCGTCATAAGAAAGATGTTTTACATGCTGCCGTAGAAAACTTTTTATCTTGGAGAGAGAACAGTTCTCACTCCACACTCCACATTCCACATTCCACACTTTGCTACTTCGGCGGTTTCGAGATGGTGGCAGCCATTGGTGCCATGCTTCGTGCCGCAGAGCGGAAGATGCTGGTGATGATTGACGGCTTCATCATGACCGCCTGTGCCTTGGCTGCAATGCAGTTATACCCACAGTCGCTCGACTACATGATCTTCGGTCATTGCGGTGATGAGAGCGGTCATCAAAGAATGCTGGAACTGCTGCACGCCGAGCCGCTGTTGCATCTGGGTATGCGATTAGGTGAAGGAACGGGAGCGCTCTGCTCCTACCCCATCATCGTAAGTGCCGTGAACATGATGAATGAGATGAACAATTTCGAGAACGCAAATATTACAAAATACTTCTAATGGAAATCCCTATTGATCAAACCAAGTGGTGGCAGCGCATCTGGGCTTCACTGATATTCTTCACCCGTCTGCCCTTCTGGCGACTCTACCAGCCGCCACAGGCTTGTTATAAAAGTGTTGTTGAGCACTGGCCCCTGACTGGCTGGCTTACAGGAGGTGCCATGGCGGCCGTTATCTATTTAGGAAGCGCCATCTTCCCTTATAGCATCACCCTGCTTCTCGCCATCGTGACGAGGATTCTGATGACGGGTGCCTTGCATGAAGACGGGTTGTGCGACTTCCTCGACGGCTTCGGTGGGGGCGGCAAAGACAGAGAACGCATCCTGGCCATCATGAAGGATTCCCATATCGGGACATACGGCACGTTAGGCATCATTCTGTATCTGGCCCTGCTCTATGTCGCCCTCTATATCATGCAACCCTTCTACGCCTGTCTGGCCGTCTTTGCCGGTGATGCCTACTGTAAGATGCTGGCCGGACAGATCATCATGTTCCTGCCATACGCCCGGACAGAGGAGACCGCCAAGAACCACACGGTATATCGAAAGTTCAGCGTCCCCGCAGGCATCAGTCTGTTTATCCAGGGCATCCTCCCAATGCTACCTTTATTATATATAGGTGTCATGCACGGTAACCTGCGCTGGGATCTGCTTATATACGTTCCCTGCATCGTACTGTTCTTCATCTACTATTTCATAAACAGACGGATACACGGATATACAGGTGACTGTTGTGGTGCCCTCTTCCTACTCATCGAACTGTCGTTTTACCTCACTGTAGCCGCGCAAGTATGAAAGTAACAATGATCAGACATACGGCAGTGGATGTTCCCAAGGGAATGTGCTACGGATGGAGCGACGTGCCTGTTGCCCCCTCCTTTGAGCAGGAAGCAACTGAGACAAAGAAGAACCTCGAAGGGAAAACGTTCGATGTTGTGTTCTCCTCGCCCCTGACAAGAGCCAAAAAACTTGCTGCCTTCTGCGGTTATCCTGATCCTGTTGTTGACGACCGGTTAAAAGAAATGAATATGGGCGATTGGGAGATGCGGTTCTATGATGATATTGAACGCGAGGACCCTGCCATCCGTAAATGGTATGAGGACTATATGAACCTGGCTGCTACCAACGGAGAGAGTTATCGCATCGTGTATGAACGCGTGGCTGACTTCCTCAACGAACTCCGTCAACAACCTTACGAGAACGTAGCCATCTTTGCCCACGGTGGTGTATTGATCTGCGCTGGGGTTTATGCAGGACTGTTTCCCGAAGACGACTGTTTCCGTCATCTTACTCCCTATGGAGGGATTCAGGAGTTTGAGATGAGAGATGAGAGATGAGAGATGAGAGATGAAAGATGAAAGATGAAAGATGAAAGATTAAACATTAAACATTAAAGATTAAAGATTAAGA
>JAFZBK010000062.1 GCA_017561825.1 Prevotella sp.
GGACTGAACATTCAGAGCACATGGTGCCTTGAATGCGATTCCTATATGCATACGTCAAGCATTGTTGCACCACGCTATTCACATAGGAAGACTTTCCATATTACACGAGGAGGGAGTGTTTTGCTCCTGACATAGATTGTACGTGCAAACACGAGATTAACGAAGTGGTTGGAAAGTCAGCAATGCTTTCCAACCATTTTTCGTTTGTGCCTATCACAACCATGAACACTGTCGACTTACCACCGGCAAGACTTCTCCTCATCGGCCTGGCCTACGGCACAATATGTAGTCAATCAATTATTAACCGCGCAGCGATGCGCACAAACAAGAAGGAACAAAAAATGTTAGAATTCAAAAAGTACAGCTCCATCGAGAATTCCTTCAATAGAGAGTTCATGGAGCGCATTGTGGCAGAAATGCCAACCGATTTGGAATATGTGGTACAGGAAAAGGTACATGGTGCCAACACCAGTTTTCTCTGTGACGGAGAGAACGTAGGATTTGCAAAGCGTACCTCCATGCTTGAAGCAGGGGAGATATTCTATGACTATCCAGAACTGCTTGAAAGGTACAAAAGTAAAGTCATGGTCCTTACCAAGGATGTCGTCAGCAGATATGAAAACGTGAGAAGCGTCAATATCTTCGGTGAGATGTTCGGTGGAACATATCCTCACAAGGATGTGCAACCTAACCGCAAGTTGTCTCTCATCCAGAAGGGAGTATGCTATACTCCTGAGCATGAGTTCTATGGGTTTGACATCTATGTCATCAATGAGGAAGGCGGTAGGTATCTGCCAGTAGATGAAGTTAACGAGCTTTTCGATAAGCACGGATTCTTCTATGCTAGGACTCTGTTCAAGGGCACTCTCGGTGATTGCCTCAAATACCCCAACGCTTTTCAGAGCAAGATTGCCGAATGGCTTGGTTTTCCTGCCATCGAAGACAACATCTGCGAGGGTATTGTGATAAGACCAGTCGTTCCCATGTACCTGAGGAATGGAAGCAGAGTACTCATTAAAAGCAAGAACGAACGCTTCGCCGAGAAAAAGAGTGTGAAGAAGCGCAACAAGCTTTTTGCCGAACCTGTTCCCTACAGTGAGGCATTGAAAGCACTCGTTCCAGAGATAGAGACATACGTTACTGAACAGCGCTTGGCAAATGTGGTAAGTCATATCGGTGAGGTACATGTGCCTAAAGACTTCGGAAAGATAATGGGTCTGTTCTCCAAAGACGTGCTCGAAGACTTTCTGAAGGAACATGGCGGTGAGTATGGCTGCCTCGAAAAGAGCGAACAGAAATTGTTTAATAAAGAGTTAAACAAGCTTTCCACTGAGTTGGTAAAGAAGGTCTATATGAGCCAGGCTTACATTCTCGATTAAACAATAAACTCTCTCCGTGCTACAGATGGGGCATGGAGAGAATAAAACAAAGAAGAAGATGAATTTCAAGTTTAATGCAGAACATACGTTCTTTACATCAGATACGCACTTCAACCATGCGAATATCATTAGTTTCTGTAATCGCCCGTTCAAAGATGTAGAGCAGATGAATGAGACCTTGATAGCAAACTGGAACAGCATAATAGGAACCGATGATACGGTGTTTCATCTGGGTGATTTCTGTCTGGGTGGAGCAGCAGAGTGGACGAAGATTCTTGATCGGCTTCATGGCAAGATATATCTTATCATGGGCAATCATGACCTAAAGAACATCCGTCAGGGTTTCATTCAGCGCTTTGAGCATGTTGCCATGCAGATGCATATAGAGATAGGCAAGCAGAGAATATACCTCTGTCACTATCCTTTCCTTTGTTTTGAAGGCGGCTACAAAGATGTCTGGCAACTATTCGGTCACGTCCATACCAGAAAGATGAATACTGGAATAGATGCGGGACGACTCCAATATCTGTTCCCGACACAGTATGACGTGGGCGTTGACAACAATCTTTATGCTCCAGTATCATTCGAGCAAGTTAAGAGAATTATAAATAAGCAAATAGAACAAAGTAACATTTAAAATTATGGGAGTAGATATATCATTGCATATAGAAATCAGGAAGCAGAACCAATGGCACCTGATGAAGGTCACTTCGCCCCAATGGGAGAAGCCTAACCACGAATATGAAATTTTTAATTCAGAAGTATTCAACTGCCGATACTATCATTTCCGAGATTTCTTGGAAGAGGCAAATTCTCATAGAAGTCGCAACAAGGACATATTGAGTGAAGAACTTCAGCAGATGTTAGATGAAGAGGACTTCAACATGGAATTTGGCGTGTTTATGTTTGATGACTTGGTACATCATTGTGACTCACTGGAAAAGAAACTGCTCTCGGGGATAGCCCATGCGGGAATCTATTCCATCAAGGAGCAATTGAATCGTATCGAGGTAAAATTGAATAATAGTCCAACAGATTATGGTGCGGCAGAAGAACAGGATGAACGTTATGAGGATGTTACTCCAATAGAACAGATGTATGAAGACTTTATGTGGGACAATGGACTTCTCTTCCGTTTCCGAGACACAGTCCAAGCACTAACGTCTTTCGGGTACACCCACATCAATGAGTCGGATGTGCGCATTTTCTATTTGGTATGCTAACGAATTAAAAAGTATTGGTATATGCAGAAAGATGTAGATTGTTTTCTGCACAGTTCTCATTATTAACCATTTAATAGCGATGTAAACAGAATATGGACTTTTTAGATTATAAATACAAACATGCCAGTAAACAAAAACGCATTATTGCGTTACAAGATAATAGACAGATGCCTACGCAACAGATACAGAAGATGGACGATAGAGGACCTGGTTGATGCTGTATCCGATGCACTATACGACATGGAAGGTATCCGGAAGGGCATCTCTTTGAGAACAGTTCAGAACGACATACAGATAATGCGTTCCGACAAACTCGGATATAACGCGCCCATTGAGGTATATGATCAGAAGTACTACAGGTACGCTGATTCTAATTACTCTATTACAGAGTTGCCCCTGACGGTTGAGGACTTCAATCTTATTACTAAAGCTGTGAAAATGTTGGAAACGACAGAGGACAAACCAGAGTTTCAGCAAATGGGTAGAATACTTACACGGGTTAAGAAAAGACTGACGGCAATTCTTAACTATGGATAATGGAAAGACTCCAGTTCCTTTTATCGGTAACTGGAGTCTTTTTTATTGAGTGAGGAATCGGATTCGAACCTTCGGAGCCTTGTGGCTCGGCACGTTAGCAGTGTGCTGGTATCGACCACTCACCCATACTTCCATTGGTTTTCGGGGGCAAAGGTACAATGCCCCTATGCAGTCTTTCTGCGTAACAAGAAAATAGTTGCATTATTCTCACTTGATAGGTGGTTTTGTGCTAAAAAAGCTCCTGATTTCAAGAAATCTTATAAAAATATCACCCATTTATAAAAAAGATCTACGTTATAGCTTAATATTAAACTATTATTTGTATCTTTGCAGTGCAAAAGTTTAATATTGAACTATTATGGATGACATTTACATGCTTGCCGATACCATCATCTTTAATAGAATTGGTGGTAACTTGAAAGCGGCCAGACTGAAGCAGAATATCACTCAACAGAGCTTGGCTGATGCGGCAGACATTTCTCTGTCTTCTCTGAAGAAAATCGAGAAGGGGGAGATAGGTTCGTTTGATTCTCTCTTAAGAGTTCTACGCACTTTAGGAAAACTTGACGTGCTTCAGCCATTGGTTGATGAAGAGCAGTTAAGCCCGAGCGAATACTATGAACTCGTTCATTCAATAAAAGCAAAGCACCAACGGAAACGGGCATCCAAGATGTATAAGTCAAGTTGAAAAATCTTTTGACTGTAGCTCAACAAATTTCAAGCCCTACCTGGTCCACACAAAAAGGAGTTACGATTTTTTCGCAACTCCTTTTTCTTTTGATGATCATTCTTAGATCAAAGTGCGGTCATACAACTTGGACTTCCCAAGATATAGTTCTTCGACAAGCGAAGCGGCAAAGCCGAGCGGAATGGTTTTTACCGTCGTAGTAAAACAAGTTGTGTTTGTTGTCGCGAAGACAACCATGAGTAAAGTGGCACTTTACTGACAGTTTGTGACGTTCAAACTCGAAAATTCTCGCGAGAATTTATGAGTAAGAAGCCTACTTACTATGAGAAAATGGCCTAGTTTGAGGTGGTAATCAGCCTAGTTACTATGAGAAAGTAGCCTAGTTTCTTTAAATGAAGTTTATGTGGAATATTTCTCCGCTAAACTCTCTAATTATCTGTAAACTAAAAAGATGACGGTGGAGGAATTGGGGCGCTTACATTCGACACGCTTGGAGGCTTTATTCACCTCTGAATGAAAGGATTCCTCCGCCATCATATTCCTGATATATAGATAGTTAAAGGACTTAGCGGAGTAATATTAGAAAGTATTACTGAATATATGTTTTTGTACTTCAAATCTAAAATATCTATTATTATTGAGTAGAATCGAAACGAGAAAGAGATTGCCGCACTACTCCATTTTGAAAACCATCCTCCAGGGGATGGTTTTATCGTTCATAGTATTTGGAAAAGAACGGGATTCTCAAACGAATAGGAGAAGACAAGAATGGGCATTGGATAATAGTAGCTCATTAGACATTCACGTTCCTGAGTACAGTAATGTGCCATGGGATTGGTACCTGCCATCATTAAGAAGAGGATGGGCAACTCCTTTTTCTATGATTTCTGAATTCTTTCGATGACGTTTTTGTCTGCCGGGAGCCAGTTTACACTATCGAGGTTCTCCCTGCTGAGCCACCTTGCTGCCTCATGTTCCTTTAGTATCAGACTGCCGCTTTCCACATGGCACCAGAAGCAGTGCATGGTCAGGTGGAATCGGGGGTAGTCATATTCCACAGTGGTCACCAACTGTTCCACCACGATTTTTGTTTCCAACTCTTCCCATATCTCGCGCTTCAGGGCCTCCTCAGGACTCTCCCCAGGTTCCATCTTTCCCCCAGGGAACTCCCAGAAGTCCTGCCACTCACCATATCCGCGTTGAGTAGCAAAAACACGCCCCTCATCATCGCGAATAATCGCCGCAACCACCTCTATCTTCTTCATTCTTTATCTATAACTATAAAGATACGGAAATATGACGCAAAGATACGATAATTTTACAAGATTCTTCCAATCAACTTTTGTTTTTTTCATTTTAATGTTTACCTTTGCAAGCACTATGGTATTGAATTATATTTGGATTGCATTTTTCCTCATCGCGTTTGTTGTTGCGCTGGTGAAGTTGGTTTTCTTTGGAGACGCCACGGTGTTTCCCGCCATGATGGATTCCACGTTCTCCTCGTCAAAGACCGCCTTTGAGATTTCATTGGGTCTGACGGGTGTCTTGGCCTTATGGTTAGGAATTATGAAGATTGGTGAGAAGGGCGGAGTGATCAATGTGTTTGCCCGCATTCTGAGTCCGGTATTCACCAAGCTGTTCCCAGAGATCCCGAAAGGTCATCCTGTTACGGGCAGTATCTTCATGAACATCGCCGCCAACATGCTCGGTCTGGACAATGCAGCTACGCCCCTCGGACTGAAAGCCATGGAGCAGTTGCAGGAGCTGAATGTGGCAAGGAATGAGGAAGTGGAAACAGATATAGAGAAGCGGAAGAAAAGAAACGTGTCGGCCAGTAACTCGATGATTATGTTCCTGGTGCTGAACACCTCAGGACTGACACTGATTCCCGTGAGTATCCTCGTGTATCGTGCCCAGTTGGGTGCTGCACAACCTACCGATATCTTCATCCCTATCCTATTGGCCACCTTCTTCTCCACCTTAGCAGGTGTGATCATCACCAGTCTATACCAGCGCATCAACCTCCTGAACCGCACGATGCTCATTACCTTAGGCGGTATGTGTGCTCTCGTGGCTGGTATCATCTGGGGATTCTCGCAGATGGACAAGGAGCAGATGAATGTGGTAAGCACGAGCATTGCGAATATCCTGCTGATGACCATCATCGTGGGATTCATTGCAGCAGGTATGCGGAAGAAGGTGAATGTGTATGATGCCTTTATCGAAGGTGCCAAGGACGGCTTCACCACTGCCGTGAGAATCATCCCTTACCTGGTGGCGATACTCGTTGCCATCGGTGTCTTCCGCGCATCCGGTGCCATGGATATGCTCATTGATGGTATCTCCTGGACGGTAAGTGCCTGTGGTATCAACAGCGACTTCGTAGGAGCATTGCCTACCGCGCTGATGAAACCATTGTCGGGCAGTGGAGCACGAGGAATGATGGTGGATGCCATGACGCAGTATGGTGCCGACTCGTTTATCGGCAGACTGAGCTGTGTCTTCCAGGGCAGCACCGATACCACCTTCTATATCCTGGCCGTCTATTTCGGTAGTGTAGGTATCCGTCATATGCGTCACGCTGTGGCTTGCGGTCTGCTGGCCGACCTTGCCGGAATCATCGCGGCCATCGCCATCTGTTACATGTTCTTCGGATAAACGGAAAGCATTATGGCAAACATGAAAGCATTGGCCAAGGATACGGCCATCTACGGATTATCGAGCATCGTGGGCAGGTTCCTGAACTACCTGCTCGTACCGCTCTATACCCATTATATGCCTAAGGAATCAGGCGACTACGGTATCAGTACGAACATGTACGCCTATACCGCACTGATTATGGCGCTGCTTACTTTCGGTATGGAGACCACCTTGTTCCGCTTTGCGAATGATGAGGTGCCCACCGATCCTAACCAACAGGGGAGGAAATGGACCGATACCGTGTTCTCTACAGCCTTTACCGTAGTGGGGACACTCACTGCCATCTTCCTGCTAATGCTCTTCGGCTTCATCACACCCATCAGCAACGCCCTCCATTATGAGGAGCATCCCAACTATCTGCTGATGATGGGTGTGGTGGTGGCCTTGGATGCCCTGCAGGCCATTCCCTTCAGCTACCTACGATTCCAGAAACGCCCTATCCGCTTTGCCTCGCTGAAGCTGCTGTTCATCTTCCTGAACATCGCCTTGAACTTGATCTTCTTCGTATGGTTAGGTAAGACATCAGTGTTCTACGTATTCCTCCTTAACCTGCTGTGTACAGGATTCATCACCTTCTTCTTCATTCCCGACCTGTTGCACGTCCAATGGCATTTTGACGGGAACCTGCTGCGTAGGATGTTCAGTTATTCGTGGCCCATCCTGATACTTAGCGTTGCAGGTATATTGAACCAGGTGGCCGACAAGATTCTCTTCCCACTGATCTATCCTGGTACCCAGATTGAGGCAAACCAGCAGTTGGGTGTCTATGGCTCATGTGTGAAGATTGCCATGATCATGGCGATGATCACCCAGGCCTTCCGCTATGCCTATGAACCTATCGTATTTGCCAAGAGTAAGGATGCTGACAAGGGTGAATACTACGCCTCAGCAATGAAATATTTCCTGATCTTCACCCTGCTGGCTTTTATCTGCGTGATTGGCTGGATGCCGCTGCTAAAACTAATCATCGGTGCCGACTACCGTGAAGGATTAGGTGTGGTGCCCATTGTGATGGCAGCAGAGATCATGATGGGAATCTACTTCAACCTATCGTTCTGGTATAAACTAATTGACAAGACCATCTATGGCGCGTGGTTCTCATTGGCGGGCTGCGCCGTGTTGCTTGCTGTGAACATCCTGCTGATACCTAAATACAGTTATTGGGCTTGTGCTTGGGGAGGCGTGGCAGGCTATGGTACGTCGATGCTACTGAGCTACTTTGTAGGTCAGAAGAAGAACCCTATCCCCTACCCGATGAAGGAGATGGGATGCTATGTGCTGCTTGCTGCGTTCATCACGTTCATGATCCTGTTCTTCAAGGATCGCTTCGCACCATGGCTCAACATCATCATCAATACCGCTTGGATCATCGCCTTCGTAGTGTATATCATCAAGCACGATCTGCCATTGGCAAATATTCCCGTAATAGGAAAGTTCTTTAGAAAATTGAAGAATTGAAAAATTGAAAAATTAAAGAATTGAAGAATTGAAGAATTATAAAAAAAGAAACGAGATGAAAAAGATTTTATCAGCGATCTTGCCCTTGTATCTGCTGGCAGTACCGATGACGGCATCTGCCGATGAGGGCATGTGGACACTTTACAACCTGCCTCAGGCCGTGTATGAGCAGATGATGGCAGAAGGTTTTACTATGCCGTATGCCGACCTGTACGAAAGTCCTAACGCCATCAAGAACTGCGTGGTGAACTTCTCAGGCTATTGCTCTGGCGTGGTGGTATCACCCAACGGACTGGTCTTCACGAACCACCATTGCGGTTTCGAGTCCATCCGTAGTCATTCCACCGTGGAGCACGACTACATGCTCAACGGCTTCATCGCCAAGAGCTATGAGGAGGAACTGCAGAACAAGGACATGTTCGTGAGCTTCATGCGGGAGCAGAAAGATATCACCGACCAGCTGGAGACGCTGGCAGCAAAAAATCCCGACTATAAGGATGACTGGACGATACTTATCGACTCGTTGGAGCATGCCATGAACGACAGTATCAAGAAGATCGACAAGACACTGACCATCGAGATCCAGCCGTTCTACGAAGGTAATGCCTACTATGCCACCACCTATCAGACCTTCCGCGATCTCCGTTTGGTGTTCGCTATTCCTAAGTCGATGGGTAAGTTCGGTGGTGAGACCGATAACTGGATGTGGCCGCGTCAGACTTGCGACTTCTCCGTATTCAGAATCTATGCCGACCCCGAGACAAATGGTCCTGCGGCATATTCAGAGAAGAACGTGCCCTACCACCCCGCCTCTTGGGCTCCTGTCAGCATGCAGGGATACAAGGATGGTGATTTCTCGATGACCATCGGTTACCCGGGCAGCACCAGTCGTTACCTCTCTTCTTACGGTATCAAGGAGATGCGCGATGCAGAGAACAATACCCGTGTACAGGTGCGTGGCATCAAGCAGGCCATCATGAAGCGCCACATGGATGCTTCAGAGGCTGTGCGTATCAAGTACGACAGTAAGTATGCGCAGAGCTCTAACTACTGGAAGAACTCTATCGGTATGAACAAATGTATCGATTCCATCGGCATTATCCGTCAGAAGCAGGAATTCGAGACCCGTATCCGTCAGTTCCAGAACGAGACAGGTTTCCTGAAGGACAAGTTGGATTTCGACCAGCTGGGCAAACTCTATGACAAGCGCTTTAAGTCGGTGCGCTCCTTTATGTACTGGGTAGAGACCTTCAATCGCACCAACGAACTCGCCACCCGTGCCATGCGTGCCAATGCAGGTGGATACCAGCTGAAAGGACCTGAGAACAACAGTAAGAAGCAGTACTTTGAGATTAAGGACAACAGTGACGAATGGGATGAGGCACTCGACAAGGAGGTGTTTGCCGCCCTGCTGAAGAACTACAAGGAGCAGGTGGATGCACAATACCTGCCCGCCTTCTATCAGACCATCGAGAGCAAGTACAAGAACGACTATACCAAGTACGTGAACGACCTCTATAAGAAATCTGTTCTCATGAAGGGCAAGAAGATCTATCCTGGTAAGAAGAACTACCTGAAAGATCCAGGAATAAAGATGGGTCTTGACCTGATAGAATCATTAGGTACCATCCGTGAAGGAATCAGCGACACAAAGATCGAAGAGCAGGAGAAATACCTCTGCGCCGCCAAACTGCGCATGGAGGCTGACCTGCCCCACTACTCGGATGCGAACTTCACCATGCGACTCAGCTACGGTCAGGTGGGTGAATACCTGCTCGACGGCAAGCCCTCAGGCTACTACACCACAGCAGAGAGCATTATCGAGAAGATGAAAAAGGCGGATCAGATCGAAGAGTATTTCGCTGAGCCTGAGATGCACGAACTGCTCTCATCCAAGAACTTCGACCCCTATACCGACAAGACCACAGGTAAGATGCAGCTGTGCTTCCTCACCAATAACGATATCACTGGCGGTAACAGCGGTTCACCGATGTTCAACGGTAAGGGTGAGCTTATCGGACTGGCCTTCGATGGTAACTGGGACTCACTGGCCAGCGACATCAACTTCGACAAGGTGCTGGCTCGCTGTATCGGTGTTGACATCCGCTTCGTACTGTTCATGATGGACAGATGGGGACATGCAGATAGATTGCTGAAGGAGATTAATGCGAAGTAAGTTAAACATTGAACATTGAACATTGAACATTAAAAAATATAAATTAAGAATTGAGAAGGGTAGTTTTGTTAGTAGGGATCCTGCTGGTGAACCTCTTAGCGTTTGCGCAGCAGTCGTCGAAGCCAGCTGTTCAGTTGGGGATGAGGGAATTCATCGACCTGAGCGGACAGTGGCTGTTCCAGTTGGATCCTGACTCCACGTTGAAAGCTACCTCGAAGTTCAACGACAGGGTGTTCCTTCCGGGCACCACCGACACGAACAGAAAGGGGAATGCAGTCACAAAGAAGGATGAGACCACGCACCTGACGCGTAAATACAGCTATGTGGGCAGGGCGTGGTATCAGGTGCCTGTGCAGATTCCTGAAACGTGGAAGAACAAACAAATCATTCTCTACCTGGAGCGCACCAAACCCACCATGGTATATGTGGACGGAAAGCTGGCAGGAAGCAACAGCGATATCTCCACTCCGCAGGAGTATGACTTATCGAAGATGCTGAAGCCAGGTCTGCACAGCATCACCATCATGGTGGATAACAGTGAGAAGACCGTTCCGCCACAGATCATCAGAAACTCGCATGCTTATACCGAGGATACCCAGACCAACTGGAACGGTATCATCGGACAGATCTATTTGGAATGTCACGACAAGACATCTATCGACGACCTGAATATCGCCACGAACAGCGAAAAGAAAGAGGTACAGGTAACGGTCAACATCAACGGACCGCTCAAGGAGGACACGAAGATGAGAGTCGTTCTCATCCCCTGGGCCAGCAGATATGGTTATGTAATTGCCGAGAAATATATCCCCAAGACACAGAACCACTTCACCCATATCAAAGTGATCTACCGCGATGACAGTCTGAAGCTATGGAGTGAAGACCATCCTGAGCTCTACCGCATCCAAGTGTTCCTCGACGGTCATGACGGGATGGAGAAGAGTTTCGGCATTCGAACCTTCACCACCAATGGCACCCAGTTCCAGATCAACGGTCATACCACCTTCCTCAGAGGAAAGCATGATGCCTGCGTGTTCCCGCTGACTGGTCATGTACCTATGGACATGCAGGAGTGGAGACGCTACTTCCAGATCTGCAAGGGCTACGGCATCAACCATGTGCGTTTCCATTCGTGGTGCCCGCCAGAGGCTTGCTTCCTGGCAGCTGACATCGAAGGTGTGTACCTGCAGCCTGAGTTGCCGTTCTGGGGTGATTTCAATAAGGATGACCGTCGTTTGATAGATTTCCTCATGAAGGAAGGGGCACATATCATTGCCACCTACGGTCATCACCCCTCGTTTGTGATGATGGCCTTGGGGAATGAGCTGTGGGGCGATATTCCTACCATGCAGACCTTCACGAAGGCATTCAAAAAGATGGACCCGACCAAGCTCTATACCTTTGGCTCCAACTATTATCTGGGCTACCAGGGATGGAAAGAGGGGATGGACTTCTTCGTCACCTGTCGTAATGGCGGTGAGGAATGGGGAAAATTCAATACACATACCCGTGGCTCGTTCTCGTTTGCGGATGCCTCTGATGGCGGTATGATCAACAGTCTATACCCCAACACCATCATGAACTTCGCAGAAGGAATCAAGGACTGTCATGTACCCATCATCGGTCATGAAACAGGTCAGTTCCAGACCTACCCCGACTTCAACGAGATTAACAAATACTCAGGGGTATTGGCGCCTTATAATATAGAGGTGTTCAAAAGCAGACTGGAGAAGGCGGGCATGCTCGATCAGGCAGATCTCTTCCACAAGGCATCAGGACGATGGAGCTATGAGCTCTATAAGCAGGAGATTGAGATGGCACTGCGAACACCGGGCATGGGCGGATTCCAACTGCTCGACCTGCAGGACTATCCCGGACAAGGCTCAGCGTATGTGGGCATACTGGATGCGTTCATGGAGCCGAAGGGTATGACCACCCCTGAGGAATTCCGACAATTCTGCTCCCCCATCGTACCGCTCTTCCTTACGGAGAAATTCTGCTGGACCACCGATGAAACCATCCAAGGGAAGATTCAACTGGCTAACTACAGTGAACCTGATAACAACAAGTGGAAGCAGTGTTTGCTGACCTGGCAACTGATGGATATGGAAGGGATGACGCTCTATCGGGGAAAGATCAACATCCCTGAAAATCCATATGGGCTGATTAACTTAGGCGATATCCAAATAGATATCAGCGACCAAACAAGACCACAGAAGATGATACTGGTCTTGAAGGCCTATGATGACATGGAGAACAAAACATACCATGAGAACTACTATAACCTTTGGATCTATCCCAGCATGAAGAAGTCGTTGACTGTACCCAAGGATATTGTTGTGGCTCATCGCTATGATGTGGAAACTGCCAGGATACTGAGTAATGGCGGAACAGTCCTGCTGATGCCCGACAGTACACAGATGAAGAACCTCACCGTAGGTGGACTCTTCCAAACCGACTACTGGAACTACCGTATGTTCAAGACCATCTCTGAGAATAACAAAAAGCCGGTTTCACCAGGCACCTTGGGTATTCTCACGAATCCTGAGCATCCCCTCTTCAACAGCTTCCCCACAGAGATGCATACCAACTGGCAGTGGTTCCCCATCATCAAGGCTTCACGACCATTCATTCTCGATAATACAGAAGCATCCTACCGTCCTATCGTGCAGGTTATCGACAATGTGGAACGAAACCATAAGTTAGGACTGATCTTTGAGTTCGCCGTGGATAAGGGCAAACTGCTGGTATGTATGTCACCACTCGACCAGCTACAGCAGTACCCCGAGGCTCGTCAGCTGTACAAGAGCATCCTGCAGTATATGCAATCTGACGATTTCGCTCCAAAGACAAGAATAAACTATGGAGACCTTCAGCAACTGTTCACCTCCTCTGTCGAGGAAGGAAAGATCGATGAACTGAACAATATATCACCGTATTAATTTTATAATAAGGAGAAATGAAAGGATTACTGATTACTATATGCATGGCTTTGGGAATGGTTTTTGCCTCAGATGCCTATGCAGCACAACCATCACTACAGGAGTTACTGACCAAGGCCCATACGAGATACGCCATATCGGGCATACAGGATTTATCAGGAACCAGTGTCAAAGTGCCTGAAGGATGTGTACTGGTCTTTCAAGAAGGTGCGAAGATTACCAATGGTACTTTAGTGCTCAACAACACATCGTTTGAAGGAGCCAAGCACTGCATTGCTGCAAAGGTGAGCGGTAAGCAGGAGGAACTGGATACAGACTACTTCGACCTGACCACAAACGACAAGACAGCCATCATGAAGTCGATCGTGAATACAGCCAGAAAGGTTCAGTTGCACGGTCGTTATGAGAATGTGTTCGACAATATCGAGTTGGGCAGTAAGGAGATATCCCTGATGGGTAACGGGGCCACCATCGTCAAAACGCAGAATGCCAACACACCAGCCATCCGCATCACCACCGATAACTATGTCAGAATCGTTGATCTGGACTTTGAGATTGGTGCAGGCTATGGCATTCAGAAAGAGGCTCCTCGTACGGGTCAGACACGGTTGTCGTTGATGATCGACCGCTGTCGGTTCAAAGGTACCTCAAATGCTGTCCAGGCACTTCTCCAGTTGGTGAGCAGCAGAGAGATCAACATCACCAACTGCTTCTTCGAGGGCTCTAACCAAACCATCGGTATTGACCGTGGCAATGCTATCAACACGAACGTGATAGGCTGTATGTTCAGCAACCTGAGCTATGGCATCAAGGCCGTTGCTGTTCATACCAAAGAAGATAAAGACGACTACTACACCAGTTATGCCTGCGGATTGAATGTGCAGTCGGCTGTGATGTTAGGCTGTACGTACGGCATCTTGATTGAGGGTAACGACTCCTTCTTCCTGAACAACTCCATGATTGACTTCTGCACCAATCCGCTGGTCATCATCTCCCAGGAAGGGGCCAACATCTCTAACAACTATTTCGCCACCTCCACAGCAGTTGGTGAGTACCCTGCTGTCATCACGATCCGCAACAACCCAGCTATGACAGCCGACAACGAGAACAAACGGATCATCCTATCCGACAACACCATCTTGGGGCATCGCACCACCAACTGCTATGGCATTGACATGGATGTGGAATCCATCGACTGTACCATTCAGGGAAACACCTTCGATTATTTCACCAACTATGGTATCAACCTGCGCCATCCCAACACCGGTAAGGGGTGGTCAACAGAGAAGTTAGTCATCGACAACAACCGCTTCCATTTCGGTCGTTTTGCCACAAAGGATAACTTCGTGAACATGTACGGCATCAACGGAGTAGATTACACAGGTGGCAATTCGGCCATCATCACGAACAACTATGCCATTGAGGAACAGTATGACGACAAATCGAAAGATATCCATATCTCCACCCAGATGATCAAGGCCGGGGATTCCTATTCGGGCAATTACCTTTCGTTTGGTAATCATGATTATATCAAGGAGACGCTCAAAGGAGATGTGAACAAACAAGCCTTCAATGCCTCCCGTATGAACCATAGCAGGATGAAGATCAGTGTCACCATCCCTGCCAAGGAGACAACATATTCCATCAAATCACCCATGCCAGGTGAGTCACGCCTCATCGTAAGCGTAGCCAACAACCCCTGTCCTATCAGTGTGGTGAGCACCACCAACGGAACCATCACATTCTCTAAGGCAGTGACCAACAAAGACGTCACTTTTATCGCCATCATTGAGCGGGAATTTAACCTATAACCGTTAAAGCGTGTTAATTATTTGTCTCCTCAGGCAAGTATTTCACCTTTTCTGGATTTAACGGGTAGAGAACAATGCCACACGTGATTATAAATGTTCGTGAGGAACAACGCTTGGTAAAGCGGTTGCAGGAAGGAGACAAAACTTCAGCCAGGGAGTTCTATTCCCTTTATGCCGACAGACTTGCGGGTGTTTGCTCACGATATATCACGGATGAGGAAGACCTGAAAGATGTGTTCCAGAACGCACTCGTCCACATCTTCTCCCACGTAGCGGATTTCAAGTATCGCGGAGTGGGTTCCTTACAGGCTTGGACCACAAAGGTGATGGTCAACGAATCGCTGAAGTTCCTGAGAAAAAAAGAGCAGCACGAGATAGTGCAATTGGACAATGTGGCTGTTGATGAAATAGATGACGATGATCCGTCCATCAGTGATATTCCGCCAGACACCATCCGCCAGATGCTGAGTTGTCTGCCTACTGGCTACCGAACAGTACTAAACCTCTTCTTCTTTGAAGGGATGAGTCATCAGGAAATAGCCCACCTGCTTGGCATCAAAAAAGAAACTTCAGCCTCACAGCTTTACAAAGCAAAAAAGGTGTTACTTAAGATGATTAGAAAGTATAACGACAATAATCCCTCTCAACCATGAGCGAACAATGGATACAACAGATGCAACAGAAGATGGCAGACTACAAACGGCCTGCCCCTGAGGTGTCGTGGGATGAAATTGATCAGGCCCTGGCTGCGGGTAAAGCTCGCAAAACTCGTCAGCTTTGGCTGCGGCGCATGGCTGCGGCTGCCGTCATCCTGCTGATAGCTGGTGCAGGGTATTGGGGATTCAAACATACTGAAACAGGGCAAAATCCCCCAACAGTAGCAACTATGGAGGAGAATCAAGGGGGAAAGTCGTATGATTCGAACACGAATCAAAATCCTGCCCCTATGCTTTATACATCTGCCCCGATGGCTCTCGCAAAATCGGCAAAAGCATCCAGCATATCCGACATGCCCGTCCATGAATCAGGAACTGTCAACCCCGTCTCTACGGAAGAATCTGACACGCTTGATGCAGCAGTGACCGAAGACGTGGCGTTGCCCCGTTCAAACCAGGGAAACAGCATCCGCCCAAAGGGACAAACATCACCAATACCGGCCGCCTATCCCACTACCACCCATCAGCAGAAGCACATCGACAACCGTCTGATGGCCAAGGTATATATGTCAAGTTCAACGGGCAATAGCTTCCAGACAGAGACTAATAACCTGTATAGAATCGGAGCAAATACAGCTTTTGCATACTACGGAGAATTAAGTTCTGCAAATCATATCGAACAGCATGTCCACCATCGGCAACCTATTCGTGTCGGTCTATCGTTGCGCTATCGGCTTGATGACAGATGGGGTGTTGAGAGTGGATTGTTATATACCCATCTCTCGTCAGATATCACCACAACGGTGGATGGTGCAACCACAATTACTGAACAGCGGCTCAACTATATCGGTCTGCCACTGAACATCAGTTACGAACTATGGAAGAACCGTAACTTTGGTCTTTACGTTTCTGCTGGTGGCACAATAGAAAAGCAGCTTGAAGCCAGTCCTTGGCAGTTCTCGCTCAACGGAGCCGCTGGTGCCGAATATAAACTAACCGACATTTTCAGTCTGTATGCCGAACCCGGGTTGGGCTACTATTTCAAAGACGGCAGTTCCACGCCCACCATCTATCAAGATCGTCCGCTGAACTTCAACCTCAGCTTCGGTCTTCGCTTCAATATAAAGTAAGTGATCATTTAAAGTGTGTTAATTGTTGACATCCTCAGGCAAGTTATTTGTCCTTTCTGGATTTAACGGATAGAGAACAAAATCTCTAATACATAATTGAACAGATTATTAACATAAAACGATTTATCATGAAAAGAGTCTTATTACTATTTGGTGTACTGCTATCGCTTGGAATGTTCTGTGCGTGCAGCAGTGATGATGAGAATGGCTTTGGGAGCGACGGAACGATCTTTTTACCTAAAGACAGTTTAGTTGAAGAAAGCTTAAAGTCTGTTCCTGAGTTGGACTACACAGGTTATTTAAGTTATGAAGGGTGGCTTAAAACATGGGCTATCAGCTACCATCATCCTGGCTCCATTGATTGGGTTGATGTTTATTTCCCCGTGAATCTTCCTGATGAGTTAAAAACAAATAATGAAGAGAGGGTATTAATAACTTTTTCTGGGAAAGTTGTTGAGATGACTGATGAGGACATAAAAGCGAATCATATTATACTTTTGGGAGGACATAAGTATTACTTTGTCTATCTGACGAAAATTAGAATAATAGAAAAGGTAGAATAATTATGAAAAAGTTACTATTCATAATGAGTATACTGCTATCGCTTGGCATGTTCTGTGCATGCAGCAGTGATGATGATATCAATGTTGACAAGAATGGTAAAGAAGGCTCCACTGAAGTCCGAAGTGGTTCTCCAAGCGACAATGTATTGGAGATTAAGGAGGTTAATGGCAAGACTGAAACATGCAGGATCTATAACGCCATTTGCGGTTTAACAGATGAGGTAACAGTCACTGGACTGGGCAATAATACCTATATTGATTTCCCAATGAAATTCACGGCTAGTATTAAGAATTCGTCTCACTTCACCGGACTACATCTTGGTATCGAAAACAGAGAAAACAGAAGAATCGAGGATATGGCAGTGGGAACTTCTTACAGCACCTTCCATTACAACCCTAACAACAAGCTCTCTTCCAGTATCTGGGGGGATACCTATAAGCCTGCGCATGGTGCATGGAGTGGAGGAATCAAGGTGGTTGGCAAAAGAACAGATGATGAAGGAAGAGTATTCATCACGATCAGTTTCCAAGACCTCGAGGACTGCGTCTATGACCAGAACTGGAACCAACACACCTATCTTCTCAATGGTGAGATAGAATTCAGAATCTGCGAAAATGGCCTTTACCCCAATTCAGATAACGGCCTTGATTTGGAATCAATGTTGGTTCCAAGTGACGAACTTGACTTTTTCATGATGGATGCACTGCACAGCAATGAATCGCAGGGACGTCGTACTTTCTTCAGCGAAGCGGCTGAAGAAGAGAAGCTGCTCATCATCAATAGCGAAGAGGAGTTCCGCGAGGCTTACAAAGGTGACAAGGAACTACCCCAAACAAGGATTAACTTCAACTACTGCTCACTTGTCATCGGACGTACATACGGTGAGCATGGCGGTATTTCGTTGGGTGGTTTTGAACTGACAGACAATGGCGACACCTATCAGCTCGATGTGACACTGAACAACAATATCAATCCCGAATACGCTTATACCGCTGCTTTTATCGACCTCTATTTCTGGAAGATCTGTCCCAAGATGGAGAAAAAGCCCGTTGTCTTCAATCGCATCCGGCAGGATGTCAACATCGACCCATTAGACGTGTATAAACGGATTCGTAATCGTTGGATCTTGACAAGCTATTCAGATGCCGACGGTAAGTTCAATCAATTAGACAAAGACGACGAACGTTTCTCTATTGAGTTTATGGAAAACGGTAGGATTGAAGGTCGCAACAACAGGAACACCATCAGCGGCTCCTACATGATACCCTTCGTTGGCAAACGTGCATACTATGAGGATATCGACCATGGAATTATCAACTCGTGGGATTGGATAGGGACTATGGTCGGCGATAAAGATCCTGTATCAAAACAGTTTATGCATATCTTTAAAGCTACCCAGTTCAAACTTGTCACTTCGTTATCACTAACTCTCTATGTCTCTCCCACGGAGTTCTACGTCTTCCGCAACGAAGAATATTAATGAGGTTCGTGGGAACACATGCTAACACCTTGTTCCCATGTTGGGAACAGTTTATTCCCAGCGTGGGAACAATTTATTCCCATGCTGGGAACTTTTTCTGACAAACTTGCTTGGACTATGCTGAGGAGCAGGAAAATGGTTGTAAGGGTGAAACAATGTTAAAAGTTTCTTTTTTTCGTGCAAGGTTTCATACCTTTGCGGTTTATTAAGGTAAAAGACTTATATAACGCGTAACAATTGAATAGTGAGCAAGTTTAAAAATGTGAGAAAGCATTTGTTGGTATTTATCTGTATGATGTTATTCGTACAGAAGGTTGGAGCACAGGAGTATTTCCCATCTGCTTCTGGTTTTGCTCGCCTGTATGTGGGGGAAGTTGAACCGCAGTACCAGACATCATTATGGAATAACATCCCTTATTATAATGGGAACAGAGATCTGTATAAAGGTCGCGTCAGCTATTATGGCGTGGTCTATGATGATGTACAACTCCGTTTTGATCAATTGGAACAGCGGGTTGTTGTTCTTTCTCCGATGAGGAATGTATTTTGTGTTCCTGAGCAGAAGTACATTGACTGGTTTGAAATGGATGGTCACAGATATGTGCATGATCCAGAGGACAGCTCACGATATGCCGTTCAGCTTTGTGATGGGAGCACCAATGGCATTGGTCTTTATCATAGCGTGTGGAAGGTTATTAGTGGTGAAAACACGTTCGGCGAAAAGAAATACCTAAAGATTCTCAGTACCAAAGAACACTATACGCTGGTTTCAGCTGACGGAGAAACGCATCATGTGAAAGGATTATCTGATGTGACAAAACTCTTTCCTGAACAGAAAAAGCAGATCAAGCAGTCCGTAAAGCAACAGCATCTTTCTTTTTCCAAGAAGCAACGTGAGAGGAGTCTGGCGAAAGTGGTTGAGAGCCTCGCTGGCAGACCCACCCCCTTACCCCTCCCTGTAAAGGAGGGGAGTAGATTCTCTCAAGACGAACTCGCTGATAATAAACAGGTAGTAGAGGTAACCACTCCCCTCCCTCACAGGGAGGGGTTGGAGGAGAGTCTTCTCCCAGGTATCCCTGTCCTTGATAACGATTCTATTGCCACGTCAGTTACAACAACCAAAACCTATATCGTGCCGGGTGTGAAGAAGGCAAGGGCGAGCATTTCCGATGATCAGGAACTCGATGAAATCGTCGTTGTGGGTGGTCGGTTGTCAGCAGTAAAGAACACCACGATGGGTTCCGAGAAGTTCAAGCCCATGCTACTGAAGAATATCCCATCAGCCTTTGGCGAATCGGATATCATGAAGATCGTACTCTCGCTGCCAGGTGTCACCACCGTTGGAGAGGCCTCAAGCGGATATAATGTGCGAGGAGGTGCCACAGACCAGAACCTGATACTCTTCAATGGAGGTACTGTGTATAATCCGTCGCACCTGTTCGGACTGTTCACCTCGTTCAATTCTGATGCCGTTGAGGATGTGGAACTGTTTAAGTCGAGCATCCCTGTAGAATATGGAGGCAGGATAAGCAGTGTGCTGAAAGTGACCTCAAAGGAGGCCAACATGGAGAAGCTCACGGGTTCGGCCAGTATTGGTGTACTTACCAGTAAGGCAAATATCGAGATACCGATCGTGAAGGAACATGTATCACTGCTGTTGAACGGTAGGACGACATATAGCGACTGGATGCTGAAGAAGCTACCAGAGAAGAGTGGCTACAAGAACGGTACGGCGAACTTCTATGATTTTGGTGGCGTACTGACCTGGAAGCTCAATAGTATGCACCGCCTCAAGGTGTATGGGTATTGGAGTAATGACAAGTTCTCGTTCAGCACACATGATAGATATGGCTACCAGAACCGTAATATCTCCGCAGAGTGGCGCTCTATCCTGAACGAGAAAATGATTGCAACGTTTTCTTCAGGACTCGACCACTACGACTATTTCAATGAGGAAAAGGGAACACCTTCGATGGCTGCCCGGTTGAGTTTCGGCATTGACCAGCTATGGGGAAAGCTGCATATCCGTCATAGTCTGTCTGAAATGCAAACCCTCAACTATGGTCTCTCCGTGCAGCATTACAATGTGCAGGGCGGTAAGTATGAGCCTGTCGGTGAGGAATCACGCATCATGACTGATGAGTTGCAGAGGGAAAAGGCATTTGAGAGCGCTGCGTATATTGATTATGAGCGTTCGCTCACAGAGAAGCTGTCGGTATCTGCCGGCTTGCGTTACACGATGTTCAACACATTAGGTCCTCGTGACGTAAATCATTATCATGAGGGTGAACTCCCAGCAGAGGAAACACTGTTGGAAACACGTCATGAGACAGGTATCATCAAGACCTATCATGCTCCTGAACTGCGTGTATCTGCCCGCTATGCCCTTCAGGAGAATCTTTCCTTGAAGGCTGGCTTCAACACGATGCACCAGTATATCCATAAGGTGTCGAATACCTCCATCATGTCACCTACAGATATCTGGAAGTTATCCGACTATAACATCAAGCCCCAGAATGGCTGGCAGGCAGCAGGTGGTATCTACCATGAGACTGTTGACAAGAAATACGAGTTCTCGGCAGAGGTCTATTACAAGCACATCAACGATTATCTCAATTATCGCAGTTCGGCCGTCCTGCTGATGAACCCTCATCTTGAAACCGACGTTATCTCCACCAAGGGACAAGCATACGGCTTAGAGCTGCAGGCAAAGAAACCTATAGGAAAGGTGAATGGATGGGTGAGCTACACCTTCTCACGCTCCTTGCTCCGCCACGATGACAAGAGGGTGGCCATACCCCTGAACGATGGCGAATGGTATCCTTCAGAATATGACAGGCCTCATGAGGTGAAAGCTGTGCTTAACTTGAAGTTTACTGAGAGGTATAGCCTTTCCAGCAACTTCAACTATGCCACTGGTCGTCCGACAACATTACCTGCCGGAAAATACTACGACGCATATCATCAGAAATACATGCCCTACTATACCAACCGCAATACATACCGTATTCCTGACTACATGCGCCTGGACCTTGCGTTCAATATCGAGCCGACGCATAAGCTGACAAGCTTCCTGCACACGTCGTTCTCTATAGGTGTGTATAATGCGCTGGCACGCAAAAATGCCTATAATATCTATTATGTCACTGAGGAGAAGGGTATTCAGGGATATAAACTCTCTGTGTTTGGCACAGCCATTCCATACGTCTCACTCAATATACGATTCAATTAAAAAAATTGAAGAGTTGAAAAATTGAAAAATTAAAGAATACTATAATGAAGGGAATCAAATATTATGCATTATGCATTATTAATTTCGCATTATTCTTTGCGTTGTCGGGCTGTGTTGAGGAATTTGAGGCAGACATTCCCGACGATGATTCCGACTTGCTGGTGGTTGAAGGCTCGATATGCTCTTCACAAATGAATAAGTTCATCCTATCACGTACACAGTCTCTCAACACTTCCGTTGCATCTAAACCAGTAATAGGCGCAATGGTCTATGTACGCGGAAGCGATGGCTCTGAATATTTGGCACAGCCAACTGCTGGCAATTATGGATATTTCTCCTGCTGGATTGACGATCTCAATCCTGATGTAGAATACTGGCTGCATATCGAGACGAATGGGGAGATCTATGAATCGGAACCTCAGAAACCGCTGCGTACCGAGGGAATAGCAGATGTTACAGTGGTACAGAACACGCCCGACAGCAATATCGACGTGCTCGTCACTCCCGACGCTCCTTTTGATTCAAATAAGGCAAATTACTATTCCTGGACATGCGATGAGACATGGGAAGTGCATTCAGACTACACAACCAATATGTATTTCGACATAGAAACCATGATGCGTATGTATCAGGCTCATCTGTTTCCTGATTGTGGATGGAAGGATGCAACAAACGCGACGATCATGGTTGGTGCCAGCTCCAGTTACGAAGGACAGCACATCCAAAGACTCAAGATGTACGACATAGACTGTAGCAATGAGCGTGTATTCTATATGTATAGCGGTCTGATACACCAACGAGCCATCACCAAGGCCGAGTACGAGTATGAGCTTGCCCGTGAGCAGGCTGGTTCAGAGATGGGTGGTCTGTTCACACCGCAACCGTCAGCCCTTCCTACCAATATCCATTGCCTCACGTCGAACAAGCACGTGATAGGATATGTAGGGTGCTCATTGAATACAAGTGAATACCGGTTCTTCCTCGATGCTGATGATTTCTCTATCCATTATCCTGAGCGAGAAGATACCCGCCTGTGGATCGATAACTGTGACGAGAATGTTTGCAAAAGAATGGTAGAAAAAGGCATGTTCCTTTGCGAATGGGAAGACAACAGGGTATCGGGTGGAACGTTGCACACGGCTTGGGCCTTCGAAAGACAACTCGATGTCAGATATAAAGGTGCATATATTGAAAGACCAGATTTTTGGCCAGAAGAAGAGG
This sequence comes from Prevotella sp., assembly GCA_017561825.1. GTDB lineage: Bacteria > Bacteroidota > Bacteroidia > Bacteroidales > Bacteroidaceae > Prevotella. The sequence continues at coordinate 23,198 of JAFZBK010000062.1, forward strand.
ATGAAGAATAAAAAATTGAACTTTTGGAGCAGCGAGAGCAGAACTAAGCTTGCTTAAGTTTTGCCGAGTCGTGACAAAAGTCAACGAAGTTAAAAATTATAAAATTGAAGAATTGAAGAATGAAGGGAATCAGATATTATGCATTATGCATTATTAATTATGCATTATTTTTTGCCTTGAGCACCTTTGCGGCGAATATTGAGACTGACCGCACCTGGTATCTTGCCGGTGAGGCGATGAGAGTCAGCATAACCATCGACGATGCCATGATAGCATACGCTGAGCTGTGTGACACCTACAGTTTGGCCGCAGGTACTGTGATCAGTGTGAAGGAAGGAAAAGGAACGGGCATCATCGAATTGCCTGCCAACCTCCATAGCGGGTACTATGTATTATCTGTCTATACACGACACAGTACCCAAGTGTCTCAACAGCTTGTCGCTATCGTGAACCCTCTTCACAAGAGCGCGGATGATGATATTGAATGGGTGACAGTCGCACAGAATCAACAGACCTACCCTTCGGAAGAAGGTAACTACTCCCCTCTCTCACAGAGAGGGGTTGGGGGAGAGTCTTCTCGCGAGGTCGAAGGCCATATCATCAAGGCGCGCGTTCAGAATGTCTATAAGGGTAACACCTTCAAGGGCAGTCAGATTCGTCCTTCCCTCAGCATCGTAGGGAAGCAGATACATTATTTCGAGGGGAAGATGGTGAACGACTCCATCGCCGTTTTCTACACCTACGGCATCCATGGCAAACAACCGTTAGTGCTTGCTGCTGCATCATCCTCAGGCGAGAGTCTGCCTATCGAGATGATCAGTCCTTTTGCCACCTTGATCCCGAAGCAGCTCCCCCATCTCGTCTTCCATTATAACCGCAGCGAGGTGGAAGCACGCTCCCTTGACATGCAGCGTCATCAGATTGCCATTGCACCTGCCAAGCGTGAACTGCAGTTGGGTGATTATTCTGATGATACAGCAGAAGACGGTGTGCCGTTAGACTATGACGATTCCTTGTTCGGCACCAGACCTTATCCGACGTATAATCTCGACGAGTACCGTCAGTTCCTCACCATCAGGGAAGTGCTGATTGAATATGTGAACTGCGTAAGGAAAACGAAAATAGATGGTGTGACGAAGATGGAAGTCCGCAATCCACAGGATTCTTACGATAGTTCTTGGCCTGCCATGGTACTGATCGATGGCATGCCGGTCATTGATATAGAGCGACTGCTCGACTATGACGCCCGTCGTATTCACTATATCAACATCTACGGCAATCAATACACCTTTGGTAATGGTGTGTATAATGGCATCCTATCGTTTGTAACACGTTCCGGACGACTCACCAATTATCCCATCGAGCCCAACATGCAGTACTTAGTGTATGAGTTTCCTCAATGAGGAAAAAGATAAAAGATAAAAGAAAAAGGCAAGATTATTTCTTGCCTTTCTTTTTGGGTTTTCTGCGTGCCCATCCCTCTTCTGAGAAATCGGGCTCCTCACCAACAAGCTCTATAGGACCGCCTTGGAAGAACTGGCGCCAGTCGTCCTTGCGACCGCTTTCCTTGCGGGCTGCACCACGCTGTCCGCGCTTGCTCTCCACCTTTTTCTTTTTCTCAAGACGCTCAAACCCGGCCTCCTTTAACCTTTGACCTTTGACCGAATCCATTTGACCTTTGACCTTTGACCGTCTCCCTTTGACCGAATCCCTTTGACCTTCTCCCTTTGACTTTCGACCTTTGACCGTCTCCCTTTGACCTTCGACCTTTCCAGCATCAGCATCCCCATCATTGCAACGCACCTCACGACCCTTATAGCGGGCACCTGTCAGGTACTTCATCACACGCTCTGCATCGCCTTCTGCCACATCGAAGAAAGAGATGGTGTTCTGCAGGTCGATATGACCCACCTCTACATGTCCTTTTACGTTCTTGTTCAGGAACTGCATGAGCTCACCAGGGAAGAAGCCGTCTTTCTTGCCTAAGTTAATGAATAGACGACGGAAGCCTGCTTCGGCCTTTCTTTGTCCGTTTCCCTTTGACCTTTGTCCGTTTCCCTTTGACCTTTGACCGTCTCCCTTTGACCTTTGACCGTCTCCCTTCGACCGCGTCGCCGGCTTCTCAATCTCAGGAGCGTTGGCATAATAAGAGAGGAACTTACCGAACTCGATGCTTACAATCTTCTTGATGATATCCTCCTTATCAACAAACTCGAAGAAACGGTTGATATCTCCCATGAAAGGATCGATCTGCTCTTCCAGTACATCGGTCTTCACGATCTGATCCATCACCTTATATAACTGCTTCTTGCAGATCTCCTGGGCTGAGGGTATCTCACCTTCCACGAACTCCTTACCAATCACCTTCTCGATGTTGCGGATCTTGTGCTTCTCCCTACTGTGAACGATGGCGATAGAGGTACCTTTCTTGCCGGCACGACCTGTACGACCGCTACGATGGGTGTAGTTTTCAATATCGTCGGGCAGACCGTAGTTGATGACATGCGTCAGATCATCCACATCCAAGCCACGGGCAGCTACATCGGTAGCCACGAGTAACTGGGTGAGGTGCTGACGGAACTTCTGCATGGTGAGGTCGCGCTGCTGCTGACTCAGATCGCCGTGCAGACTCTCTGCGTTATAGCCGTCGCGAATCAGCTTGTCGGCAATCTCCTGTGTCTCGATCTTCGTTCTACAGAAGATGATAGCGAAGATACGCGGATAGAAATCCACGATGCGCTTAAGGGCCAAGTACTTATCCCTGGCGTTCACCATGTAATACACGTGGTTCACGTTCTCGGCACCCTCGTTACGACTGCCCACCACGATCTCCTTATGGTCGTGCAGGTAGTTCAGGGCAATCTTCTCGATCTCCTTACTCATGGTAGCCGAGAAGAGCAGTGTGTTACGCTCTGCCGGCACATGCTCAAAGATCTCGTTGATACTGTCAGAGAAGCCCATGTTCAGCATCTCATCAGCCTCATCGAGCACCACGCTCTTGATATTCTCGATCTTCGCCATACCACGGTGCATCAAGTCGATCAATCGTCCTGGTGTGGCCACAATGATTTGTGCTCCATGCTTCAAAGCACGGATCTGTTGTTCAATACTCGCACCGCCATATACTGGCACCACGTGCACTCCTTTCATGTATTTGGAGAAATCCCGTAAGTCGTCTGTAATCTGCAAACACAGTTCACGGGTTGGACTCAATATCAGTGCCTGTGTTTCCTCACTCTCCACATCAATCTTCTGTAACAGCGGAATACCAAAAGCCGCTGTCTTTCCTGTACCCGTCTGGGCAAGGGCAATCACATCGTTTCCTTCTCCTAACAAATAGGGAATCACTTCTTCCTGAACGGGCATTGGTGAAACAAAGCCCATCTCTGTAATGGCCTGCAGTATCTCACTGCTCACGCCTAACTCTTCAAATGTCTTCAATGCTAATACTATTTGTTTCGCCTGCAAAGTTACGATTTAGTGAGCGAAAAACCAAATATATTTGGATTTTTCCGAACGTGAGTAAGTTCGGCGTAGCCAAAGTACTCATTTTTAGTCACATCCACAAATAACCAAAACTGTTTGGCAGATTCGATTATAATTAGTACCTTTGCCATCGTAAACATGTTCAACGTTAAATATAGTACATATGACAAACATCGAAACAGCAAAAGGTGAGATTGTGATGTACCAGCCGGATGAGACCATTCGTCTGGAGGTAAGAATGGATGGTGAAACAGTGTGGCTTAATCAACAGCAGATGGCAGAGTTGTTTGCAACAGATCGTACTTCAATAGCTAAGCACATTCTTAACGTCTATGAAACCGATGAATTAGAGAAAGAACCAACCTGTGCAAAAATTGCACAAGTTCGTCAAGAAGGTAACCGTAGGGTAAGAGAGCCGAACGTATCTGCCACCATCTACACCAAGCAGACCGCTAAGCAGTTCCAACTTGATGTGCAACGGCATAATCAGCAGTATCCACCAATTGCGATTCACACCTGTCAGCATAACCACGACCGCTTCCTGATTATTGATGATGTGGTTTATATCTTTGGAGCCAGTCTGAAGGATGCTGGAAAGAAACTATTCGCCTATATCCGAATGCAGGATACATCTGCAGCAGAATTATTAAACATCATAAGGTGATGGATCATTCAACCTCATTCGAGCCTTAAAGTAGGGTTTGACGAATTTTGACGAATTATTTTTGTAACTTCCTGGGTTATTGATAGAAGCAAAGAGATATTTTGTCAAAAAACGAATATTGACGGACGAAAAAGGTCCAAATTGTTTGGCGAGATGGATAGAATCTTATATATTTGCAATAGATTAATGAACTATCATTTTGAGAATGCTTAATGTTATGAATAGAGGAAGAAGGAATTTGAAAAGGATACTAATCATGATAATGTCTGTATCTCCTATGTTTGCTTCTGCTCAGAAGGAATACGATTCCGTTGTGTCCGAAAGTAGATTGTGGACGATGGACATGAAAATGCGTCTCGACCCCAAAGAGTATAATATTAATTGGGAGACGGAAATGAAGCTTGCCGGTGACACGATCATCAACGGCATCCATTTCATGCGCAGATATTATCGTGACTGGCAGAAAGGTGAGGAGAAACCCGAAAAGTGGATTACCACCAATGAATATGTAGGACAGGATGGGAGTCGAGTCTATGTCTATGATGATATGTTTAAGACCATGAAGCTCGATATGGATTTCTCCCTTAACGTCGGTGACAAGATTGTTGTCGATGACGAGGATCCTAATTATGTTTTCTACTTTGTGGTTACAGCTGCATCTGATACTATTTTGGATAGTTCCACAGACCGAACTCCACGTAGGTGTTTGCATGTACAAATGGAGTGGTTCCCGGATGTCACAGATATCTGGATTGAAGGCATCGGCTCACTTACATACGCAGTATCGGGTGTAATGCAGTTCTTTGCTACTGGCGGCGCAGATTTCAAATTGACGAGGTGCACCGACGGGGATGAGGTACTATATCAAACGGGGACCAGCAATAAGAATGAGTATTACCCCGAGGGAACCAGATGGACGGAGATTAGGCTTGATACCCTGAAATACGACAGCTGGTATTCAAAAGAAGGCGATGAGTGGGTACCGAACTTTGAAACTATTGAGTATTATGTGAAAGGGGAGTATATTGATAAGTATGCTGGTGATGGTGATTTCAAGTTAAAATGTGTCTATACCAACGGACCTGAATGGGCGGACTCTCTCACGCTTATGCTACAGGAAGGGGATGTGAAATACGTTGAACCTAACTGCGTCATGGTATCAGTGTTTATTCATGGCTATTACGGATCTGGTCCGCTATTCCCAGCCTTGGCATACGATTTTGACTGGAGAGTTGGGAAAGGGCTTTATTTTGAGGATATACTTATGTCAAATACGACAAGTGTAGTATATCCTCAACTTTACTATGGCATTATAGATGAGATAAAGGAGGGTTTTTTCGGTGGTGTAAGACCATTGAAGTATGTAGATTTGGATGGGAAGGCCCCAGCCAATGAGCCAAACAGTAATATAAAAAAAGTTGACACGAAAGGCGGTCGCATTATCCAAGGAATAGGCATTACGGAATGGGATGACGGTGAATGCCTGTTCGGGCCACCAGATCCGTATTCTCCTTTTTCAATTTATGAAGACTACCGTTGGGAGTCTTATCCAGTGCGTCACTATCGTTCCATGCTCGTTCATTTCGAGCGCAACGGAGAGGTACTGTATGATGTGTGGCCGGAGAAAGAAATAACCAACGGGATTAAGTCTATCAGTAAAGAAAAAACGCCCGTTGCCAATACCCTCTACGACCTCAGCGGTCGCAGGGTACAGGGCACACCCAAGAAGGGAGTATATATACAAAACGGGAAAAAGGTCGTGATTAAATGAGACCATCCCCTGCCCCTCCATAAAGGAGGGGAGATAGAGATAGCATTTTATTCCTCTGATAGTTTTCGTTTGTTGGAGCGGAAAGTTATTACTGAACTAAAGAAAACGGTCAATCGTTTTGGTGGTTTCAGATGAAATCACTACTTTTGTATGTTCTTTTTTGTATAACGCTTAAATGTTAAGATTATGAATGACATTGAAACAGCAAAAGGTGAGATTGTGATGTACCAGCCGGATGAGACCATTCGTCTGGAGGTACGAGTAGAGAATGAGA
>JAFZBK010000063.1 GCA_017561825.1 Prevotella sp.
CTCTGACACAAAGAACCGGGCTGGTTTGTCCGTCAATTGATCCTTATCGAAATAAGGCGGAGAGTCAGGCAACAATTCAAGAATCCGCTTCAGCAGCATATCAATACCAAACTTGTTTTTGGCAGAGATCGGAAGGATTTCCGCATTCGGTAACAGTCCATGCCATTTCTCCACTATATCACCCAACCCTTTCTGGTCACTCTGGTCTATCTTATTGATCAAGAGCAGCACTGGTACCGACATACGCGCTACTTTTGCCAGGAAATCTTGATTTTTCTCCGGATTCTCCACGACATCGGTCACGTACAGTAGCACATCAGCATCCTGCAAGGCTGACTCTGAGAAAGCCAACATCGACTCCTGAAGTTTATAATTGGGTTTCAACACACCTGGCGTATCTGAGAAGACGATCTGTGCCTCTGGCGTATTGACGATACCCATGATCCTATGGCGTGTTGTCTGCGCCTTGAAGGTAGCAATGGAAATCTTCTCACCAACGAGTTGATTCATCAGTGTAGACTTCCCTACATTCGGGTTACCAACGATATTCACAAATCCAGCTTTATGCATCTTCTATTTCTTTTTAGACAAAAAAACGCATTGCCCCTAAGAGCATGCGTTTTTCTGTTATTAGATACGGATATCTCTTCTCTATTTACTGCCGTCGTATGCCCATTTATAGTACGTAGCACCATGGACGAAGCCTGCTCCGAAGGCCGTGAAGATCATATTATCTCCCTTTCTCAACTTGCTCTCGTTGTCCCACAATGCCAAAGGTATTGTGGCGGCACTAGTATTACCGTAATGCTCAATATTCACTATTACCTGATCCATCGACAGTTCCAAACGCTTGGCCACAGCCTCAATGATACGCATATTGGCCTGATGGGGCACCACCCACTGGATGTTATCCTTATTCAGTCCGTTGCGCTCAGCTACCAGAACACAGTCATTGCTCATGTTCGTTACCGCATAGCGGAACACCGTACGTCCTTCCTGATAGAGGTAATGCAGACGATGGTCGATAGTAAAGTGCGACGGAGGACAGACAGAACCTCCTGCCTTCATGTGCAGGAAGGGAAGCCCTTTACCGTCTGTGCGCAAATATGAGTCCATCAAACCAATGTTTTGTTCCTCAGTGGCTTCTATCAACATCGCTCCAGCACCATCTCCAAAAAGCGGGCAGGTAGAACGGTCTTTATAGTCTGTCACCGACGACATCTTATCAGCGCCAATCAGAATGACCTTCTTGTAACGGCCACTCTGAATCATCGACGAAACCACGTCAAGTGAATAGATGAATCCACAGCAGGCTCCCCAGAAATCGAACGCCATCGCATTCTTCAATCCGATTTTGCCTACAACGATGGACGCTGTAGAGGGGAATGGGTAATCTGCCGTAGAAGTGGCTACGACCAATGCGTCGATGGTATCAGGATCCACTCCCGTCTTCTGCAACAACTGCTTGGCAGCTTTGCGGGCCATATAACTAGTGCCCAGGCCCTCTTCTGTCAGGATACGGCGTTCCTTAATACCAACACGCGTCATAATCCACTCATCATTGGTGTCTACCATTCTCGACAATTCCTCATTCGTGAGGACATAGTCGGGAACATAGCCACCAATGCCGGTGATTATCGCATTGATTTTACTCATTATTCAGCGACTTCGTCCTCTTTCTTAATAGCAACCTTACCGCGATAGTAACCGCAGGTGGGGCATACTGTATGATATACATAATATGCGCCACAGTTGGGGCATACTGCCAGCGTAGGAGCTACTGCCTTGTCGTGAGTACGACGCTTGGCCTGACGAGTACTTGATTGTCTTCTTTTAGGATGTGCCATAATTCTATAAAATTTTAATGTTCAATCTTTAATATTTAATTTCTTCAGTTTCTCCCATCGGGGGTCTATAGATTGGTCGGACTCCTCATCACTGCTTCGGTCAGCTGACAGTTCTTCCAGAACTTCCGTCATGGCTGTGTTACACTTGCCGGGTGCATGCACATGCCTGATGGGTATAGCCAATGCTACGGACTCATAGATGATCCACGTCAGGTCGAGTATTCCTTCGTCCTCAGCCACGACTATGGTGTCACCATCCTCTGAGTTTTCATCTCCGAGTCTCACCGTCAGTTGCACATCTGTTTCCACAGGTTGCTCCATGTCGTCAAGACAACGGTCACATGGTATGATCACTGTACCTGCTTCGTGAATAAGGATTTCAAAAAAGCCGGAAGCCTTGCGTATAGACACCGACACATGCAAAGAACCCTTCTTCACTTCTACCTGATCCAAAGCGCTAAAGTATGATTCGTCAAGATTGAAGACCAATGAAGTATCATCGTCCTTCATACCCTTCAGGTCAACCTTCAGACACTCTAAATCGCACATAATCACACAATTCGGGATGCAAAGTTACAAACTTTTTTTCATATAAGACACGCTTATTTGTTTTTTTTATGTTTTTCCTTTAAAATCAGGCCAACAAACGCACTGAGATTACACACTTACTAGGGATAGTGTGCAATTCTGATGTTTACTTCGGCATCTCAATCCGGAACGTTGTACCGACACCCACCTCAGATGATTTGACATAGATACGTCCCTTATGATACTCCTCTACTATACGTTTGGCCAGCGAAAGACCAAGCCCCCATCCTCGTTTTTTTGTTGTAAAACCAGGCTTAAACACATTCTTCAAATCCTTCTTACGGATACCCTTTCCATTGTCCTTCACCTCTATGATTGCTCTGGAACCTTCATCGAGTAACGTCAAATCAATTTTTCCGCTACCCTCCATCGCATCTACGGCATTCTTGCAAAGATTTTCAACCACCCACTCAAAAAGCGAAGCATTTATCTTAACAATTACATCTTCGTCAGGCATATTTGTGGTAATCTCCACCTTTTTCGACGTCCGACGATCCATATAGTCGGTAACATGGGCCAATACCTCATTCATAGAAGCGTCCACAGGTTCTGGCAGAGATCCTATCTTCGAGAATCGTTCGGCAATCAACTCCAGACGTTTCACATCCTTATTCATCTCTGGTATCAGATCATCATCCGGATAATTCTCCTTCAGAATCTCTACCCAGGCCATCAGGCTACTAATGGGTGTACCCAACTGATGGGCTGTTTCCTTCGACAATCCCACCCAAACTTTGTTCTGCTCAGCCCTCTTTGAAGACAACAGGGCGAAGATGGCCACTACCACAAAGATCATGACAATACCCAACTGCCAATAAGGATATTGTGAGAGCCGTTTCAGTAGTGTCGACTCATCATAGCACACAAGTTGATAATCAATAGAATCACCAATCTGAATATAGTGCCCCGCATTATACATCCTATGCCCATAGTCTGACACATAACGAGCAGAATCCATTTTCCGAATATCGACATTACGATAATCCATCACTTGACCGTCATGGTCGAGCACAATGACAGGAATCGTTTTATTGCCTTGGATTACACTTAGCACCAATGCCAAGTCAGTATTCTCCTCAGCCTCCTGCAGTGTCTGCATAGCTTGTGCCCAAACTTCCATTTTATTACGCTCTTCCCGTTGCAGATCCTTGACAAGCAGATGAGAAACAACTAACGAAGCCACGGCAATCACGATTGCCGTCACAACGAGAACAATTTTAACTTGTCTGATCCTATCTGTCCACTGCATAACGCCCACAAAGGTAGTGTAATTCAGGCGAAATGCCAAATATATTACAATTTATTTGCATTTCACAATAACAAAAGAAGCCCCGGGTCATTGCTGACTCGGGGCTTCACTACATATAAAGATGGCGGCCTCCTACTCTCCCGCATTGCATTGCAGTACCATCGGCGCAGGCGGGCTTAACTTCTCTGTTCGGAATGGGAAGAGGTGGGACCCC
>JAFZBK010000064.1 GCA_017561825.1 Prevotella sp.
ATGCTTATCCATGAATCATTTATTAATCTGTCGCAAAGATACGATTAAACGAGCACAAATCAAAGAAAAACTGAATTTTTCTGCATTGACCGTTTCATGTTTTCTTGTTTTGTGAGAAAGAAGCCTAGTTACTATGAGAAAGTAGCCTAGTTTGAGGTGGTAATCAGCCTAGTTTCTATGAGAAAGTAGCCTAGTTTCTATGCGCAAGTAGCCTACTTAGTTGCGCCTATTGTCCAATTCGCAGAGTTTTCCACAAATCACTTGGAAGTTAAGAGGGATTTGTTTATCTTTGCAAAAGAAGTTATGAAAACGAAACCAATTGGTATGAAAAAGATTAAAATCTTACTGCTTGCCAGTGCAATCATGGTTCTGATGCAGGCATGCGAAAAACCTGTGAGAGATGCGGACCTGCCAGTCCGTAAGGCCTGTAACCTGGAACGTCTCTATAAGGATATGCCGCAAAATATCCGGATGGACACACCAGACATGGCGTTTGTCAATGCCCTTTGTGCAGGAAAGGCAGACGAGGTGGCCGCCCTGTTCCGTGAGAAAAAACTGTTCTGGGATGAACCGCCAGCTGTCGATGCTCCTTATGGACGATTTGAAGGTCTTCAGGGAATACAGTCGTTTGCTGAAGGGTTCCTGACTAAGTTCAATGCAACATCGGCCACATTCACCCCTGTCTTCCAAACCATTGGTGGCGGAAGGATTGCCTTGGAAGGCGTATTCAAATTCGTAGTGGATGAAGCGATCGAAGAAGTGCCCTTCTTTGTGATTACCGACCTTCGTACTCCTTCACTGTTGGAAGAAGTAAGGATGTACACACACTATTCGTTTATTCCAGGACTTACGCCTTACCGTAAGCCCATATTCAAGCCGGCACATTACGAGATGGGCGACCCGGGGTTGCTTACTGGTGCCATGCGGGCTTATTACGAAGCCCTTCACCATGCGCCTTACTGCAATCCCGACAAGATTCATGCAGCCTTTGCAGATGAGTGTATCGTAGGTGGTTACGACCCATGGGGAACACCCATCCTCTCCAAGGAGGAGATGTCGGCTAACGCCCACAAGTTCGGTTATGGTCTTGCCACTTACATTCCTGCATGTGTGGGTATGCGGTACGAGACCATTATCGACGACGGCAAGACATGTGTCATTGAATGGTGTCATATCGTTTCCAAACAAGGTCAGCAGGAACGTAACCGCATCGCCATGTCGGGCTGCAGTGCCTACACCCGCAACGACGAAGGCTACCTCTGCTCTGTTCGCATCAGCGACTATGCAGGACATGAAGGGGAAATAGATTGGTCTAAAACGGAGGTTACCCGTGAAGAGGCCTATTCCATTAACCTGGTGGATAAGTTCCGTGGTGGCTGCGGCATGAAAGAGCAGGAAGAGTATGAACCGAGTGTGGCGAAGATAACAGAGGCATCCAGTCCTCTAAAATGATTAAAATGCCACGATTTTCTTACCGTTTTGAATATAGACACCCTTGGCAGGCGGTGTACTGAGTTGCTGTCCTGCAAGGTTGTATGTCTTCGTGGAAGGTGATTGGTGGATGGAAGAGGAAGAGATGCCTGACGGATCACCTTTACTACTCTCGCCCATATACTGACCCATGAAGAAGATGGAGCCCGTTGACCGTTCGCTGATGACATAGAGGAACGGACGATCGGCATAGAACTTGACATGACGAGGTTCCTGAACAGCTGAGTCTTTGACACCAATGATGGTAACGGCGGCAGCCTCTGTACCCTCTTCATTCACCTTGATCTTCGCTACCTGCTTCATCAGGTCGATATAGATATTCTCACAGGAACAGAAACCAGGGAATTCAGCCGTCCCGTAAATAAAGGCATTAGGCATACCCAAGTCCGACATGATCTCCTTTAGATTAATCTCTGTCTTCGTCTCGAAACGCGGCAGTTTCACATCCACGATAGCCTCATCCATCCATTGGTAGTTCTGCTTCCATTTCTCGGCCGTCAGTCCTTTTAATACATCATTAATTGACTTTCCTTCAAGAGGCAGCAGGATGGTCATCTGATACGCACCGTTACCATAGGGTAACGTCAGTGCCTGACACTCGTCATTCTCTGTGTAGGTCAGCTCCTTTTCTTTCAGATGCATCATCGGCACCTCAAAATCCCCGTTGAACATCTCGTTCTTTGTCTCCTTGGCATCAAACTTCAGTGTCCATGTACCTTTGAAGTAAAGGGCGTTCAACAGATAGCTAACTGCCATAGGATCGAACTCATCCTCCTTGAGGATCTCTGGAATCATCCCTTCTGTATGATCGTTGGCCCACTTGTTGATGACATTCAGCGTCTCACCGTCATTGAAGTCGCGACTCTCTGGTACGGCATCATAATACTGTTTCGCCTTGCTCACAAAATTATCCTTCAACTCATAGCCTTTCGCTTTATTGAAGTAGATGGTGTTGGCAATCATCACCTTGGTTTGCTCATCCAATTTAGGAGCCTCCGTCAGCATCTTTAGACAGAAGTTATTGATGGCATCTGCCCCTGCATCTCCAAAGCCCAATACCGTATTGATCTGCTTCAGCGTCTCGCCTGCTGCCCCGTTGTTGAGCATGCCCAAAGCATAGGTGATGCTCAGCGGTGATAGGATCTGACTCTCCTCATTCCGTGCTTTGCGGAAGAGGTTAAAGGCGAAATCGTTATTACTTATCACCAGCTTCTGCTGGTCGTTGGTCAGTGAAATACTCTTCGGACCATCGTCTGCCCAGACCATCATCGCCGTCATGATAACACCAAATAATAGTACAATTCTTTTCATAAGCGTATCGTATTGATTTGATGGATGTTAATAGTTGTTGCAAATATAATGATTTTATTCTGCTTCCACTCATTTAAACGGTGAAATGGTGTGAATACTGCATAGGATTAGTAATTTTTAACCAACATCGCAAAAAAATAGGAAGAAGTGATGGTTGTTTGAGAGAAAAGTGATACATTTGCGCAACGAAATCAATCATTCATTATCAAAGAAGTCTATGAAAAGAAAACTAATGACATTGTTCATGATGACATGCCTTGGTGTATCCTGCTGGGCACAGTCATCCGCGAGTCAGCCATCCACCATTTGTAACGATGATGGCACGGTAACCTTCCAGTTCAAGAACGACAAGGCAAAGAGCGTTCAGGTAGATGTACAGTTTGCCGGCAGGCATGACATGAAGAAAGACGCGAAGAGCGGTCTGTGGACCGTCACGTTGGGTCCTGCCGCCCCCGACATGTATCCTTATTGCTTCATTGTTGACGGTGTGAGTGTGATGGATCCGCAGTGCGACCAGTATTTCCCCAATGAAGGCTTCAAGAACAGTCTGCTGGAGATTCCCGCCAAGAACGGTTCTTTAGCACACGATATCAAGGATGTGCCCCATGGCTCACTGAACTATATTCATTACTACTCCAAGAGCTTAGGTAGCACCAACCAGGCTGTTGTTTATCTGCCGCCAGGCTATATGCGTAACCGCGACAAGAAGTATCCTGTTTTCTATCTGATCAGTGGTACCACCGATACCGAAGAAGTATATTATAAGGTGGGAAGAATGAACTACATCCTCGACAACCTGCTGGCCGAAGGAAAGGCACAGGAGATGATCATCGTGCTTCCCTATGGTAACCCATCGAAGCTGCTCAGCACAGTGCCTGCAGAGGCAGGTGTTCCCCAGATGCGTTTTGGCGGTGATGTATTCACCAAGGACGTCATCAACGACCTGATGCCGTATGTGGAAGAGCATTATCGTACCATCAACGACCGTGATCATCGTGCCATTGGTGGTTTCTCACGTGGTGGTAACCAGGGATTAATGATTGGCTTGACCAATCTCGACAAGTTCTCTTACCTTTGCAGCTATAGTTCGTTCACTTCGACAACACTGCCTGGTGGCATATATGACAATGCCGATGACACGAACAGTAAGATTCATCTGTTCTGGCTAGGTGTGGGTACTGATGACTTCCTCTTTGGTACGGCACGCGACTACATGGAACACCTCGATAAGAAAGGTATCCGTTCCACTAAGGTGTTCACACACGACAAATACGGTCATACCTGGATGAATGCCAAGTACTTCCTTGACAAGACCTTGCCACTGCTGTTCAACCCCGAAGCCTCTGAGGTAGCGATGAAGAACAGCGAGCCCACACCAGTTGCTACCGGCAACGAGCAGCAGCTGACACCCGCCGTGATGGGACGTCTGTTCCCGAGACCTATTGTATCACCTGAGTACAAGGCTGACGGCATCGTCTTCCGTTTCAAGGCCGAAGAGGCACAGCAGGTATCACTCTGCGCAGAGATCTTTGACAAGCCCAAACCAATGACAAAGGGCGATGACGGTATTTGGACCATTGAGGTGAAGGGCAATCCATCTGACGATCTCTTCGATTCGTTCACCTATTATTTTGATGTTGACGGTATGGCCGTGGCCGATCCTAACGACATGTATCTGTCACCTGCCAAGGGTTTCAAGCCCAGCATCGCCAGTCATCCTGCCGGTGAGTACCATTTCGCGGCAATGAAAGAGATCCCTCATGGAGTGGTGAGCTATAATCTCAACCGGAACACAGCCATGTATATGCCCGTGATGGCCGACCGCAGTGAGCGTCCTTCGTTCATCCGCTTAGTACCCGGCAAGAACGATACGATGGAGAGTTGGTTCAAGGTAGGAGGTGCTGATGCCATTGTTGACAAACTGTTGGCAGAGAAGAAGATCAAGCCTTGTATGCTGACCACAGGCGAGATGGGTGGTATGCAGGGACCGGAGGTCACCACACTCAAGGCCGATGATTACAAGACGTGGCCGGAGCGCAGAAAGGCGCTGATCAAGTTGTTGGAGAGTTTGTAGATTGGTAAGAAGTAAGAAGCAAGAGGCAAGAAGCAAGAGAATAGTTTTAGAGATACAGGCTCTATAACATAGTTCATTTCTCTTGCCTCTTGCCTCTTATTTCTTGCCTCTTTTTTTATCTCACACCGCCACCGAAGCCGCCGCCAGAGAAGCCTCCACCGCCGCCCCAGGAAGCATGACCGCCGCCACCTGAGGCTCGTGCCTCACGTTCTGCCTTGCTCACCGCAGCACGCGTCGTACTGGAGTGTAGGGTAGAATAGATGGTGGGGAGCGTCAGGTTATCAGCCATCTGCTGGGCCACCTGATCCATGTTGAAGTAGTCAGGATTGATGGCCTTCATATCCTTGATCACCTGATCGGCGATACCGAAGAGCGTGGCATAGATCATATAGTCTTTCCAAAGAGCCACCTCATGAACATGTCGTTCATCGAGGAGCGAGAACTCCTTGAGGAACTTCTTCAGTCCGAACAGGTTCCTAACCTCCTCGCGCTGGTTCTTATACTGATAGATGCTCGTCTTGGTATGAAGCGTCTGGATAAAGGAATCCACTACACTCTGGTTATAGGTCTTCTTCATCCACGTCTTCAGCTCCTTCGGCTCCAGGATCGTATCACTTCCAGCCGCATTCTTAAAGATATCATGCACCATCTGCATCAGCTTCGGTTGCTGATCCTTGTCTTTGAGGTCGTGTATCACGAAGTTCTGCACGGTCTTACCCTTCTGGTTCAGACTCTTATCGATGCTGATCGCCCCCTGGTTGATCATTTTCAGGATGCAGGCAGAAAGGAGGTTGTTGTAGTCGGCACCGATATACTTATAGGCATTCTGCACATCGTTGGCCCACTGGAGATTCCCGTTTTGGGGGATGTCACGGTACCAGAGCAAGTCCTTCATCACTTTTCTCCTGGCCCGCCACACATAATAGAAATAGCCTGCCAACACCAGGAAGGGCAGGAGGAAGAGGAATAACGACAGAAGGAGGAACAAGAAGGTATCGAAACGAGAAGAGTCCGAACCGTCACCAAGATAGTCACTGCCTTCAAAAGCCTGTTCCTGCACCTCTCCGAAAGCACCGCTATTGACCATCTTCGGCTCAAACAGTCCTTTCTCAAAGCGAGCCATCACGACCATTGCGCTACCGCTGGAGAACGGCTGACTGCTTTCTGCTACGATGCTGCCATTCACCAGGTTCACGTCACCATGGTAACGGAAGCCCCATATCTTCGTGTTCTCCACCGTAAACATGATCGGCAGATCGACGGATGAGGAATCAGTATCGGTCCAATCAGGTTCGATGGTTACCTTCACATGATTGGGATAAGGACTCACCCCTTCGGCCACGAACATATAGTTGAAGCCGGCAGCATCACTGTAGTCGCGCACCAAGTCAGTCACGACATAGCGGGTGGTATATACACGACTGCCACTGGCGCCGAGACCCCAACAGAGTTCGTAACCATTGTGCTTGGTCACGATACCGCACTTCGCCTCCTTCCAACGACGACTCTGATCAATGTCCCATCCGTCAACATACGTATAGGTCGCACCGGTCTCATCGCTGACGGAGAAGTCGCGCAGCTCACTTCCGTTCAGGTTCCCGACCACGATATAGCACTCCGTCCCTTCTGAATCAATCTCCATCGTACGGGTTTCGGTGATCAATGCATCACCGTTCTTGCTCAGTGCCACGTGAATGTTCAGGTCGTTCAGCTGTGGTCGGGCAAAAAGGGTGGAGAAAGGATTCGAACAGAGCAGGAGGAGCAGGATGAGGATGTTTCTAACTTTTCCCATGCTGTTACCTACTCCTACTAATATTACTTCTTAAAAGCCTCGTCAAGGTTAGGATAGCTCTTCTTCTGCTCCTCGTCAGCCTTCAGATAATCTCTCTGACCGAAGTGCAGGATAGAAGCAACGATAGATGACGGCCATTGGCGAACCATGCGGTTCATCTTGGTAGCAGTATCGTTGTAGATCATACGCGACATACGTACATTCTCCTCATACTGACGAACACCCTCGGTTACCTCCTTGTAGAGGTCGGCTGCCTTCAGCTCAGGATAAGCCTCACCGATGGCGATGAGTCGTCCCAATACCTGTTGGAGGGCTCCCTGCTGCTCACTGACATCTGCGGCGGAGTTCACATCCTCACCACGACGCTGGCGGATCACCTCAATCAAGGTCTCCGACTCGTGCTTGGCATACTGGGCAGCACTCTTGGCCAAGGCCAGCAAGGCATCCCAACGGGAATTCAACTGTACTTCAATCTGACTCAGGGCGTTCTTGCACATTTCGTCAAGACCCACCAACGAACGCTGTGTAGCGATGAAATAGCCAAATACAACGATGGCTAAAATGATAATAATGATAATGATTGCCATAATAGATATAGATAATTAATGATTGTTATTTGCTGCAAAGATACAAAATAATTCTAATTTATTACTTTTTGTCATCAAATAATTGTATCTTTGCACTCAATTATTAAAAGAACATTTAAATAATCATGAAAAGAACTACTATTATCGCTATCTTTGCGCTATTGTTAGCTGCGCCGTCATTTGCTCAGAACAAGAAGAGCGCCGTTGCCTTTGATGCGTATGAATGGGACTTCGGATCCATTCAGGCAGCAGCAGGCACCGTTTGTCACACGTTTACGTTCCAGAACAAGTCAAAGGCGCCCGTAACCATCGCGAAAGCTATTCCCAGTTGCGAATGCATCCAAGCCATCTACCCCACCGAGGCTATTCAACCCGGAGAGAAGGCACAGGTATTGGTAACCCTGAACCCGACGAAGTCATTGGGTAAGAGTTTCCGTAGTGTGGAACTGCTTGATGCTAACGGTCAGTCATTAGGTGCCCTCTCTGTGAAGGCGGTGGCCAGCAATGATCAGAAAACCGTCAGCAAGTACCCTTATCAGGATGTCACCCTCTCTTATGCAGAACGTGTGGAGAACCTCATCTCTCTGCTCACTCCTGAGGAGAAGGTAGGACTGATGATGAACAAGTCTATATCCGTTGACCGTCTCGGCATTCCTTCCTATAACTGGTGGAGCGAGGCTTGTCATGGTGTGCGCCAGAGCGACTACACCGTATTCCCCCAGCCTATTGGTATGGCTGCTGCCTTCAACCCCCAGCAGGTATATGATGTATTCTCTGCCGTATCTGATGAGGCACGTGCCAACTGGAACCGCTCCGACCATAATGTATTCAACGTGAAGATGGGTGCTACCTACTATCCTGGTAACCCCGAGCTCACTTTCTGGTGTCCGAACGTGAACATCTTCCGTGATCCCCGTTGGGGACGCGGTCAGGAGACCTGCGGTGAGGATCCCTATCTGAATGCCGTACTGGGTGTGCAGACCGTTCTCGGTATGCAGGGTAATGACGATCAATATCTCAAGACCCATGCTTGTGCCAAGCACTATGCTGTACATAGCGGACCGGAGCCTTTGCGCCATTCTTACAACGCCAGCGTATCGATGCGCGACCTGTGGGAAACCTACTTGCCGGCATTCAAGGCATTGGTAAAGAAAGGTAACGTACGTGAGGTGATGTGCGCCTACAACCGTTACGAAGGTGTTCCCTGCTGTACCAGTGACCGTCTTCTGGTGGATATCCTCCGTCGTAAATGGGGTTACGATGGTATTGTGCTCACCGACTGCGACGCCATCAATAACTTCTATAACAGAGGACAGCATGAGACGCACAAGGGTCCCCTTGATGCTTCTGTAGATGCCGTGCTCAACGGTACCGACCTCGAATGCGGTAAGGTGTTCATGGTGCTCACCGAGGCCTTGGAAAAAGGAATGATCAATGAGAGCACCCTCGACGACCACCTGCGCAAAACACTGTACGGTCGTTTCGAACTCGGTATGTTCGACCCCGCCGATATGCTTCCTTGGGCTAACCTCGCACCCGCTGTGATCAGCAGCGAGAAGAACGACGAGCTGGCTACGCAGGCTGCTCGTGAATCGATGGTGCTGTTGGAGAACAAGGGTAACGTACTGCCCCTTTCCAAGAATATCAAGACACTGGCCATCCTCGGTCCGAACGCTGATGATATTGAGTTGCTGAACGGTAACTACGGTGGCACACCCACCAAGGAGCACCAGCACTCACTGCTCGAAGGTATCCGTCAGGCTGTGCCCAATGCGAAGATTATCTATGATAAGGCTTGTGAGCTGAACGATGAATATACTACTGTACACCACCTGCAGGACTTCAACGACGGCAAGGGTGTGAAGGTTGAGTTCTGGAACAACAAGGAGCTGAAAGGTGATCCCGATGTGACTGGTTACTACAACGAACTGAACTTCTCTACCTTCGGTGCTTGGGGCTTTGCTGAGGGTATCGACAATGATAACCTCTCTGTCCGCGTCAGTGGTAAATATACAGCTACCTTCACTGGTGAGATGAAATACACGCTCTCTACCGATAACGGTTATGTATTGAAGGTGAACGACGAAGTGGTTGAAGAGAACAAGGGTGGCGGTCGCCGTGGCTTCGGTGGCGGCTTCGGCTTCGGTCGTCGTGGAGCAGATTACAAATCATTCCCCGTAGAGGCAGGTAAGGACTATAACGTAGTGATCGAATACGGTCGCGGCAACGGTCAGTTTGCCATGCTGCGCGGTGACATCTGCGAGCGCAAGCTTGCCGACTTCACTGATCTGGCCAACAGCGTAAAGAAGGCTGACGCTATCATCATCATCGGTGGTATCTCTGCCCGCATGGAAGGTGAGGGTGGTGACAAGCAGGACATCGAGTTGCCGGTAGTACAGCAGCTGCTTGTCAAGGCTATGCACAAAACAGGCAAGCCCGTCATCTTTGTGAACTGCTCTGGTTCTGCCATTGCCTTCGGTAGCGTGGATGGTCAGTACGACGCCCTGCTTCAGGCTTGGTATGCTGGTCAGGGAGGTTCCAAGGCATTGGCCGATGTGCTCTTCGGTGATTACAACCCGAGTGGTAAGCTGCCTGTGACCTTCTACCGTTCTAACAACGATCTGCCCGACTTCCTCGACTATAGCATGGAGAACCGTACCTACCGCTACTTCAAGGGTGAGCCGCAGTATGCCTTCGGTTATGGTATGTCATACACCTCTTTCGCTTATGGCAAAGGAAAGCTCTCAAAGAAGTCGATGAAGAGCAACGGCGAGGTAACGCTGACCGTTCCTGTTACCAACACAGGTAAGCGTGCAGGTGCCGAAACCGTACAGGTATATATCAAGGCACTCGACTATCCCGAGGCTCCTATCAAGTCGCTCAAGGGCTTCCAGAAGCTGAATCTTGAGCCGGGACAGACCGGTAAGGCTGTCATCACCCTCGACGGTGAGGCCTTCGAATACTACGATCCGTCCATCGACGAGCTCTCTACCCGTCCTGGACGTTACCAGATCCTCTACGGCTGTTCTTCGCTCGACAAGGATCTGCAGAGTCTGGATTTCGTGGTGAACTAAGTCCCGCGATACCGACAACAAACGAACGATGACATCTCGATCTTCGCATCAAGAGATAACTTCCCCGATACTCGCTCTCCAGCAGCAACGCATGTTACTGGAGATCGAGTATCATTGTGAGAAGGAGGCTTACCGCAAGCAGACTGAGACCATGGGTCTGCAACGGAGGGTGAAGCGAGGTGATGCCTGGTTCCCTTTGAAACCAGGCAAGAGTTACTACAATAGTCTGAACCAATTATGTATTGAGGTTCACCGTATGGGCGACGAGGAGATTGAACACAACTTTGAGTTCGGTCGCCCCGTCTCTTTTTTCCGGGTATCGAGCCACCCCCAGCCCCTCCATAAGGAGGGGAGAACTGGCGCATCTGGAACGCCCCTCCCTATGGAGGGGTTGGGGGTGGCCCTCAATTTCACTGGAACAGTTAGTTATGTGGATGGGAACCGCATGGTGGTTGCCGTGCCCAACTCAGCAACCATCGGTGATGTGCTGAACAGTACGGATCCCGTGGGTGTTCAACTGTCATTTGATGAAACCAGTTACAAGACAATGTTCGATGCGCTCGATCGAGTGATCAGAGCAAAAGGCAACCGTTTGTCATACCTGCGCGACCTCTTCTACCTTCCTTCCATGAAAGCCCAATGGTTCACCTTCAGTGCCATGAGCTTCCCATACCTGAACAAGATGCAGGAACATGCGGTGAACGAGGTGCTCTGCGCCAAGGATGTCAGTGTGGTTCACGGTCCTCCAGGAACAGGAAAGACCACCACGCTGGTGGAAGCCATCTACGAGACACTGATGCGCGAGAATCAGGTGCTGGTATGTGCGCAGAGTAATATGGCTGTTGACTGGATCAGCGAGCGGTTGGTTGACCGTGGTATCAACGTGTTGCGTATCGGTAATCCGAGTAAGGTGAACGACAAGATGCTGTCGTTTACGTACGAACGTCGGTTCGAGGCGCACCCCGACTACCCTGCCCTGTGGGCCATCCGTAAGACCATCCGCGAGATACGCCAGCACCGTAAGCGGGGGGATGAGAAATATCACCAGAAGATTGAACGACTGAAGAGCAGGGCCACCGAACTGGAGATACGTATCAATGCCGACCTGTTCGGCGAGGCGCGTGTCATCGCCTGTACACTGGTGGGCAGTGCCCATCGCTTGCTGCAAGGACAGAAGTACGGCACACTGTTCATCGACGAGGCGGCACAGGCCTTGGAGGCAGCTTGCTGGATTCCTATCCGCAAGGCATCCCGTGTCATTCTGGCCGGCGACCATTGTCAGCTGCCACCCACCATCAAGAGTCTTGCAGCCATGCACGGCGGATTGGACAAGACGCTGATGGAACGCATCGTGGAGAACAAGCCCGATGTGGTGACGTTACTGAGGGTGCAGTACCGCATGAATGATGATATCATGCGTTTCTCCAGTGATTATTTCTACCACGGTCAGGTGGAAAGTGCGCCTGAGGTGAAGCACCGTGGAATACTCGACTACGATGATGCCATCGAATGGATCGACACCTCGGATATCGATGCGAAAGAGGAATTCATCGGTGAGACCTTCGGACGGGTGAACAAGATGGAGGCCGAGCTGACACTTGCCGTTCTGGAACGCTACTTCGAGAAGATCGGCAAGCAACGGATCCTTGACGAGCATATTGATGTGGGCATCATCTCTCCTTATCGGGCACAGGTACAATATCTGCGACAACTGGTCAAGAAACGCGCGTTCTTCAAGCCGTTCAGGAGACATATCAGCATCAATACCGTGGATGGATTCCAAGGACAGGAACGTGATATCATCCTAATCTCCCTGGTACGTGCCAACGACTCAGGACAGATTGGATTCCTGCGCGACCTCCGCAGAATGAATGTGGCCATCACCCGTGCAAGAATGAAGCTAATCATCTTAGGAGATACTAGTACGCTGACAAAACATCTGTTCTACAAAAAACTTTATCGTTTTATCGAAAAAGAGGAATAAATGTTTCAAATTGAAGTAATTTTGTACTATTTTGTTTGAATTTGAAAAATTTCTTTCCTTTTTATTTGGTCGTTTCAAATAAATACCATACCTTTGCACCGATTTTAATAAGCTTATCATCGTTTCATAATATAATTATACTTTTTTCGTTTGGCCTGACGGGACGTCACGCCAAACTTTTTTTTTGAATTATTTGGTATTCCGCCCAAATTGTCGTAACTTCGCAGCCAAATTCAAAAAGTGCATATCGATATGAATATTGAGAATAAGATGGTTACCTCGGTTATCGAGGCGGTAAAAGCATTGTATGGTCAGGATGTACCCGAGAAGATGGTACAGATACAAAAAACGAAAGCGGGATTTGAAGGGAACTTTACATTGGTGGTTTTCCCCTTCCTAAAAATCTCCAAGAAAAAGCCGGAGGATACAGCACAGGAAATCGGCGAATGGATGAAAGAGCACGTAGAGATCGTGGCCGATTTCAACGTTGTCAAAGGCTTCCTGAACTTTGTCATCTCACAAACTGCTTGGTTGGAGCTGCTCAACGACATTGATGCTGATGAGCACTTCGGTGAGAAAACCGCCACGGAGGATTCACCGCTGGTGATGATCGAGTATTCATCCCCAAACACCAATAAACCCCTTCATTTAGGTCATGTACGTAACAACCTCCTTGGCTGGTCGTTGGCGCAGATCATGGCGGCTAACGGAAACAAGGTGGTGAAGACCAATATCGTGAACGACCGCGGTATTCATATCTGCAAATCCATGCTCGCATGGCTGAAATGGGGCAATGGTGAGACGCCTGAGAGTAGCGGAAAGAAGGGTGATCATCTGATTGGTGACTACTACGTACTCTTCGACAAGCACTACCGTGAGGAGGTGAAGGCTTTGGCCGCCCAACTCGTGCTCAGCGGTTTAACTGCTGAGAAAGCAGAGGAGCAGGCCAAACAGGAAGCTCCGCTCATCAAGGAAGCACACGAGATGCTGGTGAAATGGGAGCAGAATGACCCCGAAGTACGTGCCCTGTGGGAGAAGATGAACAGTTGGGTATATGCAGGCTTTGATGAGACCTACAAGAAACTCGGCGTGAGCTTCGACAAGATCTATTATGAGAGTCAGACCTATCTGAAAGGAAAGGCCAAGGTGGAGGAAGGTCTTGCCAAAGGACTCTTTGAGCGTCATGAAGACAATAGTGTATGGGCCGACCTCACCAACGAGGGACTCGACCAGAAACTGCTGCTCCGTTCCGACGGTACCAGCGTATATATGACACAGGATATCGGTACGGCCGAGATGCGCTTTAACGACTACCCCATCGACAAGATGATCTATGTGGTGGGCAACGAACAGAACTACCACTTCCAGGTACTCTCTATCCTGCTCGACCGTCTGGGCTTCAAGTGGGGAAAGGAACTTGTACACTTCTCCTATGGTATGGTGGAGCTGCCTAACGGTAAGATGAAGAGTCGTGAGGGTACTGTTGTGGATGCTGACGACCTGATGCAGCTGATGGTGGATGATGCACTGAAGACTTCTATCGAGCTGGGTAAGTTCGCTGACATGAGCGATGAGGAGCGCAACGAGATTGCCCGCATCGTGGGAATGGGTGCCCTGAAATACTTCATCCTGAAAGTGGATGCCCGCAAGAACATGCTCTTCAACCCCGAAGAGAGTATCGATTTCAATGGCAACACCGGTCCGTTCATCCAATATACCCATGCCCGTATCCGCTCAATTCTGAGAAAAGCAGCCACCCCCGACCCCTCCATAAAGAGGGGTGAAGGAGAAGCGCTTGGTGTTCCCCTCCCCATGGAGGGGGTAGGGGTGGCTCCCAAGGAGGTTGAACTCATCCAGAAGATGAACGAATATGGTGCAGCCGTAGAGCAGGCCGGCAAGGACTACTCCCCCAGCGGCATTGCCAACTACTGCTACGAACTTACCAAGGTGTTCAACCAGTTCTACAATGATTATAGCATCTTGAACGAGCCGGATGAGCAGAAGAAGCAGTTGCGCTTGGTTCTTGCCCGCAACGTGGCCAAGATCATCAAGAACAGCATGGCTCTGCTCGGTATTGAAGTGCCGGAGAGAATGTAGGAGCCACCCCCGCCCCCTCCATAAGGAGGGGAGAAGCAACCCCTAAGAATAGAAGATTTCTATGGCGTATCCTTATCAAACTGCAAATGAGGAATATGAGATTCTCAAGGCCTTTGCCAAACAGAATAGGAGCAAGCCAACAGAAGCAGAATCGATCTTGTGGAAATTCCTGCAAAACAGGCAGTCAGGACATAAGTTTAGGAGGCAACACATTATCAAAGACTACATCGTTGACTTTGTTTGTCTTCATCATAAAATCGTCATTGAGGTTGATGGACAATACCATTTTCAAAATGGACAGATTATCAAAGATACAGAACGGACAGAGGATCTGAGATTACAAGGATTCAAAGTCATTAGATTTACAAACGAAGAGGTCCTTTTCAATTCCGATGCAGTTTTCACAACAATAAAAGAACAACTCATGTCGAACGAACAAACAAATAATAACGGACTCCCTTCCCCCCTCCCTATGGAGGGGTCGGGGGTGGCTCCAGTACTGCCCTTGCCTTTAGAGGTAAGGGCAGACGCATGGGCTGTGGATGCAGCCTGCAGCGGTAATCCGGGCAAGATGGAGTATCAGGGCATCGACCTGGCCACAGGTCAGCAGGTATTCCATTTCGGTCCTGTATTTGGCACCAACAACATCGGGGAGTTCTTAGCTATCGTTCATGCCCTGGCCTTACAACAGAAGCAGGGAATCTGCAAAACCATCTATAGCGACAGTTACAATGCCATTCTCTGGGTAAGCAAAAAGCGTTGTAAAACCACCCTTCCACACAATGACGAAACAGAACAACTGCACCAGATTATCGCCCGTGCAGAAAACTGGCTTCGCACCCACACTTATCAAAACCCCATTATCAAATGGGAAACAGCCCAATGGGGCGAGATTCCAGCTGACTTTGGAAGGAAATAAGATGCTTTCTCATACAGATGCTTCTTTTAGAAAACGTTTCAAGAAGAAGGCAAGGAAATACGGGAAGGTATAGAACTGCCCGTTCCATCCAATGTTCTTGTAGCCGAACTTGACTCCGTATTTCACATCAGGATAGGAATCCCATTTGATGAGATTGTTGAGGGAAGCAGTAGCACCGTCCTTGGCCTTCACTTCCACAGGAATCAACGAGTCGGCATCGCGAACAAAGAAGTCCATCTCCAAGGCGGGATTCTCGTGTTTATAGAAATACAACTGTTCATAACCCGACTTGCGGAGCATCTCGCCAATCACATTCTCATAGATCGCCCCCTTGTAGGTTCCAAAGTTCTTGTTGGCACGCAAGTCTTCCTGCGCCTCCTCGTCCAAAGAGGCTATGAGCAGACCCGTGTCATGATAATATATCTTGTAGTAGTCGGCATTATAATTGCCTTTCAAAGGCAACTCCACGTTGTTCAGGCAATAGCATACGTTGATGACACCTGCTTCCTTCAGCCACTCAACGGATCCCATGTACTCCCTGTTCCTTGCTCCTTTGGCAATCTTGGTAATCTGGTATTTCTTGTTTTCCTTTGCCAAGAAGGTGGAGATATGACTGTAAACGGCAAGGATTTTTGCCTTATCACTCTCCTTTGCGTATTTGGTGATGTCCTCCTCGTAGTCCTTCAACAGCTGACGTTGCAGTTTCAGTGTTCCACCGAAATGGCCGTTATCAATATACATCTTTACCACTTCGGGCATTCCACCGAGACTCATATAGTCGCGAAATACATCTGTCATCGCATCCAACTCTAACTGTGAGAAAGGCTGTAGCTTGGACATGTGCTGATAGAGGTCTTCTATCTGTTCTGGTGAATATCCCTTTGCCCACAGGAATTCCTCAAAGTCCATAGAGTGCATCTCGAAGTCTTCTTTGAAGCCAACAGCATTACTCTCGATCTCTTCATAATAGATACCCATCAGTGAACCTGAGCAGATAACATCATAACGCCCGTCTTCGCAAAACGACTTAAGCGAAGTGGCACAGTCGGGACACTTCTGCAGCTCATCAAAGAAGAGCAGCGTCTTATTAGGTATGAATTTCCAGGAGGGTTCCAATAGCGAGATGTTCTTGATAATCGACTCCACTTCGTAGCCATTATCAAAGATTGCCCTGAACTTCTTCTGTAGCACAAAGTTTATCTCGATAACCGACTCATAATTGGCCTTGCCAAATGCCCTGATGGATACGGTCTTCCCAACTTGCCGGGCTCCTTTCACAATCAATGGCTTTCTCTCTGGATTGTTTTTCCAATCCAAAAGAAACTTATCTATCTTTCTTTTAAGTAGTTCCATTTCGAAAAATCACATTTTTAAGTATAATTACTATGAAGAAATCACATTTTCGGTTGCAAATATAATCAGAAAATCACATTTTCAGGCATAAAGCTCAAAGAAAAATCACATTTTTAGTATTAAAGTGTATTAATGGGGCGAGATTCCAGCCAACATTGGAAGGAAATGAGTTTTTCTTCATTTTATCCCACCAACCCACATAATATGCCTGAAACGCTGTACCCCCGAATTTTATAATTAATTGTCGTTTCTGGAATTTACCTACATGTTTTACCTTATTTTACTATTCCTCAATATGTTACGTGAATTTGTAACTACATGCAAACTACATATAACTACATGTTACCTACATGTTTTGCCACGAATTGCCGTATAAAACCATAGAAACTATGGCACTATGAGGTAGAAAACACGTCACTTTCTGACAGTCAGAACGTCACTCTCTCATAAATTTTCTCGAGAATTTGTACGCAAGTAGCATGGTTACTGGTAGTAAGTGACGCAGTTATTCATAAATTTTCAAGAGAATTTTATGGAAACGACTAAGATACTTATCGAGAACGCCATGGATCCTGTCGTTTATACCCATCATACCATGTAGTTTCCATGTAGTTATATGTAGTTTCCATGTAGTTTAAATGGTTTGCAATTCGTTGTATTATAGCTGGTTAAAACAAAACCATGTAGTTATGTAGGTAAAATCCGCAACTCACATGGTTCGTGTAGAAACTGCGCAAATTTATGACACCGAAAATAATTGGTCATAGTAATAATGTGCTACATAGCAAATTGTTGTGCGAAAAAAGACGGTAAACGATAAATTACTAGAACGTTTGCGTTAAGCCAGATGAGCAAAACGAAACTTCTTCGCACCTTGCTTTTCTTAGAAGAGCTCAGGCGAGCAAGCTCGGAGGTTTTCTGCTTTGCCATGGCGAGAACCGATGGAGCAGCGAGAGCCATCAAAATAGTTTGAATGACCGAGTCGTGACAAACGAAGACAAAGTCAACATGAACGAGCCTAGTTAGTGGTAGAAAGTATCCTAGTTTCTATGCGTAAGTGGCCTTGTTTCCATGTGTAACTAGCCTAGTTTCACAACAAGCATGGGCGGGTAGTTTCCGTTTATTTGAAAGAATAACCACCCAATGTGAACTTTTGTGTACTTTTACGTGCTTTTTCTTTTGGCTGAAATGATGAATTTGTTTATATTTGCATTCGAATATGAAACGTATTGCCTATATCACTACTATCTTATGCATGCTTCTTGCTTGTGGATCAAGAAAGGAGTATAAGGAAATCCTAGTCAAAGCTGAGACAATCATGTATGATCATCCCGACTCTGCCCTGTACATGCTGGAACAGCTGAGGGATACGATGCAGCATGCGGATAAGGCCGACCGCATGTACTATGAGCTGCTGCTTGCCGATGCACAGAACAAATCATACGTTGATTTCACTACTGACAGTATAATGAAAGAGGTGGTGCACTACTACGACCGCCACGGCTCTGCCAACGAACGGATGCGTGCTCACTACCTGCTGGGATGTACCTACCGCGACATGGGCGAAGCCCCCATGGCTTTGCAGTGCTATCAGGACGCGGTGGAGTGTGCCGATACGACAAGTAAAAACTGTAATTACGAACTCCTTTGCAGGATCCACTCGCAAATGTCAGGTTTGTTCCATAGGCAGTATCTTCCAAGGAACGAGATTTCCGAGATATGGAAAGCCTACCATTATGCGTTAATGGATGCAGAGACAATCACTGCCCTAAGATGCTACGAGCACCTTAGTAATGCCTATTTCCAATTGCATATTCCTGACAGTACACTTTATTATAGTCTTCGTTCTGCTAATCTGTACAAAGCTATAGGTGATACCGCCGCTGCCAACAGTGCCCTTGCCCCGGCTATCTATATCTATTTACAAAGAGGTGAGTATAACAAGGCAGAGCAAATGCTTAGTGAAGTTAGTAAGCAATCCAACATGTTTAACTCTTTAAACAGTAAGGCCTCCACCTATTATAATTATATGGGACTGCTATCATTAGGCAAAAAAGATCTTCTGAAAGCTAAACTTTTTCTTTATGAGGCTCTATATCATAGTCGCAACGACGAAGATCTAGAGTTTTCCTGTCAGAGTTTGTGCCGATTATACAGAGCAATAGGCAATCCTGATTCCATTGCTAAATACACAAAAAGGTATTGTGAACTAAACGATTCTTCCGTGGCACGGATGTCAACTGCCTCTGTTGCCCAGATGCAGTCGCTGTATAATTACTCACGTTCTCAACAGATAGCAGAAAAGACAAAACGTGAGAAACAGAAGTTAAACCTTCAGAACCTGTTGCTTATTGTCACCTTGTTAGCATTGATAAGCTTTGGCATAGCCATTGTTTCTTCTATACAAAATAGGAAAAATAGAATCATCAGGGAGAATATCCAAGAAATTGAGCAATTGAAGGTAACAATTGATAATATGATCAACGATTCTTACCCTAATGAGAACGATGATTTAAAAGGCTTTGAAGGAAGCGATGTGTATAAAAGTCTGAGACAAGATGCTATTGATATGAAGAATGCTGGTTTCTCTCAGTTGAATGAACTAAGGAAAACAGCCAACCGGTTGCTTCCCCATTTCATGTACAAACTCCTTCATAATGAATATGAGCTCTCCAGTAACGAGTTGAACCTCTGTATCTTGATCAAGGCAGGATTCCGTCCTTCTGAAATAGCAGTTCTTCTAAACATGACCTCCCAGAGCATTAGTAACCTGAGAAATCGCCTGAACAAAAAACTGTTCAATACAGACAAAGGGGCGAAGAACTTTGATGAAAAGATAACCACTCTTTGATAATCAACATCTGCTATATTGCTGTTTCACAGACTTTTGCAAAATCCGTGTAAAATGTGTAATGGATTTATTTGGTTGATTATGAGTTTTTTTCATACATTTGGCACGTAAATCAAGTTTTTAATGTATGAAAAGAGTTTTATTATTATTTGTTTGTTGTTTCATTGCATATATAGGATATGCGGATGAAACTATTCCTGAGATAGATCTCACAGTAGGAATCTTTGATCCAACGGCTGGTAATAATGATGTCCCTCGTGGTCCTATTCAACCGCCAACAGTAACTATCGACGGTCACACTTTGTACACCCAGTGTGTGCCGTTCGATGTAACGCTGCAAGTTCTGGATTCAGACGGAGTGGTAGTTTATTCCTCCTTTGTATCCGCCTACACCCCCTCAGTGATCCTGCCAGCCAGTCTGACAGGCGACTACGTTATTCAACTCATTGAAGGCTACTGGTATTTCTACGGCTGGATACATTTGTAATGTGAATTATCACGATCAAATGAAAGGAGTTTTTTATTATTCATCACGGAATGGGAATGCTCAAAATTCCCATTCCCTTTTAAACATTTAAACAATTAAATCTATGAAAAGAACATTATTAGCAATCAGTCTTTGCGCCCTTGCCCTTTCCGCAAGCGCACAGTTCAAGGTTCAGAGTACTGGTACTTACTATATCACCTGTGAAACTGGCGGAAGAAGCGGAATAAACTTAACGGCTCAGGAACCTAATGGCAGCAGCTTAACCCTCTACGGTGGTGTGTTCAATGCCATCGCTTCTACCAAGGCAGTAGGCCTACAGGGGTATGGCACTGGTGCTACTACCAGCATCGGCTTGCTGGGCAGTGCCAATTATGGGACAAAATCGATAGGTGTGCTGGGCAGTATCCCTCAGAGCAATGTCACCCGGGCGCAGCCGTCTATGGCACCGTATATAACGATTTGGGAACAGCCTTATCTACAAACGACAAATACGCTGGCTTCTTTCGCGGCAACGTGAAGGTGGTGGGAAGCATCACTGCCACGTCAACGCTTCAGGGTGCCTTCCTTGGTGAGTCCGCCAGTTCATCAAGTTCATCAGAGGGCAGCCAGTCACTAAGAGGTGTATCCGTGGCCAACAGCCTTTCCGGTCTTCACGTCACTACCTATCAGAAGGAACGGCCTGTAATGCCTATTGAAGTGGAGGATGCCTTTGGCCTTGACGGCGTCATCGACAGCAGGGGCGAGGCACCAGAACCTGATGTCATGGACGAGCAGTTCTACGGCAAGAACCACTATGCACTTGATGCGGACAGACTTGAAGAGGTCTTCCCCAATCTGGTTTATGTGAACAAGGACGGCAGTAAGGTGATCAACTACGTGGAAATGATACCCCTACTGGTGCAGAGCATCAACGAACTGAATGAAAAGATCGAGGTGTTGGAGGGACAAGCATCTGGCAGGAAAGCCGCTGCAGTCCGCGGCACAACTGGCGTTGACGGTTCGTCCATCAGCCAGAACAAGCTCTACCAGAACACTCCGAACCCGTTCAAGGAGACAACCACCATCCACTTCACTTTGGCCGACGATGCCAAGGATGCCGCCATTTGCATCTTCGATATGACGGGTAAACCCGTCAAGAAACTACCCGTTTCATTAGGCATGGACAGTGTTTCCTTCAAGGGCTATGAAATTGGTGAGGGTATGTTCCTCTATTCCCTTGTTGTCAACGGACAGGAGATTGATACGAAGAAGATGATAATAACGAAGTAAAAAGATAGACACATGAAATACTATAAGACGTTGTTTTTTATAATTCTCTTATGCACGTCCACAAAAGCTGAGGCTCAATTGAGTACAAATGAAAAACCAGTCAGCTTTGTCAGGGAATCGGAGCTACCTGTCAATTTCAGGAATACCGTTCCTGTTGTCACTATGCCCCAACTGGATATGGCTAAAATAGCAAAAGAAGATGAGGAAGATGAAGAATACGGCATGCCACCCCGTTTTGGTTATTCCCATTTTGTTGATTACAATCTCAACAATTCCGGGAAATGGTTTGATCTCCCTAACGGTGACAGGATTTGGCAGCTGGAAGTAGTGTGCCCAGCTGCATTGTCTGTAAATATCTGTTACAACAAATTTTGGATTCCTGATGGAGGTAAGTTCTTTGTCTATTCAAAAGACAGGAAGAAGACTTTAGGGGCATTCACTTCTAGAAATAATAAGGGTGACAGAGAAAATATTCGTGGATTTGCAACGGGATTGGTATATGGTGATGATGTCGTGCTGGAATACTATCAGCCAAAAGGAGCAACCAACGATGCCATCATATCTATAAAGAAAGTAGTTCATGGATATCGATATTTCAGAATTGAAGATGCTTTTGGAACTTCAGGCAGTTGCATGGTTAACGTAAACTGTGAAGAAGGGCAAAACTGGCAGAATGAGAAGAAGGCCGTTGCGCTTATTTTAGTACAAGGGCAAAGCCTCTGTAGTGGGGCTCTTATTACTACAACGGATCTTGACGAGAAACCTTTATTATTGACTGCAAACCACTGTATTAGTTATTTTGGCAAGGATGCAATAGATGACCCTGATCTGGATGACACCCTTTTTTATTGGAACTATGAAGCTCCAGGCTGTGTAAATATCAGTGATATGCCACCCTTATATAGTACAAACTATGCAACAGTACTTGCCAATAACACCAGTTCTGACTTTGCCCTACTGAGATTATCTGAAGACCCTAAAAATCTCACTAATTATACACCTTATTACTTAGGTTGGGATCGTACGGGTTTTAGTGGTGATCCTGGAGTTTGTATTCATCATCCGAGAGGCGATATAAAAAAGATATCAACAGTCGCTTCCCAACCTCTTTCTACGGAATATAAATATTACTCTGTAAATCCAAACGCAAGTCATTGGAAGGTTACATGGAAAGTTACGCAAAGTGGAAATCAAAGCACGACAGAAGGAGGGTCGTCCGGTTCTCCACTACTTACCGCAAAACATAGAACAATAGGACAGCTGCATGGAGGATACGCTGATTGCGGTGACAGCATATGTGCTCCTGATTGGTATGGAAAATTCAGTACCTCATGGACTGGAAATAACAACAATAGTATATACAGACGACTGAATTGTTGGCTGGACTCGTTGAATACGGGGGTATCGGTTATGGAAGGGTTGCTCGTTATCCCTTCGGATAGTACAATGAATACTAATCAGCAGCTATATAGCAACATACGTGTTACTGGCACAGGCCAACTCACCATTCAAGGAGAAATAGAACTGATGGAAACCAGCCGGGTGATTGTGGAATCAGGTGGTACCCTCATCATAGACGGCGGTACATTGTCGAATGCTGATATCATATTAAAAGTTGGATCTGCCCTCAGGATCAAAAATGGTGGAGTCATAGAAACACGGAATGGTTTTGAAGCACCAGTAGGGGCTACCGTTTATATAGAAGACGGGCAAATATCATGAAAAAGAAACAATTTAATTGTACAATTCAATAGTATTTCATATCTTTGCATATCGTGAGAAACTTAATTAAGCAGTATATGATGAAAACAGGTTTTATATTAACATGGCTACTCTGCACAACCAGCATAGCAGCGCAGGAGGTAAGACAGGACTACCATCCAATGGCACGGGATGGCAAGACATGGGAGGCACAGGTTGGAGGTATCAAGGAAAATCTGTATGGATATAGAGTTGATGGAGATACGCTAATTAATGGCGACATCTGGAAGAAGGTCTACAGCTATGTTTTTTATCCCAGGTCTGATGATTCGTATTATGCAGCCATTCGTGATGTTGACAAGAGGGTATATATCGTTGCAAAAGGCAGCAACACACCCCGCCTGCTGTATGATTTCGATCTGAAAGTGGGCAATACGATAAAGTGTGGTGTCGAATCTACCTCTTTCCTCTGTTTGCTTGAAACTGATGAAAAGCCAGACACGCTTATGGGTTTCCCCTTTAAATCCTATCTGAGAGTTGAACGTATAGACACGATAAAAACACATGACATGGAACAACGCCGCATAACACTCACATTGTTGGATACCTACAAAGAACCGTTCAGATCGGAAGATGCTGATATGATTGGTAATGTTGTTTGGGTGGAAGGTGTTGGTTCTGGCTCAGGACCTTTCTCGCCATGGTTGCCTTTACTTCCGCGTAACTGTATTCTATTGCGCTGTTTTGATGTAGATAAAAAGATTATATCAGGTGTGTCTGATTTCTATGATCAGCCTGAGCCAAATGCAATAAGCAATATACCTTTTAGGCAGAATGAGATTGGCATTATATATGATTTACTTGGACGCCGCCAAAACAGACAACCCCGTCAAGGCATTTACATTAGGGGGGGACGTAAGAGAGTTGTAAAAGATTAAACCATCCAATGTAAGCGTTATGAAACGATTTTTGTTTGCTTTACTGTTGTTGCCGCAACTGGCATACTCACAGTACAGATCAGATATATTCAGCCCTGACCAGTCTGGTGAACCATCCCGGTATACTATCGGAACTATCCTGAGAGAAGACACAATACTGACTTTAGACAATCGGTCGGAAATCACCGCCATCTCTATATCAGGCATCTGCGTTCTGAACTATGACGGAGACAGCTATGTCAGGGTAACGCTGGTGGATGACCATAACTATGAGTACCTGGTGTATGAGAATTATCCCCTGCTGTCTGATGAATTGACAACGAGGTTTACGGACACTGCCATTGAAACCGTCATGCTTGACGGCGTCACTCCCAAGTGCCTGAGGATAACCATGAAGGATGCCACTCTTGAACTGGAGTCGGTTAATTGCTACAGAGGGTCTTCTTCAAACAGACTATCGGCAAAAAGACCTGAGGAGAATCAGAAGGAGCAGGTCCGGTATATCGTTGACAGGCTGAACGCCAATCTCAGGGGGCGGAACATGACATGGCGGGCAGGAATGACCTCAATGGCGGAGAAGACCTATGAGGAGAAGAAGGCGATGTTCGGTGGTGAACTCCCACAGCTGCATGGGTTCGAATACTATGCCGGAGGCATATTCGTAATACCAGGAACTTTGGAATCCACAAGAAACAACAATACAAGAAATGTTATGACAAACACCTATGTTTCATCATGGGACTGGCGAACCAGGCATGGGAAGAACTGGATGACAGAAGTGAGAGACCAAGGACATTGTAATTCTTGCTGGGCATTTTCCGCAATAGCTTCCTTGGAGGCGTATATCAATCTTTATTATAATGATATCATTAACTATGACTTGTCTGAGGAGGAAATCATATCATGTTCCAATTTTGGCTGTGGAGGTGGTGATCCAAGTGATGCTTTTATCTATATTAGGGACAGTGCTGTCATTGACGAAAGTAACTTTCAATATACGGGATTCGAACAAAACTGTACTAGATGCACGAATCCCAATGAACGTGTTACCATAGAAAACTACCTGATGAGAGATTATGGTGTCGAAGACGATATCGGTACTGTCAAACAGGCTCTTTTCAATAATCCTATAACGATGGTTGTTCAATGCTGGGGCCATTCTATGACGGCAACAGGCTACAAGACCATAGCGCATGGTGATACCATCTATTTGGGTAGCCTTTCGAAAAACGACAGCGTGGTGATTGATAGCACACAGCACCAGAGTCTC
Organism: Prevotella sp.; assembly: GCA_017561825.1. Classification (GTDB taxonomy): domain Bacteria; phylum Bacteroidota; class Bacteroidia; order Bacteroidales; family Bacteroidaceae; genus Prevotella. The sequence goes on from JAFZBK010000064.1 coordinate 25,199, forward strand.
ATAGGGAGGACAGCTTGGCTTTTAAAAAACAGTTGGAATACTTCATGGGGTAAAGGCGGGTATTGCTATTTGGTCTTCGATATTGGGAATGCTTCATGGATTAGTTATCCTATTGGATCCATTACTTGCATTAATAAGAATGATGCGGATATCGTTGTTTCCGATGCCGACGGTGATGGGTACTATTTTTGGGGGATACACGAAAACAAACCTTTATGGTGCCCAGGATGGGTTCCGGATACCAAAGATGGGGATGACAGTGACCATACCAAAGGAAAACTTTATCTTGAATCACCTCATATTATTGGAGATCTTGAAATACTTAATCCTGATGGTAATACCACGCTTCAAATAACTGGAAACGTAACTTATAGTACTCGACAGTCCAAGTATTCACATATCAGGATCAACTCCAATGCGACCTTGACGGTTCAGAACATACTAAACCTGTTTGGCAGGGTGACTATCACGATAGAATCAGGTGGTGAACTGGTTATTGACGGTGGTGTCATCACCAATGCTGACATAGCTTTTTCAACTGGCGGAAAGCTGAAGATCAAGAACGGAGGCAAACTGGTGATGCGCACAAACACCGATTTTGAAGCCCCGATTGGTGCTTTGGTGGAAATAGAGGATGGAATGATTTGCAAGTCGAATGATTTTTAATAGTTGAGGATTTGCGCATATACAAGATAATATGTATCTTTGTCCCAATTAATGAAATACGATATGAGAAAAGGAAATGTGATGAATAGAGGAAGAAAGACTTTGAAAAGGATACTAATCATGATTATGTCTGTATCCCCTATGTTTGCTTCTGCTCAGGAAGAATACGAATCATTTCTCGAAGAGGGGAAGGTGTGGACACTGTGCGACCGTCTTACATACATTGATTATATTTACTACAACTGGGAGATGAAACTTTCAGGTGACACCATCATCGACGGCATCCACTTCAAGCAGAGGCTTGAACGGAAATGGGAATGGGGTGAGGAGAAGCCAGAGGGATGGAATGCCACGAAGTGGTACGTCGGACAAGATGGTGGGAAGACGTACCTGCACAGTAGGGGTCAGACCATGCTCGACATGGATTTCACCTTGGAGGTGGGTGACACCTTCCAGAGCAACGATTTCGGTTCCGTAAAAATATCTAATCCCAACTTGTTGGTGACAGAGGTTTCCGACATGGCTTTCCCTCTTTATACGGACAAGAAACCCAGGAAGTGTGTCTATCTTCAGACGCTAACGGGAATCAATTATCAAACAGATGTTTGGGTCGAGGGGATCGGCTCACTAATCTTTGGGATCATGGGTACCTGGACCTATCGTCTGACAACGGGATCTGGTGCTCCTTATGTATTATCAAAGAACACCTTAGGAGAAGAGGTACTGTATGATGGAACCGTGGAGAATAATCATAAGGTAACCGTCGGCGGTCTGAAGTACTGTCTGTACACAGATACCCATACTGCTGCCATAGATGGCGGGAATACTTGGTCGGGCGAGTTGGAAATCCCAACGGAGATAAGCTACGGCGGGGAGACCTATACGGTGAAGGGTATTTCATCTAAGGCTTTTTGGAACTGTACCGAGCTGACGAAGGTAAGGGTTCCGAAGACAATAGACCGTATCATGCGTCATATCTGTTTCGATGAAGACCCGATAGGACTGAACATGAATCCCTTCGTGGGCTGTTCCTCCCTTGAGTCTATTGAGGTTGATGCGGATAATCCGATCTTTCGTTCTGAGGGAGGAATCATGTTCAGCAAGGACGGAAAGAGACTGTACGCCTATCCTTCGGGGAAAAAGGATGAGACTTATGCCGTGCCTGAGGATATCACATGGATAGGCGGTGCAGCCTTCAGAGACAATGCCAACCTCGTCAGTGTGGAACTGCCAGCCACTATAACCAGATTATGTGGTGCTTCCTTTGCTGGATGTAAGAGGTTGGAAACGGTCGATCTACCTGAAAGCCTGACGTGCCTTGAAGGATGTCTGTTCTCAGGCTGCACTAACCTGAAGACCGTAGAGATTCCTGCGGGGGTGAAGGTCATTGGATTTGCAACTTTCTACGGCTGTACTTCCCTGAAAACAATTGACCTGCCCGAGAGCGTCCAAACAATAGGATGGATTCCCTTCATGGGCTGTAAGCCAGAAGCCGTGGTCATCAGAGGAACCCTGAACAGCGAGGGTTTGAATGAGCATATTTGTAAAGGGTTGGATGAGTCGTCAACGCTTTATGTTCCTGCCACGGAGATTGACCGATACAAAGATGTGTTCTCCGGGAAAATCCTCGCTCTGGATGAATACCAAACAGGTATACAGGCACCTACGTCCGCAAATGATGATACAGGTTTGATTTACGACCTCAGCGGTCGCAGGGTACAGGGCACACCCAAGAAGGGAGTGTATATACAGAACGGGGAAAAGGTCGTGATTAAGTGAGAGCAGAGTCGAGCTTGCTCATACTCTGCCGAGCGTAAACGAGCTCGAGCGTAGTTCAAGATGGTTGTAAGAAATAGTGAATAGGCATTAATACTAAACTAATGGTATTTACCAATTTGAGAATTTAGAAAAGACAGATTGAAATCTCTGGACAGATAGCAAGAGCTGGGTGGAAGGGTGGACAGTTGAAGGAGATTATCATGAAGCCCTTACTGCGGGACATAGGTTGCAGGAATAAAAATTTAAAACATTCAATTATGAAAAGTATTATTTTTTTATGCTAGATTGGGCAGAAATTTGCCCAATTAGCTCTTAGAGTGAAAAGGCAGAGATTTGAAGACTCTGCAAAGTGTGTATGTTCAATATTGCATCTACTTTATGTAAGTGGGTAGTTATATGTTGGCTAGCCGGATATAATGGAAATGTTTTTCGTCCCTTACGATATCAGAACAATATACAACTACATCGAACAGATAATCAAAGGCTAATCGGCCGGCTGAGGGATGAAACAAGCCCTCAGTTCTTTTCTCTTTCAATATGACGGCATGCGCTGAACAATACTGCGTTGATACTAAAAATTACTTTATATGGCTAAAACATTTTCATTAGCGGTTTACGCAATCACAATTTATACGTATGGAAATAAGAATGATAGACAAGTTCTATCAGACTTTAACAATGGACAAGATTTTTTGGAGTATATGGACACTATGATAACATCGTGGAAACAAGATGTGGCACGTGGCGATCAATATGTTCCAGTTAATACTGATGCTGAACCCTATGCGCAACAAGGTAACGCTTATAGACTTTCACGTAAGCCTGACGGCACATATCATTTATACCGAAGAGGTCGTTATTTATCTGGTATAATTGAATCTGGGGATTATGGTACTCAAGAAGATGGGGTTGATATATCAACAGGCGAGCTAAAATTTCAAAAAGGTTCTGGAGAGGCATTAATGAAACCATTCTATTTCATGTTCTATATTCCAGAGAATTCAAATATTGGTTTTCTTTTGATTGAAAAAATCAGTAATTATGGAATAATGACAGTATTGAATAATGCGATTCTTAAGTTTTATCAAGCAAGTCCAAGTGACGGACTATATACTCTAAAAATAGCTCCTTTATCAATAGATGCATTAGTCCAACGGAAGATGCAAACACTTCGATATGAAGCAAAAAAGATAGAATTGCGTAAAGTTACCAAAGACGACCTTAGTATTTCAAGAATATCTGGTAATACAATTAACAACGAAGGTATCTCTACGACAGTAACATATAATATTGGAATTAATCATTATATGCACATTTCTGAGTTTCTCAATTGGATTAGGAGTAAGAGAAATGACGCTAATACACTCTATGTGATAGAGGAGGACTTGTCTTGTAGTGATATTGCGATAACTGTAAAAATAGATGGACAAGACAAAGTCCTTTCATTACAAGATGTTCAATCTTTAGGTATGAGTATGGATATTTCAACCGATGTAGTTCTTGGACCGAACAGGTATCCTACATATTCTTTTGTAGACGGTAAGGCCAACGAGTTGATTAGTTTCATTCAACAACAATTCAATGTAAGATAAACACATGAAAAATTTGTTGACAATAATTGCATTTGTAAGTATTATTATAGGAGTTGTACTTTGGTGTTTCTATTCATATATTGTTTTAAAACAATGGCAGTTACATGGCTATTCTTGGGCATTTATAAGTGACAATGTGTATGAACAATTATCTGACAATATAGGTGATTTCTTATGGGGCACTATAGGAATTATATTTACTTTTACTGCCACATTATTCTTATTCATCACATTCTGGGAGCAGAGAGAACAACTCCGCGTAACCAAAGAGCAAAGTGATAAAGCGCGTTTTGAAACCACCTATTTCAATATTCTAGGAATGCTCAAACAGGTACAGGATACCGTAAATGCAAATATTGGTTCAAACTATAATCATA
>JAFZBK010000065.1 GCA_017561825.1 Prevotella sp.
AACCTGAACGGTTCCGTTCTTAACCATGATGACGAAGTCGCAGTCGCAACTAAACCTGGTGATCCTCTTGGCGTTCTCTACGCCTAGTTTTTCAAGGGAACTGGGTATCGGGACGGTCTCCACGCAGATTCTGCAATGACCGTCGGTACCTTCAATCATCTGGGGAACGAGCGTGAAGTCATATTTCTTCCACTCCTTGCTCACCTTAAATGACTGGCGAGCGATAATATTGCCTTTCGTACTGCGCAGTCCGACAATCAGCTCTCCTTTGCCTTTTGCATAGATGGAGCCTACAAGGTTATCGCCATCAATGTCCAGCGGACCTTGGAAGATGCCAGCCTCGGTCTTACCTGCTGTAATCTCTTGTGAATAGCGCATGTTCACAGCATCGTCCTTCACGAGACGATACTTGCCACCCTCACCGAAAGCAGTCCATTGCTGTGCCACAGAAGGAATCTGTACATCGCCGGGAGTGTCCTCAAATAGTACTGTGCCGTCAGTTGCTGTGAGTTTGATATTGCGATAGGTAGCCTCGGTATAATTCACCCAGAAGGTCAGGAAATTGCGATCAGCCTTTTCCAATCCGTCATAACTGACCACCTCTTTGCCGTCCCAGAATACCGACACCTTACTGCCTCGGCTCTCAATGCGCAGTTTGTGCCACTGCTGTTCCTCATTCACCTGCTCTTTGGTGGCAGGAGCAGATGCCAATGGCGTGAGTATATTCATGCGCCGTCCAGGTCGTCCACCGAAACCTGCCGATTCACGTACTTCCATCGTGCAGATCGAGAAATCGGCAGTGGAGTTCTGTTGCTGAAGTGCAGCGCGTGCCGCTGCCTCATTGGCCGCGTCGATCTGTGACTGAGTCTGTGCTGGCGTGAATGTACGACTTTCATAATAAGGATCGTGTATGCGGATGAAATATGGCGAACCGTCTGCCTTGTTGCGGAAGGCGAAACGGATGTCCATCAGTCCACCGCTCCAACTGCGACGTGCCAACTTGTATGAACGCCAGTTGATGTCCATCGTCAAATCAAAATCACATGTTTCTATGCTGTCAATCTTGAGTGGCTGTTCGTAGCGGGTAGGAGAGTGGAGCACCATGTCATCATCCATGAACCACCCATCAAAATAACCGTCACGTGGATGGATACCAGGATACTGTTCCGGTTCGAATGAACGTTCCTGAATGAGCTCCTGCCAAACACCGTTGTTGGCACTGAAATAGATGTGCTCGAAAAGTTGCCCGTAGAGCATCTCGTCAATAATTCCAGAGGGCTGTTTGCTCTCAACTTTGATCTCATACTCACTATGACTTTGCTGAGCCCTGGCAATCATCCCAATCACCAGAATAGCCAACAATAAACACCTTTTCATACTTTTCGTTTTAAGTTATAGATATCAGTTATTTTCACAAAACGGAACGCACATTTCCCCAAGCAGAAATGTAACTTATTTATGCAAAGGTACATATTTATTTGTTAAATCAAATCGAATTGACAATTATTTTACTATGGTATAACGATATTTGCGATAAAAACACTATCTTTGTAGCTGTAGAGATTTGGAGAAGGTCAAGGAAAAACTAAAGACAAGAGAATGATTATACTGATAACAGGTGCTTCACATACGGGTAAGACGCTTCTTGCACAGCGTATGCTTGAGAAATACAAGTATCCATATCTGTCGATAGATCACTTGAAAATGGGTATGATCCGAAGCTGTAAGACAAATCTTACTCCAGAAGACGACGATGCCCTTACGGATGAGCTTTGGCCGATTGTGCGTGAAATGATAAAGACTGCGATTGAGAATCGGCAGAACCTTATTGTGGAAGGTTGTTATATTCCCTTTGACTGGAGGAAAGATTTTGATGAACAGTATTTGCAATCCATTCGGTTTGTCTGCCTTGCGATGACGGACAGTTTCATAGATGCCCATATTGATGAAATAAGGGATCACAATTCCGATATAGAAACGAGGTTGTATGACGTTGACTTTACGCCCAAATCACTGAAAGAAGACAATCATTACTATATCAATGGCTTTGCCCAATATGGAGAGCAAGTGATGTTGATAGATACTAATTATGAGGATACAATAAAAACTATTATAGATTACATTGATTTATCTGACAACACAATATAATGACAAGTGGAAGCCAGAGAACGTATTATACAATGAATTTGGAGGAAAAGCTGAATAATATGATGGAAAGTCAAATAACAAGACGAATGAAACAGTTTATACTTCTTTCCTTATTGGCTGTACTGTTAGGATGTACCAGCAACAAGAGGGTGAACGACAGTCCTCTTGCCAATGGTACTGACACTGTAATGTTGTCTAGAGGTTATGATGAAGTAAAACTGTTCAAGAGCAAGACGGGACATATTACGGCTACCATTTCTGTGAATGGCAAACCCTGCGTGTTCCTCATTGATACAGGAGGAGGTGCTACACTCATTGACCAGTCCAAAAGGCAAAAATATGATCTTAAAGCAACCAAGACAAGTGACTATGCGGCTGGCATAGGCTCTGTGTCAACTCTGGTCAGGACGTCGGCGACGTTCCAGATAAACGGTTATAACATCGAGGAGAAAGATCTGTATTTGATGGATATTACTTACATGAACTACGAATTCAAGAAGAACCATTCCAGACAAGTTGACGGAGTGCTTGGTACCGACTTCCTCGACAAGTACGGAGCCGTGATAGACTATTCCCGTCTAAGGCTATATCTCAGAATCCAGAAACATAAGATATGATTGATGAAATGTGGAAGAACTAAAGAAAAAAATATGAAGGTACTATTGATTAATGGAAGTCCTTGTCAGCTCTCAGTATTGGAACATGGCCTATGGTCAGACACCTGGTCAGGTTACCCAAGATGAAGAAGGTATGCAGACCATGCGAACGCTTGGGCGAAACATGGCTTGGATGATTCGTAAACTCAATGATGGTGAGGAAGGTCATCCAGAGTTGGAGAGTCCGCTGAGAACCAATTTTATAAAATAATGGAAAATTGTTTGGAGTTTTCAATTATTTTCTATTACTTTGTCACGAAATTAATTCACCATTAACTATTTATAGCTTATGAAGAAAATTACCTTAACTCTTATTGCAGCCATGACACTGTTGCTGTCGAGCTGCTTCTCAACAGGACTTGGAACTACTACCGGTAATTCATCGAACGATGTGCTGGGCAGTGTGCTTGGCAGTGTCTTGAGTAGTGTGTTGTTCGGTGATCAGGCAGGCATTCTTGGTAGCTGGAACTACAACGCTCCGAGTGCCGCCTTTACTACAGAAAAGGCGCTGACCAAGGCTGGTGGTGCTGCTACTGTTGCCAACCTTGCATCGTCACTGGCAAGTAACTATAGCAACATCGGTATCAATCGTAACAACACTTCTTTCTCATTCCTTGATGGAAACAAGTTCTCGGCAAAGGTGAATGGTATCCCATTCAGCGGAACCTATGTTTATAACCCTCAGAACGGTGATATTTCACTCAAGACAGCTACCGAGACCATTAAGGGCAGTGTAACAAGAACCAAGAACGGCATGGGTTTGATGTTCGATGCCATGCAGATGGTCAACATCCTTCAGAAAGAAGGTAAGGTCAGCAACACTGCCGCTGTTCAGGCAGTCAGCCAACTCGCTAAGAGTGCCGATGGTGCTCGTGTAGGCTTCGAGCTTACAAAATAAGAGCTTTGCTACCATTAAATGAAAGATAACAATGAAAGAAAAGGTATTACAGGCCATGCGTGAGTTCGGTGCACCCGTCAACGCTGGCAAGATTGCTGAAATCACAGGTATCGACCGCAAGGAAGTGGACAAGGCTTTTGCCGAGTTGAAGAAGGAGGGTGCCATTGTGTCACCCGTACGCTGCAAGTGGACTCCAGCAGAATAGCAATGGATGTTGCTCTTGTATTGTCGAGTGGTGGTGCGAGAGGTCTTGCGCATATCGGTGCCATTGAGGAACTGGAGGCGCAGGGTTATCGCATCACCTCTATTGCAGGTTGTTCGATGGGAGCGCTCATCGGAGGAGTCTATGCGGCTGGTAAACTGAAGGAATTCCGCGAGTGGATGAAAACGGTTGACCGAAAGAAGATGCTGGAACTGACCGACTTCTCGCTGAGCCTGAATCATATTGTAAAGGGTTCGCGAATCATCGAGGCGATTATGGAATTTGTGCCTGATGTTCCTATCGAAGACCTGCCAATACCTTATTGTGCCGTAGCAACCGATTTGAAGACCGGACATGAGGTCGTATTTAACAAGGACAGTCTTTTCCATGCCATTCGTGCCAGCATCTCTCTGCCTTCATTCTATGAGCCTGTCCGTCGTGATGGTATGATACTCATTGACGGTGGCGTAACAAACCCCATTCCGTTAAACCGTGTGGTTCGACAAGAAGGCGATATCCTGGTGGGTATTGATGTGAGCGGACATGATTATAAGGCGCAGTGGGAGATTCAGCAAGAGTTGATAGAAAAGCGCAAGCGCAGTAAATCATTATCACAGCAGATACTCAACAAACTGATACCTGACAACCTCGAATTTAACTACTATACGATGCTTTCGCGAGTCAGTTCGTTGATGATTCGTCAAAACTCCATTCTTATGACCCAACTGATGAAGCCCGATGTGCTTGTTGATATCCAGATGAGTCGTTATGGAGGATTCGACTATGATAAATCAGAAAAGATCATTGCCATTGGCCGACAAAAGACACAACAGGCTCTCAAAAAGAACAAATAACACCTGATTATTAAAGAAGAGGATGAGCGAGTGCTCATCCTCTTTCTTTTGAAGCTCATTTAATTTTAATTTTTAATGTTTAATGTTTAATCTTTAATCTTAATTGGTCGAAGACCTAAAGGCAGCTGGTGACACCCAGGCTTGTTGCGATGGCGGTCAAGATGGCTACCGCCGTTTGAAGAATAAACTTCCAAGTGCTCTTTTTCATGTGTTTGTGTGTTTAATGGTTAGTATTTGGGAGGGTGGGGCAGAGCCCCATACCCTTACCCGTTATTGTTCTCGTCTCCTTCGTCTCCTTCGCTCAGCGGCTCCCCACTCATTGAGCGGAACTTCGCCTTAGAGGTGAGCATCTTGGTGGCGTACTCGCTCTCCTTGCTCTGGTCGCCGATGAACTTGATGCGGATCGCCTTCACGTTGTTGGCGGTGAACTGATCCTCTTTGGCCACGCCCTCGGTGTTGATGCTCAGGTAGAAGGTGTCTAATCCGTCGAGCTTGATCTTGTTGCCCTCCATGAGCAGCTCCTCGAAACAGTTGATGAACTTCTCCACCACACCCTTCACCACGTCGGAAGTGAAGATCGTACCGTGCTTCATCATGTGGCGGCAGAGGTCGCTCGTGTTCATCGTGTCATGACAAACCAGGCGACCGTAGGTCTTGCCGTAGGCACTGTTCTTACTGTTGTTGTTCTTGTACGTTTTAATAAGTAATTTTGCCATACATTAGATTTAAAGTTAATAACTAGGGTTAACATTTTGCTCAGCCTCGGTTGTGTTAAAATCTTTCAAGTCTGCGCACTACCTGTTGGATTATTTACACCACTTTTGCTTTTGCTCTGCAAAGGTACGAACTTTTTTTGATATGGCAAAATTATTTGTCAATTATTTTCACTAATACATGCATTTTTTTTGACAAACACACAAAGTGCCATAGTTTATGCCGTAAAGTACCAAATATTACACTGAAAAGTGCCATAGTTTATGGTTCAGGAAAAGACAGGGGCAAGATTTTGCAACATTGTAACATTGCAACATTGTAACATTAAGGTAGTAGAAAAGGTACAAACCATACATTATATAAATATATAATATATT
>JAFZBK010000066.1 GCA_017561825.1 Prevotella sp.
TATTTGTTTCCTTCGTATTTCATTACAATTCTATCAAAGATTCTTTGAGGCAAGAACTCTATGAGTTGAGCAAAAATATATTTTCCGGTGTTCATCGAATGACTGATTTGCTTTTGGATTGCAAAGGTAGTCAATTCAAATCGTCACCGTCATTTTTACGCTCTAAAACTCTATATTTAAATAACTTACAAACCTCTCCGCTATTTTTTAGTGGACACTAATGACATCTTGCGTGTAAAATATCGACATATACAATAAAATGTGATATTATTTGCTTATAATTAACCTTTTTTAACCCGCAATTTCTGTAACTTATTCTTTTTTTTTTGTATATTTGCCATCGATACATCTATATGATGTCTATCAGCGCGATAACTAAAATAACTAAATTACAATTTTAACCAATTAAATATTTACAGATATGAAAAAATATTTGACAACAGGTGTTGCAGCCATCGCATTCGTAGTTGCATTCACAAGCTGCTCAAAGTCTACTGATCTTTATGATCAAGCTGCTGTTGACGAAAAGAATAGACAAGAGCAAGAGAATAAAGATCAGCAGAAGGAAATGACAGTAAACGAAAAGTATGCTTTTGCTTTTGAGAAAGCGTTTGGTAAGGTTGGCTCTAATGTAGACTGGGGCTTCAGCAGCAAGAATACCAATACGCGAACCTTTACCCGTTCTGTGGGCACTTATGCTTCCTACAGAGGAACCATAGAGCCTACTCTTGATCCTCCTTTCCCAACAGATTGTGCTGCCAGCAATTTCTTGGATGCTGTACCAGAAGGCGTTAACAGATTGTCTCCAAATGGAGCTGGAGCTGGTTCTTATTTCATTGATGCGGAAACTGAATCCGTTTCTACGTGGTCTGGTGCTAGCAAGATTTATGTAACGGGTACTGTTGATTTGTCCGCTGGCGATGGAGACGCATCAGCTACAACATGGAAATTTGCTCCGGATAATCGCTCGGAAATCTATCTGCTTAAAGGGTCAACCTTAAAATTAGGCACTAATAGTGCCATCAATTTCAATGTTGCAGCCATTTATATTGCAGAAGGTGCAACATTTGAGACAGCAGGTCTCCTAAAGGCTAACTCTAACACGAAGGTGTACAATCATGGAACCGTCAAAGTTGGCACTTTTGAAGTTAACACGTCCAGCTTCCTCTATAATGTTGGTACGCTGGAAGCAGGAAGTGTGAATGCTGAAAGCAATAATAGTAGAATCGTCAACGATGGCACAATTAATTCTACAACTGTTGTAGTGAATGCTGGTGCAGTGCAGAACAATGCCGAATGGACTGTTACTGGCACTACTGAAGTCAATTCCAACAACTCTGGCTGGGTAAACAATGGACATTGGACGACTTATGATTATGCTTATGTAGGTGGAAGCTGGAACGTGATCAACAACTGTTTCCTTGAAGTGAAAAACGACTTTGCAATGAACATCTCGTCAGAACAAGGAGCATTCAAGATTGATGGCGGTGGTGGTGTGCTAACCAAGTATTTCGATGGAGGAAGGGCAAGTACAGGTGCTGTATCAGGTCCGTTTGTCATCGTGATGGGTCCGAAAGCCGTCTTCGTGGTTGAGGAAACAGCTATTCTTGAGTCAGGACGTGGCGATGAGAATGGATTTGGAATCTTTGGTCCCTCTACAGGCGAATATGCTGTATTCCAGGCCAATCATATTGCCAGAGACCCATATCTTGAAAGTATAAACAGTCATGGTGCAGTTACTTATGGCGGCAACTTATATGTTTCTGCAGAGACACATTTTGCACAGGGAAAGGACAGCGATGGCAGCGGCTCTTACGTTCCCCAGCCGTTTATTTATGAAAAAGACGGTTTCAGCATCGCTAACAATATCTATGCAACAGGCTTCAAGTCAGGCAAGCCCGATATCAACATTCCTAAGACACCATGTAGCCCAGGTTTCAAGGGTGGCAACCCGCTCTATCGCGTAATTGCTGAGGACCTGTCGGCTTCAGAAGCTGGTGACTTCGACTTTAACGATGTCGTCTTCGATGTAGTGAAGGCAGAAGGTGGCAAGACCACACTGAAGCTAATCTGTGCAGGTGGTGTGCTTCCGCTGAAAGTCATGGGTATAGAGGTCCACGGTTTATTTGGAGAAACGGATCCCACAAATGGCAAATACCAAATGTATAACACTGGTGCAGGCCCTAATGTAGATCCAGTTGAATTTAGCATTAATGGCACATTCACAACTCCTGAACAGATTAAGAATATCAAAATTGAGGTTTTCAAGGAGGATCAATGGATGGAGCTTAAAGCCAATACAGGCGAAGCTGCATGTAAGATCTTGGTTGACGATACGTTCAAGCCTGTTACTGAGAGAAGAAATATTGCTGACGAGAATAAGAAATTCACCAACTATGTACAAGGTACATTCGTGGATGATTTCTGGTGGAAATAATTACATCAAATTCTTAGAATAATCACATGAGGGTGTGTCAAAATAGGCACACCCCCTTTTTTCTAATCTCGTTAGCATCATGATCTTACAAGATATTAAGGAATAGGGTGATGACTCCTGTACAGAACATCTATGGCATCACGGTAGATGCCCCTGCCCGCAATTATAAAGAGTATCATGCCCAGAAGTCGCATTACGAAAAAGAGCTGGCTAATCAACTTTTTCTCATTTACTCGACAATGAGTGCAGCATCCTCGAAACCCGCTTGCAGGTGAAATTCTAAAATGACGAAATAGGTGTCCATCCGTTTCGTTAATTTCTGTTAATTTATCATAGACAAAAGAATAACCAATCAAAAAAATACGTATATTTGCGTACTATATGCATAAATCTACCAGGCTCCATCTACTGATTGTAGGCGAAACCCTCCTGTTGCTGGCAGTCACGTTGGGTATCTTGGCCTATTTCTCGCACAAGGCGTTGCGAGAGGAAGCCATGCGTAATGCTGAACTGACGCTGGATGGTACCGTTCAGAATATTGACAATATCCTACTGAGTGTTGAGCAAGCGACAGGCCGTATATACGATGACCTGCTTGAGCATCTCGACCAACCCGACCGCATGTACGCCTATAGCCGCGACCTGGTAGAGAGCAACCCCTACATCAATGGTTGTGCCATTTGCTTCAAGCCCGGATACTATCCCGGCAAAGACCTGTTTATGGCCTATGTACACCATGTGACATCTGCCAAGGGAACCGATTCGGCTCTGGTGACCTCAGAGACATTTACCAACCGCCCCTATACGGAGCAGGTATGGTATGCCGAACCCATGAAGACAGGATGGACGGGGTGGACGGATCCATTGAAAGGTCCCAACACCGAATGCGAGCCATTGGTAACCTTTTGCCTGCCGATCACAGACAAGCACAACGAGCGTGTAGGCGTCATCGGAGTAGACGTGTCGCTCCATCAGTTGTCGGAAATCATCTTGGCTGCCAAACCTTCTGAAAACGGCTATAGTGTCCTCCTGGCACACAACGGTTTGTATATCGTGCATCCCGACAAGGAGAAACTGACCAATCCAAATATCTTCAGTCAGAAAGGACGGGATGTCGATGCCAGCGAACTTGATGCCGCAAAGGCTATGGTAAACGGCGAAAGCGGCAAGATGACGTTTCGTAGAGACCATTGCAACTGGTGGGTATTTTACAAGCCCTTTGAGACCGTTGAATGGAAAGGGAGATCCAGTGGAGATATCAACTGGAGTGTAGGTGTGGTTTATCCAGAGGAAGACATCTTCGGCAAGCACAACGTCCTGCTTTGGCTTGTGTTGGGTATCATCATTGCAGGCTTACTGGTGTTCTACATACTGGACAGGTGGATGATCCGCAAACAACTAAAGCCTGTGAAAAAACTCGCTGCCTCAGCCAATCACATTGCCGAGGGCAATTACAACGAGGCCTTACCCTTTATAGACCGTCACGACGAGATAGGACTGCTGCAGAACCGTTTCAAGCAAATGCAGCACTCGCTTCAGGATCAGGTCGAGAAACTGAAAGAAGAGACGGCTGTGTTGTATCAGCATGGCGACATTCAGCTCGCAGCCTACGACAAAACGTTAGAGGTTGACAAGATGAAGACATCGTTCCTGAATTATATGACGAATCAGGTCTCAATACCTGTCGAAGACATCGACAAGGCCGTGACCGCTCTCTGCAACAACTATCAGGAGTTCAGCAAAGAAGAGAAGGATCGTTTGGTCGACAACATACAGCTTCAGACGCAGACGACGGTAGAATTGTTGGATCATGTGGCTCATTTCGCTGAGACCGAAACAGGAAAGGAGGCCCCCAATGATTAAACTGTCAAGACAAATCAGTTGGGGTATCATGGTGATGGCCATCCCCTTGTTCATGCTCGCGTTGGGCTTACTGTATATGCAGTCGCATTACCTGATACATGAGGAGGTGAGAAAAAACACCCAAAGCATGCTGAACGCCCAACTGCAACGTGTCAACAACTATATAAACATCATTGAGACCTCACCCGATTCGATGGCCGCCCCCTCATTCAGGCGAATTTCTAAGATGTTGGCCGAGGTGGAGCAACCTTATTCAAACACCTACTTCATACTGCTTGATGGCGACGGGCGATACCTGATACATCCCGACAGCACCCGACTGTTCGCAAAGACCATCTTCATGTATGCCGATCGCGATGACAATAAGGATCTGATCATGCTGGGCCACGAGATGACCACAGGCAAGCAAAGCACCATACACATCAATTACCAGAATAAAGAATATCATGTGTCCTACTGCCCGGTAAAAGGCACCGACTGGAGCCTGGCCCTCATCTGCCCTGTCAGGGATGCGATGCAAAGCTTCTATCGTCTCACCTCCATCGTCATCATACTGTTCATCATCGGCCTGCTTGCCATCCTGATACTCTGCAATCATGCGATGAAACAGATAATCCGTCCGATCAATCGGCTCATCGACACCACCCAGAACATTGTCGACGGACAGTATGACGAAACGATTCCCATCACGCCTCGCAAGGGTGTCGTTGCACAGTTACAGAATAGCTTTGCAAAGATGCAGCAATCGTTGAACGAGCGCATGAGCCATCTGCGCCAGGAAGCTGACGAATTAAAACAGAATAACGAAGAGATCAGTCGGGCCAAACAGGAAGCCGAGAATACCATCAACAAGAAGAACAAGTTTATTGTTCGCATGACACAGCAAATGCGTATGCCTCTGAACGTGATTTCGGGATTCGCTGATGTCTTGGCCGAAAAGGGTGTTGTTGAAAGCATCAGCCAGCAGGAAGAGCTGGACAACATTGCAACAATGATGAAAAACAATGTGATCAGCATGAGCCGTATGGAGCTGATGATGCTCGATGCTTCGGAGACCGACGCCTCAGGTCTGCTGTTGTTTACCAGGTTCCATGAGGTGTCGTGCAACAAGATTGCAAGAGAGGTGATCGATCATGTGCAGCGACACTACCCCCACACAAACATACAGTTTGAAACCGAACTTCAGGACACCTTCCATATCCTGACCAACAGGCTGTTCCTTCTGTGTGTCCTGATTGAGCCGCTGTATAATGCCGTCAATTACTCCGACGGAAAGCATATCTCCCTGCGTGTCAGCCAGACGGATACCACCGTTGTCTTCACGATTCAGGATACAGGACCTGGCTTACCGGCCGATTTGCCAGACATGGTTTATGAGCCTTACACACTGCCCGAAGACATGCCTGAAGGCGTAGGCCTTGGCTTACCATTGGCCCGCCGACATGCCAAACACCTGGGCGGCAAACTGACTATCGACCCCGACTATCACGATGGCTGCAGAATCGTGATAGAAATGCCAAAATAACAACAGCACTTAGGAAGAAAGACAAAAGA
>JAFZBK010000067.1 GCA_017561825.1 Prevotella sp.
AATCTTGCTATAAATACATAATAATCAATTCTTTACAATAATATTTAACAAATTGTTTACCTCTGCGCGGTTACGGTTACAGCTGTAACCATGTAACCATTTGCTGTTTTATTCAGTATAAGATGTATGGTATTAGAGGGCATTATTTTAGTTCTTACTGGGGTAATACCATAAGGAATAAGGGAGAAAAGTGCCGCTTTTCCATCGTTTGCCTATACCCAAACGATCGTGCGCCTATACCCAAACGATCTGTCGCCTATACCCAATTTCAAATGCATTTCAGAGACATGACACATGCTTTAATTACAAAACTACGTGGATAATAATCGCTATAGAATTACATACGTGCCTTCTGCTTCTCACCTGCACCAGAACCGCGGTACTTTGAGCGGGCCTCGTTGAACTTCCATACGAGGTTCATCGTGAAGGTGCGGCGGGCAGGGTTTTTAGCGGTCAAATCGCGATAGCCATAGACGATAGCATCTGTTTTGTTGGTATTGAAGAGGTCATAGCAACGCAGGTCGATGGTCAGCTGACCTGCACGACGCAGGCTGATGTCACGTTGCACACTGAAATCGGCTTTGAACTGTGCCCTCTCGACGCTGAAGTTGTTCATCTGACCTTTCGGACATCCTGTGAAAGTGGCACCTAGTCGCCAACTCTTCGGCAGTACGATGTCGTTTTGCCACGAGAAATTGAAGTATGGGCGGTCGAGCGTCTTGACAGAACCGTCAGCACAAGGTGACTTATAGTTCTGGAAGGATGCATAGACGCTCCATGCCGGATGCCAGCAGCCAATAATAGGACGAGCGTAGGCATAAATGCCCAGTTGATTGTAGTCCTCTTCACTATTAATGGGGTGAACGAGGCTGACAAGCGGATCTTCGGAGCCTGGATAAGGTTCGGTTGACATGGTTACATTATCCTTGATTCGGCTAAAATCTACATTCAAGCCAAGCCATTTGTAACCAGCGTTCAGCACGAGGCTGTGGGTATAGGTCGGCATCAGATAGGGATTGCCACTCTGGTAGGTATAGCGGTTGATATAGATGGCCGAGCTGGTAAGGTTGCTGTAGTTAGGGCGCTGGATGTCCTGGCGATAAGAGAGTGAGAGCTGCACCTTGCCGACGGGGACAGAGACAGATGCCGTGGGGAACCAGTCGCCATAGTTGCGGCATACCTCGTCCTGACGCTTACCGAAGTTGTAGTAGTCGTTCTTCAGGTGCTCATAGCGCAGACCTGCTTGGACATATACTTTACCGACCAGCCGACCATACTCCACGAAACCTGCTGCCGACTTCTCGTTGATCTCGTTGTCGGTGGCCTTCACAGGAACGTTGTCCGTAGCCTTGAAGTCGTAGGCATCGGTGCGATGGTTGTAGCTGTACTCGCCACCAACAGAGAGGTTGCCTTTCAGAACGGGATAGGAGAAGATGAGCTTTGACGCCCAGAAGTTATTGCCGCTGTTGGTGTTGCTCTCGATGGTGCGTGGTGTGTGAGTACCACCTGCGGCAGTCGTCTGTTCCTGAGTACTGCCAGGGGTCTTGGTGTCATCGAAGAGACCATCTATATTCAGGTCAATACCCAATTGCCCCGCCTTACCATTATAATAGGCATTGAAGATATGTTTGGTAAATATCTCGCCTTGCCAGATGTCGCTCTCGGAGTGCTCGGTGAAGACACCGTTCTCGTAGTTGTCCGTCACAAAGTGGCTGTTGAAGTCGCCTTTGGGGTGACGGTCGTATTTGTAGTAGGCGCCAAAGCTATGGTTCTCGTTCACCATGTAGTTTACCTGCACCTGTGGCGACCAGCCTTTCCAAGGCATCTTACTGTCCTGCGAGGTGTAACTGTCAACCTGGTCAGGACCTACAAAATAATAGAGGTGGTTTTCCTGCAGCGACTTTGCATGTCCGTAGGTGCCTGCCCACAGCGAGGTCGTCACGTCAAGACCGCCCGTTCGGTAGTTCAGGTTGAGGTTGTTGTTCACAGACCAGCCATATTGGTACATGCCCTGCGTATTGTTCTGAAAACTGAAGCCGTCACCCTGTGCCTTCTTCAGCGTCAAGCGCACCACAGCCTTCGTCGAGGCTGCATAGCGGGCGCCAGGGTTGTGCACCACGTCGACATGCTGTATCTGGCTAGCGTCTATGCGGGCAAGTTCCTTAAGGTCCTGCACTCGCCTTCCGTTAATATACACTTCGGCATCACCACGACCCAGCACCTTCACGGCACCACCGTCCTTTTCGGCTTCCAATGATGGTACCTTATTCAGCAAGTCAGATGCATTTCCGGCTTTCTCTAGGATGGTTCCAGCGATGGTGGTGCGCATGGCGTCACCCTTCACATGAGTCTTAGGCAACTGACTTTTTACAACCACTTCCTTCAGCAGCTGGGTATCTTCCTTCATTTGGATCGTCAAGTCCTGACTTGCCTTTATATATAAAGTCTGATAACCCACACAGGTCACCTTGAAGAGGCCATCGTTCACATCCGTTACAATTTTAAACATACCCTGTTCGTCTGTCATGCCACCCTGAACGAAGGCAGAATCAGGCAGCGACAGCAATACTACATTTACAAAAGGCATCGGTTCACCTTTCTCGTTGATCACTCGTCCGCCAAAGTCTTGTGTCTTGAGCACTGCTCGACCTCTGTCACGACTCGACATAGCTGATGCAAGCATCGCTCTGTTCTCGCTGCTCCATCGGTTAGCGAAACTTGTTAATGTCATCATCATTGCAGCTATTAAAGCTGTCACTCTAAAAATACTTTTATTCATCTTTTTGTTCGTTTTACATTTCATCCTATTAGTTGCATGTAACGCTGAAAAATTACAGAAAGTTGCAGAATCTTTAGTTTTTTACCTTTTAATTATCTTTTTGACAGCGCGAAGTTATGACGTATAATCTAACCCTCCAAATTTCTGGGATATTCTGCATATATTTGTGATAAACGGGTACAATTGAGAGAAAAAATGGCCGAATAGTGATGAGTGGTGTAAAGAATTGATAATTGACAATTGACAATTGATAATTATTTAGTACTTTTGCAAATAGTATGAAACAAGGACGAACAGAAACCATCAGCATCCGAATGATCAGCTGTGCCTTCATGGTGCTGGCGTTAGCCATCTTCAAGCCCTTCGGACTGGAAGTGTGGCAATGGCAGGCCTATGTTCATCTGCTGGCTATCTTTGCGTTGGGCTTGTTCAGTTGTTTCCTGACTGAGATCATTCTGCTATACATCGTCCGTATGCCCCGTTCCTATGACCGTGGCGTCAGCTATATCATCAGTCGCAATCTCCGCTTTCAATGTATCAACACACCGTTGGTGTCATTGCTCATCTGTCTTTACCGCCACTATATGATGAGCAGTCTGGTAGAGGGCAACAAACTGTCTTCAAGCAATTATCTGGAAACGCTGGTGATTATTGCTTTCCTATCCTTCGCCATCGGACTCTACTGGCGATTCAAGTTCCGTAGTCGTTATCTGGCTGCAGAGCTGGAGGAAACCAAACTGCTGAATGAGCAACTGAAGAAATTGCAGACTTCAAGCGCAGGAGTCCCACGACAAACTGAGGATAACACTCCTGTAGGTGGTACTGATCAGGATTCACAGGTAACACTCGAGGGAACCACTAACGAGCATGTTACCCTTGACCTTTCTAACCTATTGTATATAGAAGCAGTTGGTAATTATGTAAAGATTGTGAGTAAGCGAGATGGTGAGATTCATACCAATATGCTTCGCGCCACGATGAAGCAGATGAAAGACGAACTGCAAACTTATCCCATGATCGTGCGTTGCCATCGTGCCTTTATGGTCAATCTCGGTCAGGTGGAACAAATCTCCTCTAATTCACGTACCATGCAACTCGTCATGCGTCACAGTCACGATGCTATCCCCGTCTCGCGCAGCAATGTCAATAAACTGAAGGAATTGCTGGGATAGGTTTCATTTACGTTCCTACTTCTGGGTCGCTGGCGTATTTGAACAGCGTCTCGGCATCACTATCTTCCAAGGGCACAATAAAATCTTTTCTGTTTCCATCCTCATAGCAATACTTGCAATAGTCGAAATTAGTTGAACCATCAGCATTGGTGCCGCAATCTTCATTCTTAGTGAGGGGCATGCCACAACCATGACAGAACTGAGGTAACTGACTAGGTTGAAAAGCTTTCTCTTTTTGGGGGAATGTAGCTTCATAGGCTTCAAAGGCCTCTGGATTTTCATCTGCCACGAAATATCCCTTGGGAGGACAGTAGGTACCTTCACGATTACCCCAATAACCAGGAATGAGTTCTTGAGCAAGGAAATAAGGCACTTCAGCATCTTTGGGCTCATCGTGATAGTGAATCCTCAGCTTACTGGCAAGGTCGAATCCTGCATGCTTGTAGAACTCAATGTTTCCTTCCATCTGTATGAGACCGATACCCATCTCCTTAGCTTTCTCTATCGCATACTGCAATAGTTTCAGACCATATCCCTTGCGCTTATAATCCGGATGAATGCTGATGGGACCGAACGTCCATGAAGGGAAAGCCTCACCCCTACCCTCTCCCTGTGAGGAAGGTGAGTCTAATATAATCTCAGCTTTGGAAAACATCACATGACCGATAATCTTTCCGTCATTCTCCATCACAAGATCCAGTTCTGGGATAAAGTCGGGATTGTTTCTATACTGATTGAGCACGTAATGCTCAGTGCATCCTGGTCGATATACGTTCCAGAATGCTTCACGTGTCAGGTTCTCTACCTCACGATAATCTTGTGGTTGTTCTAATCTTATTTTCATTTTCTTATATTATTCTTTTAATTGCCTTGCGACATTTCTGTTTGTCCTTTTCCGTCAATTGCGAATGTTTTGCAGTTCCGCCACGTTCTATTGTTGCGACAATCTTGAAGCCAGAATAGCGACAGATTTCGCGCATAGCACGGATGGCACCGCGTGACTGTTTGAACCAGATGTTCCAAGGCCAAGGTGTAGTGCAGGTACTCACAAGGATACACTTCTTGCCCTTCATCAGCGGTTCAGGGAAACGAGGTGTGTCACGCATCATCCCATAGACAATACGGTCGAACAACAGCTTCATCTGCCCAGGGATGTTGCCCCAATAGCAGGGCGCTCCTATGATGATGGCATCAGCCTCTTGTAACATCTTCAACACTCGCTGAGAGTCATCCTCTGATATCGAACACTTCATCTTTGTACGACATGCCATACAGCCGATGCAGGGCTTTATACTTAAGTCATTTGTATAAACCGTCTGCACCTGATCACCTCTATTCTCTAACTCTTCCCGCATGATGCCGAGCATCTGCGATAACAAGCCCTTCTTACGTGGGCTTCCGTTTATAATTAGTATGTTCATAACAATGTTTTCATTTGCGCATGGTTTGTTCACCTCGCCTTGTCATTTCCTGTGCGCCACCTTCGCTAAACGACTGTCTGAGTCTATCTTCGGTTATGGGCATAATTTCATTATTTTGACTGGACGGTCTGAGCCAACTTCCAGATTGGGACATAGAGTCTCCTCGCCAGTATCCACGAATCCACATTTCTCCATCACGCGACCAGACGCTGGGTTGGAAGGAAAGTAGTCACCCCAAAGCATTGTGAAGCCCTTTTCTTTGAAACAATAGTCGATAACCAATTGAAGTGCTTCCGTACAGATACCCTTGCCCCAATACGGACGGGCTATCCAATAACCTACCTCTGCATGATCTTCAGCAATCTTCAGGTTCGACGAGGATGCTGGGAGGTAGCCCACACAGCCAATGGCCTCTCCTGACTCTTTCCATATTACCGCCCACATTCCTTCTGAATTGAAGACAGTTCGGATAATCTCCAAACTCTCCTCCACTGATTGATGTGGCGGCCATCCGGCACGAGGACCTACTTCTGGGTCGCTGGCATATTTGAACAACGTCTCAGCATCACTCTCCAGCCAAGGACGCAATAATAACCTTTCTGTTTCCATCCTCATAGCAATACTTGCAATAGTCGATATTTTAGCATTCATCACTATTCTTACTTATAGCTCTTTATGAAATCGGTTACCAGACGGAAGACGGGTTCGTAACTGTCGAAGACGGCGTGTTGCCAATTGTCATAAATGGTATGGTAATAGGGAAAGGCGGTACCCTCCTGGTTCTCGAGGAAGATACAGGGTACGTGTCGTTTGGCAAAGGGATAGTGGTCACTATTACCTGCCAACTCACCACGGTTCAGTGCCTTGAAATACTTCTTCTCTCCATTGATTTGCTCAAAGAGCTGATAGCCACGCATACCCTCCTCGCTCACCTCGCAATACTGCACAGCGTTATCATCACCTATCATATCTATATTAAATAGGTAACGTATCTGCTCCAAGGGTACGATGGGATTATTGGCAAAGTACTCTGAGCCTCGCAGATTAGCATCCTCACCAGAGAACGACAGGAAATACATATCGTATGGCGGACGGTACTTGGCATAATAGGCGGCTAATGTGACAATGGCTGCCGTACCAGAAGCATTATCGTTTGCACCTGCATAGAACACCTTCTTGCCCAGATTACCCAAGTGGTCATAGTGAGCAGTAAACACGTAGCAGCTATCGTGCCGTTCGCCAGAAACCTTCGCAATCACGTTGAACAGTCCGTAGTCCTTCAAGAACTTGTTGTCAACATTCAGACGAACAGATTTCACGCCTTCAATGGCCTCGGGCGTTACCCAGACAATCGGCTTGTCAACTACTTTCTCACCGTATGCCTTATAGAATTTAATCGGCGATGTCCAAATCTGGAGCAGACCGGCATTGGTACATTCACCAGTCCTTTGCAGACGTTTGAACGCCTCACGATGGTTATAGGAGAACCAGAAATCGCAGCAGACCAAAGCATTGGCATATTCTGGTTTCTGCAGATCAGCATACATCCGGTCGGCATCGAAATTCAAGGTATCAACATGATAGACAGGGAACTCACCGTGAACACCAGGCGAATACTCACGCATGGAGAAATCCACACCAGGGTGAAGTCGTTTGCCATCAGCCCACATCTCCATCTTGCCACAGAAAGTATTGATGTCGATGGTGAAAGGTTGCAAGATGACTTCATCCACGCCTGCTTTCTGGTATTCCTTCTGCAGGTACTTCCCTGCCTTGTTGGCTCCGTTCTTAGCATAGCCACGACCTTGATACTTGGCCGAACTGATCTCCTTGATGACACGTTTGTAGTGTGCCATATCCTGTGCCTGAAGCTGTATGACAGCAAAAGACAAGAGGACTACTATCGTTTGAATGCTCTTTCTGTTCATCAAATGGTTGCTAATTTAACACGCATTTTCAGGATATCCAGCGTATTGCTGATGATGCTGAAGATACCCACAGTCATCACCATAGAGAGGGCTGTTACTGTAATCCATCGTGAGTTCTTTGTCAACCATAGCAGGAAACCTGTCTGCACCTTAAAGGTGAAGAGAGGAGTGTCGAGCGGTGTTGAAAGGACGAATGCGATGGTAGCAGCACCACTGATGATGCCCACCACAAAGACCAGCACCATTGCCATCTTATAACGGCGGATGGTTGCCTCTTGATGCTGCTTGATGTACTCCACTGAATCCAGTCGTTTGGTCAGCGATGCCATAAAGTCGGTGTTGTCCGAGAAATGTGGCTTTTGTGCAAGGAAGATATCCTCCAGCGCTTTATCTTTTATCATTTCTTTATTCATTGTCATTGATTAATTGTCAATTGTTCCTTCAGTTTGTCACGTCCTCGTGAGAGTTGTTTCTTAACAGCATCTTCCGAGGTGTCTGTTATCTTGGCTATTTCCTTGACATTATAGCCGTTGAGGTAAAACAGAGTGATGGCCGAGCGTTCCTTGGGCGGTAAGGTGCGCAAGGCTAAGTATAGGTCTTGGTGCTCGAACCCAGAGTCGGAGGCAGAGCCGCTAACGAGTGTTCGTGCCTCGTCGATATTCTCCGTGTTGCGAATGCTTGCTCTGTGGTTAAGGAACGTGTTATAGGCAATCTTAAAGAGCCACGAACGAAACTTGCCCTTGTCCTGATAGCCAGCACTGGAAAGGTAAGCTTTGACCAGCGCTTCCTGAGCCAGATCGTCTGCATCGTCCTTTTTACCGCAGCAGAGGGCGAGCAAGAAGCCTCGTAGTGCTTCCTGCTCACGCTCTACATGTGTTATGAATACTTCGCGTGTCACGGGTTATTCCTGCTCTAACAGTTTGTTTTGTTCTGCTTCAATCTCCTTGGCAAGCATCTTCTTTCCCACATTGTAATTGATCAGGAGAGCGATGCCAACACCCAACAGTACCACGCCTCCTAAGCACATTCCAGAAATACTTACATAAGGACTGCCGCCGAAATAAGTAAGATAAGCACTGTAACCAAGAAACGCAATACCCAGCAGAGTGGTGATGGTTCCTGCCTGGAGCTTACTGAGCAGTTTCTCCTTCAGCAGCTTTTTCTTCGGAGAGATCTTCTCCATCAGCTCTTCGAGATCCATATCCGGATTCTTCTCGATAGCGGCGAGCGCGATCTGTGTACGAGTGTTTGTCTCGTTGATTTCCTTACGAATTCCCATCCAGATTGCGAAGATAGGAAGAATGCATCCACATGCGATTGGTACTAAGACCCAAATTAACTGATTCATTGTTCTAATTGTTTTTATTGTTAATACTATGTTCTTGACTTGCGTCTTCACATATATAACAAGTCAAAAGGACAAAAGGTGACATTCATCATCATTTTTTTTTCATTTTATTCCAAAAAATGTATGACCGCTTCGTTGAAAGCCACTGGATTCTTGTTCGCAATAAAGTGGTCTCCATGGATGATGCACAGTTCTGCATGGGGTATTATATTCGCAATCAGACGGGTGTGTTTGTCTTTGATCATATCGTTATCACCTGCTATTACTAAGGTCTGGTTTTGAATCCGCGAGAGTTCTTCCGGCTTCACATTGGGATCATTGACCATCAGCCCCAGCATTTCAGCATTCTTCCTTGCCTTAGGACTCTTCTTTGCAAAGAGTTTGGCAATTCTATATCCAATCTCGATAGGAATCTGTATCTTCCTCTTCACACCCGATGCATCCAGATTGGCCCCATTGAGAATCAGTTTCTCCACACGTTCAGGGTGTGCCAATGCAAAAACCATCGCGATGTTACCGCCGTCGGAGAATCCAAGGATATGTGCTTTCTCTATGTGATGCTGGTCCATAAAGGTCAGCAGATCGTCGGCAAACTGTCGGATGGTAAATGGCGCTTCGCCACGTGGAGTCCGTCCATGACCCCGTGTATCCAATGCGATGACATGAAAATGCTCGGAGAAAGGATCCATCTGCCGAGCAAAATAGGAACAGTCTTCCCCATTGCCATGCAGCAGAATAAAGGGGAAGCCTGTACCTTTTTCTTTATAGTAATGAATAATTTCCATTTCAAAATGTGTGATGCTGCAAAGATAC
This sequence comes from Prevotella sp., assembly GCA_017561825.1. GTDB lineage: Bacteria > Bacteroidota > Bacteroidia > Bacteroidales > Bacteroidaceae > Prevotella. The sequence continues at coordinate 9,462 of JAFZBK010000067.1, forward strand.
ACACATTTCTTCTATCTCACAAGTTTTAGCGGCTATTCTTCAAACTCTTTCAGTTCTGCCAGTCCTTGTTCGATTTCCAGCAACTGCTGGGAATGACGGCGACGCATCCACTTGGCAAGAATCAAGCCAAGACCAAAGGTGAGCACCGTAAGTCCTAACGGTAACAGCAGTCGTGTACCCAACACATAACCTGCTTCTTTGTTGAAACCGAGTTCCAAGATGTAGAAGGCAACCATCGCCAGACATACAGCGGCAATCGTCCAATGTGTCTCATTCTGGCAGACCTTCTTGTATTTGAGCACCAAACGACTGAGTTCGCTGCACTTCTTATCTTCCAAATTGAATTTTGACAAGAGGGAGATTTTCCATATCTGAGGGATCAGTCCAAGTACCATCACGCCTTCAACAATTGCGAACGAGATGAAACGGATGGGCGTATTCATATATACGAATGGGAACACTACACAGATGATCAAGATACATACCACGAGGTTGTAGATGTTCTGTCCTACTATGTGGTCATAGGCTGACTTCGTCTTATGCGAAACCATTTCCTTTACCATGCGCATATTCACTATTTCTGTTTCTGCCAGACGCTGATCAAGTGCGTTCCAACGGGTCTTCAAATCGTCAAGTTCCATAATCCAAATCTTTTAACTGTTAGACATCCTTTTTAATTTCTCTTTGATACGATTGAGTTTAACGGCAACATTCGCCTTAGAGATACCGAGGATATCGGCCATTTCCTGATAACTACGCTCTTCAAGCCAGAGGAGAATCAACGCGCGTTCCAGTTTCCCCAGCTGGTTAATGAGTTTGTAGAGTTCCTTCAGATGACCTGTTGTTTCTTCATCTGCCACCAAGCTGCTTGCCATTTGAGCCGTCATGGGCACGGTTTGCGGACGAACATTGGAGCGACGCAGAAAGGTGATACAGGTGTTCATGGAGATGCGGTACACCCAGGTGGAGAGTTTGCTATCCCCCCGATAGCGCGGGAAGCTCTTCCATAGGTTCAGCACCGTTTCTTGAAACAGGTCGTTCAGATCATCTTGATCATTGGCATACATGTAACACACCTTGTAGATGGTACGCTTCTGCACCTCGACCATTTCCAGGAATTCTTTCTCTAATTCTTTTGTTTCCATTGTTGAACTCTTTCGTTTGACCTATTAGTCGCAGAAAAAGTGAAATGATTACAGTTGGATATATCTTTTTTTGCAAAGATACATGTTTTTTCTTATCTTTGTGCAATGTTTGGAATGTTTCTGTCGTATATATAAACAGAAGACAATAAAAAGGATGAAGGAAACAGACATACACCTGATTCAGGAACTGCGGAAACAAAGTTCTAAGGCACAGCAGATGACGCTCGAGCTTTACGGGAATGCGGTCTTTGCCCAAGTAGCACGACTGATACCCGGGCTCGAAAACGCTGAAGAGGTGTATCAGGATGTGTTCATTAAGGTCTTCAGAAATATCAAGATGTATGATGAGACGAAATCGTCTCTGAAGACATGGATCTCTCGCATTGCCTATAACGAATCCATCAGTTTTCTCAGACATAAGAGTCTGCCGGTGATCTACTACGAGGACCATGAAGGCGAAGCTGATAAACTGTCGGATACTGAGGTGGAAGAAACATTCGGGCATCCGAATCCTGAAACAGTACAACTGATCAGAGCCGCCCTGAGGCATTTGCCACCTGATGAACGGGCCATCATCACCATGTTCTACTATGAGGAGATGAGCCTGAAGGATATTGCTTACGTCACCGAGTCGATACCTACCACGGTTGCCTCGAAACTAAGCAGAACAAGAAAGAAACTATACAAAATCATTAAAATGTTACAATCATGACAGAGGACAAACTGAATTCATTGCGACAGCAGGACACGAATCTTCGTGATGCTCTCAGACAGGACGAGATGGAACGTCCTCAGATGCCAGCTGACCTCAATGCCAGGGTACTGCAGAAGGTGGAACAGAACAACCACTCTACTCGCACCCATATGCTCTGGCCATGGATTGCAGCAGCTTGCGTAGCCGGTGTAGTCGCCATATTCATCACACCGCCGAAGGACACACAGGTGAACAAGGGAACACCCGTCGCAGTCAATGTGGAACAACAGAAAGATTCTTCAGAGGACGAGCCTCAGAAGAGCGAAATCCAGATGAGTGAAACAAAGATGAGTGAACCTCAGACGACATCGCCCCAGAAGGTAATCAAGCAGAAAGAGGATCTTATCCCTGTCAAACCAGCTAAGCAGCAGTACAAACCCGTTACCACAGACAACCTGTTAGCCCAGGAAATCACTCCATCCGAGCAAACCACAACAGAGAAGGTCTCCACCGAAGAGCCTACGGTAACCCTCACTGAAAGCGACATTCCCATCACCCGTCCTGAGAACTACAAGCACACTCCTGAGGAACTGGCTCTCTTAAGGAAACAAGCCGACGAAGCCTATCTCAAATGGGTGGAACTCGAACTCGAGATCTCAAAGAACAATCTACAACAAACAGCTCAACAATAAAAAAACAACTACATTATGAAAAGGATATTTATCATGCTGCTCATCACATGCAGCGCAATAGCAACATATGCCCAGCAGAAGGGCAAGTCACAGACCCCAACCCATGTCATCGAACTGTTCAATGACATTATCCGTGACTTCGGACAAACTTCCGACCAGATCTATTCGGTACAGAAGAACCCGAATACCAACCAACTGGAATCAAGTGTCAGGATCGTCAAGTTCGAGGCATCTATCGACGAGCCATTCGGTGAGAAGAAACTGTCCATCGACCGTATCAACGATTGCTTTATCGAGGACGAACCCGTTTCCTATCAGATGCAACACCTCGCACCAGGCAACAAAGAGATGTTCGGCATCAATGTGAAGAGCATCAACAATGAAGCAAACAAACACTATATTGTGCGTACATCCACACAGCAGGAGATGTGGCTCCTGTGTGTCAAGAACACAGAGAACCCGCAACTACGTGACGCATACGCCATCGCATGGGAAGGTGCAGGAGAAAAAGATGGGATCAATACGGTAAAGGGTACTGTCTTTATGATCACATCACTACGCCCCGACATCTATGAACAAATGCTGGCCGAAGGCATCAAAGAGTCAACTGTGACAGAGGTGATTGATCCGAATGCGATGTATCAACAAAGCGATAAGGCAACAGAGTGGCTGAAGAACCTATCACCGGAACAGCTGTTTGATGTCACGCAAATGAACTCTACCATGAGGGCAAACATCATGAAAGCAGCACCTATCTATCAAACGCTGAATAAGCTCATCAAAGACGGACCCGCCTTCAAATCTCGTCTAGGTATCTACGCTGACAAATACGCTCCGCAGATTATCGAACTGAACAAGGGAATGGATGAATTCTATCAGGAATTCCTCAAGAAGTTCAAAGATCTCCAGCCTCCTACAGATGTGATGAATCAAGTCAACACTCAGAGTTACAAGGATATGTTGCAATACCTCACGGAGCAGAACAAACTGTTTAACGATATCTACAGAGTACGCGGTTCTCTGCCCAAGAAAGCACAAAAAGCACAGAAGCAGATAAACGAACTCACTGAGAAATACATGAAGGAGATGAACAAACTCATCATGGAAAGGAAATAGAAGAATCGTTTTTCTCTCTCGTTAATTATATTATAATCAGTGCGTGCCAGAAGAACTTCTTCCAGCACGCATTTTCTTTAGAACTCTACACGATAAGCAATGTTCGGGAAGGTCAGTGATGTAAACTGGTCGACAATATCGTGAGTACGTAGATCGAATGTCTGACCTTGGAATGTGCGCATCTGCAGGTATTCCAGAATGAAGTGGTGCGAGGTATGTTTCTTGTTGATGGTGTATTTCACAGAGAACGCATATCCCACATTCATGCCCTTCTGAGCGTTATATGGGTCAGGACCGTCGTCAGATGGTACCGACTTATCTGGAAGTTGCATAATATCCTGGTAGGTGGTACCTTCGGCCATCGGCGTATAGCGGTCACCGCCCATCAATGTGAGTCGTCCGTTGAAGCCGAACACGTTCTTCTTGGCTTTTCCCAGCATCCATTCCTTGCCACCCACAACGTTGGCTATGAAGGCGCGGTCGTGTCGCGAGTGATGCCATTTTCCTTGGGCGTCGCGGTATTCAGACTTGAATAACGTACCTGTCAGCATACCATAATAACCGTCCTTCAAATAGCGCTCCAATGTAAGATCAATTCCGTAGTTACATCCTGCTCCCTCGTTCACTAAAGCACGGTCCTGGAAGAACGAACGCTGATTGATGATGGAATAGGCTGTGCCCTGCTCTACAGGAACGTCAAAGAGCCACTGCCAATAGGGCTCAATCTTCAGCATGGCATTCTCGCCTAAACGTTGGGCAAAGGATGCAGAGATATGGTGTGAGCGGGTTAGACCCAGATCCTCGTTGGGGTTCACCCCCTGAGTATTACTGCCATTACCATAACCTTTTACGAAATAGGTATCTGTCGACTCCTTACGACTGTTCATGGCATAGGCAATAGAGAGGGTGCTCGACGGGGTTGTCTTGTACTGCACACTGATGCGAGGCTCCACAAGCCACTGGTTATTGAGGTTGAACCACATCACATTGACACCAGCCACTGTAGAGAGACGACGGCTCAGTGCTAACTTATGACTGCTATAGAAACGTGTGAGACCTGTATTGCCATCCGACTCATAGACGCGATACAGCGGACTGCCGATCTCGGTGATATTGTCGAGCCATGTGTGGAAGTCAAGGTGCTGGTGCTCGATTCCGTTCTGCATGGTATAGCGCGACGATATCTTTTGCTGATGCTGCGTACTGAAGATGACGTTCCACTGGGCATTACGTCCAAACATATGGGGAATCTCCGTGCGTTGTTCGTCATAGTCGTTGATGCCCAACTTTCTATAGGTACCTGTGCAGGCCACACTGGTGCGCAACGTTCCTGTTGTGCCGAGACGATAAGTGTGAGTGATACCCAAGGCTCCGTTGCGCTGGCGCGACCATGAGTCGTTCATGTCCCAAAGCGTCTTCCACTCTGATGGATCTGGCGAGTCAGCCTCGTAGTTATCGATGAGTCCAGTGAACCAAACTGCAAAAGTACCAGCCTTGCGCGTTGGCATGTTCAGTTTCATACTCAGGTCCTGATAGTCGAGTGTTTCGTTCTCCATATTGATGGCGTGCAGTTTCTTGGCTATCTCGAGGAAACTATACCTATAATTAATAAGGTACGAGGCTTTTGAATTCTTTCCTAACGGACCCTCTGAAGCGAAATCTACTCCGAGCGTTCCTACCTGAACAGCATGCTCATGTTTCGTGTTGTTTCCTGCACGCATCTTCATATCAAAGGCACCAGAAAGGGCGTTACCGAACTCGGCAGGCATGGCTCCTGTGAGGAAGTCACTGTTGGCTAAGACAGTACCATTTAAAGAGGTGAAGATACCACCGCCTGCTCCAGTGATGTCGGCAAAGTGATTAGGGTTGGTCACCTCGATACCCTCTACACGCCACTGTAACATCTCGGGCGAATTGCCATGGATACTGATACCATTGGTAACGCCACCAGATGCCACACCGGCAAACATCGAGGCGGTACGGGCAGGATCTGCCATACCGCCTGCATAACGGGTTGCTTCTTCCACACTGAACATGCGGGCACCCACCTGGGCCATCTCGTTAAGGGGAAGCTGTTTGTTAACACGTGGCTTGACCACCACCTCTCCTAATTCTGATACGCTCTCGCGCATACGGAGGTTCAACACCAATTCCTTACCTGACGAGAGCAGCTGCTCTTTCAGTAGCAATGACTCATAGCCCACATAGGTTGCCCTGACGGAATGACGTCCTACAGGAACGTTCTCAATCACAAAATTACCGTCGATATCAGACACGGTTCCCATCGTAATTCCGTTCTCAACTTGAATTGTTACACCAACCATTGGCTCTCCGGAGGCCACATCACACACTTGTCCGCGAATCGTCTGGTTTTGCGCTTTTACCGTGACACTCATCAATGCGACCACTATCACGGTCGTCATCCTTAAAAACAGTCTTTTCATCTTAAAAACTAACATAACTACATTCCTATAGACGAAGCAAGTTGCGATTTTGTTGCAAGCAAACACGTTTTTTTTCACTTTTCTTTTCTTTTACATCTTTTTTTTCTTATCTTTGCGAATAATTTAGCAAAGAATATGCAAAGAAAAGTATTGCTCATTTATACAGGTGGAACCATTGGCATGGGAAGGAATGCCAAGACAGGTGCCCTTGAACCGCTTGATTTCCAACAGTTGTCATCACAGATGCCGGAATTCGAGTGGATGCAGACCGATATTGATGTCTATCAGTTCTCAGCACCTATCGACTCTTCGGATATGACTCCCCGTCTGTGGGCACAACTGGTCAAGATCATTGCCGACAGCTATGAGCGGTATGACGGCTTTGTGATTTTGCATGGTACCGATACGATGGCGTTCACGGCCTCTGCCCTATCGTTCATGTTGGAGAACCTCACAAAACCCGTTATCCTGACAGGATCACAGCTTCCAATCGGTCAGCTACGTACCGATGGCAAGGAGAACCTGATTACCAGCATTGAGATTGCTGCCGCCCATCACAGTGATGGAACGCCAATTGTTCCCGAGGTATGTATCTATTTCAGTGGTAAGCTGTTAAGGGGAAATCGTTCAACAAAAATCAATGCTGATGGATTCAATGCTTTCGATTCCTTCAACTATCCTCATCTAGGGGATGCTGGGGTGAATATCGTGTATCATGAGGAGTATATCCTACAGCCCGATTATACCCGTCCGATGATACCTCATTATATTACGGACCCCAACGTGGTGGTGTTTACCCTCTTCCCTGGGATTCAAGACAATATCGTGCGCCATGTGCTGGATGCCCCTGAGCTACGTAGTATCGTGATGCGAACCTACGGAAGCGGTAATGCACCCCAACGCCCTTGGCTGATGCAGATGCTCAAGGATGCTGCCGACCGTGGTGTAAACATCGTGAATATCAGTCAGTGTGCGGCAGGAACCGTTGAGATGGCACGATACGACACGGGATTCCAACTGAAGAATGCAGGCGTGATCAGCGGTTATGACAGTACTGTAGAAAGTGCTGTCACCAAACTGATGCACCTGCAAGGACACTATTCCGACTACCAGACCGTACGCAAATACATGAATATCTGTATGCGCGGCGAGATCACCAAACAACCTGAATAAAGAATAATCATCCATAAACAACGACAGTATGAAAGAATTAAAAGGAACCAAAACAGAGAAGAACCTCCAAGAGGCTTTTGCTGGTGAGTCAATGGCTCGTAACAAGTATTCGTATTTCGCCTCCAAGGCAAAGAAAGACGGCTATGTGCAGATTGCTGCCATCTTTGAAGAGACGGCTGCCAATGAGAAGGAGCATGCCAAGATGTGGTATAAGTACCTGAATGGCGGTAAGGTTAGCGATACAGAGAAGAACCTTGAAGATGCAGCTAACGGTGAGAACTTCGAGTGGACCGACATGTATGCCCGCATGGCCAAGGAGGCACGCGAGGAAGGCTTCGATGAGATTGCTGAGAAGTTCGAGGGTGTGGCTGCCATCGAGAAGGCACATGAGGAGCGTTATCGTAAGCTCTTGAAGAATGTGCGCGACAAGAAAGTGTTCTCCAAGGACGGTGATGTGATCTGGCAATGCGCCAACTGCGGTCATATCGTCATCGGCAAACAGGCACCCGAGATCTGTCCTGTATGCGATCATCCGCAGAGCTTCTTCCAGGTTAAGGCCGAGAATTACTAAACAATAATGCGCGTCTTATGGTAGTTCTCCCGGAACTCACTGGGAGAACAACCTTTTTTCTTTTTGAAGATGCGGTTGAAGTTACTCAGGTTGTTGAAACCGCATTCAAAGCTGATCTCTGAGATGGAACGACTGGTATCCACCAGTTTTCTTGTGGCATAGCCCAAGCGGATATCAATGATATAGTCGCTCAGGTTTCTTCCTGTATGTTGTTTGAAGAAACGACTGAACGCACTGGCACTCATACCTGCAATCTCTGCCATCTGTGCCAGTCGTAACTCATCCATATAATTCTCGTTGATAAAATTCTTCACTTTGAAGATACGACGGGAACTATCCTCCACGGCAATCTTCGCAAAGCTGGATGATGCCAAGGTGCGGGCACCCTCACAACGTGACAATTCATAAAGAATGGTCATGAACTGCATCACAGCATAGAACCCATCATTGATACTACTGAGCGTATCCAGTTGTTTATACACACTCATGATGGCACTCAAGGGGAAACACAATCCTTTGCGAGCCTCGTTCATCATCTTGCGAATAGAAAGAAACGGATTCCTGCCAAAGATAGAATCTTCGACCATGCCGAAGTCGAACTGTATGGTGATCTCGCGGATATCCTCGCTCGTGCAGGTATTCTGCTCCCATACGTGTTCCAGCTGCGGACTCGTAATCAGCACCAGGTCATATTCACCGATTACCTCACTGCTGTCGCCGATAATTCTTCGCACGCCAGCGGCATGTTCCACAAAATTCAGTTCGAATACCTCATGGTTATGAATCGGATACGTGAACTCCTTTTTCCGACGGTCAGCAATGTAGAGCACATCCCTGCCCATCAGCGGTGTGATTTCATGCATCACCCTTCTCTCTTCCATCAGATCTTCAGTTCCTTTAAGATCTCCGAGATTCTTTGTAGTGTCGTTAAGCGAGTGGGAACAAGCGGCAAGCGCAGCACATTATCGATGAAACCCATCTGATGGAGCATGGCTTTCACGCCAGCGGGATTACCGTCAACGAACAGCAGACTGAACAAATCGGTAAAACGATGATGAATCTTCAGGGCACCTTCGAACTCCCCTTTCTTCTCCAAACGGATCATCTTCGAGAACTCCCTGGGCAGGGCGTTGCCAATCACAGAGATAACTCCCACGGCGCCACATGCCACCATCGGGTATGTGAGAGCATCATCACCACTGATCACATCAAAGCCCCTGGGTGCGTTCTTCAGAATCTCGTCCACCTGCTCCAGACTACCGCTGGCTTCCTTGATAGCCACGATATTCTCACAGTCGCGAGCCAAACGCACCGTCGTCTCGGCCTTCATGTTGACGCCTGTTCGTCCTGGCACATTATACAGTACCACAGGCAGCTTTGTAGCATGGGCAATCGCCTTGAAATGCTGGTACAAACCTTCCTGTGATGGCTTATTGTAATAAGGGCAAACACTGAGGATTCCGTCCACATCATGGTAATCACCCGTCTGCAGTTCTTCCACGACGGCAGCGGTGTTGTTGCCACCGCATCCTACGAGGATGGGCATCTTCCCACCAACCTTTTCAACCACCATGTCCTTGATACGCTTCTTCTCATCCACAGTCAGTGTGGGCGTCTCTCCTGTCGTTGCAAGAATGCAAAAGAAATCCGCGCCGTTATCAACCTGATAATCCAAGAGTCTTTTCAACGCCGTATAATCCACGGCTCCGTCTTGGGTAAAGGGGGTGACAAGTGCGATACCAAGTCCCTTAAAAACATTATGTGCCATAAATCAAAAATTTCGGTGCAAAAGTACAACATTTACGTCACATAACAAAATAAATGCGCACTTTTTATGTCGTCTTGCTCCGTTTATGATCTTCTCAACGCCAGATTGTAATTATAGTATCTCTTATTACCTGTGATATCCTCAACAACCCTGATGAACGGCGGGAACTTCACCGATTCCTGATCGGCCACGCCCTTCGTCTCGAGAATCATCAGATGATCAACGGGCTCGTAATACGTATCCAGTTCGAAGTACTGACCTTTCCAGATGAAACTCTTTCTGTGCTTACGGATGCTCTGACGGTAAGGATCAGCCTGCTGGAGCAACGACTCATAAAGACTGTTGCTCACCTGTCGCTCCGTTTCAAGCACCTTGTTGTTCTCCGTACGTTTCTTGGTGGTGTGAACATTCACGAAAGTACCCTGCCATCCCCTGCGACGCAGACGGATCTCGCAGCCAGGTTCAGCCACTAAGTAGGTCTGAACGATATCACTTTCTGTACAGTCGGGAATCTCTCCTATCAACTCAACAATATATTTCCGCTCCTCAATGATCGGCTGCGGAAGACCGAGCACGTGGGATATCTCTAAGATCACACGATTGAGTTTTTTGTTGAAGTCCTCATGGTTGTTGATCACACGCAGATGAGGATGACCTGTCCATGCCTTGATCACCTTCTTATCCAGTTCACGGGCAATCCGCAGTCCTTCCTCGTTCATCTGTTCGTAGCGTACTGCATTGGTGGCGGTGGTATAGAACTGCTCGGCACCGTCGGCAGCAGATACCAGATGGAGCACAGCATCATAACGCTGGCGCAGTTCCTGGGTGTTCGTACCCACGGCGGCAGTAATCTCCTCCCACATCTCAGGCTGCATATAGGCCGAGATATCCATGGCACCACGGTCGCATACCACGATGGTTGGCTCATGACACTCTGCTGCCATCCGCATAAACCTGTCCTCGAAGCCTAACTGCAACTCAAGCGTTGCCTTCTCACCTTCGTAGAACAATCCTTTGTTGTCGGTCAGGTAGTTCATTCCTGCCTGACTGAAGATAGTGGGAATCTCAGGAATGGTGAACACCTTGAATCCCAGACTGGTAAAATGCTCTATGATGCGTACCATGGCCGTTGTCTTACCGGCACAAGGACCACCTGTCAATACGATCTTCTTGATCTCGCTCATCGTTAACTATACTTATTCTCTTTCTTGTTACACATTCGGTTTCGCTTTATGCATCCTGTATCCGTAAGCACCTACTACCAGGAAGCATATAAGCGGTAATACGAAGGACACATTCGTAGCGGGGATTCCAGACACCGTGCCTAAATCGATGATCGCTGCCTGCAACGGTGGTAATACCGATCCGCCAAGAATCGCCATGATCAGTCCTGCGGCTCCGAACTTCGCATCATCCCCCATGCCGTCGAGGGCTATACCGTAGATGGTGGGGAACATCAGTGACATACAACCACTAACAGCCACCAGGCAATACACACCATATCGGTTCTGGAAGAGGATCACACCCATGGTGAACACCATAGCCAGTACGGCAAAATATGCCAACAGTTGTGCGGGTTTCACATACTTCATCAGGAAGGTGGCAATAAAACGCGAGCAGATAAAGAAGAGCATCGCAAAGATATTGAAGCGTTGCGATAACACCTCTGCGCTCTGCTCATCCAGTCCTTCACCCATGAAGACGCGTGTGCCATACTGGATAATGAATGTCCAGCACATGATCTGCGCACCCACATAGAAGAACTGCGCAATGACACCCTCGCGGTAATACTTTAACGAGAAGATTCTCTTGAGTGTAGGAAGGAAATGAATCTCCTTACTCTGGTCGCCATTCTTCGGCATTTTCGTAAAGAGGATGATGAGGAACATCACGGTAATCACAATACCAATCAGCAGATACGGTGCAATCAATACGGATAAGTCGTTGTTCTTCAGCACCTCAAACTCCGCATCGTTCAACAACGCACGCTCATCACTGCTCATCGGGTTGAGCTTTGCCTGTATGAAGTTCATGGCCACGAACATACCGATGATGGAGCCGCAAGGATTAAAGCATTGGGCCAGGTTCAATCGTCGGGTAGCCGTTTCCTCATTACCCATCGTAAGAATGTAAGGATTACAACTCGTTTCCAGGAACGACAGTCCGCAGGTCATGATGAAATACGCCACGAGGAAGCAGCCATAAACGCCTATTCCTTTGGCCGGGAAGAACAGCAATGCACCAATAGCATACAGTGCCAGTCCCATCAACACACCCGCCTTGTACGAGTACTTCCTGATGAAGATGGCTGCAGGGAAGGCCATGGCGAAATAGCCACCATAGAAAGCCACCTGCACGAGCGTGCCCTCAGATACGTTCATACGGAAGATTTTTGAGAACGCCTTCACCATCGGGTTGGTGATATCATTGGCGAACCCCCACAAGGCAAAGCAGAATGTCACTAAAATGAAAGGAAGCAGGTAGCTCACCCCATCCTTTGAGATCAACGAGTTTTTCTTCATGAATGATTATTATTCTTCGCCTGAGAACTGTTTGATTCGTTGTTCCTCGGCCAGTTTACAGATCAGTAGTTTCCCATCTTCCTGTGCCACAATGTATCCGTCAAGACCTTGCACCACCACCCGCTGCTGATGTTGTGCATGGATAATACAGTTGTGGGTATCGAAGAGGTTGATATTTTCGCCTATCACACTGTTGCCGTATAGGTCGCGTTTTGTCTGCATCATCAATGCGCCCCATGTGCCTAAGTCGCTCCATCCGAAGTCTGCAGGACAGATGAAGATCTCCTCCGCCCGTTCCATGATGGCATAGTCAACAGAGATATTCTCACATTGCGGGAATTTCCTGTCTATCTCCTCCTGCTCCTTGGGCGTACCATAGATAGGCAGCATGTTCTCGAATATCTTGTTGATGGCAGGACTATACATACGGAAGGCGTTCACGATGGTGCTCACGCTCCAGATGAAGATACCGGCATTCCAGAAATAGCTCTTGTTACGGATATATTGCAGTGCCGTGCCATGATCGGGTTTCTCGCGGAAGCTATCTACACGGAAAATCTCTTTGTTCCTCGGACTACTTGTACTCAAATCAGCCTGGATGTATCCATAACCGGTCTCAGGACGAGTAGGCTTCATGCCTAAGGTCAGAATGGCATCCGTCTCACTGGTGAACTTCATGCACTGCTTCACCACACGTTGGAACTCAGCGGTATTCACCACGATATGATCACTGGGCGTAACCACCACATTGGCCTTGGGGTTCTTGGCTTTGATGCGCCAGCTGACATAGCAGATGCAGGGAGCGGTATTGCGGCGACAAGGCTCTTGCAGGATATTCTCCTGAGGCACTTCGGGGAGTTGCTCATGTACGATATCCGCATATTTCTTGTTGGTGACCACCCATACGTTTTGGGGGTCACAGATACCTGCAAACCGATCGAACGTGAGTTGTAACAAGGTACGACCAACGCCCAGCACGTCAATAAACTGCTTGGGACGATCGGCTGTACTCATTGGCCAGAAGCGACTCCCCACTCCGCCTGCCATGATCACGAGATGATTATTTACATGAGCCATAAATCGTTGATATTTGATATGAATGCCGTAACTTCACTATTTGGGTACAAAGTTACGAAAAGTCGAGAGCAGAACAAAACAAATTCGTTTGTTTTTTATGCCGAGACGTAGTAACTTCGCTAATTTATTGGCAAAGTTACGAAAAGTCGAGAGCAGAACAAAACAAATTCGTTTGTTTTTTATGCCGAGACGTAGTAACTTCGCTAATTTATTGGCAAAGTTACGAAAAATATAGGTAAGTGAAAAAATAAATTGTTCTTTTTTTGCTGATACTTCGTACTTCGTGATTCTAAACTCCAGTTTCCCGAATAATATACTGTATAGACTTTGGAAAGCTAAAAGCCGCGATGCTCGCGCCTTATGCGGTTCATTTTCTCAGAGAAACCACCCTGGGTGATGAAATCCTTTTCCAGACGCTCCAGTTGCTTGAAAAGCAGGTAGTCGGCCTGATAAATAAGGATGATAGCCATGTTGGCAATGGTTTCGGGTGGACGTGTCTGGCAGAGCTTCATGAAGAAAGTGGCATCGTTGTGCTCTTTGCCCAACTTACGCATAGCTTCCCATTCTACAGAGTTCTCTTCCCACTGCCTGTGGCCGTGGGTGCGCAGGTAGTCGATGTAGTCCTCTAAAAGCTCCTGCAAACTTGCCTTCGCTACATTCACAAGCTTTATCTCTGTCTTTGCCGATGTTGTGGACGCAGCACAGCCTTCAATAATGTTCTGCTTGCCAGAACGTGCAGCCTGCACCATCTGATCGACGGTGCGGTCACCCTTTTGCAGATAATTGTGGCAGAAGTAGTAGGTCATCTCAAAGATAACCTCCGACTTCTGGTAAGACAGCAACTTGCGATAGTTGCCTGAGTGGCGAATCAATTTTTCCGGCATAATAATTCTGACTTTAATGACTTTAATGACCTTAATGACCTTAATGACCTTAATGACCTTAAGCACCTTAAGGTCCTTAACCTGTAACATGAACCTGGTTCTTCCGCTACTGTTGACACAATTGCTTTTTCCTTTTTCATAAGCATTGAATTTAAGTGCAAAAAATATATATCAGCGGCAAAGGTACAAATAAGCGAGCGAAATACAAAACAAATAATGAAAAATTTGTTTTTATTTCCGAGCGGGAGTACTTTCGGTTTCAACCAAAGGTCCTGGATCTGCCAGCACTACTCCCCAATCCTTTAAATCCTAAGATCCTTAGCTTCCCCATAACACATTCGTTCTTTGGGCTTCCTAATACTTTCTATTATTACTCCGCTAAGTCCTTTAACTATCTATATATTAGAAAGATGATGGCGGAGGAATTCTTTCATTCAGAGGTGAATAAAGCATCCAAGCGTATCGAATGTAAGCGCCACAATTTCTCCGCCGTCATCTTTTTAGTTTACAGAGAATTAGAAGTTTAGCGGAGAAATATTCCAAATAAACTTCATATAAAGAAACTAAGCAACTTTCTCATAGAAACTAGGCTGATTACCACATCAAACTAGGCCACTTTAAGGTACAAACTATGCTACTTTCCGACATAAACTATGGCACTTTAAAATCTTTAACGTTTTAACTCCTAATTTGAGAATTATGCGTTTTTAACCCACCACTCCACCAATTGCTTCTACATCTTCTTCTTATTTAATTTGTGAGTTTCATGGAAAAAAGTTATCTTTGCACCACAAAAAACAAACTACAAGCCAAATTGTTATGAGAAAAAGCATTTTAATGATTTCCGCGTTGATGATGCTTATGGCATGCGGGGGCAAGAAGGCACAGGCAGAGAATACCGACGCTGCTATTGTTGACTCGACGGTACTATTGGCACAGGAAGAAATGACTGGCCTTATTAAGGAGCTGTATGCCGCTGCGGCTAAAAACGAAGCAGGTATTGACGAGCTTTATGCCTGTCATGAGTGGCGGAAGATGGTGGCTGCCGTTAATGAAAAGGACGCTCATGTGGCTGAGATCGGTTTCTTCAACGAAGACTATTGGACACAGATGCAGGACAGCAACCCCGATGACCTAGAGGCTCGCGACATCAAGTTTGAGCAGGTGGACGTAGAGAAAGGGAAAGCGACGGTCAGCTTCCTCCTCCATAGCTCTGTTCAGGATGTCCGTCAGAAGTTCGAGTTCTGCCATGAGGATGGCAACTGGCGTGTACATAACATCATCAGGTACTTCAAAGATGCTGACGGTAACGAAGAGAAATCCGACTTGATGGAAGGTATGCGAAGCTATCTTGACGAACCGCAGGAAGAAGTGCAAGAGCTGACTTTCGCCAATATGGCAGGAATCTATGATGACGAAAAACAGGAGAGCCGATTCTGTCTGAATGAGGACGGCACGGCCACATGGGTCATGATAGGTAGTCTAAACTATACGGAGTACACCTATACCATCAATGGCAACACCATCAGTCTGAAACCTAAGGGTGTAGAATCGGAGGATGACTGCTATGATTATGACGAGAACACCCGTACACTGAAGAATGAGCAGGGTGCTGTCTATTACCGTCAGGTTGTTGAATAAAAAAGAAAACTTGTGGGATATAAAAATGAGGATGAGCCGTGGCCCATCCTCAATTTTTACCCAAAAGTGAGATGATTATTTTGAGTAGAGAGCCACGATGGTCTCATACTTCTCCTGCTTACCAGAAGTCTGCTTGGGCTCACCTACCTTCTTACCATACTCGTAAACCTGCTCGAGAGAGAGCTTGCCATCCTCGTAGTCCTTACCGAGACCTGCGTCGAAGCTTGCGTAGCGAGCCTTCTTCATAGCGGGCAGCTCAGAGTTCTCAAGGATATCAGCAGCGTTCATCAGAGCGCGTGCCATAGCATCCATACCGCTGATGTGAGCGATGAAGAGGTCCTCGAGGTCAGTGCTGTTACGACGGATCTTAGCATCGAAGTTGGTACCGCCATTGCCCAGACCACCATTGCGGATGATCTCGAGCATAGCCTGTGTCAGCTCGAAGTTGTCGATGGGGAACTGGTCGGTATCCCAACCGTTCTGAGCGTCACCGCGGTTAGCGTCGATAGAACCGAGCATACCAGCGTCAACAGCGCAAGCGAGCTCGTGCTCGAAGGTATGACCAGCGAGTGTAGCGTGGTTCACCTCGATGTTCACCTTGAAGTCCTTGTCAAGACCGTGTGCCTTCAGGAAACCGATAACGGTCTCTGTGTCCACATCATACTGGTGCTTGCTGGGCTCCATGGGCTTCGGCTCAATGAGGAAAGTACCCTTGAATCCCTTAGCGCGAGCATAGTCGCGAGCCATAGTCAGCATAGTTGCCATGTGCTCCTTCTCACGCTTCTGGTCGGTGTTCAGCAGACTCATGTAGCCCTCACGACCACCCCAGAATACATAGTTGGTACCACCGAGTTTGATGGTAGCATCAATAGCGTTCTTGATCTGAACGATAGCGCGAGCCACTACGTCGAAGTCGGGGTTGGTAGAAGCACCATTAGCATAGCGCTTGTTGCCGAATACGTTTGCGGTACCCCAGAGCAGCTTGATGTTGGGGAACTGCTTCATCTTCTCCTGAGCGTAGTCAGTGATAGCCTTCATGCGAGCCTCATACTCCTCGATGGTAGCACCCTCCTCAACGAGGTCAACATCGTGGAAGCAGAAATACTCGATGCCGAGCTTATCCATGATCTCGAAGCCAGCGTCCATCTTATCCTTAGCGCGCTGAACAGCATCAGCAGCCTTGTCCCACTCGTATGAACGGGTCTGACCACCGAACTGGTCTGCAGAAGCGCCACCCAGTGTGTGCCACCAAGCCATGGCGAACTTCAGCCAATCCTTCATCTTCTTTCCCATCACGACCTTCTCAGGCTCGTAGTAGTGGAAAGCCATTACATTCTTACTGTCCTTTCCTTCGAAAGGAATCTTACCGGTAAACGGAAAATACTCTTTTGCCATAAGTTTAATTGTTTAATTGAATAATGATTTATAATTTCTAAATAATTTACTGAATAATCTTGATTAGATCTTTGCCAACTGCTCTTTCCATGCGGCATAGGCAGCCAGATACTGCGAGCGCTTGCTGTCGTCAGGTTCAATAACGGCCAGCTTCTTCAAGGTGGCGAAGGCCTCGTCGTGATCCTTATAGATACCACAGCCCATACCAGCACCCTTGGCAGCACCCACACTACCATCAGTCTCATAAAGCTCGATGGTGGCACCACTTACACCAGCAAGGGTATTGCGGAAGATCTCGCTGAGGAACATGTTGGCCTTTCCTGCGTGGATCTTGCGGATGTCCATACCCATCTGCTGCATGATCTCCATACCATAGCAGAAACTGAACACGATACCCTCCTGAGCAGCTCTCATGAGATGAGCCTTGGAGTGCTTGTTGAAGTTCACGCCATGGATAGAGCAGCCCACCTCGCGGTTCTCGAGCACACGCTCAGCACCATTTCCAAACGGGATGATGGATACGCCCTCGCTACCGATGGGGATATTGGCCATCATGTCGTTCATCTCACTGTATGAGATGCCCTCTGGAGCCACGTTACGACGGATCCATGCATTGAGGATACCGGTACCGTTGATGCAGAGCAGTACGCCCAGACGATCAAGGTCGGTGGTGTAGTTGACATGTGCGAAGGTGTTCACACGACTCTTCTTATCGTAGTTAGCCTCGCCCAGCACACCATATACCACACCTGATGTACCAGCGGTAGAAGCAATCTCACCCGGGTTGAACACGTTGAGTGACAAAGCGTTGTTGGGCTGGTCGCCACCACGGTAAGAGATCGGGGTACCCTCTTGCAAGCCCAACTCTTCAGCAGCCTGCTTGCTGACTGTACTCTGAATACTGAATGTAGGAACGATATCAGCAATCAGCTTCTCATCGAATCCGTAGTAGTCGAACAAGAACTTAGCAGGAGCCTTGTCTTTGAAGTCCCACATCATACCCTCAGAAAGACCGCTGATGGTGGTGTTCACTGTACCGCTTAACTTCATGGCAAGGTAGTCGCCAGGCAGCATGATCTTATCGATCTTTGCGAACAACTCAGGCTCGTTCTCCTTCACCCAAGCCAGCTTGGCGGCAGTGAAGTTACCCGGTGAGTTCAGCAGATGACCCAGGCACTTGTCAGCACCCAGCTCATTGAAAGCCTTCTCGCCATAGGGAACAGCACGTGAGTCGCACCAGATAATACTCGGGCGGAGCACGTTCTGTGCCTTGTCAACACATACCAAGCCGTGCATCTGATAGGAAATACCAATAGCCTTAATCTCCTCAGCCTTAGCACCTGCTTCCGCCTTGATCTTCTGGAAAGCAAGCTTTGCGTTTGTCCACCACATCTCCGGATCCTGTTCTGCCCATCCAGCCTTCACAGCCATAATGGGAGCCTCTGTCTCAGGGAAGAAAGCAGTTGCTGCACATACACCTGTATCTGCATCAACCAATGATGCCTTGACAGACGAACTGCCGACATCAAATCCTAATAAATACCTTTTTGCCATAAATGTTTATATAACCTTTTTAATATAATACGTTTCAATAACCTTTTCCCCCACGAAATTTGTGAAAAACCATCTGGGGAATCTATTCGCACGTCGTCTTACTTGAGATTCTCGTTGAAATAATTCACGATCTGTCTGAACAGATGACTGCGTGTATTACCGCCATAGATGCTATGGTTGCGGTTGGTATAGACGTTCATCTTGAAGTCCTTATCTGCCTGCACCAACGCCTCAGTATATTCGAAGGTGTTCTGCGGATGCACATTATCGTCGGCCAATCCATGACAGATCAGCAGGGCGCCATGCAGCTTAGAAGCCCATTGGATGGGATTG
Source organism: Prevotella sp. (assembly GCA_017561825.1). Classification (GTDB taxonomy): domain Bacteria; phylum Bacteroidota; class Bacteroidia; order Bacteroidales; family Bacteroidaceae; genus Prevotella. The sequence continues at coordinate 28,471 of JAFZBK010000067.1, forward strand.
ATATCATAGCCTGAGGCATTCTCCTGCGGTGTACGCATGAATCTTTCGGTATAGATGGTATCGTAGAAACGCCAATCGGTAGGTGGTGCCACAGCCACGCCAGCCTTGAACACGCCCCTACCCTCGCTCATACTCATCAGTGTGCAGAAGCCGCCATAGCTCCATCCCCAGATGCCGATATTGTCTTTATCCACATAAGACAAAGATCCAAGATAAAGAGCGGCTTCCACCTGATCTTTGGCCTCCTTCTCACCCAGTCGCAGATAGGTGCATTTCTCGAAGTCAGCCCCTTTGCCACCAGTACCTCTACCATCCACGCATACAACTATATAGCCCTGTTCGGTAAGGTAGTTGTCGAACATCGCACCGCTACCCATGGAACCGATGGTCCAGCTGTTCTTTACCTGCTGACTACCAGGTCCGCTATACTGCCACATGATGACCGGGTATTTCTTGGAGGCATTGAAGTTAACCGGCTTGATCATCACGCCATTCAGCTTCACGCCCTCAGAGGTTGTGAACTCGAAGAACTCCTTCTTGGGTAATTGCAATGCAGAGAGACGCTCCTTGAGATGACTATTATCCACCAAGGTAGAGAGCGTCTTGCCCTCTGCTGAGCAGGTAGTATATATATAAGGTGTCTCGGCATCACTGAACTGATTCACAAAATAGCGGAACCCTTCGCTGAACGTTGCCTGGTTCCATCCCTTGCGCGTGCTCAGCTTCTGTGTCTTACCGTTCTTCAGCGTCACATAGATCTCGCGGTTCAGCGCATCCTCACCAGCAGCCTGATAATAGGTATTACCCGTCTTCTCATCATAACCATAGGCCTCGCTCACCTCACCTTTCACATCAGTCACCTTTCTGAGAAGCTGACCATTCTTATTATACAAATAGAGTTGCATGGAGCCATCACGATCGCTGGGCAACAGGATGTTGTTCGAGGTGAACAGGATATTCTCCATGGCCTCCTCCTTCACATACTTATCTACCTTCTCCTTGATCAGCAGTTTGGCTACCGTACTGCGGGGATTCACGGCAAAGATGTTCAGCTCGTCCTGATGACGGTTCATGGTAAAGACAATCATCCGTTCTGCATCATCAGTAGCTTTGAGGCGCGGGATATATCCATCCTTCTCCAAGGGCACCTGTAAGGTACGCGTCTGACGACTCTGGATATCAAAGCTATGTACACTCACGGTTGAGTTAACCTCACCAGCCTTGGGGTATTTGTAAGCGTATAAGCCAGGATAAGTTGCATATTCCTTCTTCTCGGGGCGCATACCCTTATACATCTGCAGACTGTATTGGGGCACCTGACTTTCATCGAAGCGTATCCAGCAGATCATCGTACCATCGGCATTGAAAGCCAGGGCGCAGTTAAAGCCGAACTCCTCCTCATATACCCAGTCGGGAATACCATTGATAACCTCGTTGAACTTCCCATCCTTGGTTACCTGACTCTCGGCATTGTCGTACAACAACTTGACGAGGAAGATGTTATTGTCGCGAACAAAGGCCACCTGCTGACCGTCGTTGCTCCATACGGGAGTTTGCTGCGGACCGTAATCCGAGAGCTTCTCCAGCATACGGGTCTCGATATTGTAAATATAATATACGGCTGTGAACGAGCGACGGTAGATGCGTTTCGTCTGTGTCTGAATCAGCATCTTCTTCCCGTCAGGACTCAGAATATAATCGTCGAAATCATCGATGTTCTCTTTCCTGGTATTCGTCACATCAAAGAGAACACCTATCTGCTTACCAGTCTTGAACGAATAGCTCACCACCTGTTTGCCGTCCTGACTGATCTGTGCATAGCTCTCCCCATCGGGTAAGGGCGTTACCGTACGCAGATACTCAGCCGAATACATGCCTCGGTTGATGTCGTTCAGTTCAATACGTTGTGCCTTTGTGGTGACAGAGAGCAATAGGACCGCAATGATCCATAAGGTTCTTTTCATGAATGTATTGTCCATTTTATGATGAGTCATGTGCTTGGGGAAGGGTCAATTTTGCGAGAACCCTTCCAAGTATGCAAAGGTAAGCAATTTTCTCGGAACCCACAAAAGATTTTCACTTTTTCACATTGTTTTGCCTTTGTACAAGAAGAATGAGATTCTCTGAAAGTTGCACCCCGTTTATTTGGTGTTGTCGATGAAAAGCTTTACCTTTGTAAAAAATATCGTGAATCATGGACAACTACTTGTCAAGTACACAAAATCCCAAGATCAAGAAACTGCTGGCACTCCAGCAGAAATCATCCCTTCGTAGAGAAACAGGGTTGTTCGTTGTGGAGGGACGACGGGAGATCCAGCAATGCATCGATGCGGGATACGAGATCGATACGCTATATATCCGAGCCAAAGAGAACGAGGCGGTTGTTCCTGCCGATTTACCAGCAGACATCAATACCTGTTTCGTTTCGCCTCACGTCTATGAGCGCATCGCCTACAGGGAGAGCACAGAGGGTGTTATTGCTGTGGTACATACTCGAAGCAGAACGTTGGAGGAACTGTCGTTCAAAGGCAATCCCTTGCTGATGGTCTTGGAACGGGTGGAGAAACCGGGTAATCTTGGGGCCATCATGCGCAGTGCGGATGCTGCAGGAGCGGATGCCGTGATTGTCTGCGACCCCTTGACCGACCTTTTCAACCCGAATCTGATCCGTGCCTCGTTAGGAGCTGTATTCAGTGTTCCCTGTGTGGTATGTACCTCAGAAGATTGCATCCGATATCTGAAAGAAAACCATATCAGGATCTTGACCGCACAGCTGCAAGATTCCAGTCTGTATTACGACACAGACATGATAGCACCCACGGCAATTGTGATGGGAACAGAATCTACAGGACTGACAACTGTCTGGAGGGAAGCCGCAGATGCACATATCCGAATACCAATGAATGGAAGATTGGATTCGCTGAACGTCTCCGTATCAGCAGCCGTACTCTTGTACGAGGCGGTCAGACAACGACTCACTTCAACTGGGTGTAGTCGGTCATCTTCAATAAAGCCTCCACAGTAATACCAGGATTGTTCTTCATAAAACGGTCAACCACCTGCACATAATGGGTATTGAAGAAGCGGTGCCCCACACAATGATTGGTCACCCACATCACCTTACCCATGTGTAGATCACGGTCAACCTGACTACGAAGTTCGAAATCCTTCATAGGATACAGACTCAGCAAATAGAAGCTGATGCAATCGGGAACGATATGCTCACGATCCATCGATGCTCTTGTCTGTTCCGGATAATACTTTGCGTATAAGGGATAGTCGGCACCGAGATACTTATCCAACGAGATACCCACGCTCTCATCCCCCACGATGATACTCTGTCCCAACGCTCCAACCTGTGCATAGAAACGAGGAATGGGAATGCCAGGAACATCATTCTTCAAGCGTTCGATGGCATCATTGAGCTTCTTGTTCACATCATCGATGTTCGCATACTGGGCCTCGGCATCACTGAGAATGGTCTGCAAGGTGGAATCCTGGTAGAAAGCAAGGAATTTCTTGTTGATGTCCGGAGAGTCTATCGGTCCCAGCATAAGCACATTTTCGATCAATGCGCGGGTCTCCATGGGATAATTGGTCTCCATCTGCTGAAGAGCAGCAAAATCGGCTGTAGTAAGATACATGCTCTGCAAACGGTCATAACGCTGAATAGCAACGCGTTGCTGGAGCAACTCGTCCTCGTTCGGCTTGAGTTTCCACTCGCAGGCCGAACATAAAATCAGCATCATAAAAAGAATGCAATATTTCTTCACTATAGTCAAAAAAGTTAAAATTCCGCTACAAAATTACTAAAAAATATTTTATAATGCAAATTTTTTACTAAAATATTTTAATAAACATTGCAAAAAGACTAATTTTGTATGATTAGAAAGATGAATAAGATACTCATTGCCATCGGATCTAACCATGATGCGGAACGCCATCTGGAGGAGGTAAGAATCCTGTTAAAGGACTCTTTCGGTGATGATATCGTGTTCTCTCCTACCCTGCAGACGGCGGATGTCAAGAAGGAAGGACCGGATTTCATCAATGCGTTGGCTGTTATCACCACAAACATGAGCTACCAAGAGGTCAAAGCACTGCTCAAGAAACTGGAAGAAAAGTGCGGGAACACCAAGGAAGCCCGTAAGCGCCATGAGGTGGCAATGGATCTGGATATCCTGGCGTTCAACAACCGCCGATATCATCTGAACGATTGGAACAGGAGCTATATCCAGGAACTGATCAAACATCTCGAGAATAACATGACTCAATAAATACATCCATATGAAAAGAATAAAAGTATTAGTAGCGATGATAACCTGCTTGTCGTTAACGACTTGGGCGCAGGAAACAAAAGTAGTGCAAGAACCCGTGTTCGATGACTATTTCATCGATGGTACGCTCCGTATTGATTACACCTTCTCGGGTGATGTGAACCATCAGGAGATTGCCTTGGACAAGCTGAACAGCATCCCCCGCTGGTATGGGAAAAGATATCGTTTGGATGAGGTACCCGTAGAAGGCAATGGTCAGATTTGGGTGACGGATCATCATACCCAACGCATCATCTATAAGAACTCTTTCTCTACCCTCTTCCAGGAATGGCTGAGTTATGAGGAGGCACAGACGGGTGTTAGGCGTTCCTTTGAAAACGTCTTCCTGGTACCCATGCCCAAGGATACCGTGGATGTAACAGTGGCATTGATGAACAACCGCAGGGAGGTGATGGCTAAGTTCACCCATACCGTTGTACCTACCGATATCCTGATCAGGAAGACAGGTACAAACATGGTAACCCCGTATGAAACCCTTCAGCAGGCTGCCGACACTAATCGCTGTATCCATATCGCCTTCGTGGCCGAAGGTTATCTGGAGGATGAGATGCCGGTATTCCTTGAAGATGCACATGTGGCCATCGAGGCGCTCTTTGCCCATGAGCCTTTCAAAAGTATGCGCAACCGCTTCCATATCGTGGCAGTGAAATCGCCTTCCAAGGAGAGTGGAACGAGTGAGCCATCGAAAGGAATCTGGAAAGAAACCGCCCTTCATTCGCACTTCGACACATTCTATAGCAACAGGTACTTAACAACACTGAACCTCAAAGATTTACACGACGTGTTGGCTGGTACTCCCTATGAGCATATCATCGTATTGGTGAATACGGACCAGTATGGAGGCGGTGGCATCCTGAACTCCTATAACCTGTCGATGACACACCACCCGAATTACCGTCCTGTGGTGGTTCACGAGTTCGGTCATAGCTTCGGTGGATTGGGTGATGAGTATGCATATGAGAATGAGCCCATTCCGATGTATCCGCATGATGTGGAGCCATGGGAGCCTAACATCACCACGCTGACGGATTTCCACGGGAAATGGGAAGACATGATCGAGAAAGGTACTAAGAATCCCACTCCTGCTACCCCCGAGAACAAGGACAAGGTGGGGTTGTACGAAGGTGCAGGATATAGTTTGAACGGTGTGTATCGAGGCATGCAGGACTGTCGTATGCGCACCAATGCCAATCCGGTGTTCTGTCGTATATGCGATCGTGCCCTGCGGAACCTCATCAATTTCTACACCGATGAGAAATAAACTGCAGGGCAGAACCTCATGGAGGTGGTTCGTAGTAACCCTATTATTACTGGTTTCCGTCCTTCCTGTTTCCGCGCAGAAGAGTAAGTCACCTGACACGGAAAAGTTAGGTAAGGCATTAGAGTATTTCACCAGCGGCATGTACCATGAATCGTTACTCCTGTTTTCAGCCCTTGACAAGGAATATACGTTGAATGCCAGGTTCCATGCATTTATGGGACTCTGCTACTATTACGAATGGGACTACCAGCAGGCGTGTACCTACCTTGATGAAGCCATTCCGAAAATAGAATCACTGGCACCGCATGAGCGAAGCGTCTATTTCTTCGCCAATGCAGAGAGTCATTTCATCCTCGAGCAATACGCCGAGGCCATTCCCTATTACGAACAGCATATCCTGTTGTGCTATCCCAACGAGAAAGCCGACTCCTTCTACCGCATCGGCTTCTGCTACATGTTCCACGATGAATGGGCAAACGCACTCGAGAACTTTGAGTCGGCCCTCGACTACTATACCAAACACCCTCAGGTGAAAAACGCACAGTCGCGCATCGCACAACTGAAGACGATGATCAAAGGATGTAGCGAAAAGCTTCAAGAAGCACAAGAATCATCACATATATAAATAAAGGTGAAGATTTGGTGGTTTCGGAAATTCTTTATACCTTTGCACCATTGTTTCCTAAAGGACAATAAGGTTATTCGCAAACAGATAAAATAGATAAAGACAAATGGAATTAGCAAGCAAGTATGATCCACGGGAGGTGGAATCGAAATGGTATCAGTATTGGATTGACAACAAACTGTTCAGTTCGAAACCGGATGGTCGAGAACCGTATACGATCGTCATCCCACCGCCAAACGTCACAGGCGTACTCCACATGGGTCATATGCTTAACAACACCATTCAGGATATCCTCGTAAGAAGAGCCCGAATGGAGGGTAAGAACGCATGCTGGGTTCCTGGTACCGACCATGCCAGCATCGCCACTGAAGCCAAAGTGGTGAAGAAGCTCGCAGAGCAGGGAATCAAGAAACATGACCTGACACGCGATGAGTTCCTGAAGCACGCATGGGACTGGACCCACGAGCATGGTGGCATCATCCTGAAGCAGTTACGCCGCCTGGGTGCTTCTTGCGACTGGGACAGAACGGCCTTTACCATGGATGAGACACGTTCACAGAGTGTGATCAAGGTGTTTGTGGATCTGTATAACAAAGGACTCATCTACCGCGGTATGCGCATGGTGAACTGGGATCCCAAGGCACTGACAGCTCTTTCCACAGAGGAAGTGGTTTATAAAGAGGAACAGAGTCATTTGTTCCACCTGAAATATTATGTAGCAGATCTGGAAAATTTAGATATTCCGGAAAATCCGGAAGAAACCGGTAATATCATCCACAAGGATGAGAAAGGCTATTATGCTGTGGTGGCCACCACTCGTCCTGAAACCATCATGGGTGATACGGCAATGTGTATCAACCCGAAGGATCCCAAGAACCAGTGGCTGAAAGGCAGAAAGGTGATCGTTCCTCTGGTGAACCGCGTGATTCCTGTGATTGAGGACCGCTACGTGGATATTGAGTTCGGTACGGGCTGTCTGAAGGTGACACCAGCACACGACACGAACGACTATATGCTCGGTAAGACGCATAATCTGGAAACCATCGATATCTTCAATGCTGATGGAACGATCTCTGATCAGAGTCCTATCTATGTAGGCATGGACCGCTTCGACTGTCGTAAGCAGATTACCAAGGACTTACAGGAAAACGGTTTGATGGAAAAGGTGGAAGATTACGTGAACAAGGTAGGTTACTCAGAGCGTAATCCAGATACGGCCATCGAGCCAAGACTGTCGTTGCAGTGGTTCCTCAAGATGAAGCACTTTGCTGACATCGCCCTTCCGCCAGTGTTAACCGGTGAGATGAAGTTCTATCCGCAGAAGTATGTGAACACCTATAAGAACTGGTTGGAGAATATTCAGGACTGGTGTATCTCGCGTCAGCTGTGGTGGGGACATCGTATTCCTGCCTACTATTATGGCGAACCTGCTGATGATGCTTCGGATGAGAAGTTCGTAGTGGCCGAGACCGCTGAGGAAGCCCTTGAGTTAGCACGTAAGGAGAGCGGTAATGCCAACCTGAGTCTGACTGACTTACGACAGGATGAGGATGCCCTCGACACCTGGTTCTCTTCATGGCTGTGGCCGGTGAGCCTGTTCGACGGTATCAATAATCCTGGTAATGAAGAGATCAAGTACTACTACCCCACTTCCGACCTGGTGACTGCTCCAGATATCATCTTCTTCTGGGTGGCACGTATGATCATGGCCGGTGAGGAGTATATGGGTACCTTCCCATTCAAGAATGTGTATTTCACAGGTATCGTTCGCGACAAGCTCGGGCGGAAGATGTCAAAGAGTCTTGGAAACTCTCCTGATCCCATCGAGCTCATCGACAAGTTCGGTGCCGACGGTGTTCGTATGGGTATGATGCTCTCTGCTCCTGCAGGAAACGACATCCTCTTCGATGAGAGTCTTTGCGAACAGGGACGTAACTTCAACAATAAGATCTGGAATGCCTTCCGACTGGTGAAGAGCTGGAAGGTGGCAGACGCCACTCCTACAACTGCCAACATCCTGGCCACAAAATGGTTTGAGGCCAAGATGAAAGAGGTGAACGCAGAGATCGATGACCTGTTCTCGAAATACCGTATCTCTGAAGCACTCATGGCAGTGTACAAACTCTTCTGGGATGAGTTCTCAAGCTGGTATCTGGAGATGATCAAGCCTGCCTATATCAATGGAGAAGCTCAGCCTATCGACCGTCAGACCTACGAGGCTACCCTCAACTTCTTCAACAACCTGCTGAAGATGCTGCATCCGTTCATGCCGTTCATCACGGAAGAGCTCTGGCAACACCTCTATGACCGCAAGGATGGTGAGAGCATCATGCGCGACTGTCTGAAGATGGAGAGACTGTCAAGCGATGACGAGAAACTGATCAACGATATTGAACAGGTGAAGCAGATCGTGTCTGGTGTTCGTATGGTTCGCAGTCAGAAGAACATCGCTCCAAAGGAGAAGCTCGAACTGCTGACCGTCAATGCCAACCGTTACGAGACCTATAATGATGTGATCGCCAAGATGGCTAACCTGAAGGGTATTACCGTAGTGAACGAGAAAGCTGCTGATGCCAGTGCTTTCATGGTAGGTACTGATGAGTATGCCGTTCCGCTGGGTGACATGATCGATGTGGCTGCTGAAATCGAGAAGGCAGAAGCACAGCTCAAGCACCTCGAAGGCTTCCTCATGGGTGTCAAGAAGAAACTCTCTAATGAGAAGTTCGTTGCTAACGCTCCGGAAGCTGTTGTAGCCATGGAACGTAAGAAGGAACATGATGCCGAGGAGAAGATCGCCGCCTTAAAGGTCAGCATCGCCGAACTCCAGAAGAAACAATCATAGTATCAATGTGATCATGAAGAAAGTCGTCCTCATATTCCTCATCGCTTGCACCATGGTGGCTTGTCATAAGCATCATGATGAGCCGGATCCTCCAGCAAAGGATGCTGAGATGACCATCCTGATGTATATGCCATGGTCGAAATCAGGTTCCAATGACAATATCTATTCGTACTTTCTGAAGAATATCAGCGGTATGAAGACGGCCATTGAGTATCAGAGAGGACTGGGGAATAAGCGGTTCCTTGTCTTGATTGCCACGAATGAAAGTCGTGCGTATCTGATTGACATCAAATACAAGAACGGGGCTTGTGTGAATGATACGCTCAATACCTATTCATACCTGACTGGCGGAAACTACACTTCTGTGGCCGGACTGACCTCTTTCTTCAATGATGTCAAGACAGAGGCTCCTGCTAATTCCTATGCACTCATCATCGGAAGTCATGCCTGCGGATGGATTCCTGCAGGACAGGATGTGGGTGCCAAACGCCATGTCTCTATGGCAAGGGGTGCATGGAACGAAGAGGAACTGCCCTTGATCGAGACCCGTTGGTTTGGTAATCCCTCTTCAGAAACGTATCAGGCCAATATCAGTACGCTGGCGGCTGCCATCAGGAACTCCTTCCAGCATACCGAGTATATTCTGTTCGACGACTGCTATATGTCGAACATCGAGGTGGCTTATGAGTTGAAAGATGTGTCTGACTATCTCATCGCCTCCACCTGTGAGGTGATGCTGGCGGGAATGCCTTATGCGACGATTGGTTCATCGCTGATGAAGAAGGATTATAACGGTGTTGCCGAGGGCTTCTACAATTTCTATAAGGATTATGTAAACGATCAGGGTGATCCACGTAACTATGGAACGATTGGTGTGACCAAGCTGAGCGAGGTGCAAGGAATGGTGAACATCATGAAACAGATCAACGCACAGTTCACGTTTGATGGCGACATCGAGGATATACAAAGACTGGATGGTTACACCCCGACGATTTTCTTTGATATGGGTGATTATGTGAAAATGCTGTGTAAGGATGCTTCCTTGTATTCATCGTTCGAGAGTCAGATCAACAAACTGGTGCCCTACAAGCGTCACACGGAGAAATTCTTCTCTCAGCCCTCGTTGCGCGAGAGATATACCATCCCTATCAATGCTTTCTCGGGAATCACCATCTCCGATCCATCAGTGAACAGCAGTGCCACTAACCATAAGAACACAACAGGTTGGTGGGAAGCTACTCACTAACCATCTACCCTATCATCGTAGTTTGGAATCCTCCAGTAGCTTGGGACAGATGTCTGAGAATGGACACTTGTCACATTGCGGTTGCCTGCTCTGACAGACATACCGTCCATGGAGCAGTAACCAGTGGTGCGCATCGGCACGATCGTCTTCAGGAATATTCCTACATAACTCCTTCTCTACCTTCTCTGGCGTATCAGCATCCTTAGATACCAATCCTAATCGATGACTGACACGATACACATGGGTGTCAACAGCCATGGCACTTCTTCCATAACCCACAGCTTGAATCACGTTGGCCGTCTTGCGCCCCACACCAGGTAACTTCATCAAATCACTCATCTCGGTGGGCACTTCCCCATGGAAGACATCCACGATCATACGTGACATCTCAGAGAGATGGCGCGATTTGGCATTGGGATAGCTGACACTCTTAACGTACTCTAAGATTTCATCAGGTTCAGCCAATGACATGCTCTTTGCGTCAGGATATCTGCTGAACAGAGCAGGTGTAACCTGATTGACGCGTTTATCCGTACACTGGGCGCTCAACAAGGTGGCAACCAGCAACTGGAACACGCTGCCGAACTCCAGTTCCGTACTCACATGAGGCATGTGTTCACGGAAATACTTCAGAAGATAGTCGTATCGCTCTTGACGTTTCATAGGTGATGTAGCTAAAAAGAACTATGTCAAAACGCAACACGACTCCGGATGCTTTTTGACATAGTTCTATCATGAATCAGAAGAAACGATTATTTCTTCTCTTCTTTCTTCTCTGTTGCTGCAGCCTTGCTCTTATAGGCCTTGTTCAAGCCATTGATCACATCAGCTGTGATGTCATACACCTTGTCTGCATACAGGATATTGTCACCAGCCTTGGAGAGAATGATGGCATACTTCTTCTTGGCGTTATAGCTGGCCAGGAAATGCTGGATGCTGTCACGCAGTGCCTCATTGAACTTGTCTGTCTCTGCCTGGAACTCATTACCCAGACGCTGCTGGAGAGCCTGGAGGTCAGACTGCTGCTTCTGTAGACCGGCATTCACTGCCTCTGCCTGCTGCTGGGTATATTTGTTGTTCTGGATATCCTGCTGGAACTTCACGGCTGCAGCCTGCAGACTCTGTCCCTTCTGGTTAATGGTGTTCTGGATGTTCTGGCTCTTCTTCTCAAGAATCTTTGTGTACTCCTTGCAGAACTGATACTGTGTCATGATGGAGTCAACTTCTACATAGGCAATCTTCATGTCTGTAGCGGTACTGTCAGATGACTGAGTCTTCTCATCCATCTTGGGAGCCTGATTGTTACAAGAGGCCAACACGCATGCTGCGGCAATGGCCATGAAAGCAATTTTTCTCATTGTTATTACTGTTTTGATTATATTTACCAATTAATAAGCCTTACCGTTTTTACGTGCCTCCTTATCCTGATCCAACACACAACGAATGCCACGATCTTTCATGGCCTTACTGTCGTGAATATGCATGGAAGTAAACTCCCCGTCTTTCTTGACAAAGAGCTTGATGCACAATAATGCTAAACTGATAGCAATTATTAACACGGTTATGACTAGAATCTCTGCCATTTTTAGTATCTTTGCAAATGTATTGCGATACAAATCGGTTGCAAAGATACAAATAATTGTGTGAATACTGAAATATTAAAACTATAAAAGAACAAAAATATGAATAAAAGTAACTTAAAACCTACATGCGTCTTTGAACAATTCGCAAAGATTAACCAAATTCCACGTCCCAGCAAACGCGAGGAGAGAATGATTGACTTCCTAAAAGACTTCGGTGAAAGTCGGGGATTTGAAACGATTGTAGATGAAACGGGCAACGTGCTGATCAGAAAAGCTGCCACACCTGGTTATGAGAACCGCGAGACCGTTATCCTGCAGAGTCATATGGACATGGTGTGCGAGAAGCTGGTAGATGTTGACTTCGATTTTGATAAAGATGCCATCCAGACTTATGTGGATGGAGAATGGCTGAAGGCCAAAGGCACGACGCTTGGAGCTGACGATGGTATCGGCTGTGCTATTGAGCTGGCTATCCTCGATTCCAACGATATTGAGCACGGTCCCCTGGAATGTGTCTTCACCCGTGATGAGGAGACGGGGTTGACTGGTGCTGAAGGGATGCAGTCGGGGTTCATGACAGGTAATATGCTGATTAATCTTGACTCAGAGGATGAAGGTCAGATCTTTGTATCATGTGCTGGTGGACGGAATACCACAGCCACATTCCATTTCAAGAAAGAGAAAGCTCCCGCAGATCTCTTCTTCATCAAAGCTTCACTGAAAGGTCTGATTGGCGGTCACTCTGGTGATGACATCAACAAGAAACGCGCCAACGCCATCAAGATACTCGCCCGCTTCCTCTATCAGACACAGGAGAGATATGGCTTACGACTCGCCAGCTTCAACGGTGGTAAGTTGCATAACGCAATTCCTCGTGACGGTGTCATCGTATTCGGTGTTGCTCAAGAGGTTAAGGAGCAGGTGCGTGCCGACTGGAATGTATTCGCCGTTCAGATTGAAGAGGAATACCATGTGACAGAGAAGACCATGCAGTTCAACATGGAGAGTACGGATGCAGAGAGTGTCATGCCTTTGGAGACCAGTACCAAACTGATCCAGGCGCTGCAGGCTGTTGACAATGGTGTATTCGCTATGTGTCAGGATGAGGAACTGGCATGGTTGGTAGAGACCTCCAACAATGTGGCCAGCGTAGAGACAACAGCTGACGAAGTACGTATCGTAGCTAGTCAGCGCAGTAATGTGATGAGTGCCCTCGACAACCAGGCGGCCACCATCAAGGCTGTGTTCCAGCTGGCAGGTGCTGATGTGGTGCAAGGTGATGGCTATCCTGCATGGAAGATGAATCCCAACAGTGCGCTCACCGCGCTGACCGTTGATACCTATGTGAAACTATTTGGGAAAAACCCGCAAGTACTGGGCATTCATGCTGGTCTGGAATGCGGTCTCTTCTCTGAGAAGTATCCGCATCTCGACATGGTCAGCTTCGGACCTACCCTCCGTGGTGTTCACTCACCAGATGAGCGTTTGCTGATACCAACCGTTCAGATGGTATGGGATCACCTGCTGGAAATCCTCAAGAACATTCCAGTAAAAGCATAAGATATGAAGAAAACACTTCTGATCATTCTGTCTGTGATGTTGTTCGTCTCCTGTGGCGAAGAGCATAAGGCAGAGGGTGTAGTCAAACAATTCCTGAAGGAGAACCTGGTCAACCAGGATTACAAGGCCAGGTTCAACAAACTGGGTCATACACAGAAGATCGATGCCCAGCAACTGAGCAGCATGCAAAAAGCCACCCAACAGGATGACGCCTTGTTTAAGAAACCTGTGAAATACGGTGCATACAAGGAACTGCAGCAATTGCTGTTCATCCGAACGACCATCATTCAGGAAAAAGATACCTTCATCCGGACTATCTATCTGCATCCGGAACTGCCAGATGACGGTGTCGTGGCTATCAAGGAGAACTAACAAAAATGCTCCTGTTGGCGTATCACTACGCTGACAGGAGCTTGTTAACCTTAAAAACCTACCTATCGATATTTCGAATAGGTTTCTTTACCTTCTTACCTATATTGAATCTACTGCTATGCTAACATCCTTGCAACATACTGTCTAACCTCTTTTCGAGCTGATCCCAAACGGTGCTCGACACTCTTGTAGTTGAGGTTTAACGTCTTGGAAATCACCGAGACTGGAATATCGTCGAAGAAATTCATACGATAGACCTGACGTTGGTTGTCTGAAAGACGGGCTATTCCCCGCTCCAGAATCTCAGTAATTTCTGTCGTACTATAGATGGATGCTACATCGATATCGTCATCATGTGCTGACGATTGTAGGTAATGTTCATACTCGTCAAAGATTCTATGTCGGCGCCAATGATCAAAGATTAGATTACGGGCAACCGTATAGACCAAACAAGGCAGTGTGATAACGGAGATCATCTTGTCGGTATTCAACAGACGGAGAAAGACATTCTGAACGATGTCTTCGGCATCGTCAGCATTCTTGACCTGCTTATTGACGAAGCCTAACAGTTCATCATAATGAGCAGTGTAATAGTCCGCTATAATACGTATTTTCCGTTGTTGTTCTTCCATGATTAAGTTACTACCTTTGGAAGGCATTGCAAAGATAGTGAAAAAATTGATTCATATCATCATTTCTCATGATAAAAAATGTAAAAGAAACAATTAATCGCTATTTTGGTAACATATCAAATAATACTCGTGGATTTTGGCACGGATTTTGTAAGAAGCAATGTAAAATAACAAATTCAAATAATACATTTATGACGCAAAAAGGAAACATCGGGGTTACCACTGAGAACATATTCCCCGTGATCAAAAAGTTCTTATATTCAGATCATGAGATCTTTCTTCGTGAAATGGTGTCGAACGCTGTGGATGCGACACAGAAGTTGAAGACCTTGGCCGACCGTGGTGACTACAAAGGCGAGCTGGGTGATCTGACCATTCAGGTAAAACTGGATAGTGAGAAGGGTACGCTTACCATCAGTGATCGTGGTATCGGTATGACAGAAGAAGAGATTGACAAGTACATCAATCAGATTGCTTTCTCTGGCGTGAACGACTTCCTCGACAAATACAAGGATAATGCGAATGCCATTATCGGTCATTTCGGCTTGGGCTTTTATTCTTCATTCATGGTGTCGAAGAAAGTGGAAATCATCACCAAGAGTTATCAGGATGGCGCAAAAGCCGTGAAATGGAGTTGCGACGGCAGTCCGGAATTCACCATCGAGGATGCTGAGAAGGAAGACCGCGGTAGTGATATCATCCTCTATATCGATGACGACTGCAAGGAGTTCCTAGAGAAGAGTCAGATCGAACAGCTCTTGAACAAGTATTGCAAGTTCCTTCCTGTGCCTATCGCTTTCGGTAAGAAGACCGAATGGAAAGACGGCAAGCAGGTGGAGACCGAAGAGGATCATATTATAAATAATGTGGAACCACTTTGGACCAAAGCACCGAGTACACTGAAAGACGAAGAGTACAAGCAGTTCTACCGTACCCTCTACCCCATGCAGATGGACGAGCCGTTGTTCTGGATTCACCTGAATGTTGACTATCCCTTCAACCTCACTGGTATTCTATATTTCCCGCGCATCAAGAACAATCTCGACATCCAACGTAATAAGATACAACTGTATTGTAATCAGGTATTCGTCACGGATCAGGTAGAAGGAATCGTTCCTGAGTTCCTCACCTTGCTCCATGGTGTCATCGACTCTCCAGATATCCCGCTGAATGTCAGCAGAAGCTATCTGCAGAGCGACCGTGATGTAAAGAAGATCAGTACCTATATTACCAAGAAGGTGGCTGACCGACTGAACGGCATCTTCAAGGAAAACAGGAAAGAATACGAGGAGAAGTGGGATGACCTGAAGATTTTCATCAACTACGGTATGTTGTCACAAGAGGACTTCTACGACCGCGCCAAGGATTTCTGTCTGCTGAAAGACATAGAAGGTAAGTATTTTACTCTCGACGAGTACAAAACACTTATCAAGGATGAACAAACAGACAAAGACGGTAACCTTATATACCTCTATGCCAACAACCTGGAAGAACAATACTCCTATATCGAGGCAGCAAAAGCCAAAGGATACAGTGTACTGCTAATGGACGGTCAGTTGGATACACCGTCTGTATCTATGTTCGAGCAGAAGCTGGAGAAGAGTCGTTTCGTCCGTGTGGATGCTGATATCATCGACAGACTGATTGTAAAGGAAGACGCCCAGAAGAATGAACTGGAAGAGGACAAGCGTGACAATTTGTCAGAGGTGTTCCGTTCACAGATGCCTACACTCGAGAAGGCAGAGTTCATGGTTGAGGTACAGGCATTAGGTGAGACCGCCCAGCCTGTCATCATCACCCAGAGCGAGTATATGCGTAGAATGAAGGACATGAGCAGATACCAGCAAGGCATGAGCTTCTATGCCCAGATGCCTGACAGCTACAACCTCGTACTGAACAGTGATCATCCCCTGATCAAGAAGGTGCTGGATGATGAGACTGCTGCTGTGAGTGAGTTGCTGAAACCCGTTGAGAGTGAGATCCGCGGTCAGCAGGCACGTGTCGATGTTCTCCGTCAGGAGCAGAACAAGAAGAAGTATGATGAGATCACGCAGGAAGAGAAAGACGACCTGCAGGCTAGTGAGAAAGCACTGAATGAGCAGAAGGACAAGAAGAAGGCCATCATTGCCGACTATGCAAAGAGCAATGCCGTAGTCCATCAGTTGATCGACCTTGCCTTACTGCAGAACGGTATGTTGAAAGGTGCCGCCCTTGATGCCTTCCTCAAGAGAAGCGTTGATTTGATCAAATAGTTAGAATAACGACAAAGACTGGTCGATGACCGGTTTCTTTTCCTCCGCCTCCTGTACCTCATCGCTGAACATCAGCATGAGTTGCTGTGAGTCGGAGGATTTTTCATTGATACGATAAACGCCACGTACTCCCGTGCTTTCCACCATCGAGTCTTTGTTCTTTGAGTTACGCTGAAGGAACTGACGCACATAACGGTGTACCTCTTCAAGACTCACCGTCTCGAAGAAGGTGTTAGAGGAATTATACACATGATAGACGATTTTCTGAATACTCAGTCCGTCATTCCCCGCTTCCGCCAGCACTTTCAGAATTTTTTGATCGTAACTTGCCACAAGTTTTATTTGATAGATGATTAAAAAAGGGCCGGTATGCAGCAGCATCCAGCCCTTCTTATATTTCTTACAGTCGATTAAGCCAAAACAATCTTGCCTTCAGCATCCTTAATCTTTCCCTCCTTGAGCAACCAGCCAGCACCCAGGATTACCTCCTCGTTGCTGATCTTAGCTGCCTTAGCGATCTCAGCTACTGAGAGAGCCTTACCAGCTGCAGCAAGTGCATTGTAAACATCACCAGCCTTGAAGCCTGCATTCTCTGCATTGATAACAAGAGCTGCCTTTGTTGCCTTAGTTGCCTTAGGAGCGGCTGCTTTCTTTACTGTTTCCTTCTTCGGAGCGGCTGCCTTCTTTGTGGTAGCAGCTGCCTTTGTTGCTTTCTTTTCTGCCATTTTAGTAATTAATTAATTGGTTGATACCTAGAATCCAATCCTTTTGTTTTTGTACGTTGCAAAGGTAATGATTTCTGTTGTTTTACCAATCTCTTAATGGCTGAATTCCAACAAATTATGCATTTTCTTGATGTATATCAACCGAAGAACGATGTCAGAACAGTGAAATTATTCACTGTCTGACGAAGAAGAGTCGGAACGAAGTTCCACTTTTAGTTGCAGTTCTTCCAACTGTTTCGGATCCAGTTCGCCAGGTGCATCCAGCATCACATCCCTACCACTGTTGTTCTTGGGGAAGGCGATGCAGTCGCGGATACTGTCAAGACCAGCCATGATGCTCACGAAGCGATCCAGACCAAAGGCCAATCCTGCATGTGGCGGAGCACCATACTTGAAGGCATTGATCAGGAAGCCGAACTGAGCCATGGCTCTCTCGGGTGTGAAGCCGAGGATATCGAACATCTTGGCCTGTAGCTTCCCGTCGTGGATACGCAACGAACCACCACCTACTTCAATACCATTGCAGACAAAGTCGTATGCCTTGGCACGTACTTGTTCTGGATGTTCATCCAGCAAGGGGATATCATCAGGGTTAGGCATGGTGAACGGATGGTGTGTAGCCATCAGTCGTTGCTCCTCATCACTCCACTCGAACAAGGGGAAGTCGATGATCCACAAGCACTCGAACTTATTCTTGTCACGCAGTCCCAGACGGTCACCCATCTCCAGACGGAGGGTACACAACTGAACACGAGTCTTATTAGGCTGGTCACCGCACATAATCAGTACGAGGTCGCCATCCTTTGCGCCCATCTTCTCCTTCACGTTAGCCAGCACCTCAGGTGAATAGAACTTGTCAACACTTGATTTCACAGTACTGTCCTCGTTGTACTTCACATACACAAGTCCTTTAGCACCCACCTGAGGACGCTTCACGAAGTCGGTCAGCTGATCCAACTGCTTTCGGGTATAGTTGGCGCAACCCGGCACGCAGATACCTCCGATATATTCGGCGCCATCAAAGACTGGGAAGGTTCCCGTTCCCTTGAGAACATCCATCAGTTCCACGAACTCCATTCCAAAACGGAGGTCAGGCTTATCACTTCCGAAGCGGCGCATGGCCTCATGCCAAGTCATCTGAGTCAGCTTGGCAGGAAGCTCCACTCCCCTCACCTCTTTGAACAGATGGCGAACCATGTCTTCAAACAGGTCGATCACATCATCCTGTTCCACGAAAGACATCTCGCAGTCAATTTGTGTAAACTCCGGCTGACGGTCAGCACGCAGATCCTCATCGCGGAAACACTTGGCAATCTGGAAATAACGGTCGAAACCGCTCACCATCAGCAACTGTTTCAAGGTCTGCGGACTCTGAGGAAGTGCATAGAACTGTCCTGGATTCATACGAGAAGGAACCACGAAGTCGCGAGCTCCCTCTGGCGTACTACCAATCAGAATGGGCGTTTCCACCTCGATGAAGTCATGGGAATCCAAGAAGTTACGGATCAGGATGGTCATCCTATGTCTCAGTTCCAGATTCTGGCGCACCGGCTTGCGGCGCAAGTCCAAATAGCGGTATTTCATCCGAAGGTCATCACCACCGTCAGTGTTATCCTCAATTGTGAAGGGAGGCGTGACACTCTCACTGAGAATGACCAGCTCCTTGGCATTGATCTCGATATCGCCTGTCGGTATCTTCGGATTCTTACTCGATCTCTCACTCACCGTTCCTTTTACCTGTACACAATATTCACGTCCCAGCTTGTTGGCCTGAGCACACAGATCGGCATCTACCGACTCGTTGAAGACAACCTGTGTGATACCGTAGCGGTCACGAATGTCAACGAATGTCATGCCGCCCATTTTCCTGGTACGCTGCACCCAACCGGCCAGTGTAACTTCCTTGCCGGCATCTTGGAGACGAAGTTCTCCGCATGTGTTACTTCTATACATTCTTCTATGTTTTTACAAATTTCCTGCAAAGTTACGCAAAGTCGAGCGCAAAACAAAAAAATTCTTTTGTTTTTTTGCCGAGACGGGGTAAGTTCGCCATCTTTGATGGCAATGTTACGAATAAACGAGTGAAATGCAAAAGGAAACTTTGCCAAAGTTGCGAAAAACGTTAATAAATAATAATGTATAGTGGTTATATTAATATTAATTACTACTTTTGCTACCGAATTTCGTCTAAAGAATAGAACATTTAATCATAAAGACAATGAAAAAGTATTTGTTGATAACACTGATGCTGGTCTGCGCATTCACCTATGCCAATGCCCAGAAGCAAGCTGACATCAAGTTTGACAAGACTACGATGGACTTAGGTAAGTTCCCCGAGAGCAATCCTGTACAGAAGTGTACTTTTACATTTACCAACACAGGTAACGCTCCGTTGATCATCAACCAGGCTATCGCCAGTTGCGGATGCACTGTTCCTGAATACACAAAGGAGCCTGTAGCACCTGGCAAGACCGGTACCATCAACGTGACCTATAATGGCAAGGGTAAATTCCCCGGCTATTTCAAGAAAACCATCACCATCCGTACAAACGGCAAGACAGAGATGACTCGCCTGTATATAAGTGGTGAAATGGAAGAAGGTAAATAAGTTAAAGAAAATGGCGGTCCGCAATGACCGCCATTCTTTTTATCTTTTATTTTCCGAACGTATAGTTAAATCCTAACGAAGCATATTCCTTGAACTGCCAGTAGCCGTGATGACCGTCGCGTGTGGTGTGATCATCGAAGCGCGGATAGATAAAGATGTTGCTTGAGATATACTTGTTAAACTTAAAGCTAATCGTGTTTTCCCACTCCAACTCTGCTCTGTGATAGGATGAGAATCCGTACAGACGGGTTTTCCAGATGATGTTCTCGCTGAACTTCCATTCAAGATCTGCAGTGAACATCGAACCGAAATCGTTCAGACAGTGTTTACCTTCATCAATACCATTCTTCTTCGACAGGGCAAGACGATCCACATATTTTAAGTTATAGGCAAAGGGTGACAGCTGGATGTTACCCGTGAGGTGCTTGTCAAACCACTCCACGGTATAGTTCATACCGACAGAGATATTCAAGGTCAGCGGTGACATGAAATCACTGTATGTGAACCAGTCGTTGTTCTTATATCCTCGCATGAACTGCGTGTAAGCCAGTACATTTAAGGTATAGTACCACTTCTTGGTAGCTTGCACACCGAACTTGCTCGTTAAACGGAGAAGGTCCTCGGATGCCTTCAGATTATGGATGGAGTCGGCACGGGAGGTCTGGAAACCTAACTTCGCCTCCAGTTTGTTATCCCACTTGATTTTCGATTGGTTGTCATAATTGGCTTCAAGTGTTGCACTACCCACCATGGCATAGTTGCTTTCACCTCCTTTATACCAGTTACTGGAGATATAGTTCTGCAGGAACTGGAGATAGTAATCACCCTTGTATTTCCAGAAGTTCGGTTTCTCCACTACAACCTCAACGGGTGTTACCACTTCCTCCTGAGGGATCGGTGTAACCTTGTCCACAAACGCCACCTCATGTTTGATCGGCTCTACGATTTCCTCCTTCACAGCACCTGCATGACGCAGCTGATTCTCGCTGTCGATGATCAAATCAGGATGATTCAAGTAGGCATTCATCAACGTATGATTAATCACTTGATTCCCAGCATCCTGTGATGACGGATCTAATGACAGGTTATTGCTCGCTACCGAATGGAAAAAGGTAGTGGGTGTGAACAACAGATACTGGTTGTAGGCGGACAGACGTTGTGCTCCAACAGACATCACCGCCATACTTAACAAAGCTGACAGATAGTACTTCATCATATTGAACTATTTAATATTATTTTATGGTATGCGTACGTTCACTGCATTACAGCTTCCATACTGTTGCAAAGGTATGAAAAAAAAACGATATCAGGTCAGAAAGTGGGAAAAAGATTGAAAGTACATTTTTTTGTTCCAAAAGAAAGTCGTTTATTTTGCTGTTTGATGGAAAAATAGTAACTTTGCACCTTTGAGATTTAATTACGATTATGGATAAGAATACGATAACAGGATTTATCCTGATTGCCGCAGTGGTCATCGGCTATAGCTGGTGGCAGCAGCCCTCTGCCGAGGAGATAGAGGCGATGCGCAAGCAGGACTCAATTAGTCAGGTTGCTCAGAAAGAAGCAGAAAAGAAACAGCAGTTGGCGGCTCAGGCCGAACAAGCCAAAAAGCAGAAAGCCATCGAAGAGGCTCAGCAGGACACCACCGCGTTGTTCTACCAGGCACTGACAGGTTCTGCCAGTCAGGTTGTTCTGAAGAACGAGAAGTTGGAGATCACGCTGAGTACACAGGGCGGTACTATCGAAAAGGCAGTCATCAAAGACTTCAAGGACTGCAATGGTAACAAGGATGTGACGCTCTTCGACAAGGATGGACAGCAACTGAAGTTCATGATGGCTGGCAAGTCCACCAACATCATTACCTCCGATTTGTTCTTCACACCCTCGAACGTGACAGATACAACTGTTACGATGACAGCCGTAGCAGGTGCCGGTCAGCAGCTGGTGATGAACTACACATTAGGTAAGGACTATATGCTCCACATGAGTCTGCAGGCTGAAGGTATGGCCGGCTTGTTCGCCCCGAACTACAGTCAGATGGACATCGAATGGAATCAGCAGTGCCATCAGCAAGAGAAGGGATTCACCTTCGAGAACCAGCGTTCTGCCCTCACCTATCATTACCCTAATGGAGGTACCGACTATCTGAATGAGACGAAAGAGTATAAGGATAAACAGATCAAGAAAGCTATCGACTGGGTAGCATTCAAGAACCAATACTTCTCTGCGGTGATGATTGCCAAGGATGACTTCGCCGAGAATGCGCTCATGACCAGCATTCCACAGAAGAAGGAAACACGCATCCTTAAGGAATATGAGGCTAAACTGAAGACCGCCTTCGATCCTACAGGACAGAAGCCTTCGGAGTTTGAGTTCTTTATCGGTCCTAACGACTTCCGTCTGTTGCAACGTGTGGAGAAGCAAAGCACCTTCGGCAAGAAGCTTCAGTTGGAACGTCTCGTCTATCTGGGATGGCCACTGATCCGTATCATCAACCGTTGGTTCACGCTCTATGTCTTCGACTGGCTCACCAAACTCGGACTGAACATGGGTATCGTGCTCATCCTCATCACCATGTTGCTGAAGTTTATCACCTTCCCGCTGGTGAAGAAGAGTTATATGAGCTCTGCTAAGATGCGTGTGCTGAAGCCGAAACTCGATGAGGCTACCAAGCAGTACGACAAGCCCGAGGACCAGATGCAGAAACAGCAGGCCATGATGGCGATGTATTCTAAATATGGTGTGAGTCCGCTGAGCGGTTGTCTGCCCATGCTTATCCAGATGCCGATCTGGATTGCCATGTTCAACTACGTGCCGAATGCTATCCAGTTGCGTGGCGAGAGCTTCCTCTGGATGAAGGACCTGAGTACGTTCGACCCCATCCTGCAGTGGGGTAAGGATATATGGCTGATTGGTGACCACCTCTCGCTGACCTGTATCCTGTTCAGTGTGGCCCAACTCTTGTATTCTATCATGACCATGCGTCAGCAGAAAGACCAGATGGTGGGTCAGCAGGCTGAACAGATGAAGTACATGCAGTGGATGATGTTCCTCATGCCTGTGATGTTCTTCTTCTGGTTCAACGACTATTCATCTGGTTTGAACTTCTACTATTTCATCTCCCTCTTCTTCAGTGCTGCCATCATGTGGTTGCTCCGCAAGACAACCAACGACAAGAAGTTGCTGGCTATCTTGGAGGCTAAATACGAAGAGAACCAGAAGAATCCGAAGAAAGCCAGTGGTATGGCTGCCCGTCTGGAAGCCATGCAGAAGCAGGTAGAAGAGATGCAGAAGCAGAGAATGAATCAGCAAAAGAAATAACACACACGACACATGAGAAAGATAGGATTTGATAACGAGAAGTATCTGAAGATTCAGTCAGAAAACATCAAAGAGCGTATTGCCCAATTCGACGGCAAGCTGTATATGGAACTGGGTGGGAAACTGTTTGACGACCACCATGCATCACGCGTTCTGCCAGGGTTCAAGCCCGACAGTAAGCTGCGGATGTTGGCCCAGTTGCGCGACAGCATCGAGATCCTGATCGTTATCAGTGCGGATGATATTGAGAAGAATAAGGTAAGGGCCGACCTTGGTATCACTTACGACGAGGATGTGCTGCGACTGCGCGAGGAGTTCATGAAGCGCGACTTCATGGTAGGCTCCGTAGTCATCACCCACTACAACGGTCAGCATGCCGCCGATCAGTTCCGTCATCGTCTGGAGCGCATGGGTATCAAATCCTATATCCATTATCCCATCGACGGTTATCCTCATAACGTGGAACTGATTGCCTCCGACGAAGGCTTTGGGAAAAACGACTATGTGGAAACCACCCGTGAGCTGGTCATCGTAACTGCTCCAGGACCGGGTAGCGGTAAGATGGCTACCTGTCTTTCTCAGCTGTACAACGAAAACAAACGGGGTATCCGTGCTGGTTATGCCAAGTTCGAGACCTTCCCTGTGTGGAACCTGCCCTTGAAACATCCGGTGAACATCGCCTATGAGGCAGCCACGGCTGATCTCAACGATGTGAATATGATCGATCCGTTCCATCTGGAGGCATATGGTAAGACTGCCATCAACTATAACCGCGACATCGAGATCTTCCCCGTGCTGAATGCACTCTTCGAAGGTATTTATGGAGAGAATCCTTATAAGTCACCTACCGACATGGGTGTGAACATGGTGGGCTTCTGCATCTGCGATGATGAGGTGTGCTGCAAGGCTTCAAACGATGAGATCATCCGTCGTTACTATACAGCCACAAACAAGCTGGCTGACGGTGCAGACAATGAGAACGAGATCAAGAAGATCCGTCTGCTCTTCAATCAGGCAAAGATCTCCACGGCCACCCGTAAGGTGACAGTGGCTGCCTACGAGAAGAAGATCGAGAGCGGACATACAGCAGCTGCCATCGAACTGGAAGACGGCACCATCATCACCGCCAAGTCGAGTCCGCTGCTCGGCTGCAGCGCTGCACTTCTCCTGAATGCCACTAAGTATCTGGCTGGCATCGACCATGAGGCCAAGCTCATCTCACAAAGTCTGATCGAGCCGGTGCAGAAGACCAAAACGGCCTACCTCGGAGCGAAGAACCCGCGTCTGCATACCGATGAGGTGCTGGTGGCACTCTCTGTACTTTCACAGCATGACGAGAACTGTCGTCGTGCCCTGGAACAGCTGCCGCAGTTACGCGACTGTCAGGTACACAGCACCGTGATGCTTAGCGAGGTGGATCGTAAGATCTTCAAGAAACTGGGTTGCGGTCTAACCTGCGATCCGGTCAAAAAAGTATAATTCCCTCTACTACTATTACTACCTATTATGAACAAACGATTAACCAGTATGGCCGTCGTCGTGCTATGTCTCGTCGTCGGTACTGTAAAAGCTCAAGAAACAGTGAAGATTGGAAAACAGCGCATCACCGCTACCAACGGTAAGATGGCAATGACACCTGAGGCGCTTTGGGCCATGGGACGTATCAGTAGCTATGCTGCGTCGCCCGATGGCAAGAGGATTGTCTATCAGGTGGGTTATTATAGTGTCAAGGAGAACAAGAGTCATCAGGTGCTCTACATCATTGATGCCGACGGCTCAGGTCAGCAATTGCTCACCTCCAGTAATAAGAACGAAACGGATCCCGCCTGGCTCGACAACAACCGCATCGCCTTCATCTCAGGAGGTGAGATATGGTCGATGAACAGCGATGGCTCCAACCGTCAGCAGCTCAGCAAGACTGACGGTAACGTGGAAGGTTTCAAGTTCTCTCCCGACGGCAAGAAGGTCATCATCATCAAGTCACTCCCCTTCCACGAGATTATCAAAGAGAACCCCGAGGATCTGCCCAAGGCTACCGGACGACTGGTTACCGATCTGATGTACCGTCATTGGGATCATTATGTGGAGAGCATCCAGCACCCGTTTGTTTACGAAGTTTCTGGAGATGCCGGTGCTTCCATCACTGGCGAAGGTGTTGACATCCTGGAGGGAGAACCCTATGAATGCCCCATGGAACCGTTCGGTGGAATCGAACAGCTCGACTGGAGCAAGGATTCTCAGAGCATTGCTTATACCTGCAGGAAGAAGACCGGTCTGGCCTACTCTATCTCAACCGATTCTGATATCTATCTATATAATATAGGTACGCGAAAGACAACCAATCTCTGTAAGCCGGCCGACTATGTAGAGCCTGCGTATGATGCTACGAAGACCCTGCGTAATCAGGCTGTGAATGCACCTGAAAACCTGAAGAACAATCCGGGTTACGACCAGAATCCGCAGTTCTCACCCGATGGTAAGTATGTGGCTTGGCTCTCCATGGCTCGCGATGGTTATGAGGCTGACCGCAACCGTCTTTGCGTCTATGACCTGAAAACAGGCTTCAAGAGATACTTGTCTGAGGCATTCGACTCTGATGTAGATGGTTTCTGCTGGTCTGACAACAACGATGCCATCATCTATTTCACTGGTGTATGGCACGGAACATATAACCTCTATGCCATCAACTGGAAAGGTGAACTGAAGCAGCTCACCAATGAATGGGCCGACTGGGGCTCTCTGCAGTTACTGAACAACGGTAAGCAACTGCTTATGGAGCGTCACTCTCACATGGCACCTGCCGACCTCTACGTCGTAACTCCGAACTTCAAGAAACCGGAGAAGACGGTAGTCACACAGGTCACTGCAGAGAACATGCATATCCTGGATCAGCTGCTCATGCCAACGGAACGACAACTGTGGGTGCCGACCACTGATGGGAAGCAGATGCTGGTATGGGTGATCCTGCCACCGAACTTCGACGAGACAAAGAAATACCCCACCCTGCTCTTCTGCGAAGGCGGACCACAGAGTCCTGTATCTCAGTTCTGGAGCTACCGCTGGAACTTCATGATCATGGCCTCGCAAGGTTATGTCATCGTGGCTCCCAACCGTAGAGGTCTGCCGGGCTTCGGTAGTGAGTGGTGCGAGGAGATCAGTGGCGACTGGACCGGTCAGTGCATGAAGGATTATCTCTCGGCTATCGACTATGCCTGCGAGAATCTTCCCTATGTGAACAAGGACCGACTGGGTGCTGTGGGTGCTTCCTTCGGTGGCTTCTCCGTCTATTACCTCGCTGGTCATCACGAAAAGCGCTTCAAGTGCTTCATTGCTCATGATGGTGCCTTCAACCTCGAAGGAATGTACACCGAGACGGAAGAGAACTGGTTCTCGAACTGGGAGTATGATGATGCTTTCTGGAATAAAGACCAGACAGCTGATGCCAAAAAGACCTACGAGAACAGTCCGCACATGTTCGTTGACAAATGGGATACGCCGATTCTCTGCATCCATGGAGAAAAGGACTACCGTATCAATGCCACACAGGGCATGAGTGCGTTCAATGCAGCACGTATGCGCGGCATCGAGGCGCAACTGCTCATCTTCCCTGATGAGAACCACTGGGTACTGAAACCGCAGAATGGTGTCCTTTGGCAGCGCACTTACTTCAACTGGCTCGATAAATGGCTGAAGGATTAAACGTTAAACATTAAAGATTAAAGATTAAAAGATTAAAGATTAAAATCATATATTATGACCCAAACAATTCAAAAGACTTTGCGCGACAGTGCTGCAATGCGCTGGACCGCCCTTCTATTACTGGCGCTCGCCATGTTCTGTTCATATATCTTTATGGACATCCTCTCACCGATCAAAGACCTGATGCTTTCTGAACGCGGATGGGATTCTACCGCCTTTGGAACCATGCAGGGATCGGAGACCTTCCTGAACGTCTTCGTGTTCTTCCTCATCTTTGCAGGTATCATCCTCGACAAGATGGGTGTCCGCTTTACGGCTGTTCTCTCAGGTGCAGTGATGCTTATCGGTGCCTTGATGAAATGGTATGCCGTGACTGACAGTTTTGTGGGTAGCGGACTGGAGACTTGGTTCACCAACAACCTGAACTACATCCCGGGCTTTGAGGAACTGGGTGTTTCTCCCTTCTATCGCGGCATGCCCGCCTCTGCTAAGTTCGCTGCTGTAGGCTTCATGATCTTCGGCTGTGGCGTGGAGATGGCTGGTATCACCGTAAGTCGTGGTATCGTGAAATGGTTCAAAGGTCGTGAGATGGCACTCGCCATGGGTTCTGAGATGGCACTCGCCCGTCTGGGTGTGGCCACCTGTATGATCTTCTCTCCGTTCTTCGCCAAGTTAGGCGGTGCCATCAGCGTTTCCCGCTCTGTTGCCTTCGGTGTGGTACTGCTGATGATTGCCCTCATCATGTTCATTGTCTATTTCTTCATGGACAAGAAATTGGATGCACAGACCGGTGAGGCTGAGGAGAAAGACGACCCGTTCAAGATCAGCGACCTCGGTCAGATCCTTACTTCCAGCGGTTTCTGGCTCGTGGCATTGCTCTGTGTTCTCTACTACTCTGCCATCTTCCCGTTCCAGAAGTATGCGGTGAACATGCTGCAGTGTAACCTCACACTGACAGAACCGGCTGCCGACTCCTTCTGGGCTGGCAGTTCCGTGACGATTATCCAGTACATCATCATGCTCGTGGTGGCTGCTGCCGGCTTCGCCAGCAACTTCCAGAAGAAGAAAGGTAACCAGTACCTGCTGTTGACCATCTCGATCATAGCCTTGGTAACCTACTGCTACATGGGTTACATGCGCCAGTCGGCTGAGTCTATCTTCGCCGTATTCCCCCTGCTGGCCGTGCTCATCACTCCAATTCTCGGTAGTTACGTGGATCATAAGGGAAAGGCTGCATCCATGCTGGTACTCGGCTCTTTGCTGTTGATTGCCTGTCATCTCACCTTTGCCTTCGTTCTGCCTGCCTTCAAGGGTAATGCTATCGGCGGTGTGATCGTAGCCTATATTACCATCCTTGTGTTGGGTGCTTCGTTCTCACTGGTGCCCGCCTCACTGTGGCCCTCTGTGCCGAAGCTGGTGGAGCCGAAGATCATCGGTTCAGCCTACGCCCTCATCTTCTGGATTCAGAACATCGGTTTGTGGTTGTTCCCGCTACTTATCGGTAAGGTACTTGACATGACCAACCCGGATATTGTTAACGGACTGGCTAACAAGACTATTACAGCAGAGCAGGCTGCAGTAAGTTACGACTATACCGCACCGCTCGTGATGCTGGCTTGCCTCGGTGTTGCCGCCCTCATCCTCGGTCTGATCCTGAAGGTGGTTGACAAGAAGAAAGGTATCGGACTGGAAGAGCCGAACATCAAATAAACTGATATTTACAAATATCCCACAACCCACCATTAGTGCCACACAAAGTTTCTGCTGATGGTGGGTTGATTGTTTGAGATAGAGACATAAAAAAGAAGTTCGCCTGGTGGGGCGAACTTCTTTGTATGTAGGGGGAAAACCTTTTTACTTGAACAGGCTCAGAGCCATCTGACGGAGGGCGCGACGCCATGTCAGGAACTCGTGGGCGGTGCCCTCAGATACATGACCTTCGGCATTGAAGCCGGCAGCCTTCAGCGTTTCCACTGCAGACATGATACGGTCGGGACCTTCCTTAGAACCGCAGCTCAGGAAGATGTACTTCACCTGCTTCTTGTCCTTGATCTCCTCGGGAGTGTAAACACCACCGCTGAGCAGTCCGTAGTAGTTGAACATCTCGGGACGACGCAGCGTGATAGTATGTGTCTCCATACCACCCATTGACAGACCGGCCATTGCACGACTCTCCTTCTTGGCGATGGTGCGGAAGTTAGCATCAACATAAGGTACGAGCTCATCGCAGAGCACCTTCTCGAAGTCCTGAGCGGTGAATCCACCGAGACCACCAATCTGAACGTTGTTTGTCATACCATAGGTGCAAACCACGATGAAGGGCTTGATCTTACCCTCAGCAATCAGGTTGTCCATGATGAGGTTAGCGTGACCCTGAGTCATCCAGGCAGTCTCATCCTCACCCCAACCATGCTGCAGATAGAGCACGGGGTACTTGGTCTTTGCATCCTTGTCATATGTCGGCGGTGTGTAAACGAAGGCACGACGGCACTGCTGAGTACTCTCACTCCAGAACAGAATCTGCTGAACTTTTCCGTGAGGCACATTCTTCATTGCGTAGAAGTCCTTATCGTGTGCAGGAATCTCAATACCACTCTCCCAACGGGTAGAACCGTAGTAGTTACCTGTACCGGGATCGTTGAATGTACCACCGTCAACAGTGATATGATAGTAGTGGAAACCTTCGTCCATCGGACCAGCTGTTGTACCTACCCATGAACCATCATAGGTCTTCTTCAACTGAGTTCCACCCTGTCCTCCAAGACCGAGACCAACGTTCACAGCCTGTGCATCGGGAGCCTCAATGCGGAAACGAGCATATCCCTGAGAGTTCACCTGCGGATACTGCTGTCCGGGCTGGTTCAGTTCAGAAGGAACGAAGTCCTCCTTAATACCAGGCTGCTCGGGGAACGCACGACCAGCATCAAACGGAGCACGCTGCTGACCAAAACCACCAGGACCGCCACCAGGACCGCCACGACGACGCTGTCCCTGACCAGGAGCACCCTGTCCAGGAGCACCCTGCGGGCGCTGACCACCCTGACCAAAGCCCTGACCGGGAGCGCCCTGACGAGGACCTTGACCGAAGCCCTGACCCTGCGGACGGGGCTGACGAGCTGGACGAGGAGGCATATTCCACTTCGGATCCTTCATATCCTTGATATACTCGTAAGCCAGCTTGGGCTGATAGTTCTCATCCCAAGGCAGCGGATAGTTACGTGCACCGAGCCATGAGTCACGGTCACCAAGGTTCCAGAATGTCACACAGTCGATCACATCCTTATGCTTGCGGAAGATCTTGAAGCAGCGAGCATACTGGTCAGCCAAGTGCTGCTTTACAGAATCCGTAACGGTAGCACCCTCACGACTGAACATCAGACCACCACCCATCTCCTCGTTCACACGGATGTCAAACTCAGTGATATGGATGTGCTTCACGATAGTCTTGAACAATGTGATAGCAGAGTCGAGACGAGCCTCAGAGGGATAATAGATATTGTAGTGAGCCTGCATACCAATACCGTCGATGGGTATTCCCTTAGCCTTCATCTTCTTCACCATATTATAGATACGGTCGCGCTTGTGGGGATCCACGGTGCTATAGTCGTTGTAGAACAACAGCGCTTTGGGGTCTGCCTCATGCGCATACTGGAAAGCCTTCTCGATGAACTCATCACCACAAAGTTTGTACATAGCGCTCTGACGGTAAGGATCAGTAGCATTAGGATCGTCAGACATAGCCTCGTTCACCACGTCCCAGCAGTACACCACATCTTTGTAACGGGTAACGATGGCCTGAATGTGGTTCTTCATACGAGCATAGAACTGCTCCTTGGTAGTACCCTCGGCAGTCATCCAACGACCGATCTGTGAGTGCCACATCAGTGTGTGACCACGAAGCTTCAGACCGTTGGCACGACAGAAGTCGGCAATGCGGTCGGCATTCTCCCAGTTGAACTCACCCTCACGCGGTTCTGTGGGTTCGGGCTTCATGTCGTTCTCGCAGGTGATACTGTTGAATTCCTTCAGGATGAGCGCCTGCTGTTCAGCATTGGTCACGTTACGCTGGTTCACAGCCACGCCGATCATAAAGTAATTCTTGTAGGCATCTTTCAAGCCTTTTGCTGAACTCTGGGCCCAGCAAGTCGTTGCGCCCATGAGCATCATCATGGCGCAAGCAGTAGTTTTCAGAATGTCTCTTTTCATTTTACTTTGTTTAAATAATAGTTGATATGGTTTTAAAATAATGTTCGGTAGTTTTCTATTCGCAAAGATACAAAAAAAAAGAATGCCGACACAAAATATGCCGGCATTTCTTATCTAAAGAAACAATACGGAAACTAATTGATACAAATTAGTGTATTGTTTTAGTACTCCAACCACTTCACATAAGCGAAATCCTGACGGTGTGGCAGCTTGTCGTTCTTCGGGAACATACGTACGGCTGCCTTAAACGAACCTGCGTGGGCCGACTGGATGTCACATTCAAAGGTATAGAGGTTACCTTCCACGTTCACCACCTTGAACGGACGGATGGCACCAATGGAATCCTCACCCTCCTTGTTGGTCTTCACTGTTACCAGTTCCAAACCGATGGCATCGTTCAAGCCCTGCTCGTCAATGACGAAACGGATAGTATAAGGAACACCACTGATAGGTCCTTCAACAGGAATATTGCTCTCGCGACTCACCACGTTGATGGCATCCCAACGCTCAGCTACTGTCTCCTTCCACTGAGCGATCTCCTTGGCCAGACGGTTGTCATCGGCAGAGAGTTCAGCGAAGCGCTTAGCCTCCTTGTTATAGAACTTTTCGTAGTAGTCATCCAACTGACGCTTCATGGTATAGTGCGGGGCGATGGTCGCGATGGAGTTCTTAATCACATTGATCCAGCCCTCGCTGTAACCCTTCTCGTTCTTGGCATAGTACAGCGGAATGATCTCGTTCTCGAGCAGACCGTAGATGGTAGCAGCATCCAGACGATCCTGATACTCCTGGTTCTTGTAGGTACGCTTCTCGGTCAATGCCCATCCGGCACCCTCACGATAGCCCTCGAGCCACCAACCGTCGAGTACGGAGAGGTTCACAACACCATTCATCTCGGCCTTCTCGCCTGATGTACCAGATGCCTCCAAAGGACGAGTTGGTGTATTCATCCAGATATCTACACCAGAAACCAGACGACGAGCCAGACGGAAGTCGTAGTCCTCCAAGAAGATAATCTTACCGAGGAATTCAGGACGCTGACTGATCTCATAGATCATCTTGATCAAGCCCTGTCCTGCACCATCAGCGGGATGTGCCTTTCCTGCGAAGAGGAACTGTACGGGATGCTCAGGATCATTGACGATCTTTGACAGACGGTCGAGATCGGTGAACAGCAGATGCGCACGCTTATAGGTAGCGAAACGACGACAGAAGCCGATCATCAGAGCATTGGGGTTGATCTTCTCCAGCAATGAAAGCACGCGTGAAGGATCACCCTGGTTCTTCAGCCAGTTCTCGCGGAACTTCGTACGGATATAATCCGTGAGTTTGTTCTTCAGTGCCATACGTGTAGCCCAGATCTCCTCATCGGGCACGTTATAGATAGCATGCCAGATCTCCTCGTTACTCTGGTCGTTCATGTGGTTCTTATCAAAGTACTTAGCGTACAGATGACGCCACTCTGAAGCAGCCCAAGAGGGGAAGTGAACACCATTGGTGACATAACCCACACTATTCTCCTCAGGGAAGTAACCCTTCCAAATGGGAGCGAACATCTTCTGACTCACCCATCCGTGGAGTTTACTTACACCGTTCACCTCCTGACAAGTGTTGATGGCGAATGTTGACATGGAGAATTTCTCGGAGTGGTCATTGGGGTTGGTACGACCCATACCGATGAACTCATCCCATGTGATGCCCAGCAAGGCAGGATAGCCGCTCATGTACTTACCAAACAGACTCTCGTCGAAGTAGTCGTGTCCGGCAGGTACTGGAGTGTGACAGGTATAAAGACCGCTGGCCCTTACCAGTTCGATGGCCTGGTTGAAGGTCATACCGCCCTGGATATAGTCGCACAGACGCTGCAGGTTACAAAGAGCTGCATGTCCCTCATTACAGTGATAGATATCCTTCTTGATACCTAACTTCTTCAGGGTAAGCATACCGCCGATACCCAAGAGGATCTCCTGCTTCAGACGGTTCTCCCAGTCACCACCATAGAGAGCGTGAGTAATCGACTTATCAAACTCGGAGTTCATGTCATTGTCTGTATCCAGCAAGTACAGAGGGATACGACCAACATTGACACGCCATACATAAGCATGCACCTGGTAGTTCATATAGGGAACATCCACCACCATGGGATTACCCTCGGCATCCAACTGACGCTCGATAGGCAGAGAGTTGAAGTTCTGAGCCTCGTAGTTAGCAATCTGCTGACCGTCCATGCTCAGACTCTGGGTGAAATAACCAAAACGATAGAGGAAACCCACAGCACACATATCGACATTGCTGTCGGAAGCCTCCTTGAGGTAGTCACCTGCCAGCATACCCAAACCGCCTGAATAGATCTTCAGCACCTGGTTGATACCGTACTCCATACAGAAGTAGGCCACTGACGGACGCTTGGCATTGGGCTTTACATCCATGTATTTTCTGAAGAGCTTATACACGTTCTTCACATTCTTCATGATCTCCTTGTCCTTAACAATCTCTTCCTTGCGGTGATAGCTCAAACGCTCGAGCAGTAGAACAGGATTGTGATTCACCTCTTCGTACAAGTCCTCGTCAAGACTACGCCAGAGCTCACGTGCCTCGTAGTTCCATGCCCACCACATATTATGTGCCAGCTCGTCAAGGCACTTCAACTCTTCAGGAAGGTTTGACTTCACGGCAAACTCCTTCCACAGAGGAGTGTTAGAATAATCTGCTTTAATTTTCATATTCTCTTTATTATTACTTTTGTTTCTATACCTTATTATATTATTATATAAGTTTCTTTATTTCTGTTTCCGCTCTTCTGCCTTACGCAATGCGAAATCGTATGCCTGCTGGTAATAGACAATGAAATGACTCCACAAGGCTAACTTCGACAATTTGGCGGCGTTGCTACGCGACTTCTCCACCTCTTTCTTGCTCATCGAGGAATAAAGAGCTACGGTATCCTTGATCTCATCGGCCACCTCAGAGTAGTTGTAATCCGTACGATGGATCACCTTTACGCCATCCTCCAACTCACTGTATCCACCTTTCACGCTGTTGGCCCACAGTCCGAAGCCAGCGAGATCGGTAGTGATACAAGGTACCTTGAAGGCGATGGCCTCCAGCGGTGTATAACCCCATGGCTCATAGTACGACGGATAGATGCACAGGTCGTTACCCAATACCAAGTCATAATACGACATGTTCAGTACACCGTCATCACCAGTCAAGTAACAGGGCAGGAAGATCAGCTTCACCTTATCCTCAGGACGGTTGTGCATGTCGAGGAACTTCAGCATGCCCAGCACATTGTCGTGGGTCATGTTATGCAGCCAGTGGGTAATCTCAGGAACGGGCAGCGGTGTGTCATACGACTTTCCGCTGTTCAGACGCTCCACCAGATCCTGTCGGGGCTCTCCTACCCAACCCGGTACCTCAATGAAAGCCACCACCTGCTTCTTCAGATCCTTGTCACGCAACAGTCGATTCATAGCTTCGATATATACGTCCACACCTTTGTTGCGGAACTCGTAACGACCACTTGTTGAAACGATCAAGGTGTTATCATCCAACTGCGTGCCTAACAAAGCATTTGCCACATCGAGCAAACGTTTACGTGCTGCTCTCCTTTTGTTGGTGAACGTAGCACCTTTGGGAACAAAGTTATTGTCAAAGCCATTGGGCAGGACAAAATCTACAGGACGATCAAGCAGTTCCTTGCACTCATTGGCTGTAATATCACTAACCGTTGTGAAGCAATCCACGTAATGGGCGGTCTGCTTCTCAATGGAGTGTTTGCTCTGCATGTTCAGCTCCCATGACATCTGATCGCCGTTATAGGCAAAGAGATAATCGTACAAGGGCTTGTTGTTTCCGGCAATGCTTCTACCAATGCTGGTAGCATGAGTGGTGAACACGGTGCCAACCTCAGGAAGATGTTTGTTGATGTACAGAACGCCCAAGCCTGTCATCCATTCATTGCCATGATAGACCACCTTCTTGGAGGCATCAAGATACTTCTTGTAGAAACTCTCCGCCACCAAAGCAGCGGCATAGGAAAACATGGATGCTTCGTCATAATCACCATAAGCATGGAGGGAATCCACTTGGTAATCCTCCCACAACCATGTATAGATCTGATCTTTCTGAGCAAAAAAAGGAGTAAAATCTACGAGAATAGCAATGGGGTTGCCTGGTATGTTCCAACGGCCGACCTTTACTTTCAGTCCTTGTTGAGCTGCTTCAGCTTTCCAATCCGGATACAAATCTGCATCTTCGGTGAAATAGGGACAGATCTTCTCGCCCCAGCAGTCGGGACCAATGAAGATAATCCTGTCGTTCATCATCTCCTGAAGCGTCTTGGCTCTTGTTGAAAGAACCGTATATATGCCGCCAACCTTATTGCATACTTCCCAACTTGATTCAAATATATAGTCGGGAGTCAATTCTCCTTTTGTCATTCTATACAAATATAATGCCTGCAAAGTTAACATAAAAATCCTTTATTACCAACTTTCATCTTTATTTTTTCCCGTAAATCCTTGATTTCTTGATTAATGTTAGTTATCTTTGCAACCGGATTTTTAATTCTTGACAAGATGAATAAGAAAAGCGTGTTCGTAGTGGTTTTGTTGCTGATGGTTACACTCGGCTGTTATGCACAAAACAGACCAGATTCCACCTTTATCGGTAAGATCTATAATGATGAACTCAAGATCAATATTGTGATGAATCTTGTGGATAAGAACGTGACCGTTCCGCAACAGGACATCTTTGGAAATGTTGACGGATACATGGCCTGTACAGGAACTGAACATGTGTGGACCATCGTCACATCTGAGGTCAAGGGCCATACAGCACACATCGAGATGATCAACAACTACGGCAGTGAGGATGTTTCCGCTACGCTGACACTGGAGAAAGACGGTACTTATACCTACAAGCACGTCTCTGGAAGTACCTTGAAATTCCCTCTGGGTCAGAAGTGGCATAAGATTCCCTCGAAGTTGGTGTTCAAAAAGAAATAGTACGTTTCCTCAGGATTAGTCGTGAAAAAGTTCTTAGGGATATTCTTATCGTTGCTTCCATTGCTGACTGAGGCAGAAGAGCTGGACACACTTCACCACTGGAAATTCCAGGTGAGTGCCATGCCCGGACGTGTTATTGTCATTGACGAATGGCAGTCGGAATGGATGAGAGACAGGAACAATATGGCTTTCGATGCGAAGATCAGCTATCGAAAGCTACCCCAAGACAGCGACGCATTCGCCAAGGACTACGGATATCCCTCACTATCAGTTGGTTTACGGTGGCAGATGAATCACGGTATTACCATGCATAAGGATCCCAGTAGCTCGTGGCCCTATATAGAAGAGGTAAACTACGACTCCAAGATGGGAAACATCATCACCTTATACGGACAGTTCAACCGTCCTATCTGGCAGAACAACCGTTGGCAGGTAGGCTACGACCTGAATATCGGCGTGGGCTACAGTCATCGGAAATACAATGTGGAGAACAATATCGACAATGAGGTAATCGGTGCCCGCTGGAACATCTTCTTCGGGGCTGGAGCCAATGCCAGCTATCGTATAGGAAAGAACTGGGGACTGACGGGTGGTGTTCAGTTCTATCATCACAGCAACGGAGCCATGAACCGTCCTAACAAAGGGGCTAATATCCTTTCCCCCTATATCGGTGCCTTCATGTTATGGGATGATGATGCAAAAGCTGATAAGCGGCAGACGGTGAAGTCATTAAATAATAAGGAGAAGTCATCGAAGGATTATGGCTCACCGTTATATTTGCAGTTCGACTTCTCCGTAGGCTCGAAAACACTGTTGGAAGAATGGATACACACACAGTTTGAGACTACACCGGATGAGGATGACTACCGTAAAGCCGACTTCAAAAACTATATCACCTATTCGTTCCAGACAGGACTGATGTATCGCTATGCCCGCAGATGGGCTTCGGGTATCGGGGCTGACATCTGTTATGGCAATTACCATAAGCAGGCGGAACTATATAATAGCTACAGGGGATACCACGACAAGCTCAGTCCTTGGTCGGTAGGCTTAGGCATCCGTCATGAGGTATTCTACCACCGACTCTCATTGGCCATGGGTGCAGGCTATTATGTATATCGGAATATGGGTGAGATGGCTAAGGAACTGGAGAAGCCCTATTATGAAAGAATAGGACTTTTCTACAACATTCCTAAAACGAAGATCAAGATTGGCGGACAGGTGAAGGCGCATCTCGCCAAGGCCGACCTCACCGAGTTCACCATCAGCGTTCCGCTATCGTTTCATTCCTCTCCTTTCTGATCCTGGAAGAAATAGCTGGAACCGTCGAAGCAATGGGTGCAGACCTTACACTTGGGTAAACCTATTGCATCAATCAGATTCTCTATCTTGTTGAATTTCACGCTCGTAAGACCTAACCTACGACCGATCTCCTCGACCATTCTCTGGTACTCAGGACTATCTGTCTGTGCGTATTTCTCGAGGTTCTTGTTCGCATCGCCTTCGAAGTCCTGTATGATACGACGGGTGATTAACTCCAAGTCGCTCTTGGATGCTGTGAACCCGATGAACGGACAGCCATAAACCAATGGAGGACAAGAGATGCGGGCATGTACCTCTTTGGCACCATACTCGAAAAACATCTTGACATTATCACGCAACTGCGTACCGCGGACGATGGAGTCGTCACAGAAGACCACGCGCTGGTTCTGCATCAGTTCCCTATTGGGAATCAGCTTCATCTTTGCCACGAGGTTTCTACGACTCTGGTTTCCGGGAGTAAAGCTTCGGGGCCAGGTAGGTGTATATTTCAAGACCGCTCTCTTATACGGAATCTTATGACCTACAGCGTATCCTAACGCGGTTCCTACACCACTGTCGGGAATACCGCAAACACAATCGGCCTCCGTGGTATCTTCTTCACCCATCACCTTTCCTACCTTCTCGCGGAAATCCTCTGTGTTGATTCCCTCGTAATCACTGGCAGGGAAGCCGTAATACACCCAAAGGAACGAACAGATCTGTTCGCGCTTGAACGGTTGCTGAAGTACCTCTACCCCATCAGCCCGCAACCTGATGATCTCACCAGGACCAAGGTCGCGAACAGGTGTATAGTCAAGGTTAGGCAGACTGGTGGTCTCTGTCGTTACGGCATAGCCATCCTCTTTCTTTCCTATGACAATCGGTGTTCTTCCCAGTGCATCACGGGCAGCAATGATACCGTCGTCGGTGAGAATCAACATGGAACAGGAGCCTTTTACCTTCTGATAAACCAAGTTGATACCATCTACGAACGTATCACCCATATTGATGAGAAGGGCGATGAGCTCAGTCTGGTTGATTGTGTTGGCACTCATCTCACTGAGATGCATGCGTTTTTCCATCAGTTCCTGGGCTATCTCACGGAGGTTATTCACCTTCGCAACGGTAACCACAGCATATCTACCGAGATGTGAATTGATCAAAATGGGTTGGGGATCCGTATCACTGATAACGCCAATACCGCTACTGCCGGTAAAGTCATCCAGTTCCTTCTCAAAACGTGAACGGAAGTAATCTCTCTCCAGACTGTGAATAGAGCGAGAGAAGCCTTTCGTCTGATCGAACGTTACAAGACCAGCACGTTTTGTTCCTAAATGCGAATTATAATCGGTTCCGTAAAACAAGTCGTTTACGCAATCCTTAACCGATATTGTCCCGAAAAAACCACCCATATGTGTATATTAATCTTTTGAGGTTGCAAAGTTACGAAAAGTCGAGCGAAATGCAAAAGGAAAACTAGTTTTTCTTTTTCTCTTTTTTCCGTTGCGACCACAGTTCCCAGCTATTTACGATATTCTGCCAGAGAATATAGCAGCCTGGTCCTACTGAGGCAACAGGATTCAAGTAAGTATAGGCTATCCAGATGGCGAAGGCCGTATTCTTCTGACCTAACGCCTGTCCGGCATTGATGGTTGAGTTGAAGAAATGACCAACATATTTTCCTACCATGAACTGTACGATACAGAGAATAAGAGAGACAACTGCGATCATCAGCAGTAAGGTGGCAGGTGAATGACTGTTCACGATATTCTTCACTGTCGTACCTGTTACGATGGCCAAAGAGATTCCCCAGAGGTAGAAGCCTAAGTCGGGAATGCTGATAATGCGCTGATGGAGCCTATGCATGTGGTGTTTGACAAACCATCCCATGATCAGTGGCACAACAAGGATGAGCACCACGCGTTGGAGAATGATCCAGAACGCTGTGAGGAAAGTGATGTGCGCACTCTTCTCCACCAATGGAAAGACGATGGGGATCATCAGTGCCGTCACGAAGTTCGACAGGAAGGTGTAGGTGGTCATGGAGTTCAGGTTTCCTCCGAGTTTGGTCGTGACCACGGCCGCTGCCGCAGCGGTAGGACCGATCACACAGCACAGGATTCCCTCCCACATGATCTTCGTATGAACATCACTCGGATCCGTTACGAACAAGATGATGTAAACGATGATGAGGACGAAGAGAATCTGAAACAACGAGATCCAGAAATGCCACGGCTCCAGTCGCATCTGATGGAAATCCACCTTACAGAAGGTGACGAACAAGATGAGGAACATGAAGAGCGGCAGGATCTCGTCGAAGATAGGCTCAAAGAACTGGCTCGCCCCCTCCAGTTCCGGTGTGAAAGCGAAGAAGAAATACAGGAGCGTTCCCAGTCCCATAGAGACTGGTAGCGTCCAGTTTTTCAGAAATCTAACAATCGTTTTTACCATACCAAAGAAAAAGGACACGAAGCCAAGCCCCATGTCCTTGTACTTATTCAGCCTGTTCCAAGGCTCTCGCCAATTGGTCAGGACAACTTGTATTCTTGTATCCGCAGCGGATACCACCAAGTCGTTCCTTGATCTCTTCCACCTTCATGCCGTTCACCAATCGACCGATACCCTGCAGGTTTCCGTTACAGCCGCCGAGGAACTGCACGTTCCATACACGACCGTCATCGTCGATATCGAGATCGATCTGTTGAGAGCATGTTCCAGAGGTCTTATAGACGATATGCTTCATTATACCTCCTCCGGCTTCATGTTCGTGTAAACCGTCTGCACATCGTCGAAGTCCTCCAGACGCTCCACCATCTTATCGATGGTCTCACGCTGCTCGGCAGTCACATCCTTCAGGTCGTTCGGGATGCGGGTAAACTCTGCACCGGTCACCTCAAAGCCATTCTCCTCCAGATGCTTCTGGATAGCACTGAAGCTCTGCGGATCACCGTAGATGGTGATGCTGTTCTCCTCCTCATCCTCGTCGAACTCATCCTCCACGCCATAGTCAATCAGGTCGAGAATCAGTTCATCCATATCCAGGTCATCCTTCTTCTTGAAGGTGAACACAGCCTTGTGGTCGAAGAGGAATGCCAAACTACCCTGTGTACCTAAGTTACCATTGAACTTGTTGAATACTGAACGCACGTCACCCACTGTACGAGTGGTGTTATCTGTCAGTGTCTCCACGAAGATAGCGATTCCGTGAGGACCATATCCCTCATAGGTCACTTCCTTGTAGTCGCTCTGATCCTTACCCATCGCATTCTTGATGGCACGCTCGATATTGTCCTTCGGCATATTCTCGCGCTTGGCATTCGCGATGATGGCACGAAGAGTCGGGTTCATGTCAGGATCAGGACCGCCTGCCTTTACGGCGATAGCAATCTGCTTTCCAATCTTTGTGAAAGTCTTGGCCATGTGGCCCCATCTCTTAAGTTTCGCTGCTTTGCGATATTCAAATGCTCTTCCCATATTCTAATTAATTGAAAATTGACAATTGAAAATTGAAAATTAAAATTATCTCAGCTCTGCGTTGAGCTGTTTCTTGATATTGGTGATCAGCTTCTGCATGATAGCATCGATCTGCTTGTCACCCATGGTCTTCTCCTCATCCTGGAGGATGAAGTTCACGGCATAGCTCTTCTTGCCGGCAGGAAGGTTCTTGCCCTCATAGACATCAAACAGTTCCACCTTCTTCAGCAGTTTCTTCTCCGTCTGGTAAGCAATCTGCTCAATGCGTGAGAACTCCACGTCCTTGTCGATAAGCAAGGCGAGGTCACGACTCACAGCCGGATACTTACTGATCTCTGTATAAGAAACGCTATTCTTACGAACAGCCTTCATCAGGGCAGTCCAGTTCAAGTCGGCGAAGTACACCTCTGTTTCCACATCACAACGCTTGGCCACCTTCTTGGATACGATACCCATCTCACCCAGCAGCTTACCGCCACGGTTCTCGATCACCATACCCTTTGAGAAGATGTCACCAGTGCTCTCCTTGAAGACAACAGCACCGATGGACAGACCGATACGACGGAGGATGTTCAGCACATAGGCCTTCAGTTCATAGAACGAGCTCTGCTCATCAGGATGAGCCCATGAACCTTCCACGCGCTTACCAGTCACCCACAAACCCAGATGCGTTTCCTCCTTGCAGGCATTCATCGGATTCTCGACATCTGCCCGTTCAGGAGAATAGAAATAGGTGTTACCGAACTCGAAGAACTTCAGGTTCGGGTTCTTGCGGTTCACGTTATGTGCAATACTCTCCAGACCGCCGAAGAGGATGTTCAGGCGCATCACGTTCAGGTCGGAGCTCAGCGGATTCATGATCCTCACCAGGTTCTCTGTCTTGAAGCTGTTCTCCAGTCCTTCATAGTAGGCAGCCTTGGTCAGGGAGTTATTCAGAATCTCATTGAAGCCGCATCCTACCAGCTGCTCACCAATAAGGTTCTCTTGAAGATGCTTCTGGTCCTCATCACCCTTGTTGACAAGAGATGACTTCAGCTGTGTGGGGATCTCCACATTATTATATCCATATACACGAAGGATATCCTCAACAACGTCACAAGGACGCTGGACATCCACGCGGTAGGCAGGAACAATCAGACTCAGTCCTTCGGCATCCTCCTTCTCAATACGCATCTCCAGACTGGTCACGATGCTCTTGATGGTCTCCACAGGAATATCCTTACCCACCAACTGGTGTACATAGCTATATTTCAGCTCCACGGGGAAGTCAGGTAGCGGATTAGGATACACATCCTTGATCTGCATGCTCACCTTACCATTGGCCAGTTCCTTACAGAGGATGGCAGCCTGCTGCAAGGCGTAGATTGTTCCGTTGGGATCAATACCACGTTCGAAGCGGAAGCTGGAATCCGTGCTCAGACCATGACGACGAGCACTCTTGCGGATCCATGTGGGATGGAAATACGCACTCTCGAGCACCACGTTGGTGGTTGTCTCGTATGTACCACTACCCTTTCCGCCGAATACACCAGCGATACACATCGGCTCCTCGGCGTTGCAAATGGCGAGATCCTTGTCAGACAAGCTGTGCTCCACACCGTCGAGCGTCACGAACTTCGTTCCCTCGGGCATGGTCTTCACCACAATCTTATGACCGGTAACCATGTCTGCATCGAAGCAGTGGAGCGGCTGACCGTATGCCATCATGATGTAGTTGGTGATGTCCACGATATTGTTGATAGGACGAAGACCGATCGTGGTGAGCTTGTTCTTCAACCACTCCGGACTCTCCTTTACTTCACAGTCGGTGATGCTCACGCAAGCATAGCGCTTGCAAGCCTCCGTGTTCACAATCTCCACGTCGATGGGCAGAGAGTTGTCATCAACGGCAAACTTACTGCAGTCAGGACGATGCAGAGATGTCTGATAACCGTTCTGCTTCAGCCATGCATAGAGGTCGCGGGCCACGCCCCAATGCGAGAGGGCATCAGCGCGGTTGGCTGTGATATCCACCTCGATGAGCCAATCGCTCTCCAGGTGATAGTATTCAGCAGCGGGAGTACCCACAACAGCATCCTCGGGTAATACGATGATTCCCTCATGACTCGTTCCCACGCCAATCTCATCCTCGGCACAGATCATACCGTTGCTCTCCACACCACGCAACTTACTCTTCTTGATGACGAACTCATTGTCACCATCATAGAGCACACAACCCAGATCAGCCACGATCACCTTCTGTCCTGCGGCCACGTTCGGTGCGCCACAGACAATCTGCGAAGGCTCGCCTTTGCCTAAGTCAACAGTGGTTACATGAAGATGATCGGAATTGGGGTGCATCTCACAGGTAAGCACCTTACCTACATACAATCCCTTGAGTCCTCCTTTAATGCTTTGTACCTCTTCCAGCGCGTCAACCTCAAGACCCTCGGAAGTCAGCGCATCGCACACTTCCTGCGGAGTCAGGTCAAAGTCAACGTACTCTTTCAGCCATTTATATGAAATATTCATTGCAATGATTATTGATATTCTGTAAAAACGGTTGCAAAGTTACGAAAAGTTGAGGGCAATACAAAACAAATTATT
This sequence comes from Prevotella sp., assembly GCA_017561825.1. Lineage (GTDB taxonomy): Bacteria > Bacteroidota > Bacteroidia > Bacteroidales > Bacteroidaceae > Prevotella. The sequence goes on from JAFZBK010000067.1 coordinate 72,111, forward strand.
GTTTTTATTGCCGAGACGGAGTAATTTCGCGGATTTATCCGCAAAGTTACGAATAAACGAGCGAAATGCAAAAAGAAAAACAAGTTTTCTTTTTCATTTCCGAGTGAAAGTAACTTCGGCGAAGCCAAAGTTACAAAAAATTGAGAGCCGTACAAGAAAAAACATGAAAATCAGCACTATCGCACCCTAAGTTCATCCCCTATCCTCAACTCATACTCAGGACTCAGTTTGTTCATCTTATACAGACTCTTCAAGCGGATGCCATAATACTGCGCGATGGAATACATACTCTCGCCTGCCTTGACACGATGCGGACGCTTCTTATAGGTTGCCTCGGCCTTTTTCTGTTTCTTCTTAAGCCAGATCATTTCGTTCTCCACGAGTGTATCATGGTAGTCGCGTTCGTTGTACTTGGCTATCTTCTTACCGCTGATACCGATCTCCTTACCGATTGACTTAAACGTATCTCCCTTCCTTGCCTGGAGGAAATAGTTCTTATTATAAATATGTATGGGATGCAAGAATCCGTCTTGGCGATGCCCCGAGTTCTGTGCCATGAACTTGTCGTAGCTCTTGGCTCGGTCGTACTCATAGAGCTTATACAGCTCAATGATGTTGATCAGCATCGGTGCATAGTTCGGGTTCGTGGCATAGCCACACGCTTTCAGTCCGTGTGCCCATCCCTTGTAATCTGTTATGGAGAGGGAGAACAGCTGACTATACCGCTGATTCTTGCTCAAAAACTTACTATGATCCTCGAAACTCTCCTGGGCGTTGTTATAAGCACGGAAGCACTCCTGTTTGGCATCATCATCCTTATAGATGGTTCTACCCGTCCACCCATGACACTTAATACCGAAATGGTTGTTTCCTTTCTTCACCAGTTCGCTGTTTCCTGCACCACTCTCCAGCAGACCTTGAGCCAAGGTGATGCTGGCAGGAATCTTGTTGCGCAGCATTTGCTCAATGGCCATGTCGCGATACTGGTCGATATAGGTCTGGTACCGCTGGTTCCATTTCGCCTGCTGGGCAACGGCATGAACCGAACCTGTTATCAGGAACAGGCACAGCAACCATTTTCCACTATGTAGAGAGATTCGTAACATCTGTGACAAAGGTACGACAAAAACCGCATATAACAAAAAAAATAACACAAGAATTTGTGTTATTTTTATTTATCTCCTTCCACTTGGCGGATTATTTCTTTTGTTGATTATTCCTTCCGGGAACATTCCTTCCTGGTATGGGGGCGTTTCTTCCTCCTACCCAGCGGAGAGACTGTCTGTGGAAGTTATCTTCCGCATTGATCACATCAAAGACCTTGGTAGCAGGTAAAATCTTCAGGAACTTCTCATGATAAGTCTTCTGAATCTCCTTCACCTGCAAATCCAGTTCATCCCGGCGAAGGATAACCTTCTTGCATTCCGCATTGTCTTTCGGTTTCATATAGCGGTAGCGGGCAGCCTGCGCATATACGGCACGCTGCTTGTTCATCATCTCCCTATAAACAGGGAAGAAGTCGGCTGCCTCTTTCGGGGTCAGTCCAGCTTCCTTGGTGATGAATTGCTCCAGCTCTTTCTGGAAACGCTGTGGGTCAAAACGACCTTGCTGTCCTTGTGGCTGTCCCCATTGCTGGGCATAGGCTGCGCAACTCAGCATCATCGTTACCCATAAGATCAATACCTTTCTCATTCAGTACTTCGTTTATCAATTCTCGATCAGATAAGCATAGATGTCCGAATTATCGAGCATGGCATAGTTTGCCATTTCATCGATATAGTATTCGTCATTATTAGCGGATTGGGAGTCGGTAGCCTTCTCCATCTTGGCAGTCTGCATCTCAGAAGATGCCTGATGGCTCTGGCTTCCACTCTTATAGAACGTAGCGGCACCGAATAACAGCGCTGCGAAGCTTGCAGCAATGGCCAGTCGCCGCATAGGCCTTATCCAAGCCTTCTTCTTGGTATCAGACAATTTCACTTCAATTGCCGTTGTTTCCTGCTCCGGCAACTGCTGCATGATATCCGTCATAAACTTGTCGAAATACCCTTCAGGCACTTGGAAATGGTTCTGCTGACCAAATTTCTGTTTGAGTATATCCTCTTCCATTTTTATATAGTTTTTTTATTTGACGTAGAATTCGTTGAATGGTTTAATACATATTCAGATATTTTTTTCACTGCGATATGATAAGATGCCTTCAGCGCGCCTTCACTCGTTCCTGTGAGCTTGGACAGTTCGCTGTATTTCATCTCGTCATAGTAGCGTAGCGTAAACACAGTACGCTGAACATCAGGCAGTTCCGCGATGGCTTCCTGTAACAGAGCCTGTGCTTCGTCACCATCGAAATAGTCATCTGCCATCAATCTGTTAGCCACCGATAAATCCATATCGGTACTAATTTTATGTTGCTGTTTTCTCAAATGATCCAGACTTTCATTGATGGCGATCCGATAAAGCCACGTAGAAACCTTCGATTTATTTTGGAAATCCCCGATGCTGTTCCATGCTTTCAGGAAGGTATTCTGCAGCACATCGTTCGCATCATCATGATCAAGCACGATACGACGGATTTTCCAGTACAGCGTCTCTGTGTACTGCTGTACGATGATTCCGAAGGCGCGGCGCTGGTTTTCCGGTTCGTCGAGCATCTTCATAATCAGGTTCTCATCATATTGTTGCTTTGCCATGCATTGCTAATTGATATAGGATTTCAGGTGTTTCTTCAGAGCCCGGTCGTAGCCATATACGTCCTGATACTCCGTCAGCACCCCATCCTGGTTGGGATAGACCGTATAGTACGTGATGAAGAGCGGTATCTCCGGCTCTACCTTCACCTGATGGATCAACATGCTCTTGTCAACCATCATACTGGTCTCTATGTCATCATCCTGCGCTGCTGCCGGGTTGGCAGTCATGGAATACCTGATCTTCTCCAACAGCTCATCCGAAGGATCCTTCAGCAGGAACTGAGCCAGCCGGAAGGGTTCCTGTACACGGACGCAGCCATGACTAACTGCTCTGAACGACCGCTGGAAGAACCAGGGCGTGGATGTGTCGTGAAGATATACCGAGTGGTTGTTCGGGAACCTGAAGATAATTCTTCCTAAAGAGTTTCCCGGTCCTCCTTCCTGCACGATATACTGTTTCCCTTCCATGATCCTGCTGTACGAGCCGCGGGTGGCATCGAGTTTGCCTTCTTTCTTGTCGTATATGTACATATTGTTCCTTTTCAGGTAGCCATGACTATAGACAATGCCTTTGGCGATGCTCTGTGGCACGAACCATTTCGGATTAAGGTCCATGCGCTGGATCCTGCTGGTGAGCAGTGGTGTCTTACTGTGTTTCGTGCCGCAGCCCACCCTCATGGAAAACGAGGAGTCGGGACAAACGGCATACAGACGATAGGAAGGCACGTTCACCACCACGTATTTCTTATGCTGCTCGGGTGCATCCACGAGATTCCAACGACTTCGTTCGATATTGCATATCGTCGTCATCCGCTGCGCCTCAGACAGCGTGTCCTCTTTCAGTCGTTTGCACAACACGGGATACAGGGCATTCGTGGGTTGTATCTCCTTCAGGAAGGAAGCCACACTGTCGTGACGGATCTTCCTCATGGCCTTGGCGAAGAAGTTCTCGTCAGGATGTTTCACCTTGATGTCGAACAGATGGTAGTACGTCACATGCAGCGAGTCGCTATCTTTCACATCGCAGTGGTTCATCACATATTCGGCATTCAGGTAGCCGAAATGCTGACCGCTGCAGTAGCGCAGGAACGCCTTGGTGAGGTTATACTCCAGTCGGGCGAACACCTTATTGATCTCAGCCACGCTGTCACCCATCTCCATGTTGTGTGCTCTGTTCAAATCGATGGCAAGCTGTTTCCTGCGGAAGATTCCTGAAGAGATTCCACCCTCCTCCACCTTTTCCAGGTACGCCATCAGGGAATCAGCCCGCTGGTCGATTCCCAGTCTGTCTATCCAGAGCAAAGGACGGTCGTTCAAGTAATGACTCCGTGTCTGGCGGTCGGCCACCATCGTTCCGCTGTCGGCCTTAGCCAGTTGTCGTAGTTGTTTTCTCACTGATTGTGCATCCACATAAAAGGCCGACTTTCTCATCTCAGAGAAAGCTTCTAAAGTTAAAGCCTTATTGGGATTCTCTTGTTTTTCCTGACATGCTGTAACGACACATGCCAGGACAAGGAATAGTATGAGTTTTCTGTACACGATCAGTGTAGATCAATACTATTTGACGGAGATTTTACGAACCACCTTACCTACCTTCACGATGTAGCATCCTTTCGGCAGGCTCAACTCAAAACTGCGCTCGGCACCTTCTACTTTCACGCTCATCACGCGTACTCCAGCCACATTGTAGATATAGAGCATCTGTCCGCTGGCGTTGTTCACATGCAGGGTATTTCCCTGCAGCACAACAGTTGGCTGGACAACTTCCTGCTCGATGATCTCAATGGACTGGCTCGCCATGACGCTTACTGGTACACCAAATACCAGAGCCGCAGCAAGAGTGATCATGAGTAATCTTTTATTCATAAGCGCTTATATTTTGTGCAAATATACATTGTTTTTATGAATCCGCCAACAATTTTTACCATTTTCTCTTCGAAAATAGTAGATTTTAACAGTCGTCACAGCTCAAACACATCATTTTCCGCAGTAAGATACGATTCAGGGAAGATGGAACGTGCCTCTTTCACGATCTGTTCCTCATCATTATACCTGGCGGAATAGTGCCCTAAGATCAGTTTTTTTACATGAGCTTGCTTGGCTACTGTTGCTGCCTGCGCAGCCGTACTATGGTGGTAGAGTTCGGCGCGGTCGGCCCTATCCTCGCAGTAGGTACTCTCATGGTAGAGCAGGTCAACCCCTTCTACCACCTTATATAATTCTGGCATATAACGTGTATCACTACAGAAAGCATAGGCACGAGGAGGATCAGCCGGTGTAACCAAGCGTTCGTGCGGCACCTCTTCCCCATCCTCTTTCACCCATCCGGCACCTGCCTTGATGTTGTTTATCTGACTGATGGGAATCTGCAGGTAATCGATCATGTCACGACGGATATGCGGTAGTGTGGGCTTCTCACGGAACAGATAGCCGCAGCAAGGCACACGATGTTCAAGGGGAATGGTCTCTACGGTCACACTCTTATCCTCGTAGATCACCTGATGAATGGTTGTTTCCACGGCATGGAACACCACCTCGTACTCCAGTCCGTGGCAGAACATCTCCATCTGAGCATTTAGCATCGGCTCCAGATCCGCTGGTGCATAGACATGTAAGGGAGCGGTTCGTCCCAGCATACCAAAGGTACTGATCATTCCAATCAGTCCGAAGCAGTGATCCCCATGAAGATGTGAGATGAATACAGCGTGTAAGCGGTTGAAGTTGATGTGTGAGCGCCGCAACTGGATCTGCGTCCCTTCACCGCAGTCGATCATGAACTGCTTGTCGCGCAGCTCCACCACCTGCGATGTAGCCATGTGCTTGGGTGTCGGCAAGGCACTTCCGCAGCCCAGAATATAGACTTTGAACGGCTGCATTATTTCAGTCGTTTATACGCATAGATACCCCGTTCGTTCTCCAAGAACAGACTATCTGCGCCCAGCTCATAGATACTGAACGTATCGGAAGAGAGAACGAGTCGTCCGTTACTGATCTTCCAGTCAACCAAGGGCTTCGGCTCGGTGATGTTCGACACTACGATACCGCCTTCCTGGATCTCGAACGACTTATCCAGACTGACCCATTTGCCTAAGAGTGTTGTCAGGTTGATCACCACACTTGCCTTGGCTGGTTCCTCGTCTGTTGCCTCTGAAGCCAGTGTCACAGCCATCCTGTCACCTACGCCCATGCCACCTTTCACGTTGGAAACGGAGTCATCGTTCACAGCGATATACAAGGTGTCGCCCTGATCGGTGATGAGTTCCAGCGTATGCATGGCGGTGCCGTCGCCGCAACGACCGTAGATGCTCACGTCTTCCACGGAGTCGATCTCTTCGATGGTCGAATCGTTCTCCACTTCCATCTCCGGCTTCTTCTGCTCCTTGCAGGATGAAACCCAGATCAGCGACAGCAGTGTCACAAATACATAAACTAATTTCTTCATATAATTTTCAATTCTCAATTTTCAATTTATCTTTCTACCTCTTTTCTTTGGCGCAAAGAAAAGATACAAAAGAAACATCCACCCCCACCAAGCCTCCCCCTATATGGGGAGGATGTAACTGATTCCGGGCAGAATCCGCCCTCCATCAGGGTTTTGGTATGGCTCACCAGCCTTTGCCCCTTCGGGGTGAGCCATGCGTTCTTTTCCGCTCCTACTCGTCGCTCGTTCATTAAGGTACGCTCAGGGCATCAAAGCCCTGGCGTTATTTCTTTTCGGCTTGCGCCGTCCTTTGACCGAATCCCTTTGACCTTTGACCGAGTCCCTTCGACCTCCTTACTCCTTACTCCACAATTCCCCTCCCTTTGGAGGGGCTAGGGGTGGCTCCATTTCCCTCCCTACGGGGGAGGGTCAGGGAGGGGCTCCATCCCCTTCCTCTTGGGGAGGGGGTTAGGGGGTGAGGCTCCTCTTCGCTTCCTCCCACAGTTTATCCATTTCCTCCAACGTCATCTCTGTGAGCGGTTTACCGGATTTAATGGAATGCTCCTCCACGTAGTTGAAACGACGGATGAATTTCTGGTTCGTGCGCTCCAGGGCATTGTCGGGATTCAGCTTATACAGACGCGCCGCGTTGATCACCGAGAAGAGGAAATCCCCCAGCTCAGCTGTGGAGCGATCCCTATCCTCTCTGTTCAGCTCCTCCTCCAACTCATTCAGCTCCTCGTGCACCTTCTTCCACACATCACGACGGTCCTCCCAGTCGAACCCCACATTACGGGCTTTGTCCTGGATGCGGTAAGCCTTGATCAGACTCGGTAGTGCATCGGGAACTCCACTGAGCACGCTCTTGTTCCCGTCCTTCTCCTTGAGCTTGATCTGCTCCCAGTTCTGCAACACCTGCTCGGCGGTCTTCACGTCAGGTCGCTCAACCTTCGCCTGGAAGCGCGGATCATCCAACGGCAACGGTTCCTTCTGTCCAACCTGCGAAGGATCATAGATATGCGGATGTCTGAAGATCAGCTTGTCGGCCTGTCGGTTACATACGTCAGCCATATCGAAATCGTCTGTCTCAGAACCGATTCTCGCATAGAACATCACATGCATCAGCACATCGCCCAGTTCCTTGCAGATCTCCTTGACATCGTTCTTCATCAGCGCGTCGCACAGCTCGAAGGTCTCCTCGATGGTATTGGGCCTCAGACTCTCATTGGTCTGCTTCTTATCCCACGGACATTTCTCCCGTAGCTGGTCCAACACATCCAGCAACCTACCGAAAGCCTCCAGTTTCTCTTCTCTTGTATGCATCGTCCTTTGTTTATTTCATGCAAATGTCGCAATAATTTCGGAAATAGCCAAATAATTAGCATGAAAAGTAAAAAGATAGTAATGTCAATGTATAAGATTTAACATGATAACGAATTCACAATAATGTATAAATAAGAAACGCCACCAACAACTATACATGCAATAAAAGCCAACAATAATGGAATCCACCAATACTTCCTTCTTTTGCTACACAAAAGAGTAATAGAACAGACAACACCAATGAACACAAAGAACAAAGAGGAAATCAATAGTATTACTTTCAAATGATATCCTTGAAAAGGTACAGATTTGTTCTTGTCATTTTTCAACTTTTGAAGATCTTTTTCGGTAGGTGTGTTGTCATACAAAGTCTTGAATGAATGATACAATTCTGTTAAACGATTCAAACAGCTATAAATCAACGTGCTATCATGCAATTCGACAGCCTTGCATATTGAGTCTGCAAAGGCTACAAGTTCTCCACAATTGCTGTTATCTTCTGGTGTCCAACACTCTGCTGTATATGGCCATGAAATAAAATCATAGGTTGTTCCATCAAACCCCATTCTATCATCAGCAAGGTAAGATGAAGAGAGAACAGCAAACTTCATCATTTGAGAGATTGAATCTACAACAATGGAGGATAATTGTAAACTATCTTCTATTATAGTTATCTTCTTTGACTTGGCTGGTGGCCATATTTGTATTTCTGCTTTTCTAAGAATTAGCGTTCCTCCGTCAATTCCAGCTAGACTATATTCCGCCTCGAATGAAGGACGTACAATATATGCAAAATTATAATGATGTGGCAATAACAAATTATTGATTTGTAAATCATAATCGTTAAGCATATTGTTACCATAAAAGATTGCCCCTGTAATGGGTGTTAATCGCGATTGTGCGTAGGCATTTGTAGCACCACACAAACATACGAGGATTAATAATGATATCACTGAAAGGCTAATCCTTCTGGTTTCTATTGTTTGGAGGAGTCCGACAATTTGTTTATTTTCCTTTCTTTTTACCATCTGGATAATGTTAGTATTTTTACAGGTATAGATGGCATCGCGAGCCATTCTGAAGACAAAGGTACAAAAAAAACAACCAAATCAACAAGGATTTATATTGTTTTAACATCAGTACAGTGACGTGTGTACTCCAGTACAGAATGGCGTGTACTGCAGTACAGTGGCGTGTGTACTACAGTACAGAACGCCATGTACTCAGTCATTCCAGCAGTAATGCTGCTCGTAAGCATCGAAATCAAGATGGGAAAGTCCCAGTTTATTGAGTAAATTGCGTATTACGGTAATGTCCTTGGGCGAGCAAAGGCACTCGCCACGTTTGTGCTCAAAGTATCTGGTACGTCCGAAATATATCTTCAGACTTTCCATAAACTCCTTGTACTGTCCAGGAAGCATCTGTGCCTTCATGGCGTTAAAGCCGCGGGCATATTGCTGCACCTCGTCAGGACGATAGTACTCGCACTGATCCGAAGGTTTCGTACGTAGAGGATTGACGATGGTGACAAGATGGTTCTTCTTCGTTAGTACCTGCATCGCCATCTGGCGCAGACAGTGGTTAGCTACAGGACAATCAGTTACCACACAAAGCGGATACCCATTGGGTACATCTTTAGAATTGATTTTGTTCATATTGATTATTGTTTTGTTGTTTTTCCCATATATGATGTGCATCAGTAATCACGTATGCCAGCTTTTTCGGTCCGAAGTAGTTCTTCACCCACTTGGCAATAGCCTCGCTAGGCCAGTTCTCGATACCCACCCGACAAGCCATGTGCTTTATCAAGTGACATTTGAAATAGGTCATCAGCACGCATTCCGCTACCTCCAGGTCGACTTTATACTTGCGCTGGTAATGATAGAGGAACTCACCAAAATAATTGCTTTGAAGTTGTTCCTGGAAGTATAATTTACACAGTCCGTCGTTGATGCGCTTGACTGCTTCTTCACTTGGCTTCACATGGAATTGGGGCACGTTGCCTGCCAACAGCACTTTCATATTGATGCCGTTCTTATGGGCACGTAGGTTTTCTGCTATCCTGTCACGGTCATTAGGATTCACCTGCGCATTGACCTTGCAGTCAAAGATAGCATGTTTGATAGAAGGTTCAATAATCTTCTGATTGTCGGTGGGCTCGAACCTGTCGGGCACCAGAGGTGTCATAAAGGCCACCATCTGGCCTGTCTCTCTATCACGAACGACACGAAAGCAACCCGACTGTTCTATCAGTGTTGTTAGTTCTGCATCCTGTTTAAAACCAAGCGCTTTTCGCAACTCGTTGAACTTCTGCTGCGGATAGCAGAGCGTTACAGGATCCATATACTCCACTGCCCCATCAAACAGGTATCGGATTTTACCGATAGCGTTCCATGACAGTCGTTTAGCTCGCCAATGACGGCAGTAGCTTCTGGCGCTTGTCGCACCCATTGCAATGTCTGTTTTATTCATTTGTCTTATTCATATATAGATTTACCTACTCTACCAAGATGTCATAGATGTCGAGACCTATCCCAAATAGGTCTCATCTATGACTATAAGTCCCTATTTATAGGATAGGGACTATACGAATAGTCCTTATAAAGCATTGTTCGGTGTTTCCCGAATTTCATCATCAATATCAAATAGTAACGAGATTGTTTCACAAAACTCTTCTATCGCTTGCGGCAATTTGGGGCATTTCAGACGTGAGAAGATGGCAACAAAGTTTATCTGACCATCCATTCTACCCTCCGCTGTTTGCATGTAATACTGGTCACGTCTTTCATAGGTATTGAACCATCGTACAAACAAACGATGTCGAAAAGCCTGCTTACCATCACCAGTGGCTGTGAGATAAAGAACTACCTCATTGTTTTGCTCAAAGAACTCTTCGATGATAGCGAAGATTGTCTGTTTGAGCTTCTTATCAAGTGGTGACCTGCCATGACGCTCATTAGTAATACTAAACTCAAAAGCACCGCTTGGGACGAAGGCATTGTTGAGTGTAAAATCAATGTTGAAAATAGCACCAGAATCGCTTACGAAATAGTAATGATTCAGTTTCTCCGGTTTCTGCCACACCCTATATGGGGCATGCAGATTAATGATGTTTAATCTGAGCCTATTCATAGTAAAAAGATTTAAGAGAGGATGACTATGCAAAGATCTCTTCCATTGTCATCCCCGACATTCTCTTTTGATGTATTTCTTCAAGTTCACGTTGTTTTTCTTCCATACGCTGCTTTTTATCTGCCATGTACTGGCGGAAAGCATTACGGACTTCTTCACGAGTCCTTTTCTTTTTTGTTGTTTCCATATCAGAAAATATTAGATGATGATTATCATCTGCAAAAGTACCAATTATTATTGAGATAGCCAAATTATTAGATACTTTTTTACTCTGTGAGTGTCGTTCGTAATCTTAATTAGGGGTTTAACAAATTTCACTGCTCCAAAATTTGGCTCTTCCTCCTTTTTTTCGTACCTTTGTATCCTGAAATCATATTTGATTGATTATATATTGTAACAGACGAACGTTATCATCAAATAAAAAATGAAGCGAATACAAGCACTGAACAGACACACCGCACCCAAAAGCGTGATGCCTGAGAAGATCATTCAGTTTGGCGAAGGGAATTTCCTTCGCGCCTTTGTTGACTGGATTATCTGGAACATGGATGCCAAGACGAATTTCAATGGAAGCGTGGTGGTGGTGCAACCTATCGAGAGAGGAATGGTTGACTGGCTGAACGGTCAGGACTGTCTGTATCATGTGAACCTACAGGGACGCATGAATGGCGAACCTGTGAACACCCTCGAACGTATCGATGTGATCAGCAGGGCACTGAACCCCTATTCGCAGAACGCAGCCTTTATGGCATTGGCCGAGCAGCCCGAGATTCGTTTTGTCATCTCGAACACCACAGAGGCTGGTATCGCCTTTGATGACTCGTGTAAGTTCAATGACAAGCCCGCCAACAGTTATCCGGGAAAACTGGTGCAGTTGCTGTATCGTCGTTTCAAGACCTTCAACGGCGACCCAACCAAAGGTCTCATCATCATGCCCTGCGAGCTGATCTTCCTGAACGGTCATCACCTCAAGGAATGCATTTATCAATATATCGAACTGTGGAAAGAGGATCTGGGCAGCGACTACGAGTCTTTCAAGCAGTGGTTCACAAAGTATAACTACGTTTGCACTACCTTGGTTGACCGTATCGTACCTGGCTTCCCCCGTAAGGAGATTGCGGAGATTCAGCAGAAGATCGGATATAAAGACGACCTGGTAGTACAGGGCGAAATCTTCCACTTGTGGGTGATTGAGAAGCCAGAGAACATGAGTATCGAGGCACTGCGCGAGGAGTTCCCTGCTGAGGATGCCGGACTGCACGTGCTTATCGCCGAGAGTGAAAAGCCCTATCATGAACGTAAGGTAACCTTACTGAACGGTCCGCATACCGTACTCTCCCCTGTTGCCTTCCTCTCAGGCGTGGATATCGTGAGGGATGCCTGCAACCACGAGGTGATTGGAAAGTATATCCACAAGGTGCAGTTCGAGGAACTGATGGAGACGCTGAACCTGCCGATGGATGAGCTGCGCCGCTTTGCCGGGGATGTACTGGAGCGATTCAACAACCCGTACGTGGATCATCAGGTGACGAGCATCATGCTGAACTCGTTCCCCAAGTTCCAGGCCCGCGATCTGCCAGGGGTGAAGGCCTATCTGGAGCGCAAGGGAAAACTGCCCGAAGGACTGGTATTCGGTCTGGCGGCCATCATTACATATTATAAAGGTGGAAAACGTGCTGACGGTACGGATATTATCCCCAACGACGATCCGAAGATCATGAACCTGCTGCACGACCTGTGGGCAACTGGCGATACGCAACAGGTAACCGACGGGGTGCTGGGCGCTGAATTCATCTGGGGCGAGGATCTGCACAAGGTGAATGGCTTAGCCGCACTCGTCAAGGAATACCTCGACCTGATTCAGGAAAAGGGAATGCTGGAAGCTGTGAAAAAAATCATCAACTAACCGTTTTTTAATAACAACTTATTATGAAAAAATTATTTTTACCGCTCCTGCTCATGGTAGCAGTTTCTGCCAATGCGCAGAACAACCCTGTGTTAACAATTGAGGGTGGTCAGGTACAAGGCGTATTCGCTGACGATCATCCCGATGTGTATGTGTATCGTGGCATTCCGTATGCTGCTCCTCCTATCAGAGAGAACAGATGGAAAGCTCCGCAACCTGTGGTACCCTGGAAGGGTGTGAAGATCTGCGACACCTTCGGTCGTCCGAGCTATCAGGCCATTCAGTACACCGGTGGCTACTATACCGAGTGGGGTTATGGTAAGGAGGCAGCCTTCAGCGAGGACTGTCTGTATCTGAACGTATGGACAAAAGCTCCTGGACAGGTTGGCAAGAAACTGCCTGTGGCACTATGGATCCACGGTGGTGGCTATCGTGAAGGCTTCGGTTCTGAACCAGAGTTCGACGGTCAGGAGTGGGGCGCTAAGGATGTGGTGCTCGTATCTATCAACTATCGTCTGGGTATCTTCGGATTCCTCACCCACCCCGCTTTGGCAGAGGAGAGTCCGAACCATGTATCTGGTAACTATGGTATCCTCGACCAGATCGAGGCTTTGAAGTGGATCAAGAAGAACATCGAGCAGTTCGGTGGCGATCCCAACAACGTAACCATCTTCGGTCAGAGCGCCGGTGGCGGTAGCGTACGTACCCTTTGTGAATCACCTCTGGCTCGTGGCTTGTTCCACAAGGCTGTGATCATGAGTGCTCAGGGTCTGAGCATCCCCAACCCCAACGGTGGTGGTATGATGGGTGGCCGTTATGGCGGTGGTTCCATCGAGGATGCAGCTAACAACTCCAAGAAGATGTTCGACTGGGCAGGTATGACCGACTTGCAGAAGATGCGTCAGGCTTCTACCGAGACTGTCTTTGCATTGCCTACCATCTATCAGCAGTGGCAGCAGGCTAACAGTCCTCAGCAACAGCAGGGCGGCTTCGGCGGCATGATGCGTATGGGTATGGGCTATATGCCGATGATCGACGGTTATGTAAGCGTGAAGAGCTTTGACGATGCTACCCGCGAGGGCACATTGGCCGACGTTCCTTATATGATTGGCTACACCCTCAACGATATGGGTAACATGGCTCCCAACATTGCCGAGTTCTGTAAGGTACGTGCCGAGAAGGGCGGAAAGGCTTGGGCTTACGAGTTCGCTCGTCCGCTACCCGATGATGGCAGTCATCCCGAAGTCACTCAGCGTCTGCGTGGTGCTTTCCACTCCAGCGACCTCTGGTTCGTATTCAAGAGTCTGAAGCACTGCTGGCGTCCTTGGACAAAGGGCGACTGGGATCTCTCTGAGAAGATGCTCACCGCTTGGACCAACTTCGCTAAGTACAGCGATCCTAACGGTCCGAAGGGTGGCGCATGGAAACCTTGCACAGCCCAGAATCCGAATTTTATGGTGTTCAAGCTGAACGATAAGGATGCAGAGGCTTCCTTCTTCGGCGAGCCCGAGACAGCTCCTCAGCAGGGCGGCTTTGGCTTCCCGGGTGGCTTCGGTGGCGCTCCTGGAGGTGCAAGACCAGCTGCTCCAAGACAATAATTAAATCGGAGTAAGGAGTAAGGAGAGTTTCCTCCCTACTCCTTCCTCCTTCCTCGATTAACAACTAAGACTAAACGAACATGAAAAAGAAACCACAACTAGGAATGATGAAATACGTTTTTTCTTGTTTGACATTGCTGATGCTTTCTGCCAACATGTCTGCAGGTAAATATTACGATGAGAACGGAGCGTACTTCGGTCCGACTACCGAAGATGTAAATTATAGCGGTGCCTATTACACTGGCGATTATACCAGTCCGTTCAAGACTTACCTTGGCAAGACTGATGCTGAGATACAAGCCAAGCTCGACCAGTTGTGGAACCACTATTTCAAGGGTGACGGCAATAGTAAAGTGTATTACGACATAGGTAACGAAGCGTATATCTGGGATGTCAACAACAATGACGTGCGCAGCGAAGGTATGTCGTACGGTATGATGATCTGCGTGCAGACCAACCACAAGGAGGAGTTCGACAAACTGTGGAAATTTGCCAAGAGCCACATGTGGCACAAGGGCGGCAATTGGGACGGCTACTTCTCATGGAAATGTAGTACAAACGGATCTGTCGATGACCAGAACTGCGCCCCTGATGGTGAGATGTATTTCATGATGGCCCTGCTCTTTGCGGCTAACCGCTGGAACGACGCCAGTTATATGGAAGATGCACAGTATATCCTAAAGAAATGCTGGAAGAACAACACAGGTTCGCTATTCAGCGAATCTCAATATGTTATTACGTTCCAACCATATTATTGCTCAGACTTCACCGACCCATCGTACAACCTGCCCACCTTTGTTGACCTGTTTTCCCGATGGTCAACCACCAATCAGAACAAGTGGAAGAAGGCTGTCAGTGCAACCCGCAACTACCTCTATAAGGCATCGAACACCAAGTCGGGACTCTTCAGCGACTATGCTTACTTCGATGGTATTCCGAAGCAGACAAGCTACAATTCTAATTCCCATAGGTATATGTACGATGCCATGCGTTGCGCCATGAACTTCGGCATGGACTACTACCTCTTTGGTGTAGATGCAGCAAGACAGCAAGAGATGGCGAAACGCATCATCGACTTTTTTGAACAAGATGGCTATAAGCATGCCCGCTTTAATTGGGACGGCACCAATCCATCAGAATCATACACCACAGGAGAAGTAGGATGCAATGCTGTGGCCTGCTATGCTTTGATGAACATACCTGAATACAAAGACATCATCAAGAAGAATCTGCAGATGGCCTGGAATGTATCACTCATGACTGGACAGTACCGCTACTACGACGGTTTGGTTCACTACCTCGCCATGCTCCACCTATGCGGCAGTTTCAAGATATGGAAGCCGGCGCCGGAAAGCAACATCAGTACGGGCGGAGTAGATATCCTAAATGAAAATGGACAAATGATAAATGATAAAGCCCGCAACGACTGGTACACGATTGACGGCAGGAAGTTGAACGCCAAACCATCAAAGAAAGGCGTTTACATTCACAATGGCAAAAAGACCATTGTGAATTAATTATCAATTTTCAATTATCAATTTTCAATTTGTGAAGTATTTCACCGCTTCTCCATCACCATTCTTCAGCACATCTGCAAACGATTGCGGTTTGATGGTGACAGGACCGTTCATGAATTCGGGGATGTTATAGGATTTCAGGAACTGGCGGTGGTAGTCGGGATTCTTACTGGGCAGCTCGAACGGCTTGGTGCCCTTACCGTTGGCATCGATATGCGCAATGTACGGACGAGTGTAGTTACCATCGTCACGACGACTGCTGAACACTACCCACTTACCGTTGCTCGACCATGAATGATAACTCTCTGTGTCAGGTGAGTTCAGTTCGTTCATTGCACGAGCCTCACCCGTCTGCAAATCAAGCATCCACAAATCGGCATCATGGTGCCAGATATGGAACACGCCATGCTCACCCATGGTGAACATCAAGTAACGACCATTGGCCGACACACGGGGTAAGGTGGCACTCATATTCATTGATGCAGCGTCGTACACCAGTTGTCGAGGACCGAAACGTTTTGTCTGCGGGTCGAAATCCTTCTTGTAGATGCTGTATTTCACCATATTCATCCTTTTGAGTACCTCGTAGCCCCTGTCCTTAATGGTATCAGGAAGCTCAAGATGCGCACTGCAATAATAGAGTGTCTTGCCATCAGGTGCCCAGCAAGGGAACACCTCCATCTCATCCTTGTCATTCTCGATATTGGTCACCTCATTACGCTCCACATCGTATGCTATCAAATCGCTTGCCGCATCATACACCTCAATCTTGTTCTTGTCGATGGTGAGGAAGCCCTGGAACGTATTATTCGTTGAATAGACGATGAAGTTCAGCGTCGGGTGCCAAGCGGGATAGACACCAGCAGAGAGGATCGAGTCGTTACGCATGTTCACCTTCTTCAGTTTCCCATCATAGGCAATCAATGTACCGCCATGGTACTGACGGGCATGGAACTGCAATCGGTTGGGGTTGTAGTTCTGGTAATGATGACAGTTGATGCACTGACCTTTCATCTCCTCGCTACATAACATATTGTCGTAGATCACACTCTCGTTGTAATCCTCCAAACAACGCTGACGGATGGTCAGTTCCTCGTAAGCAACGAACGAGGGAGGAATAATACGGTAGCTGATATAGGGATCGATGGAGTCTGGTGAAACGAAGATCTGGAAGGGCTTGAAGCGTGTCCACTGACCTTCATGGGATGTATATACCTCTACCTGAATGGCTCCGCCCTTGGCCTTATCAGTGAGCTGGCGCCATTTTCGGATGGCAGGACAAGCCTGATCACCACCACAAATAATCTCCTCGTCGCCCACGGAATAGCGCACCACCATCTCCTCATTCTTGGGATCCATCTGGAAACTCAGCGGAGCGATGTTCACAGGAACGGTAACATTGACATAATCTGGGTAGATTTTGGGATAGCTGTTCGACTGTGTATATTGCGAGGGCACACTGTGACCGCAGGCCGTTAGCATGAATGCGATAACGGTGATAGAACATGCTGTGGCAAGACAACTGATATAGGATGACAGAAACTTCATGGTATGTGGGATTAGTTATAGTTCAATTGATCCATCAGGAAATAATCATAATAATAGGTATGTCCGAATGAGGGATACAACAGGTTGCGCACCTGCTCGAGATCCATGCCGTCGTACTGCTCCATCTTCTCCACGATGGCGTTGAAACTACTGATCACCTCTTTATCGAAAGGAATGTTGTCGGTAGGACGGTCTTCCAACTGACAGAACAGGTAGGCTGCTTCCTGGTAGATGCGCGGCATCGGATCGTTGGGATGGAGTTTGATATACTGCGTGAAACGTGACCAGAACAACTTAGGATTCTTGGTCCACATGGCAGCCAATAGCGTCTGCTCTTGGAAATAGGGATTCTTGGAATCGAGCTGCGCCAGCAGTCGCATGAGGTATTTCTCGGCTTGACCGCCACTGTCGGAGCCTACACTGTTGTCGTATTGAAGCATATGACAGATTGGTCCCATGCTCGCGGATTTCTCTATCATGTCCTTACGACCATTCATGGGCTCATACTCATCTGCCCATTTACCGAAATAGCGGGTTTGACGCAACAAACCGAAATACTTCTTGGCTACAGCCTCTTCGCCTGTAAGCATGGCACAACAGGCAAGATATTTCAGATACTGTGCCTTCCATCCGAATTCCACCGCCTCTTCGATACAGTAGTGATGACACTCGTTGAGCGCTCCGTAGTTGTAGTACAGCATCCTACCGATCATGTTCGACTGCATGATGGGGAACGGGGCATTACTGCTCTTATCACCATTGGGGTAATTATAGATATCCGCGGCTCTGCCTAAACGGGTAAGTGCTATGTTACGCATGATGACAATCGAACGCGATGGCATATCCTTCTGCTTGTCTGCCTCTTTCATCACTCCTTCCCAATCGAGATTCTCCACGCAACGCTGCATGGCAAGTTCATGATGGAAGTTCTCGTCCTTAAACCAGAAATGCCAGACACCATATACCAAGGCAATCAACAGAACGGTCTGTGGCAGATATCGTTTAATCTTGGATGAACGCTTCTCCTTCGTTTGTGCTTTCTTCTGACGATGAGTCACGGTCACAGGCTCTGGCTTGTACCACACCTCACGATAGGTAGCGGCCAGCACCAGATAGAATAGAAACAGCAGAATATACGGCAGGTAATACCATTTCTCACCTTCTGCGTTCACCTTGAAGAGGGGCAGCCCTGTCCAATAGATATTGAGGATGTTGGTCTGGTAATACACCAAACGGTAGTACAACAACGGGATGGCAATCACAGATATCAGGCCCACAATCGTATTAAGAATGGCTATTGAGCGTTGTTTCTCCAGTCGCCACGACCATACCGCCATCAACAATACACCCCAGAGGATATAGGTACCAAAGAGCGGATAGCCGATCACCACGGTCAGGAACAGGAACAAAGGTGCGAGAATACGACGACGTGGCAGGTGTTTGAATGCCCACATCAGGGCAACAACCACTAATGTGGCGATGGTGGCTGTCCAGAAATACCCCTTCAGCTTAATGACATACATCCAATAGCCCATGCTGATGGCGGTCATCAGCAGCAAGGCGATGGGAATCAGAAGCAACACCGTCCAACGGTTGGGAATACAGAACACCCGCTTGGTCATCCAAGCCAGCAGGACCCAGCAACCGCACAGCAACAACACCCCCAGCCAGGGATAGTAGAAATGCTGCGTGAAGTAAGTTCCCAGATACGAGAGGAAGCCTGCGGAGGTAACCATCATCTCCTTGAAATACAGTCCTGAATAAAGGAAGAGATTCATCTCCTGCACCTTCCATAGCAGGTTTCGTTCATAGGTAAGCAGTACGACCGCGATGGCCACCAGGGCGATAATCACCACGGCGGCAGGTAGTATTCTTTTCATATTATCTGTTCTTATGTTTCATATACCAGGGGTGTGTCACGAAGTTATAGACCACCAAGGCCACAACGGCCATGATGAGACCCACCAGATAGATGTATTTTGATAGATAGGAGTAGCCAAGAAACAGTCCTATGCTGATACCTGTTTCCCATGCCAGAAAGAAAGTACTCTGCGAGGTACCACGCTGACAATGTCTGCTCAGCTTGATGAAGAACAGCAGGAAACGGGAACCGATGATACCAATGGCGAAGCCGATGAGCACAGGCGGGATGTAGTTATTCACTACGGCAGTCGTTTGTCGCATCATCAGCAATGAAGCAATGATGAGGAACAGTCCTGTGATGCTCTCACTCTTCAGGTCGGCATTCACAAAGACAAACCGCTCTGCCAACAAGGCGAAGAAGAATCCGCACATCATCATCCCATAGAACATGCTCGATAACGGGGTTGACAAAAGGAGTCCGATGATGGTTGTTATCAACAACAAGTTCACGAACAACAGCCATCCTGAAGGGAGGAAGAAACGGTCGAGCGAGAACTTATAGACCTTATCCTCAGGAGCCTTGAAAGGGAAGTTGACGAGTTGTATTAACACCATTGATAACAAGCAACATACGCCTGATGATAGAAGAACATATTCAAGATCAAAGAAGCGGTAGATCAGCAACGAGGCAACGGGTCCTAACGACATGGCAAACCTGCCGAACCATGCGGCACTGTGGTTCGCCTCTGTGCGCTGGAACGACTCGCACACATCGATGATCAACGTACTCACCAACACCATCTGTGCCAAACCGAAAGAGGCTCCTAAACAGAAACGCGACAGACAGACGGCTGTAAGTCCTTCTATCACCGGTAACTGATCGATAACGCTCAGATAGATAACTGCTATGCAGGCAAGCATCATGAGGATAGCCAGTTGACAGACATGATTTCTGCGGTAGCGTTGCACGAGGTAGTTACAGCAGCCGCCCATGAGAAACAGACCGAGTCCGTAGGCACCCATGGCAATACCTGTTGATAAGGCGTCTCCATGTTTCGACAGCCACAGTGGCAATACGGGTATCTGCATATAGACCGACATGGTGAGCAGCATATTCGCAATAGCCAGTCGCCAGAAGTCATGATGCCAGAGCTTGACATGAACGGGGGTATTTTGTGTGTACATGGTCGTTAGATATTTAGAAGTTTGGTGGATCGATAATCGGGGATGACCAGATCACAAAGCGGTGCAATCAGTTCCGCATCATTGGTAGTGGACAGACCGACCACAAACATTCCTGCTGCCCTACCCGACTTCAACCCATTAAAGCTGTCTTCAAACACCACGCAGTCGGCAGGTGCTGCATCAAACCGTGCTGCAGCTCGCAGGTAGCAGTCGGGCGACGGCTTGCTCTCGGCAAAATCCTCTGAGGTGAGGATGGCATCAAAGAGAGAGGTGAACTCAGGATGGGAAGCGTAAACCGCCTGCATCTTCGCATTATTACTACTGGTGACGACAGCGGTCTTAACACCTTCTTGGCGCAGTTTCTGGATAAAACTGAGGAAGCCGGCAACGTACGTGAAGGTCATCTTCGACTCAAAATCATTCAGTCGTTCCGTGATGCTTTCCTGCTCATCCTTTAACTCGCCAGAGAAATGGGCATCGAAAATCTGCGTAAGGGTTTGTCCCTTGATGCGGTGCTCCAGTCCTGGCTGATCAGGATGGTATCTGCGACACTGTTCGCCCCAGAAGATAGAATACTGAGGCTCTGTATCGAACACCACTCCGTCGAGGTCGAACAAGGCTGCTTTAACGCTGATATCGTATATTGATCGCATGTCCTGTTTTGATCGTTAATTGTGAGTGTATTTAACCTCACGATGGAAATCACCTGCAAAATTACACATTTTTAAAATTATAATGAAAAATATTTGCTGTTTTCGTATGATTCTTGTACTTTTGCATAGGTTTTTAGCGGATTTATCATGAAAAAGTTACTCTATACTTCCATGATGTCTATCATGATGATAGGCATTATCGCATGTGGCGGAAAAGATGCAAGCGGCAACGAAGAGGAAGCGGAACTGGCATTCGAGAAGATTGTCAGGGATACCACCATCCGACTCTCTAACGATGCTTCGTCACCACAGGCGGAGATTCACCTGAACATCCTCTATGCTACAGGAAAGAATGCGACAACAGTGAATGATACCTTGCTGCGCTCTGGTATCCTCACACCCGACTATCTCTCGGCCAGTGGTTCGAAGATGGATGCGGTGCAGGCTGTTGACTCGTTCATTATCAAGTATGTAGCTGACTATAAGCAGGATTTCGGACGACTCTATGCCATGGATAAGGAACATAGCACATCGTATAATATCCAGTACTCCTGTAACACCAAGGTTGAGAACGGAAAGAAGAATGTGGTCAACTACATCGCTGAGGTATATAGTTATGCGGGGGGCGCACATGGCGTGAATATGACCCTCGTGAAGAACATCAACACGGAGACGGGAAAGATCCTGAAGCTGAGTGATGTCTTCGTACCGGGATACAACCAGACACTGACAGACCTTATCGTGGAGAAACTGTGCAAGCAGTATGATGCCAAGGACCTGAAAGGTCTTCAGGAGAAGGGCTTGTTTATGGATATGGATCCGTATGTGCCAGAGAATTTCATACTGGATGACGGAGAGATTACGTTCATCTACTGCGATACGGAGATTGCTCCGCATGCCATGGGCGAGATCAAGGTGGAGATTGATGAGAAGGACTTGAAGCAGATCTTAGCGAAATAATATGGAGCAGATCCTGAAATATTTCCCACAACTGACGGATACGCAGCGCGAACAGCTGACTGCGTTGTACGATCTGTATGCCGACTGGAACCAGAAGATCAATGTGATCTCACGGAAGGATATCGAGAACCTCTATGAGCATCATGTGCTACACTCGATGGCTATTGCAAAGGCCATCAACTTCCGTCCTGGAACGAAGATCCTGGATTTCGGCACAGGCGGCGGATTCCCTGGCATCCCATTGGCGATTCTCTTTCCAGAGTGTGAGTTCAAACTCATTGACGGTACAGGGAAGAAGATTCGAGTGGCAACAGAAGTGGCGCAGGCCATCGGCTTGAAGAACTGTCATCCTGTACATCTGCGCGGTGAGGAGGAGAAAGGAACATACGACTTCATAGTAAGTCGTGCCGTGATGCCCCTGCCCGACCTGATGAAGATCGTGAAGAAGAATATCTCAAGGAAGAACCAGATCAATCCCCTACCCAATGGTGTCATCGTACTCAAAGGCGGTGACGTGCAGGCAGAAATCCAACCGTTCAAGAAGATCGTGGAGGTGCTCGACATCAATATGTGGTTCGAAGAAGAATGGTTCAAAAAGAAATATATCATCTATTTACCTGTCTGAAATAATCCCCTGCCATTATGCTAAAAATCCAACGTTTTGTGTGTAACCCCTATCAGGAGAACACCTATGTAGTCAGTGACGAGACCCAGGAATGTGTGATCATCGATTGCGGCGTCTATTTTGACGACGAGCGATTGTCATTGATCGAGTATATCAATAGTAACGGACTGACGCCCAAGCATCTGCTCTGTACGCATGGTCACTTCGACCATTGTATGGGCAATGATACAGTTTATTATGAATATGGACTGAGACCAGAGGTGAGCAAGAAGGATGAGTTCCTGATGTCGCACATGGATGATCAGGCCATGTACTTCTTAGGCATGGAGTATGAACGCGACACGCCACCTATAGGAAACTATCTGTCGCCTAATGATATCATCGAGTTCGGCTCACATCGCTTCAAGGTGATTGCCACACCAGGACATACTCCTGGCGGCATCACGTTCTATTGCGAGGAAGAGAAGGTGGCCTTTACAGGTGACACCTTGTTCCAGATGAGTATTGGCAGGACCGACTTCGAAGGGGGTGATGATGCTGATATGAGGCACACGCTCAAGGAGGTGATCGGTAAACTGCCCGCAGATACTACCATCTGGAGCGGACACGGTCCGAAGACAACGATTGGGGCTGAATTGAGAATGAACCCGTATCTGAGGTAAGTTACAAGTGACAAGTTACAAGTGAAAGGAGAGAAGATCATATTAGGGATTGACCCTGGAACGAACGTGATGGGCTACGGTCTGATCAAGGTGACAGGCAACAAGGCGGAGATGATGGCGATGGGCGTCATCGATATGCGCCGTGAGGATGATCCGTATCTACGGCTGGGTAGGATCTTTGAACGCGTTACAGGCATCATTGATGAGTTCCTACCTGATGAGATGGCCATCGAAGCTCCTTTCTTCGGCAAGAATATCCAATCCATGCTGAAGTTAGGAAGGGCGCAGGGGGTGGCCATTGCAGCAGCCATCAACCATAGCGTACCCATTCACGAATATGCCCCGATGAAGATCAAGATGGCCATCACGGGCAACGGTAATGCCTCCAAGGAACAGGTGGCAGGGATGCTGCAACGACTCCTTCATTTGAAGACAGAAGATATGCCCCACCTCATGGATGCAACGGATGCCTTGGCTGCTGCCTACTGTCATTTCATGCAGGCAGGGAAACCTGAGAGTGATGCGCACTACCGCGGATGGAAGGATTTCATCAACAAGAACAAGGATAAGGTGAATAACGGATTGTAACCCATCATGCAGCGGATCATTCATATCGAGAACGGAGTAACACGCCACCCCATGTGGCGGATGGCGAAACCCGTGAACTTCGAACTGCTCGACAAGGAGCATCTGGCCATCATAGGACCGAATGGCGGAGGAAAGTCGATGCTGGTGGATATCCTCATCAATGCCCATCCGCTGCTGATGCAGGATCCTGCCTACGATTTCTCTCCCAGCACGAAACCTTTAGCCAGCGACAACATCAAATACATCACATTCAAAGATAACTACGGAGGGGATAACGACCGTACTTATTTTCTGCAACAGCGTTGGAATGCCATGGAGATTGACCCAGAGACGCCCACCGTGGGAGCTCTCTTGGAAGAGGCCTACCGCATAAGCGGTGAAGATACGCCTGAACGTCGCGCCCTGCAAAAGCATCTCTATACCTTATTCCATTTTGAATCACTGCTGGATAAGTACATCATCTTGTTGTCGAGTGGTGAGATGCGCAAGTTCCAACTGGCAAGAACGCTTCTATCTGAGCCGCGTGTACTGATCATGGACAACCCCTTCATCGGTCTTGATGCTGAGACACGCGAACAACTCAGGGAACTACTCGTACTGATTTCCCATGAGAAAACCCTTCAGATTATCCTCGTCTTATCAAAGGTGGATGATATCCCTGACTTCATCACACATGTGGTGGAGGTGAGCAACATGAAGGTAGGAACGAAGAAAACCCTCCACGAATACCTTTCGTCACGACCTCCCTTCCCTACCCGTGTGCTCTCGTCTGAAAAGGAAAAGGAGATACTATCATTGCCTAATGACGACACGGATGTACCTCCACAACAAATCATCAGGATGAACAAGGTGACCATCCAATATGGACCGCGGATTATCCTCAAGGATCTTGACTGGACCGTCCTCAACGGTGAACGGTGGGCACTCAGCGGACAAAACGGTGCGGGGAAGTCAACCCTGCTCTCACTGGTCTGCGCCGACAACCCACAGAGCTATGCCTGCGACATCACCTTGTTCGGTCGACCAAGAGGCACAGGAGAAAGTATTTGGGACATCAAGAGACATATCGGGTATGTGTCGCCTGAGATGCATCGTGCCTACCAGAAGGATCTTCCCGCCATTCGGATTGTGGCCAGCGGACTGAAAGACTCGGTGGGATTATATGTAAAGCCCACAGATGAGGATTATGAGATTTGTCGGCAATGGATGCGCATCTTCGGCTTGGAGGGATTGGAGGAACAGACGTTCCTAAAACTGTCAAGCGGTCAGCAACGACTCGTCCTATTAGCGCGTGCCTTTGTCAAAGATCCCCGTCTGCTCATCCTCGATGAACCGCTGCACGGACTGGACAACACCAATCGTTGTCTGGTAAAGGATATCATCGAGACGTTCTGTCAAAGGAAAAACAAAACAATGATCATGGTGACACACTACCAGGAGGAATTGCCTGCGTGCATCACCCACCAACTTTCTTTAACATTGAACTTTGATCTTTGATCTTTATGATTACCTTCAAATCTTGGCATTAGTGCTTGTTCCTGAGTGTATTCATAAAGTTCAAAATTCAATGTTCAAAGTTCAAAGAATTAGCGGTAGAAATAATAGAACCAATAGGTGTTGCCGTAGGTATCCCTCACGGCATTCTCACGTTGTTGCTTGCCGGTAACCGACTTCCCCAACTTCAGGAAATCCTCATAGTCGGCATCGGTCACACTGTTATGGTAGGTCACCACAGGCGTGTTCGTCTTGTGCGTATAGAGCGTCAGCGCCTCACGGTAGTGCTTGGGGAAGTCGGGCGACTGTATATCATAACACTTGTAAACCGACTTGGCGAAGCTCAGCAGATCTTTATCCAGCAGGTAGGCACAAAGACGGTAATCATCTGCTGCCTTAGTGGAAGCAAACCGTCTGATCTCAATCTCAGGATACATGATCGTGCTTGATGTGCCCATACGAGGAAGCAATGCCTTCGAACCACGCACCGTAGGATACTCGAACAGATGGTCGCCCAAGCCACCAGTTCGGGCCAAGGCATAGGCTCGCATAAGGAACAAAGAGGGATCCGTGAAACGCGAACGTTCTCCAATCTCCAGCACCTTCTCGTAATTCTCTTTCTTCAGGCATGACTCTGCTTTCATGCGGTAATGGAACAACTGGTTGTGGTTACTGAAGAGTCCTACAAAAAGGAACATCACCACCATGGTAAGCAGATTCACCCACATCATCCTCGAGAAAGGTCCCACATCATTCATCGGCTGTTCATAAGGCTGATACTTTCTGAGCATGATGACAACAACGGTATAGATGATCAGCAGTAACGGGGCAATCCACACCCAATGACCCAAGGAGCATCCCTGCTCACTGATCTTCATACCCGTGATGACGGTCAGGAACAGCAACGAAGGGAAATAAGTAAGGGCATGTGCTCGTTTGTATAACCCCGTTAGGGCGTAGGTTCCCAAGTGGACAAGGTACAAGACGAACGTGATGAGCAAGGCACCAACCCATGACACATAATGGGTCTTACCGCCAGAGAGCAGATGCTGTTCCACGGCAAGGATGTCTGCCTGATAGAAATACAGGAAGCAGAACGTGAAAAGCAGGAATACTACAGCACAGGTCACATGTACCAATGACCTGCCGTTATTTACTGAATGATCTTTCAATTAACCGGGTATTTACTAAACCATTAATTCTTTTTCAGCACCACTGCCGAACGGGCAGGGATATACAGTTTCAACCACTCCTTACGATCCTCCACATAGAGCGGATCGAAGTTGGTGAAGTGCGTGATGCTGTCATCAGCAAAGCCAAATCCACCAAACTCCTTCGCGTCAGTGTTCAGCACCACATCATAGCTGCCTGTAGGAACGAGGAAGCCATAGTCGGAGAAGGACTGTGTCGGCGAGAAATTGAACACGAACACCAGGTCACCACGCATGAAGGCCAGCACCTGATCCCCGTCGTTGTGCCAGATCTCCTGCACGGGGGTCTTCTGGAAGTTCTTCTGACTCTTGATCACCTTCAGCATCTCGCGGTCGAAGTCACCTAACCAGTGGTAGCACAGATCCGGATTATCCACCAGGTTCCATTGTCTGCGTGCATACTTATAGCTCCATCCGTTTCCTTCGCGGGGGAAGTCGATCCATTCCGGATGACCGAACTCATTACCCATGAAGTTCAGGTAGCCACCGTTGATGGCAGAAGCAGTAACCAAACGGATCATCTTATGCAGGGCAATGCCGCGCTCAGCCACACCGTTGATATCCTTCTTGGCGAAGTGCCAGTACATATCCGCGTCAATCAAGCGGAAGATAATGGTTTTATCACCTACCAAGGCCTGGTCATGACTCTCGCAATACGAGATAGTCTTCTCGTCAGGACGACGGTTTTTCACTTCCCAGAAGATCGAGCTGGGCTTCCAGTTCTCATCACTCTGTTCCTTGATGGTCTTGATCCAGTAGTCGGGGATGTTCATGGCCATGCGGTAATCAAACCCGAAACCACCATCCTCGAACTTCGCTGCCAGTCCTGGCATACCGCTCACCTCCTCGGCAATGGTGATGGCGTTCTTATTCACCTCATGGATGAGCTTGTTGGCCAAAGTAAGATAACAGATGGCGTTATCATCCTGTCCACCGTTGAAGTAATCTCCGTAGTTGGTGAAGGCCTCACCAAGACCATGACTATAATACAACATCGAGGTAACACCATCGAAGCGGAACCCATCGAAATGGAACTCCTTCAGCCAGTACTTGCAGTTCGACAAGAGGAAATGAATCACCTCATCCTTACCATAGTCGAAGCACAGACTATCCCATGCGGGATGCTCATGCATGCCTCCTGCGTAGAAGAACTGATTGGGATCACCGGCAAGGTTACCCAAGCCTTCCACCTCGTTCTTAACTGCATGACTATGAACGATATCCATGATAACGGCTATACCGTTTCTGTGGGCTGTATCAATGAGTTCTTTCAGCTCCTCAGGAGTGCCGAAACGACTGCTGGCTGCGAAGAAAGAGCTGACATGATAACCGAAGCTGCCATAGTAGGGATGCTCCTGAATGGCCATGATCTGAATGCAGTTATAACCATCCTTGATGACACGTGGCAGCACCTTTTCCTGGAACTCACGATAGGTTCCCACCTTCTCGGCATCCTGTCCCAT
This sequence comes from Prevotella sp., assembly GCA_017561825.1. Classification (GTDB taxonomy): domain Bacteria; phylum Bacteroidota; class Bacteroidia; order Bacteroidales; family Bacteroidaceae; genus Prevotella. The sequence continues at coordinate 99,950 of JAFZBK010000067.1, forward strand.
ACCGATATGACACTCATAGATCAGTAACGGGTTCTTGTCAGGACGGAAGGTCTTGCGTTTCCACTCATAAGGTTTCTCTGGATTCCACACCTGAGCCGAGAAAATCTTGGTGTTCTCATCCTGTACCACACGCTGTGCCCAAGCAGGGATACGCTCCCCTTCTCCACCATTCCAGCGGACGTGCATCTTATACAGGTCACCATGCTTCATGGCCTTGTTGGGGAGTTTCAGTTCCCAGTTACCTGTACCGGCAATGCGCTTGGCTTTGTATTTCTCATTCTCCTCCCAGTTATTGAAATCGCCCACGAGGTAGATCTCTGTAGCGTTAGGTGCCCACTCACGGAACACCCATCCGCGTGCTGTCTTATGCAGACCGAAATAGTCATACCCGCTGGCAAAACTCTCCAAGGTGATCTTTCCCTTGCGTGTCAGCTGGTTGATCTTCCATACGGCGTGGTCATGACGACCGCGAATAGCCTCTTCAAACGGTTCCAGATAACCGTCGTTCTGTACCAGTCCGATGTGTTTCGGCGCAGCTGTCTTTCTCTGAGGCGCCTTCTTCGTTGTTACCTTCTTAGTCGTTGTCATATATATTATGCTTTTCACCTTGATTTCACACCATTGACGTATGTTCCCGTCTCGGTCACCTTTCCGGTTTTGTCCTTCTCTACGTACTTCCCGTCACGTACATCATCCTTATAGGTTCCCTCAAAGCGGTTACCGTTCTTGTCCTCCTCGATGGCTGCGCCATGACGCTTACCATTGTGATAGGTACCGCGGAACTTCGACCCGTCGTGGAAATGAATGATCACTTCACCCTCAACAAGACCGTCCTTGAAGTTCCCTTCAAAGATGTCACCTGTTGCCTTGGTCAGCTTACCACGTCCGTTCTGCTTGTCATTCTTCCAGCTGCCCACATAGATATCACCGTTCTTCCACGAGAACGTACCCTGTCCGTTCTTGTCACCTTCGCGGAAAGAACCTGTGTATTTATCACCGTTGGCATACTTGAAGATACCTTCACCTGTGCGTTCGCCATGCTGGTAAGCACCCTCATAGCGATCACCGTTCTGGAACTTATAGATACCACGACCGTTCTGGATATCATCCTCCCAGTCGCCGCTGTATTCATCACCATTGGCATATTTGTTCACGCCCTTCCCAGAACGCATATTGTTGGCCCACATACCATCATATGAACTGCCGTCGCCCCAATCGAAGAAGCCCTTGCCCCATTTCATATCCTCTTTCCACTCGCCATTGTAATAAGCGCCGTTGGCAAAGGTATATTTACCCTTACCCTCACGTTTGTCGAGTTTCCAGGTGCCGTCGTACTGGTCACCATTATAATAATACATGATGCCATGACCGTCCTGATAGTCACGGAACCACAACCCTACATATTTATTATTGTTCATGAAATAGTAGGTGCCACGACCATGCTGCTGGTCCTGATACCATTCACCCTCGTACTTCTCACCATCGGAGAACGTATAGGTGCCATAACCATGACGCTTCCCTTTCTCGTATTCCCCTTCGTAGATGTCGCCGTTCTGATAGATGGCACTGCCTTTCCCATGCGGCTTTCCGCCTACCATCTCACCTTTATACTGTCCGCCATCCTTGGTTACACACGATCCCAGCGTAATCTTCTGGGCCATACATACAGCAGGTAATACCAATAAAACCAGTGTTAATATTTTATGCTTCACGATTCATTCTTTTTTAATTCATCCCCAAAAGTAAGAATAATCTTCCATATCGCAAAACAATTCCTTCATTCCTTATCCTTCCTTTTCCTTTCTTAATAATTTTTAGGAACTTTAAAAAGGAACCACGAAAAAAAGAGCGCAAGTCATGACTCGCGCTCTTCGTTTATAATTGGTCGTATAAATGATTATTTGAAAATCAGTTGGGCGAAGTTGTAAAGACCGTACTTCCATACCACGAAGTTATGACCTTGGTCAGGATAGTTGATGAGGGTGCAAGGAATGCCGTTCTCATCGCAGAAGGCCTTGAGTTGGGTACTGTTGCCAATCAGACCGTCGGCTCCGCCACATACCATCCACAGGAGTTTGTTCTCTTTCTTCACCTTCTCTACATCAGGAATGAGCTGGGCTGCACGCATGGTGTTGGGTGCTGAAGAGAAGCCGCCAACGTAGGCAAAGACGTCCATATGACCGAGTCCGAAGTTAAGCGACTGTCCGCCACCCATCGACAGACCTGCAATGGCACGGTGGTTCTTGTCGGCATACACGCTGAAGTTCTTCTCGATATAAGGAATAAGACTACCGATAAGATCCTTGTCGAAATCACCGAAAGCCCTGAACGAACCCATACCTCCTGAACGTGAATCGTCTTTTTGTGCACGACCGTTAGGCATCACAACGATCATGTCGGCTACCTTGCCGTCGGCATAGAGGTTGTCCATGATGATGTTGGGTACACCACCGTCCTTGTACCATTCGTTCTCGTCGCCACCGATACCATGAAGCAGGTAGAGCACGCTGTACTTCTTCTTTGCATCGTACTTAGGTGGCAGATAGACATTTGCCTTACGGGTTGTACCTACTGATTCCGACTGATACTCAATGAGTTTCACGGTACCTTTTGCAATACCCTCACGCTCCTGGTCGAAACCCTGAGGTGCTGCCTTGTACTCATCGAACTTCACATCGATTTGCTGCTGACCGCCAAACATTCCCCTTGGAATATTCGGCTCCTGTGCATTGGCTGTCATCAAAGAGATGGAAAGCAATGCAGCTAAATAAACTCTCTTCATTTGTTTAATCGATTAATTAGTTGAATAATATATTATATTATTAAGACTATGTTTTCTTCGTTTGGTTTAATCAGAAAGTTGACTTGTCACGACAACTATTGATCGGACTGTTGTTTTTGGGGCTTTATTTTGGTAAGTTTGAAAAAAGCATTAACTTTGCAATCGATAAGGAATAACAAGATGAAATACATTGGAATCATTCCTGCCAGGTATTCCTCAACGAGGTTTCCGGGCAAGCCGCTTGCCATGCTGGGCGGCAAGACTGTGATACAGCGTGTATATGAACAGGTGAAACAAGTGCTGGATGAGGCATTTGTGGCCACCGACGACCAGCGTATCTTTGATGCGGTGGAGACGTTTGGCGGCAAGGCTGTGATGACATCAACGAACCACAAGAGCGGTACGGACCGTATCGAGGAGGCAATACAGAAGATTGGTGGCAGCTATGATGTGGTGGTGAACATCCAAGGTGATGAGCCGTTTATCCAGCGGTCACAAATTGAGACGGTGTGTCGTTGCTTTGATGACCCCGCCACGCAGATAGCCACATTGGGTAAGCCGTTCAAGGCCGACCAGCCTTTCAGCGACTTGGAGAATCCCAATTCGCCTAAACTGGTGACTGACAATCGCGGTTACGCCCTCTATTTCTCACGTAGCATCATCCCCTTCTTGCGTGGCATCAATCGTGAGGAGTGGATGGGACAATTCCCGTTTATGAAACACATCGGTCTTTATGGCTACCGTACAGAGGTGCTGCATGAGATCACGCAGTTGCCACAATCGTCGTTGGAACTCGCAGAGAGTCTGGAGCAGCTGCGATGGCTGCAGAACGGTTACAAGATCAAGGTGGGTACCACGGATATAGAGACGGTGGGGATTGATACGCCGGAGGACTTGGAACGTGCTGAAGCGTGGCTGCGCCAGATTAAAAATTAAGAATTAAGAATTAAGAATTATTGAACATAAAACAAAAAAGGAGTCCGATGGACTCCTTTTTTGCGGTGCGTACGGGACTCGAACCCGTGACCTCCTGCGTGACAGGCAGGCATTCTAACCAGGCTGAACTAACGCACCAATGGTTTTGGTCGATCAGATGTATGTGGTTTGCGGTGCGTACGGGACTCGAACCCGTGACCTCCTGCGTGACAGGCAGGCATTCTAACCAGGCTGAACTAACGCACCTTTTACCGCATTGTTCCGATTAGCGGGTGCAAAGGTAGATAAATTTTTCCTTTCCACCAAAAGAAACGAAGGTTTTTTTAGAAAAAAAGTTGAAGGAAACTCACGGGATGATAATCATGCCCATCGAAAAGCCAATCTTTCAAGATAGCAGAACGCTCAAACCCTGCTTTCTGGAACAGTTGGAGTGACTTTTCATTCTCCATGTCAACATACGCAAACAGTTGGTGCAGATGGACAATATCACGGGCATACTGTTTGAGTTGTTCGAGGGCTTCAGCACCCAGTCCTTGATGACGGAACGATTCACGAATCACGATGCCCACCTCAGCCCGATGGTGCTGCGGTTCGAAGTTCACCAAGTCGATGATTCCCACCGACTGCTGCTCATCGTTCTCGATAATGAGTCGTACCTGTCGGTCGGTATAGATATCCCCCGTAGCACGAGCGATATAGTCGCGCAACACATAGCGTGAATACGGCACGTTCGTCAGTCCCACCTTCCACACGTCGGGATTGTTCTCTATCTGGTACAACAGTTCCAGATCCTCTGGCTCCATCGCCCTAAGATGCACTGCCGTCTTCCGTTCTTTATCATTCATCCTATTATTTCTTTCTCCGTAATTAACAGTTTCGTTTGGGGTGAATAGGTGCCAAGACACACTTGTGTCAGAGGCTCTGCCGAGAGGATGTCGAGTATGGTATGGTAGCTATAGGCATCGGTATCATAAACCACATAGGCGATATCCTTTTTCTTGAGTTCCTCGATATGATCCAGATGCCCCTGAGGCAGTGTCGACTCATCCCCAACGAGGAAATCGGCAACCAATCCTTTGACCTTCGCTAACTGCTTACAATCCTCCAAGTGCTGTTCCTTACCAATAAACAGATAAAAAGGTTTATCCCCTCGTTTTCGTTCCGTGAATCCCATCATCTTCCGAATACGCTGCGCACTCATCTGCAACAAAGCAATCAGTGCCTTAAAATAGATGGCTGCCTTGATGGGGATGCTGAGCAGGAAGGTTGTCTGAGAGAAGTGTTTCCTGAAGAAGATGAGCATGGCATCGTAGAACACATGGACATAGCGGAAACTCGATTTCTGCGTACTCTCCCCCTTGTAATGCAGAATCCTGACAGGAAGATACCAGTTATGGAAGCCGCCTTTAAGAATGCGGTACGACAGGTCGATATCCTCGCCATACATAAAGAAATCCTCGTCAAGGAGTCCTACCTGATCGAGTGCTGTCCGTCGAACCATACAATAGGCCCCGCTGATGATCTCTATCTCTGAAGCCTCATCCCAAGGCAGATAACCCATGTAATACTTGCCGAACCGTTTGCTTTTGGGGAATGCATCGCAGAACCCGCCCACCTTATAGAAGGCCGTCATCGGCGTAGGTAGCCCTCTCCTACTCTCCCTCGCCTTCTCGCCATTGCTTTTGAGCATCTGCACACCCAAGGCACCTGCATCAGGATGCTGATCCATGAACTGGATACATTCGCGGATGGTTTTCTCGCCAACGATGGTATCAGGGTTCAGCAGGAGCACATACTCGCCTTGAGTCTGACGGATGGCCATGTTGTTCGCCCGTGAGAACCCGGAGTTATGGTTATTGGCAATGATGTTCACCCACGGGAAGCGTTCCTGAAGATACGTCACGGAGTCATCGTGGGAATGGTTATCCACCACCACCACTTCGGCATCGATACCCTCGATGGCCTTCTCCACACTATGAAGACACTGCTCCACGTAGTGCTTCACATTGTAATTGACGATAACAACAGTCAGCTTTTTCATTCCTCCTTACTCCTTACTCCTTCGTCCTTCCTCCTTCTTCTTCGCATCTCGCCTTACTGGGATACACAAACGGCAGTACCAGTAGCAGGATGATGGCCATATAGCCGAAGGAAGTGTTCATCGACATATAATAGAAATCGGTGTTAGCCACCAGGGGAACACCCAACAAGAGCAGTCGCATGATACCATACCGCTTCATGGCAGGCACTGGCGTTTCATCGAGCTCTTTCCTTACACGCTTGATCTTGAACAGATACAAGGCCAGGGGGATGACCGCCACGGTGATCAGTTCCATGAACGTTAATATCAGGAACCAATTCTGAGAGCCGAAATCTACTGCTCCCGGCATGATTACCTCCGTTTCATACAGCACCACTAAGATCAAGGCGATCACGATGGGTGCAAAGAAATAGACCTTCAAGGTCTTTACTACATTATCCATTGAATGGTGTACGGTTTAGAATGGAACGTCCTAATGTTACTTCATCGGTATATTCAAGCTCATCACCCACGGAGATGCCACGGGCAATCACACTGAGCTTAACATCATACTGTGCCAGCTTGCGAGAGATATAGAAGTTCGTGGTGTCGCCCTCCATCGTACTGCTCAGGGCGAAGATCACCTCATCAACACCACCTTCTTCCACACGCTTTACCAACGAGTCGATCTCGATATCCGACGGACCGATTCCCTCCATCGGTGAGATGATGCCGCCTAATACATGATACAGTCCGTGGTATTGCTGGGTGTTCTCGATGGCCATCACGTCGCGGATATTCTCCACCACGCAGATCACAGAGGTGTCACGACGCTGATCAGCACAGATCGGACAGAGGTCGGTATCACTGATGTTATGACAAACCCTGCAGTACTTCACTTCCTTCCGCATCCTACTGATTGCCTGCGAGAACAGCTCCACCTCTTCTGTATCCTGACGGAGCAGATGCAGTACCAGTCGTAAGGCTGTCTTACGACCGATACCTGGTAACTTGGCGAACTCCTCTACGGCGTTCTCCAATAACTGGGAAGGATATGGTGTGCCTTCGTTGGCAACGGATTGGGACATAGAATGCAATTTTGGTGCAAAGTTACGAAATTATTCGTGTTTTTTCGTAACATTGCGATAAAAGTCGCGACTTTTTCCGTAACTTTGCAGAAAATTTCAATGTTATGGATATTAAGAAAGCAGAATTCGTGGTGAGCAACCCCAGTGTACTCACCTGTCCGAAAGACACCAAGCCGGAGTATGCCTTCATCGGCAGGAGCAATGTCGGCAAGTCGAGTCTGATCAATATGCTCTGTGGCAGGAAGAACCTGGCCAAGACTTCATCCACGCCTGGTAAGACCCTGCTCATCAATCACTTCATCGTAAACAACGAGTGGTACTTGGTTGACCTCCCCGGCTATGGCTATGCCAAGCAGAGCAAGACCACCCGACAGAAGCTGGAGCAGATGATTTCCTCGTATATCCTACAGCGTGAACAACTCATCAACGTGTTCGTACTGATCGATATCCGTCACGATCCGCAGGTTATCGACCGTGAGTTCATCGACTGGTTAGGACAGAGCAATATCCCCTTCTCCATCATCTTCACCAAGGCTGACAAGCTCGGACCCGTGAAGGCAAAGATGAACGCAGAGGCTTATATGTCGAAACTGGAGGATACCTGGGAGATTCTTCCACCTTATTTTATTACTTCGGCTGAGAAGAAGACGGGACGCGATGAGGTGCTCGACTATATCGACAACATCAACAAACAGTTGAAGAACCCCACGGAATAACATAGTATGGCTGTTCCCTTCCTTGACGTACAAGATCTCACGAAATCGTTCGGCGCTCAGGTGCTGTTCGAGCATATCTCGTTCAGCATTGCCGAAGGACAGAGGGTTGGTCTGATTGCGCAGAACGGTACGGGTAAATCCACCTTGCTGTCGGTACTGACAGGTAAGGAGGGGTATGACGACGGGAAGATCATCTTCCGTCGTGATTTGAAGGTGGCCATGCTGGAACAGTCGCCTGTTTTCGATCCTGACGAGATAGTTATTGATGCCTGCTTTAATCATCAAGGCGAAGAGGAGAAAGTGCTGCGTGCCAAGCAGATCCTGACACAACTGAAGATCCGCAACCTGCAGCAACCGATGGGACAGCTCAGTGGCGGTCAGCAGAAACGGGTGGCCCTGGCCAACGTACTGATTACGGAACCTGACCTGCTCATCCTTGATGAGCCCACCAACCACCTCGACCTGGAGATGATTGAATGGCTCGAAGGCTACCTGTCAAGAGGGAACAAGACACTGCTGATGGTAACACACGACCGCTATTTCCTCGACAAGGTGTGTAACCTGATTCTAGAACTCGACAACCGCACCATCTATACCTACCGTGGCAACTACGCGTATTATCTGGAGAAACGTCAGGAACGGATTGACAACACCCGCGCTGAGATCATGCGGGCCAACAACCTGTACCGACGGGAACTGGAGTGGATGCGCAGAATGCCCCAGGCCCGAGGGCATAAGGCCCGCTACCGCGAGGAGGCGTTCTACGAACTGGAAAAGATCGCCAAACAACGTCTTGAGGAACGACAGATCCGTCTGAAATCACGCAATGTCTATATCGGCTCGAAGATCTTCGAGTGTCAGTATGTGTCAAAAGCCTTCCCCTCAACCGTTATCCTGAAAGACTTTTACTATAACTTCTCGCGTTTCGAGAAGATGGGTATCGTGGGTAATAACGGTACAGGAAAGAGTACATTCATCAAGATGCTCCTCGGCTTGGAGCCCATCGACAGCGGTAAGTTCGATATCGGTGATACGGTGCGCTTCGGCTATTTCTCGCAGGAAGGATTGCAGTTCAATGAACAGCAGAAGGTCATCGACACAATCACCGACATTGCAGAATATATCGACATGGGCGGCGGTCAGCACCTCTCGGCCTCGCAGTTCCTGCAGCATTTCCTGTTCACTCCAGAACAGCAGCATAACTATGTCTATAAGCTCTCGGGGGGAGAGAAACGCAAGCTCTACCTGTGTACGGTGTTGATGAAGAACCCTAACTTCCTCGTGCTTGATGAGCCCACCAACGACTTAGACATCCAGACCTTGCAGATCTTGGAGGAATACTTAGCTGACTTCCCCGGCTGTGTTATCGTGGTGAGTCACGACCGCTATTTCATGGACAAGGTGGTGGATCATCTTCTGGTATTCAAGGGCGATGGTGTCATCAAGGATTTCCCTGGTAACTATACGCAGTACAGGATGTACGCGGATAGTATGGAACAGAAAGAGAAGGATGAGAAGACTGCCACGAAACCAAAGAAGAATCCATCCAACCGAACGGAACAAGTTGCTCCAGACAGTGAACGAAAACGACTCACCTACAAGGAACGACTGGAGCTGGCGCAACTGGAGAAAGATATTGCCGCACTGGAAGAGCAACAGAAACATATTGAGGAAGCCCTCTGCAGCGGTACCCTATCCGTTGATGAACTCACAGAAAAAAGCAAGCTCCTCTCGTCGCTCAAGAATGAGATTGACGAGAAGAGCATGCGTTGGCTTGAGCTGGATGAGCTCGCCTAATACTTGAAACCTGTCACTTGAAACTTGTCACTTGTCACTGATGCTGCTCGCGCAACAGGTCGTTAACGGTCTTCACCGGATTGAAGGTGGAAAGCGGTACTTCCACAAACACCGTACTCCAGTTACTCATCGCACCGTTCCACAAGCCAGGAAGCTCCAGAGCCTTCAGTTCTTTTCCTCCCTTACTCTTACTGCTGATGAAACCCGTTGTCTTGTCAACAAATGCAGGCAGATCAAACGGCTCACCCTTGTAGTTCTTCACGGCACAAACCAGATCTACGGGATTGAAGTGCGTACCCTCGGTGAACATCTTCATGTACGCCTCGTTGGTCTTATCAATCTGACTGCTTTCCAGAATCTGTAACGATACCGTTCCATCCTGGTTGTACGTCAGGAACGGACCGCCACCAGGCTCACCCACGTTCTTCACGACACCGCAGACACGCATCGGACGGTTCAGCTTCTCACGCAGATAGATCACAAGTTCGGCATCTTCCAGCTCCTTGATATCGTTCTTACGGCAGCAGAGGTCACGCTGCACAAAGCGGATGATCTCCTCTAACTTCTCGTGGTTATACTGACCGCTGTCGAGCAAGCGCAGATAAGCAAAGGCTTTCTGCTGCAACGATACCAGTACGCCGGCAATCACCTGCTTGTACTCCACGGTATCACTCTTCAGACGGTCGGGCACCACATTATCAATGTTCTTGATGAAGATCACATCAGCATCAATCTCGTTGAGGTTCTCAATCAACGCACCATGACCACCCGGACGGAACAGCAGGGAGCCGTCATCATTCCTAAATGGTGTATTATCTGCATTGGCAGCTACGGTATCAGTACTCGGCTTCTGCTCAGAGAAGGAGATGTTATACTTGATGCCGTATTTACGTGCCAGACCGTCTTTCTTCTCGGCCACCTTCTTCTCAAAGAAGCCGATGTGCTCATGACTCACTGTGAAATGCACGTTGGCCTCACCGTTGCTGGCTGCATAGAGCGCACCTTCCACCAGATGTTCCTCCATAGGAGTGCGCGGTCCTTCAGGATACTTATGGAACAACAGCATGCCCTTGGGCAACTGACCGTAGTTCAAGCCTTCGGCACGGAGCATATTGGCAGCTACAGCCTTATACTGACCGTCGGCTATCAAGGCCTTGATGCCCTTTCCTTCGTTCTTCAGACAGGCGGCATCCAACGCATCATAGAAGGCGAACTTCTCCAGATTATCGAAATACTTCTTCTCGAAATCGGTGGTTGGCACATCATAGGGAGCATCCACAAAAGCGAACATATCCTTGAACATTCTGCTGGCCGCGCCACTGGCAGGAACGAACTTCACGATCTTCTTCCCCTCTGCCTTATAGGCATTCCAGGCATCAACCATCCGCTGACGCTCCTCTGCATCAGGGGCGATGATACCATGCCCAATACTGGCGGCTGCCTCCAGTTTCAAGAACGGGAAACCAGTCTTAAACTCCTCCAACTGCATATTAATCTGCTCTTCAGAAATCCCCTTCAGAGCTATTTGTTCTAAGTCTTGTTTTGATAGCATATTATAGTAGTTTTAATGATTATTTTATTCCGAGACTCAGTCTCTTAGTGTAATTATTTGGGCAAAGATAGTAATAAGTAAGCAATCTTCCAAATTTTTTTTGCTTTTCCTTTAATTCTCACTCGGCATCGCCGCCACATCCTACTTCGTCATTTAAAATAATGCCAGATGTCACCCCTCAGCAGCAAATTCAGGTTCAAACTCGAAGGCAGGTTTTTCCACAAGTACCTCAATACTCACCTTGCCTCCAAGGCCTTTCTCAACAATATCGAAAAGTGTAGTCAGAGTGATATTGCTTCCGTCATTCTCCACCTTGGAGATGAAGGATCTCTTCTTGTTGATTCTTGAAGCCAATTCTTCCTGAGTCATATTCAGTTGTTTGCGGGCCTCACGTATTTTCAGACCAACCCTAAAAGACTGCAATTCGTGCTCAAGCGTATCACGTTCTGCAGACCCCACCTTACCAAAGACTTCATCTTTGATTTCGTCAAAAGTACGAGTTCTCATTTCTTTTCTCCTTTATATACTCATCATAGGTGATAACAGTTCTAACCTTTTCCATGGGTGCAAAGGTAACTTAAAAATTACATATAACCAAATAAATTGATGTTTTTATGTACTTCTTCCCTCTTAATTCTTCCTCGGCATCGCCGACACATCCTACTTCGTCATTCCTAATACCAAATTGAACAAGTGATGTCATTGACCTGTCCCCTTGGCATCCATTCTCCAATGCATTAAAGACTAAGATTCGCAGTCGGCGATCAAAACGATAAAGCTCGATAATGTCCTTGAAATGGATGTCTTTTCTAATGAATTCGTGTTGTTTCTCAGGATCCGCATTGTTCTGGAAGGGGTAGGTGTAAGCCCGCAGACGATAGTAACTGATGTTAGATAAGTAATTCTTGGTTAGGTCTTCATCGTCAATGATGAGTCCTCTTAACTTTAGTCTTTTCACCTGCTCTCTAATAGAGATAGGTGATTTCACATAGGGAATTCTCTCCAAATCTTCGTTGATTGTTCTCATACTATTATGATTTAAAACTCGAAGACCTCCCGGGTGCGCTGTTCTAACGGGAAGCGTGGGAGGTCATATCGGGTGCAAAGATAGGAACTTTTCTTGAAACCTCCAAACAAAATGGAAATTAAATACAGAAAATAGTTCCATTATTTTGCACTATGAATAATACAGTCTAAGGATTGGAGGATTTAGAGGATTGGGGTACCAGGGGTTTGGTACCCCCTGATGTCATTGACCTGTCCCTTGGCATCATGCAAGGGGTTGTTTATCTCTCTTTTCCTACATCAAACCACAACAGTGGCCAGACGCGCCGACTGCGTGACTGGTTGTTTATCTCTCTTTTCCTACATCAAACCACAACCGTCTGGCCGGTGTCTCTGTCGATGCCCTGGTTGTTTATCTCTCTTTTCCTACATCAAACCACAACTAACTCGCATTTCAAAGAACTCAATCGGTGTTGTTTATCTCTCTTTTCCTACATCAAACCACAACTTCGCTTTTGTTTCATGTTTCTGATGCAAAGTTGTTTATCTCTCTTTTCCTACATCAAACCACAACTTTAACTTAAAGTGAACTTCAAGTTCTCCAGTTGTTTATCTCTCTTTTCCTACATCAAACCACAACGCAATACTGAGGGCAGTGTTTGCCAGGGCGTTGTTTATCTCTCTTTTCCTACATCAAACCACAACTCGCTATTCGTTGAGTATAGAGAAGTAACAGTTGTTTATCTCTCTTTTCCTACATCAAACCACAACCTTTCGTTCCCAAGTAACCAGCCCCGAAGAGTTGTTTATCTCTCTTTTCCTACATCAAACCACAACCGAAATGTTGAATGTTGTCTTGGTGGTGCTGTTGTTTATCTCTCTTTTCCTACATCAAACCACAACTTTTTGTTATTGGTTATGAATTTGACTATCGTTGTTTATCTCTCTTTTCCTACATCAAACCACAACAATATGGTGTTGCTGCCTTTGCCAACAGTGTTGTTTATCTCTCTTTTCCTACATCAAACCACAACTCGGTAATGGTTTTCAGTTCACGGGGTTTCGTTGTTTATCTCTCTTTTCCTACATCAAACCACAACTTCAACATTGATCTTAACAGTCTTGTCACGTTGTTTATCTCTCTTTTCCTACATCAAACCACAACCTAGGTTATTTATCTGTCTGTTTCACATGGATTTACACCTGTTTTCCTGCCCAAGAAGTGATTAATGATGTGGTATTACAGGACAAAAATACTAAAAAAACTCCAATTGTAAAGGCTCTGTAAGCACTTTTTTCTTCTTTTCCTTTCCCCAGAAGTTCACAATATCTCCATACTGCTTGTCTGTAACGCTAAGGATACTCACCATCCCTGTTTCTGGGACAAAGGCTTTTACCCTTTTTATATGGACAGCCTGACTTTCATAAGATGCACAGTGCCGTATATAAACAGAGTATTGCAACATCACAAAACCATCTTTCATCAAATTCTTCCGGAATAGTGATGCTATCTTACGCTCTTTCTTTGTTACGACAGGCAAATCAAAAAACACAAACAGCCACATAATATGGTATGCATTTAGACGGACTTCACTCATGTTATCATTGGTAAAGACAATTTATCCGTTTCTCCTTTATACATTCTGAGCAGCGATGCTGTTGTAAGCGACAGTGCATTTTCCAAAGGTCGAGTCACCTTACCCATTTTTACATCTGAGAATAACACCCTTAATAGGACACCTTTAGCCTGGTTATCAAGTTCACTGACAGCACTATCATAATATAGATGATAGACTAATTCATCCACAAACGGACGATAGGGTTCCATCACATCGTCAGCCAAAGGGAACGCATTATACCGATTACGGTGAAATACGCCAAAGGCAGGATATAACCCAGAGCCTATCAATGCACGAGCCACAGCTGCACGCAGTATGGTGTACCCATAATTCAACAGGTTGTTGGGGGACTGCCCCTCACGGTCTCTTTTGAATCCGTCATCAAAGATACGTCCCCAGTATTCCCTTGCAGCTGCACCTTCACGATTATCTGTATCGCCAGACTTCACATTCATATAGTACTGCTTCAAGACATCCCCATTCTTGCCAACCTTATTTAATAATAATGCTTGATTTTTGATCTTACATTCTACCAGTTGTTTCCAGATATTCTTTTTCATGGGAGCCGAAGCATCAATCTGGTATTTATAGCTTTCCTGCTGAGTAGTATTACCATCCAACGTCATCAGCATAGTCTTAGGCATCTGTTTCTTGTCGCAGAAGACAACTGACACATTGTTTTCAGCAAGTTCGTTTAGTAAAGGTACTGATATGCTAACCTGCGGATTCTCAATTACCACAAAACCAATATCCTCAATGGGCCTTATCACAGTATCCTTATTGTCCTTAAAGGTAATGACCATCTGCTGGTCTTTTAAGGATAAATATACGGGCGAAGAAAACATCAATGTTTGCTTTATCATATCATCCTCCTTATCTCTCCTAAATCATTAATCTCAAAATCTACACCTTGGACAAGAGCTTTGAATTGAGTGTGAAGAAGCATTATACCTGGTCTGAAATCAGCATCGGCTTTAAATGCTCCATTAGTAATCTTAACATCCGAACTAGGTCGTGCATCTTGATGGTGTATCATATTTATTCTTCCATATGTATTTGATGATACGACCAAAATGGACATCCCCGTCACCTTATACAATCTCTTTAGAAGATTCTTTCTATCCAATTCCCAAACTTCTTCATGACTATTCTCATAAAGCAACACCATAGTACCAATCTTCAACTTATACCTAAGATCATAGCCGCTTTTACTATAAAGAGGAACTAGCTGGTTATCCGTTGGTTTCTTGTCATTACTACGACGATAATAATTAGCCGCAGTAATGTTATTAAGCAGTTCAAACTCCCGTTTCTCTTTTCCCTTCTTATCGTGCCCGACATAAATTGCCATCATATAATTACGATCGTTCTGCACATGGTATTGACGTTTATAGTCATGTCTTGATTGGTCACGTTGCTGGCGAATATGGATGGGTCGGGTGACGGAACCGGTGAACACACGTACTTTCTTGATGGGAATCTGCTTATCTTCATTCATCCAAATTGTCTTTTCTAAAGCATTCTTCAATGAGCCATGAAGCAGAATGGCATTCTCAACCTTTGAGCGCACCTCACCATCAACAATGTTCTTCACATCCTTCTCGTCTAATCCGTCAAGACTTTTGCGAACAACATACTTAATATCCCCATCCACTTCTATAGCCCCATAATAAGTATCATTATGCAACGATGCTCTTGCAGTATCTCCTTGTGTCAAAACCTTTCCACCATGAGTATCACGAACATATCGTTTGGCTTGCTTGGACATATTATCCTTTGAATAATGTGCTATCAATAATTCGTCTTGAATCTGCTTAATATCATTGACAAAGGTTGGCCAAGGTTTCTCAAAGACAGGTTTCTCTCCCCTATTATACTTGTATTCGTCAGACTGATGATAGAACTGGGCCAACTTATCATACGCAACTTTATCAATACAAGCTATCGTAATAGCATCAATGCAATGATGAACATGGTTCACACGCTCTTTCTTCGTATACTCTTCTTGGATACCCCACATCTTTCTGAAATCAGAAGTGGCAATACTCTTCACAATATACACATGCTTGAATACTGATTTTAGATATAGGCGGGCATAACGGGAAATAACGCTGATATCTGTACCTTGACGACGAGAAAATCCCTCAGGCACTTCCGTCATAGTAAATCTCTCATACTTACCACGCCAGTAATCCCGCTTTAAAGACAATAAATGGCGACGTCTAATCTTTGAATCTTTCTCTTCTTTGCTCGAAGCTCCTTTCGTACTTATCTTTCTTATCTGTCTTCCAAACTCTTCGTATCGTTCTTTCCATTCTGTAATTCTGTTAAGTATCTCATCGTGCTCAGCCAGTTGAGTAGGTATTTTTGTCTTTTTCACATCTCGATTATATCTACTACTACAAAGGGTTAGATTCATCTTCGTGCTATCACCTCCAGCACTGCGAGGAATAGTATGTTCAATGTCATATTTTGGATTATCACCTAAAAAATCTGTAATACGGATTTCTTCGCCAGTATAAAGGCATTTGTGATTTTGTTCTTCCCATAACTGGTATTTTAGAATATCCGAATCAGAAGGACTTTCAACATACTTTTCTATTTCCTTGCGACACTTTTCTCTATCTCTTTCATTTTCACGTTGCCATGTCTGAATGGCCCAGCGACGATTTGCATCGTTCAGGTCACGCGAGAACTCAATATGTATCTTTGTCTCTGGCGTAATAACCCCCTCTTTCAAAAGTCGATTTACCACTTTACGTAATCTGAACAATGAATGCATTGCCATCGGATTCTTGACACTGCTGATACGGGGCGACCCTAACTGGTATATCCCTTCATCATTAGGACGCTGGCGTGGATAAAGATCCATCATTGAGGGATGATACAATTTCTTCAGGTCTGCCTCATCCACATGATATTTATCCGTCAAGAATCCTTTCACGCATTGTTCCAATGTCACTCCGTCTATATTGTTCTTGTCATAGGAGTGCATCACCTCTATCACATTTTCTATAGCGACATCCCGCACTTCCTTAATACCCCAAACATGCTGAGGAAGAACCTCAATAAGATTGGCAAGGAATACTGCCTCTGAATATATCAAACCATAATCACGCATATAGGGAAGAATCTTACGAATGGCCTTTAGGCTGAGGGCGGCATAATCGTTAGGCATTGAAATCTTACTAAACTTCTCTGCTTGTTCATCATCCAATTGCAGACGGTTAATGGCGAACTCCTTCAACTTCTCATCATCATCATAGAAGAATAAAGCATGCCAAATGTCGTTCATGATTTGGAAACGTGTCTTGTCCTTAGCAAGTGTATATACCTCACATACACCAGCCAGCCAATCATCACCGAAAATATCTTCCAGTTGGGCATTTACAACAGACCCTGAAACCAGAGTATCCATCTGATAGTTGAACTTATAAGGCTTTTCTTCATTGCTCTTATAGTAACAGTAGT
Organism: Prevotella sp.; assembly: GCA_017561825.1. Classification (GTDB taxonomy): domain Bacteria; phylum Bacteroidota; class Bacteroidia; order Bacteroidales; family Bacteroidaceae; genus Prevotella. The sequence goes on from JAFZBK010000067.1 coordinate 116,936, forward strand.
TATTCTTTCCTACCAGTTTCTTGGCAATGTCTTCAAATGGGAACGTCCGCTTTGACTTACGTTTGAACAGAGGAATAATCATTCCCTTCTCTTCGTTAGTCAGAGCTCTTTCAGCTTGTTCATACAGGGTATTGGTTTTTACCTTGATGTTATTGATGAAAGCATACATACGGAAGTCCTCATACAAAGGATGGGATGACGGACAACGAGGTTTGCCTTTCTCAAACGTACATATGCCGACCTGTCCTTTCTGTGATTTTAGCGGACGTTGGTCGAAGATGGCTCGTTCTAAATCCTTTGTCAGTTTCTCGTCAAGTTCCTGCTTGGCACATATTGCATGAAACTCTTTCAGATAGTGCTCTTTACGGGCAGTATAGTGGTTTCTTATCTTCTCACCCTTTTGATAGAGTTGATAGAAATATTCGCCGAGATATTCGCAACCTGCTTCTCTTATTTGTTCAGTCAGAGAAGAAATATCCTTCATCACTTCACCTTCTGACTCCTTTGTCGTTTCCTTACGATTGCTTAAAAATCCTCGCCTTTGGTTCAAATGGTACAATGCACGTCCCAATATATAACGTTGGGCTATATCTGTCAAGTCCAGTTTCTGCGTAAGACAGATGTGTCTGAACGTGTATGGATTGGTATTGGTCTTATCCTCAGTTCGTTGCCACTCCATAAACAACTCATTGTCGGGATATACCTTTTTCAGCCTCCATTCTCGAAGACTTGATTTTGGTAAAGGAGGACACAAATGGTTTTCGGTTAGTATTGTCAGTAGTCGTATTTTCCTTATCTTTCGCCGCCAGTAGTGTTTACGCACAGATCGATGTTCTGTCCGCTCTGCAGCTTTTGACGACTCGATTCCCTTTTCAATTTTAACGCCTTCGGAGAATATGTTAGTACCCTTTGCTACAAGTTTGGTTCTCCCTTCTTCCTTATCTACTACAGCCCATCCAAGACTATTTGTACCTGTGTCAATTCCAAGAATTCTTTCCATAAGAAGTATTATTATGTTAAAAGATGCCGTAAAGATACGGATTTATTTTGAAAATACAAAATTATTCTCTATATTTGCACTCAGTAAGATTTCCTACATCTTATCACAATAAGGCCATCATGGCCGAAGGGTAAAACCTATACTCCCGCTTCGGTGGGAGTTTTTTCTTAATAAGACCTTAATAAGACAATGAATAGACATTATCCATAGCACATTGTTTATTGTTTATTTTATTGCTTGCAAATATACAGAACAATTATAATCAATATTATGGAATAATCAGCGGGAGATTTTTGTGTTGAGGCAAAATAAAAGCCGCACTCCGAGCCACCACCAACCCCTCCAAAGGGAGGGAGAAAGAAGGCAAAAACGCACATGTTTCTGATACCTATGGTTTCGTGCTACAAAAACATAGATATTGGAGCCTAAAAACATAGATATTGGAGCCTAAAAGCATAGGTATTGGGGCCTAAAAGCATAGGTATTGGAGCCTGAAAGCATAGATATCGAGATGCAAAACCTAACAATCAAAATTTGAAAAAAAATTGTCGTTTCTGGAATTTACCTACATGTTTTACCTTATTTTACTATTACTCAGTGCGTTGCGAGAATTTCAAACTACATGGAAACTACATATAACTACATGCTACCTACATGTTTTGCCACAAATTGCCCTATAAAACCATAGAAACTGTGGCACTAACAGGTAGAAAGTACGTCACTCTCTGACAGTCAGAACGTCACTCTTACATAAATTCTCTAGAGAATTTGTGCGCAAACAGCATGGTTACAAGTAGTAAGTGACGTAGTTGTTCATATATTCTCTAGAGAATTTGTGCGCAAGTAGCATGGTTACAAGTAGTAAGTGACGTAGTTATTCATAAATTCTCTAGAGAATTTCATAGCAAACGACTAAGATACTTATCGAGAACACCATGGTTCCTGTCGTTTATACCCATCATACCATGTAGTTTGCATGTAGTTATATGTAGTTTCCATGTAGTTTGCATGTAGGTTAAATGGTTCACAATTCACTGTTTTACAGTTGGTTAAAACAAAACCATGTAGTTATGTAGGTAAAAATCACAATCAAAGAAATAAAACGAGCTTTTTCTTTGTATGGTGCTCGTTTATTTGAACTTTGGCTTCGCCGCGTACCTTTGGCTTCACCGAACTTACTTCCGTTAACTATGTTTTCCTCTGTCACGACTCAGCCATTCAAGTATACTTGATGGCATTCGCTGCTCCATCGGTTCGGAAAAACCCAAATATATTTGGACCATTCGTCCTATTTTGCAGCATCCCAACAATGAAATACAAGCATTTCTTTGTATTCGCTGCTCCAAAATTTATCTGATTGATGAGTTTTGTCACGACTCAACAAATGAAATGCAAGCATTTCTTTGTATTCGCTGCTCCAAAATTTGGTTTTTCACTCACTAAATCGTAACTTTGCAAGCAAAACCAAAACCAGTATGGATGAGAAACTGATTTTCACTGAAGAGGAAAGGACGGAGACACTGGCTCTGCTGCAGGAACTGTGCGCTATGCTCAACACCTCCCTCATGGAAGGGGATGAGGAGAAGATTCATAGTGATTTGCTGAAAGCGATGAACAGTGACTGCATGCAACGCGATGTGTTCGGTTTGAACCCCATTCTGGAAAGTCTGCATACTGCCATCATCGCCGTTGAGGAAGAAGGACTGAAGCGCGATGGTGTGCTGGCCATCCTGCTCTATAACAGTGTGATCAACGGCGTGGATGACCTTGCTCAAATCCAAGAGAGATATGGTGAGTCGGTAGGTGTGATCATCCACGGTCTGGTACGCATTCAGGAGCTCTACAAGAAGAACCCTGTTATTGAGAGCGAGAACTTCAGGAACCTCCTGCTGTCGTTTGCCGAGGACATGCGTGTGATCCTGATCATGATTGCCGACCGTGTGAACCTGCTACGTCAGATCCGTGATACGAAGAACGAGGAGGCCAAACGACAGGTCAGCGAGGAGGCCAACTACCTGTATGCTCCCCTCGCCCACAAGTTAGGTCTGTACAAGCTGAAAAGCGAACTGGAGGATCTCTCCCTGAAATACTTGGAGCATGATGCCTATTACCTGATCAAGGAGAAGCTGAATGCCACAAAGAAGAGTCGTGACGCCTACATCGAGAAGTTCATCAAACCTATCGATGAGAAGCTCCGCGAGGCCGGTCTGACGTATCACATGAAGGGTCGTACGAAGAGTATCCACAGCATCTGGCAGAAGATGAAGAAGCAGAAATGCGGTTTTGAGGGTATCTACGACCTGTTCGCCATCAGGATCATTCTGGAGCCACCCGTTACTGATCATCCCACACGAACACAGGAGGTGTCGATGTGCTGGCAGGTCTTCGCCATCATCACCAATATGTACCAGGGTAACCCGAAGCGGTTGCGCGACTGGCTTACCGTGCCCAAGAGCAATGGCTATGAGAGTCTGCATATCACCGTACTCGGTCCTGAGAACAAATGGGTGGAGGTGCAGATCCGTACGCAGCGCATGGACGAGGTGGCCGAACGCGGTCTGGCTGCCCACTGGCGCTATAAAGGCGTGAAAAGCGAGGAAGGGGGTCTTGACGACTGGCTGAACAGTATCCGCTCCGCCTTGGAGAACAACGAGAACTCGTTGCAGATGATTGATGAGTTCAAGATGGATCTGTATGAGGACGAAGTGTATGTGTTCACCCCCAAGGGCGATCTCTTTAAGTTCCCCAAGGGAGCCACGGTACTCGACTTTGCCTACCATATCCACTCACGGGTGGGTAACCAGTGTACCGGTGCCCGCATAAATAATAAGGTAGTGACGTTCCGCCATCAACTGCAGTCGGGCGACCAAGTGGAGGTGATGACATCCAGTAACCAGACACCCAAGCAGGACTGGCTCAATGTGGTGAAGACCAGCAGGGCGAAATCGAAGATCCGTCTTGCCCTGAAAGATATCCAGGTGAAGCAGGGAGCCATGGCGAAGGAGATGCTGGAACGGCGACTGAAGAACAGGAAGATTGAGATCGAAGAGAGCGTAATCAATCACCTGATTAAGAAGTTGGGTATCAAGGAGACACGCGAATTCTATAAACAACTGGCTGAAGGTACGCTCGACATGAATACCGTCATCGAGCGGTACGTGGAAGTACAGCAGCATGACAATGGTACGACTCCTACCCTGCCCGTGCAGAGTGCCGATGAGTTCGTGTATGAGCATCCTGATGAAGAGATGACCTACGGCAGTGATGACGTGATCATCATTGACAAGAATCTGAAGGGTGTTGACTTTCAGTTAGCCAAGTGCTGTCATCCCATCTATGGCGATAATGTCTTCGGCTTTGTCACCATCAACGGAGGTATCAAGATCCACCGCATCGACTGTCCTAACGCCCCCGAGCTGCGCAAACGGTTCGGCTACCGTATTGTGAGGGCCAAATGGAGCGGTAAAGGACAGGTGCAGTACTCCACCACCCTGCGCATTATCGGTAACGATGATATCGGTATTGTGAACAATATCACCAGCATCATCTCCAAAGAGGAGAAGATCGTGATGAGGAGTATCAACATCGACAGTCATGACGGATTGTTCAGTGGTAACCTCGTCGTGAATATCGAAGATACCAGTAAGCTGGATGCCCTGATCAAGAAGCTCAGGACAGTGAAGGGTGTGAAGCAGGTGGTGAGACTATAAAGGACGGATTATCCCAAGTGAAGCTCCGCCAGTCCTTTTTCCGTACAGATACCTTTGAACACGATGTTGACATAGTGCTTGTAGATCTCGCTGATGGGGAACTGCTCGTACATCTTGGTCATCATAACATGGTTCATCACCGCATCGCTCATGCTTGAAACAATCTCGTAGTTGATATCACTACGGAAATACCCATGTTCCACACCGCTTTGCACAAATCGGATGGAATGAGATCGCCGCTCCTCATGCTGATCCTGCAGGAACTTGACCACACGACTGTATTTCTGCAACTCACTGAAGAACAAAGGATTGATCTGTCCTAAGTGAAGGAGGTTCAGACGGATCACTTCCATGACGATTTCCATCTCGTTACGGGCATGCTCTGAGAACTGACGAAGATGTTCCAAACGGAGCTGGTGTTCGTACTTGACACCTTCGCACAACAACTGTTCCTTGTTTTCGTAAATCTCATACAAGGTACGCTTGGAGATGGATAAGGCCTGCGCGATATCATCCATCTTCACTAGCTTGATGCCTTGACGCTTGAACATAGTCATGGCCGTAACAAGAATCTTTCCTTTCAATTCCTGACGATAGTTTGTTTGCGTATTGTTCTTCAGCATGGCAGTAGTATTTACAAGTACATATCTTCGCTTCAGGTGCAAAGATAAGTTTTTTTTTATTAAACTCATTTGTTTCACAATTTTTTTTCGTACTTTTGCACCCAATTATTCATTACACACGTATTGGTGAGAAGATTGTTATAATAATATACAGCTATGGTTAAGATTTCAAAAGAAGCCGCCCTCGCCTATCATGAGAACGGCAGACCAGGTAAGATTGAGGTGAAACCCACCAAATCGTACAGAACACAAACAGATTTAAGTCTGGCCTATTCGCCAGGTGTAGCCTTCCCTTGTCTTGAGATACAAGAGAACCCCGACACTGCATACAAATATACCGATAAAGGTAATCTGGTGGCAGTCATCAGTAACGGTACAGCCGTACTCGGACTGGGTGACATCGGTGCCATGAGCGGAAAGCCCGTGATGGAAGGAAAAGGATTGCTTTTCAAGATCTACGGCGGTATTGACGTCTTCGATATTGAAGTCAATGAAAAAGACCCCGAGAAGTTCTGCGAGGCAGTGGAGAAGATTGCCCCCACCTTCGGTGGTATCAACCTGGAGGATATCAAAGCTCCTGAGTGCTTCTATATTGAAGACCGCCTGAAGAAATCGCTCGATATTCCCGTGATGCATGATGATCAGCATGGTACGGCCATTATTTCTGCCGCCGGACTGAAGAATGCGCTTGAGGTGAACGGTAAGGATATCAAGAAGGTACGCATCGTGGTAAACGGTGCAGGTGCCGCTGCTATCTCTTGTACCAAGCTGTATATGGCCTTGGGTGCCCAGAAAGAGAATATCCTGATGCTCGACTCCAAAGGCGTTATCACCAGCGACCGTCCTAACCTCAATGAGCAGAAGAAGTTCTTCGCCACCGACCGTCGTGATGTACACACACTGGCAGAGGCCGTGAACGGTGCCGATGTGTTCGTAGGACTGTCGAAGGGTAATGTGCTTACCCAGGAGATGGTGAAGACCATGGCTAAGGATCCTGTGATCTTTGCGCTTGCCAATCCTGTACCAGAAATTTCCTACGAGGATGCCATGGAGGCTCGTCCTGACACGCTGATGGCCACAGGTCGTACCGACTACCCCAACCAGATCAACAACGTGATCGGTTTCCCCTACATCTTCCGTGGTGCCCTAGACGTACACGCCACCGCCATCAACGAGGAGATGAAGATGGCTGCCGTACATGCCATCGCCGATCTGGCCAAGCAGCCAGTGCCCGACGTGGTGAACGATGTGTATCATGTGAACAACCTCACCTTCGGTCGTGAGTACTTCATTCCCAAACCAGTGGATCCCCGTTTGATCACCGAGGTGTCTGCCGCTGTGGCCAAGGCCGCCATCGACAGTGGTGTGGCCCGCAAGAACATCGAGAACTGGGAGGAATATAAGAACTCACTGTCCGTGTTGTTAGGTCAGGAGACCAAGCTCACGCAGAAGCTCTATGCTACCGCCGCTGCGCATCCGCAACGCGTGGTCTTCGCAGAAGCCGTTCACCCCACCATGCTCAAGGCCGCCGTACAGGCCAAGGCAGAAGGTATCTGTCAGCCAGTACTCTTGGGTAATGAGGAGACCATTGAGAAGCTGGCTAACTCGCTCGACCTGAACCTGGAGGGTATTGATATCGTCAACCTCCGTCATCCCCGTGAGCAGGAGCGTCGTGAGCGCTATGCCCGCATCCTTACCGAGAAGCGTCAGCGCGACGGCTACACCTTCCAGGAGGCCAACGATAAGATGTTCGAACGTAACTACTTCGGTATGATGATGGTGGAGACCGGTGAGGCAGATGCCTTCATCACAGGTCTTTATACTAAGTACTCCAATACCATCAAGGTGGCTAAGGAAGTGATTGGCATCCGTCCTGAATACAAGAACTTCGGTACGATGCACATCATCAACTCGCCCAAGGGAACCCTTTATATCTCCGATACGTTGGTGAATGCCAACCCAACAACGGACATGCTCGTGGACATCGCCAAGCTCTCTGCCACCACCGTTCGTTTCTTCAATGAGAAACCCACCATCGCTATGGTCAGTCACTCCAACTTCGGTAGCGACGGTAGCGAGGGATCACGTAAGGTGCGTCTGGCAGTAGAGAAGATGCAAGAGGATTATCCTGATCTGGTGATTGATGGTGAGATCCAGTTAGGCTTCGCGCTCGACAAGGAGTTGCGTGATAATCTGTATCCTTTCACCCGTCTGAAGGGCAAGGATGTGAACACCTTGATCTTCCCCAACCTCACCAGTGCCCGTTCATCATACAAGATGCTACAGGCTTTGGATGCCGATGTGGAGATCATTGGTCCGATACAGATGGGTCTGAACAAGCCGATCCACTTCACCGACTTCGGCTCATCCGTACGCGACGTGGTGAACATCACCGCCGTAGCCGTGATTGACGCCTACGTGGAGAAGATCAAGAACAGATTGAATGGAAAACTATAAATGACTACTGTTGGTCATTCTCTAGCGGGATATCCTTGAACAGGATATCCCGTTGCATTTTCAGATAGTCCTTCCGCTGACGAATGGCTTTCATAACCAATGGGGATTCCAATGGTTTGAAGTCGGTCATCAATTTCCAGTTACCCTCCGCCTCAAGACGGTCGATCATCATACCAATGCTTAGGTTGGCTGTTGACTCCGCTGGCTGATACACCGCCTCTGTACCCTTTTCGTCGTTGGTCATCTCTGACAACAGATGAACGCGCGTCAGATACTCCAACAGATCATGGGTGATACGGATAGGGATATTCGTGGCCAGCTTCAGTTCCAAGGCCGTATAAGGCTTCTTCCCTTCTTCGAAACGACGACAGATGAGCGTCATCAGATACGCACTGAGCAGCAGTTTGTACCGATGACTGAGATCATCAGTGCTGGCCCTGAAGGCGAACTTCTCCAGATTCTGGTTAGTATAAGCCAGTTCCGCGCCAAACAGACAGATGGTCCATGAAATCTGCACCCAGAGCATGAACAAAGGTAAGGCGGCAAACGAACCGTAGATGGCGTTATAACCCGTCACCCAGATTTGCGAATGGATATACACCAGCTGTAATCCCTGCATGGCCACACCAGCGAGGATGCCCGGTACAATGGCGCTCCTCACCTTCACCTTCGTGTTGGGCATGAACACATAGAGGGCGATGAACACACCCGACATAATAACATAAGGTAAGAGGCGTAGCACGAACCGCAAGGTAGGACCTACGATGATACTCTCTCCAATCCCATCAGCAAAGGTAGCCATCATAATGGAGATACCCGAGGTGACCACGATGATGATCGGTGCCAGCAGGAACATTCCCATATAATCAGTGATGGTACGGAAGATGCTTCGAGGTGTGTTCACCTGCCAGATATCATTGAAAGCCTTCTCGATGTTACTGATCAGCATGATCACAGTCCAAAGCATGAACAAAAGACCGATTCCCAAGAAGATGCCACTCTTGGTATGTACCAGGTAGGAGTTGACGAAGCCGATGATGGCCTCAGCTACCTGCGGTTGTGAGGAAAGAGCCTCACGGAACCACGACTCGATATATTTATTGTATCCGAAGCCACGAGCAATGGCAAACACCACCGCCATGATGGGCACGATAGCCAACAGTGTGGAATAGGTCAGCGCAGCGGCAGAATCCATCATTCGCTTGGTAGTGAAATACTCCACCGCCAGTAGCACCTTCTTGATGATCTCATAGAAAAGGTAGCGAACCGGTGAGATATCCTCGCGCTGAACGCGCCAGATATCCACCTTCAAGAACTGATACAACCGCTTAAACACTATCCAAATTATGAATTATGAATTATGCATTATGAATTAAAAAAGCCAGTTCCCCTATAAGCCGGGTTCTGTCCAGACGAACGTCTGTGTCTGCCATTTATCTACTACGCACGTCACCATGCGTCTCTAGCATTCTACCCTCCGTTGCATCAGCACCGAAGCGCTGAACTCGGGCGGGCAACCCTCAGTCAACGGTATACGCGAACTTGCAGCCCCCAGCTGGCACAGCCCGTTGATCACCCAACGGCTGGTGGTCTCTTACACCACCTTCTCACCCTTACCTTACGGCGGTCATTCTCTTCTGCCTACACCTACTGTCACCAATAGCTTCTATTTTCGGAAGTGGGGCGCCCTTTGCTGCCCGGACTTTCCTCTCGTGCCATAGAGGCACCAGCGGCAGACCGGGGCACTGGCTTTCGGGTGCAAAGATACGATTAAGTGAGCACAAATCAAAAGGAAAAGGGATTTTTCTTTTGATTTGTCGAACGTGAGTATCTTCGGCGAAGCCAAAGATACAGAAAAATTCCGATTAAGCAAAGAGAAAGCATCAATATCACTATTTCTTGGTTGCTTTGATTGGTATTTCATTTTTTTTATGTACATTTGTCCGCGTATAGACAAACGTACATGAAAGGAATCAAAACGATCAGTCTGTTCCTGCTGTTGCTCATCCACTTCACAACCATCAGCGCACAGCGCAACGAAGTGTATAGCAACAGGATCGCCTCGCTTCAGGTGATGGCGGGTGACCGCTGGATGTCACTGCCTATCGTTCAGCTGAACGGTAGCGAGCCGATCCGTATTGATTTTGATGATCTCACCCATGAGTACCACCGTTATACCTATCGGATTGAGCATTGTGAAGCCGACTGGACCGTATCGGAGGAGCTGTTCGCCAACGATTATATCAGCGGTTTTACTGAAGGGAATACGATAGATGACTATCAGGAGTCATTGAACACCAACATCCTCTACACCCACTACTCGCTGCAGATTCCAAACGAACGGTGCCGCATCAAGCTCAGCGGGAACTATAAGCTGACCGTGATGGACGAGAATAACGATGATGAGCCGATGTTCACCGCCTGCTTTATGGTTGTTGAACCCCTGATGGGCGTGCAGATGACGGTTACCACGAACACCGATATCGATATCAACAATGCCCACCAACAGATTGCTGCCTCGGTGAATTACGGCAACCAGACGGTGGTTGTACCCCAGGAGCAGATCAAGACCGTGGTGATGCAGAACCGCAGGTGGGACAATGCCAAGATCAATGCGCAGCCGCAGTATGTCACCACCAACGGACTGCAATGGCTGCACTGTCGTGATCTCATCTTTCCCGCCGGTAATGAATACCGGAAATTCGAAGTCCTTGATGTGGATCATCCCACCATGGGCATCGACCGTATTGAATGGGACGGTGAGCATTTCCATGCCTACCCCTTTGTGGATGAGCCACGGAACAACTATGTTTATGATGAAGATGCCAACGGTGCGTTCCTGATCAGGAACAGTGACAATGTGGAGATTCATACGGTATCCGACTATGTCATGGTGCACTATACCCTGGTCTGCCCCACCCCCGTTGCAGGCGATGTGTATATCAACAGCGCATGGACAAACGACCGTTTCCTACCTGAATACAGGATGGAATACAACGAGGAAACGAAGTGCTACGAGGCAGTGCTGATGCAGAAGTTAGGCTACTACTCCTACCAGTACCTGTTGATGCGTCCTGATGGAGAGTTGAGAACCATGCCCACGGAGGGAGATTTCTATCAGACGGAAAACAGCTATCAGATGCTGGTCTATTTCAGGGGACAAGGCGACCGCACCGACCGTCTGGTAGGTTATCAGGAAGTGAACTACAAATGATTATCGAAGCAGTTTGTCAATTTCCTCAAACTGCTTACCCATATTCAGTTGCAGGTAGATATTATACAACGCTGCCGCCCACTTGTCTTTCTGGTCTGGCGCCAACAAACGGTAGCGTTCCATATAGTCCTTGGCCTTGTTGTATTTCTCATTCACTTTCTTGCGCGTCTTGGCTGTCATCCGCTGGTCGCGCTTGATGATGAAAGCCTGGTTCATGTAGGCCACACCGGCATTGTAGTAGAAGTCAGCCAAGGAATCATTGCGCGAGATCATCGTGTCGCACAGCGCAATACACTCGTCATACCTGCCCGTATTCAGCAGCAGGTTACTCTTTGCAAAGAGGAACAGCTCACTGTCGGCATCATGCTCCAAGGCTGCATCCACAATGGCCATGGCTGAGTCAGGTTGCTGAACGGCATTATAATGATCCATCAGATAGGTAAAGAAATACTGGTTATCCTTAAAGTGGAAGAAACCATCCCGCAGCGACTGCACATACCGTTCCGTATCGTTCTGCTTCTTGTAGATCTCAGAAAGGTATTCATACGCATACTCTAAATGCGCCGTATCTTTCAGGGCTATATCCGCATACTTCAACGCCAGGTTAGGATCCTGCATCTTATACCCGCAGTAGAGTGTCCAATAGGCAGCCTCAGGACTGTCAGGATACTGTAATGAAGAGAACAGCGGTTGTCGGGCACAGTCGATATAGTCATCAAAAAATCTATACGCCGTAGGGTACTGCTGTTTCCGCGTGAAAAACACTCCACCGTTAAACAGGTTCATGCGGTAGGTGTTCAGGAACTGAGCGTTCTTGTCGCGATACCGGGATTTTACCTCCCCTTTCTTATTAGGGCGTGCATCCAATGAATCAAGCGTCTCGAAAGCCATGAACATCTTCCTTGTCAGATGAAACAGTTCCGCCGTATCCATTTTCTGCTTCAGGTACATCTTCATGTTCCCTGCCTCATACTGTTTACGGAGCGCATCACAGAGAATGGTATGAATCTTCACATTCTCCTGATGAGCACTGTCTCTGAGCAAGTCACGCATCAGCTTCTCTGCCCGATCAAAGTTCTTACCGCTCTTAATAAAAGTACGTGCTTGACCGATCTCCTTTCGTTGAGCGTTCAAGCACGGTACTAATATTATTAAGAGAAGCGTTATGGTCAATACACGCTTCATTTCTGATTACTGCTGAACAATAGACTCCAGTTCCTTTGCCTTGGCCTCATCACCAATCAGGTAGTAAGCCTGGTACAGGGTGTAAGCCCAGTTCACCATCTCACGGTTAGGATCCTTCTCCTTGATGATGAGCAGGTTATCGATAGAATTCTGCAGATACTCCCTCACATCAGGTGTCAGATTACCGCCGTTGGCATCTCTCAAGTTAATAGCCTGCTGGTTCTCGCAGAGAGCGAGGTTAAAGCGTACCTGGAGGAAGTCGGGATCAAGCTCCAATGCCTTCTTGTAAGCAGCGATAGCCTCTTTCCATTTAGAATCGTTCATATCACTCTCGCCTTTCAGCGCCCATGCCATCTTGCTGGGATACTTAGCAACCTGCTCGTCGATCAACGCCTTCTTGGCAGCATCATCCTGGGTAGCCTGGTAGTACTCAGTAAGCAGAGAGAAGAAACGCTCGTTCGACGGCTCCTGAGCATGCAGAGCTTTCAGGTCGTTCATGTACTTCACGGAGTCTTCCTTTGTCTTGAGCTGAGCCTTCATACTCAGAACCTTCACGTCCATGGCATCATTGGCATAGTTTGCATCATCCTTGCAGTAGTCAGCATACTTGCTGGCAGCAGCGAAGTCATGATTGTTATATGCGGCCAGAGCGGCAAAGTAAGCAATCTGTGTGTAGAAGTCCTCCTTAGAGAAATCTGTTTCTGAGAACAGTGAGTTCTTACGGCTATCTACGAACAGGCCGAAGGCATCCTGTGCAGCCTGATAGTTCTTGTCATTATAGAGATCCTGTCCTGCTGAGAGAAGAGCATTACGAGCTACGATAACACGCTCAGCGTTCTTCTTGTGAAACTTCGGAGCCACCTTACCCTTGGCATTAGGCATCTGATCGAACTTGTCACATTCCATAGCAGCCTTGAGGGCATTGATGCCAGCTTCTATCATACCAGCCTTGTCGAAAGGATCGTTCTTCTGAGTTACCTGATTGGTCAGTTGGATGTTGTTCTCTTTGTTGAACTTGTCCAAAGCGAGATCAACGAGTTTGTTGTAGCCCAGTGCCTTATCCTCTGCAGACAAACCACTCAAGTTAGAATTCAAGACTCCCAATGCCTCCTGATAAGCACCTGCGGCTTTGATCAGCTTCTGGAAATCCTTGTTCTGTGCACCGGCTGAGACAGCTACCAGAGCAGCAACAGCCATCATGATCATTTTTTTCATAAGCTTGTTTATTAAAAAAGGTTGTTAAATAATATTCTAATTCACACGTCTTTGACTTATACTATTTTAAAAAGTTTAATTCGGGTAGATTACGACTCCTCCACAGGCTCCTCGTCAACGAAGTCAACGATAGGTGTAGCGTTCTCTTCGGGAGCAGCGGTCACATCTTTCCGGATGGCCTCCGAAGTCTGTGCCCATTCCTCACGACTCTTCTGTTCCGCCACAGCCTCGAGTTCCGAGCTCATCACCTTACAAACGCTGGCGATGACATCATTCTTCTTGGTCAGGTTGATCAGTCGTACACCCTGAGTAGCACGACCCATCACACGACAGTCGGCTACTGCCAGACGAATCACGATACCGCTCTTGTTGATAATCATCAGGTCGTTCTCGTCGGTCACGTTCTTAATAGCGACAAGACGACCCGTCTTCTCGGTGATATTCAGTGTCTTCACACCCTTCGCGCCACGGTTGGTCACACGGTAGTCCTCTACCTGCGAACGCTTGCCGTAGCCCTCTTCGCTCACCACCATGATGGTCTCCTGCTCCGGATTGTTCACTACCACCATGCCTACAACAGCATCATCCACCTCATCGATGCGCATACCGCGAACACCAGTAGCCACACGACCCATTGTTCGTACGGCATTCTCATTGAAGCGAACGGCACGACCGTTACGGTTGGCGATGATCAGTTCATTTCTACCATTGGTCAGACGAACATCAACCACCTCATCATTCTCCAGGATATTGATGGCGATCACACCATTGGCACGAGGACGGGAGTATGCTTCCAGACAAGTCTTCTTCACGATACCGCTCTTGGTAGCGAAGACAACATAGTGATTATTGATGAACTCCTGATCTTCAAGTCCTCTACCACTCAATCTCAAGAAGTTGTTCACGGAGTCATCACTGTCGATATTCAGCAGGTTCTGGATAGCACGACCCTTCGAGTTACGGTCGCCTTCAGGAATCTCGTAGCACTTCAGCCAGTAGCAACGACCCTTCTTGGTGAAGAAGAGCATCGTCTGGTGCATGGTTGCCGGGTAGATATATTCGGTGAAGTCATTATCACGGGTACGGGCACCCTTGGCACCTACACCACCGCGAGCCTGCTCACGGAACTCCGACAGCGGCGTACGCTTGATATAGCCGAGATGACTCACCGTGATCACCACAGGATCATTCGGGTAGAAGTCCTCGGCATTGAACTCATGTTCGTCGGGTACGATCTGTGTACGACGATCATCTCCATATTTCTCTTTCACCTCCTGGAGGTCATCCTTCATCACCTGCTTGCAGCGCTCGGGGTTATCAAGAATGTCCTGCAGGTCGGCAATCAACTTCTGCAGATCATCATACTCCTGGTGGAGCTGATCCACACGCAGACCAGTGAGCTGTGACAGACGCATGTCAACGATAGCTTTCGACTGCAGTTCATCCAGGTCGAAACGTTTCTCCAGGTTACGCTGTGCATCGCTGGGTGTTGATGAGTTACGGATGATGTGTACCACCTCATCGATATTGTTCACCGCAACGATCAGTCCTTCGAGGATATGAGCACGTTCCTGTGCTTTCTTCAGGTCGTACTTGGTACGACGGATGGTCACGTCATGACGGTGTTCCACGAAGTACTTCACACATTCCTTCAGTGAAAGCAGACGGGGACGTCCTTTCACCAAAGCGATGCAGTTCACAGAGAACGCACTCTGCAGGGCAGTCATCTTGAACAGCTTGTTCAGGATCACGTTGGCGTTGGCATCCTTCTTTACGTCGATGACGATGCGCATACCCTGACGACCAGACTCATCGTTGGCATTTGAGATACCTTCCAGCTTACCTTCCTTCACAAGATCAGCGATGTACTCGATGAGCTGGGCCTTGTTCACGCCATAAGGAATCTCCGTAATGACGATCTTGTCATGACTCTCATGACTCTCAATCTCAGCCTTGGCACGCATCACGATGCGTCCCCTACCTGTCTCATAGGCATCTTTCACGCCTTGCAGACCGTAGATGAAGGCACCGGTGGGGAAGTCGGGAGCCTGTATATACTGCATCAGTCCTTCGGTATCAATCTCCGGATTGTCGATATAAGCGCAACAGCCATCGATCACCTCACCCAGGTTATGTGTGGGGATATTGGTGGCCATACCTACTGCAATACCATTACCACCGTTCACCAGCAGGTTAGGAATCTTGGTCGGCATGACGCTCGGCTCTGTGAGCGAATCATCGAAGTTGTTCACCATGTCAACGGTGTCCTTCTCCAGGTCGTCCATGATATGCTCGCCCATCTTGGAAAGGCGGCACTCGGTGTATCGCATGGCAGCTGCAGAGTCACCATCAACACTACCGAAGTTACCTTGACCGTCAACCAGCGTATAGCGCATATTCCAGTCCTGCGCCATACGAACCAAGGCGCCATAGACGGAGCTGTCGCCATGTGGATGGTACTTACCTAACACCTCACCAACAACACGCGCACATTTCTTATAGGGTTTGTCGCTCGTATTACCGATGCCAGCCATACCATAGAGGATACGGCGGTGAACGGGCTTGAAGCCGTCACGCACATCAGGAAGTGCACGGGCAACGATTACCGACATAGAATAGTCGATATAGGAGGATTTCATTTCCTCCTCAATGTTGATTTTGATAATTCTGTCATTGTCGATGGTTTGTCCACCATCAAATGTCTGATTCTCGTCCATTTCTTTTTATAGTCTTTTCTTTGTTCTCTTATGGTTCAACCCTATCATTTATCAATCTTAAAAAGATTAAAAATGTCGTTTAAGGCCGTTTTCAGCCGTTCTGACGGCTTTAACCCCTAAAACAAAGCAAAATTACGAATTATTTACGACATATACAAATATGGCGTAACAAAAATAATAAAAATAAGTTTTTATTTCTAATTTCTTTTGAAAAAAGAAACAAAATTCCTCTTTACTTCCTCTTTTTCTTTGGCGCAAAGAAAAGAGGCAAAAGAAACATCCACCCCCACCAAGCCTCCCCCTATATGGGGAGGATGTAATTGATTCCGGGCAGAATCCGCCCTCCATCAAGGTTTTGGTATGGCTCACCAGCCTTTGCCCCTTCGGGGTGAGCCATGCGTTCTTTTCGGCTTACGCCAGATGATTGTAGCAAAAGCTATTCTCATTCCACATTCCACACTCCACAATTCCCCTCCTTATGGAGGGGTTAGGGGTGGCTCCATCCCCCTCCCTTTGGAGGGGCGAGGGGTGGCTTCCTTTACACAACCTCAATTCCCAGCTTCTCACAGAGTTGCAGACTCATCTCCTTGAGCTTGAACTTCTGGATCTTACCAGAGCCTGTCAACGGGAACTGATCGATGAAGAATACATACTTAGGAATCTTGTAACGCGCAATCTTTCCACGACAGAACTCCTGTACGTCCTCGGGCTCCATCTTCACACCCTCTTCAAGGATGATGAAGGCACCCACAGCCTCACCGTATTTCTTCGAAGGAACGGCAGCCACCTGCACGTCACGGATGCCGGGCATGTGATAGAGGAATTCCTCGATCTCTCGCGGATAGATATTCTCACCACCGCGGATGATCATATCCTTGATACGACCCGTAATCTTATAGAAGCCCTGCTCGTCTTTGATACCTAAGTCACCTGAATGCAGATAACCGTTCTTGTCAATCACCTCGGCAGTTGCCTCGGGGTTCTTATAATAACCCTTCATCACGTTGAAGCCCTTGCAACACATTTCGCCCTGCACACCAACGGGACATTCCTCACCGGTCTCAGGATCCAACACTTTCACGTCAACAAAGGGGAAGTCGCGTCCCACCGTAGTACAGCGCTGTTCGAAGGTATCGTTCAGACAAGTCTGTGTCATACCAGGTGATGATTCGGTCAGTCCGTACACGCTGGTGATGGTCATATACATCTTCTCGCTCACCTGCTTCATCAGTTCCACAGGACAGAGTGATCCGGCCATGATACCTGTACGCAGACAGGTCAGGTCGAACATATCGAACATCGGATGGTTCAGCTCGGCGATGAACATCGTAGGCACACCATAGACAGCCGTACAACGCTCTTTATGGATAGAGGCCAATACCACCAGCGGATCAAATTTCTCCACCATCACCTCCGTACAGCCATGTGTCAGACAGTTCATCGTGGCGAGCACCACACCGAAGCAGTGGAACAGCGGTACGCATACGCAGAGTTTATCATCCTGCGTGAATCCCATGTTCTCGCCAGTGAAGTAACCGTCGTTGGCTATACCGTAGTGTGTCAGCATCACTCCCTTGGGGAAACCTGTCGTACCACTGGTATATTGCATGTTGCAGACATCATAACAGTTCACGTTCCGCTTCATCTCGTTCAGCGTCTCGTCTTCCACGTTCTGACCCAAGAGCAGCAGTTCGGCCGTGTTGAACATACCGCGGTATTTCTCCATACCTATATATACAACGTTCTTCAGGTGAGGGAACCGTTCGCTGTTCAGATGACCGCGTTCGCAGGTCTTCAGCTCGGGCAGCATGGTGTAGGTCATGTCCACATAGTTACAGTCCCATGTACCATCAGTAATGCAGAGCGTTTGCATATCAGAGTCCTTGCACAGATACTCCAACTCGTTCTGCTTGTAGTTGGTGTTCACCGTTACCAGCACCGCGCCGATCTTGGCAGTGGCATAGAGGAAGGTGAGCCAATCGGGGACGTTGGTTGCCCAGATGCCCACATTCGATCCCTTCTTCACGCCAATCGATATCAGACCCTTGGCCAGATTATCCACGCGCTCGTTGAACTTACTCCACGTGAATCGCAAGTCTCTATCTGAATAAACGATATACTCCTTATCGGGTGTAGTCTCAGCCCAGTACTCGAGCCATTGTCCCAGCGTCTTCTCATGAAGCGTATAGCCCGCAGAACCTGTCTCTGCAGGATATGTTCTATCTGGCAAAGGTCTGCCAGCCATATCAAGCCGACTCTCCCCCTTCCCCTCCCTGTGATGGAGGGGAGTAGTTACCTCAGAAGTTTTGTTATTATTTATCTGTTCCATTAAAATATTCTTCTATTTGATCAATTACTTTTTCGATATCATTGAGTACCTCCTCGTTCGTGAATCGAATAATATGGTAGCCCATCCTTTCCAGAGCTTCTTCCCGTTGTTCGTCATCATACTGTTGTCTGGGTTCTGAGTGGTAGCCACCATCAACCTCTATGATAAGTCCGCCATGACGAGAAACAAAGTCAACAATAAAATCTCCTATAATATGCTGACGAAGAAACTTCACTCCAAAGGCGTTTTCTCTTAAATATCCCCAGAGGACATTTTCCGCAAGCGTTGAATTCTTCCTATTCTCCCTTGCAAACCCCTTCAGCAGTCCATATCTATCAGGAGAAGCTGTTTTATAGCTCATCACCTCAGTATCTATTTACTCCCCTCCATTCAGGGAGGGGCTGGGGGGGTGGGTCTCTTTAGAATGGTATATATACAACGGCGAGAATCTTCGCGCTCTTGCCCGGTGCGCCATGCACATGGTGCTTCACGATGGAATCATAGAAGATGCTGTCGCCTTCTTTCAGGGTGTAGGTATCCTTGCCATACACAATCTCCACCTCACCGTTCATCACATAGATGAACTCCTCGCCCTCATGGGCTGAGAGCTGGAAGTCGGGCGTATCCTCGGGATTGATATCGATAACGAACGGTTCCATGTGACGACCGGCCTTCTGCTGTGCCAAGGGATGATACTCCATGTGCTTACGGGCATCAGTGGCATCATTAGAGAAGCTGATACTGCTATTGCGTTCACGATCCTCTGCACGACAAACCACTGGTCCCAGAGCATCATTATCGTCCATAAAGGTTCCCAGACGAACACCCAAAGCACGGGCAATCTTGATCAGCGGACCTAACGATGGCAGGTTCTGATCGTTTTCGATGGATAAAATCTGTTCGGCTGACAAGCCACTGCGTTCTGAAATCTCCTCAATGGAGAGGTTTTTTGACTCTCTGATCCCTTTGATCTTGTGTCCTACGATTGATTGATTATCTGACATAATCGATATAAAATATAGCCTTTTGCTTACAATGTTTAATAAAATCGGGTGCAAAGGTAATAATAAATGAGCAAAAGGCAAAAAGAAAGTTTACTTTTCTTTTTATCTTCGGAAAAAAAAGGGAACCATATATGCATATTTTGCACAAGTGGTGGCAGGTGAAGTTTGGCTATGGTCGTTTTTCTGGCATTATTTTTGCAAGTTACAATAAAAACATTAACTTTGCAACAGAATATTATATATTTAGGAATACGATCATGACCAGTCAGTTTTCACCGAAGGTTTCTCAGATCCTTGCGTTCAGTCGTGAGGAAGCAGTGCGTCTGGCCAGCAGATCTGTAGGTCCGGAACATCTCTTATTGGGTATTCTGCGCGACAAACAGAGTCCTGTTCGTGAGTATTTCATCACACGCGACATCAACCTGCAGTCGATGAAGACCGAACTCGAACAGAAGGTGCGTGAGGAAGAATACACCTACCCCATCAACACCCAGGAACTGATTCTCAACGAGAAGGCGAGCAATGTGCTGAAACTCGCTGTCCTTGAGGCGCGTATCCAAGCCCTGACAACTGTTGATGTTTCCCATTTACTGTTGGCCATTCTGCACGACCAGGTGGACAACGGTGCTAAAGTAGTATTAGAATTCAATAATATGGACTATGATGATGCCCTGGCTTTCTTCTCGCAAAAGAAGGAGCCTATACACCCCATGAACGGAATCGGTCTACCAGAAGAGGACGAGGAAGATGAAGCTCCCGTTAACGATGGTACGGCCAAGAACAACCCGCAACAGAACAAAACCGCTACGAAGACCCGTAAGGGCGACGGTAAGACACCTGTGCTGGATAACTTCAGTACTGATCTGACGAAGGCTGCACTGGAAGGAAAGCTCGATCCCGTGGTGGGTCGTGAGCGCGAGCTCCAGCGAGTAATCGAGATCTTAGGTCGTAGGAAGAAGAATAACCCAATCCTGATTGGTGAACCCGGTGTGGGCAAGAGTGCCATTGTGGAAGGGTTGGCGCAGATGATTGCCCTGCACCGCACCTCACCCATGCTGTTTAACAAACGTGTGGTGAACCTCGATATGACGGCAGTGGTGGCTGGAACGAAGTACCGCGGACAGTTTGAGGAGCGTATCCGCGCCCTGATCAAGGAAATCGAGGCCAACCCCGATATCATCGTGTTCATCGATGAGATCCACACGCTGATCGGAGCAGGCTCCACACCAGGAAGCATGGATGCCGCCAATATCCTCAAGCCTGCTTTGGCAAGAGGTACGATACAGTGCATCGGTGCCACCACACTGGATGAATACCGTAACTCCATCGAGAAAGACGGAGCCTTGGAGCGCCGTTTCCAGAAGATTATCGTAGAGCCGACAACCGTTGAGGAAACGATAAATATCCTGCATAATATCAAGGAAAGATACGAACAACATCACCACGTTACATACACTGACGATGCCATTTTGGCATGTGTCAAACTGACAGATAGATATGTAACCGACCGTTTCTTCCCCGACAAGGCGATTGATGCGCTCGATGAGGTGGGCTCGAAGACCCACTTGCAGCACGCTGCCGTTCCGCCAGAGATCACTGAGATGGAGAAGCAGATTGCCGAGACCAAGGAGAAAAAGCAGTTGGCTGTACGCAGTCAGGACTTTGAATTGGCCGCCAGCTACCGTGATAAGCAACTGCAGTTAGAGCGTGATATGCAGGCACTGCAGGAGAAATGGACCAATGGTGACAACGAAGAAAGAAAGGTGATCACAGAGAAAGAGGTGGCCGAGGTTGTCTCGATGATGACGGGTGTTCCCGTGCAGCGCATGGAGCAGTCGGAAGGCATCCGATTGAAGAACCTGGAACAGGAACTGAAAGCATCGGTCATTGCCCAGGATGCAGCTATCGAGAAGATGGTGAAGGCCATCCAGCGCAACCGTGTAGGTTTGAAAGAGCCCACCCATCCCATCGGAGCCTTTATGTTCTTAGGTCCTACGGGTGTAGGTAAGACCTACCTGGCCAAGAAGTTAGCCGAGCAGATGTTCGGTAGTGCGGAAGCACTGATCCGTATCGATATGAGTGAGTATTCCGAGAGTTTCAACACCTCACGACTCATCGGTGCGCCTCCGGGATATGTAGGCTATGAGGAAGGCGGTCAGCTGACCGAGCGTGTTCGTCGTCACCCCTACTCCATCGTCCTGCTCGACGAGATCGAGAAAGCACACGGGAACGTGTTCAACATGCTGCTCCAGGTGCTGGATGAAGGACGGTTGACGGATGGTAACGGACGACTGATTGATTTCCGCAACACGGTGATCATCATGACCTCCAATAGCGGTACGCGACAGCTGAAGGAGTTCGGACGTGGCGTGGGCTTCAATGCAGGGGGTACAGGACTGGCGATGGATGAGCAAGACAAGGCCTATGCCCGCAGCATCATCCAGAAGAGTCTGAGCAAGCAGTTCTCACCTGAGTTCCTGAACCGACTGGACGAGATCATTACCTTCGACCAGCTCGACCTGACAGCCATCAAGAGAATCATCGAGGTGGAACTGAAGGATCTGTATAAGCGTGTGGAGGATCTCGGCTATCAACTTGATATCACCGACGAAGCCAAGGAGTTCGTGGCTACGAAGGGCTATGACGTGCAGTTCGGAGCCCGTCCGCTGAAGAGGGCCATCCAGAACTATATCGAAGACGGGGTGTGCGAGAAACTGTTGAGTGGTGAACTACAAGAAGGCAGTACCATTCATATCAGCAAACATCCAGAGAAAGAAGAGTTGCTATTCGCTTAGAGGTGAGAGATCACCACTAATACAATAACAAAGGGATGGGTTTTGACCCATCCCTTTTCCATACAATCTTTACCTATTTCGATTAGAAGCCGCCGCCACCGGGGAAGCCACCACCAGGAGCACCGCCACCGGGGAAGCCACCACCAGGAGCACCGCCACCGAACTGCGGACGATTTCTACGTCTTTCTTCCTGCTGCTTCTGGTAAGCCTCGAACTGCTCGGCTGTCAGGATCTCCTTCAGCTCAGTGTTGTAAGCTTCCATCTTCTCCTGACGCTCTTTCATCATTTTCTCCATTTCCTCACGGCTGGGCATCTGCATCTGACCGCCTTGACCGCCTTGACCACGATTGAAGCCACGCATGCCAAACAGATCGTTGTACTTCTCGTTCAGAGCCTTCAGCTTTGCAGCCTGATCGGCATCCAGTTTGAAGTCCTTTACCATTTGTTCTGTACGGTCAACCTGCTGACGACGTCCTCTTCTCTCGGAATTCTCTTGTGCTGAAACTGCGGTGAACATTAATACACCAGCCAGCAAAAACAATACTCTTTTCATATAAAAATAAATTAGTTAATAATATCTGCAAAACAGTTTACTAATTTGATTTATTAATGACTATTTCGTTTAAGTTAAACGATTGATTTTAAGATTATTTATCATCTAGCCATGTTCAGGAACCACGGCAAAGAAGGTCAAATCTTCCGTTCCCTTGTTTATCAACGTGTGCTCCTTACCCTTCGGATTGTAGTGTACCTGCCCGGGTAGCACCACCTCTTCCTGTCCTTCATAGATAAAGGTGGCCACGCCTGAAAGGATATACATAACCTCGGAGTTTGTCTCATGGCGATGCAGGCCGATAGAAGAGCCGGGCTCCAACTTGCCGAACATAATCTTTACATTCTCGTCGGTGTAGTGCTTCATGATATATCGTCCCTCACCTCCCTTGAAGTGAGGAACGATAGTCTCTTCCAGTTTCTTGAAGTCGATAATCATACTTCGTCAGTGTTTAGTTGAAGAAATACTTGATACCCAACTGGAGTTTCCAGCAGTTGCTGTAGCTCATATTGGTATCGTACGACTTGGTAGGATACTCGCCGTTCACCTTGTACATGGAGAATACCGGCTTGTTAGAATCATCCACACCCTCGTACTTCAAGATCTTCAGGTAGTTGGAAACCTGAGCGTTCTTCGGGATGCCCCACTTGGAGTTCAGCATGTTACCAAAGTTGATGATATCAGCCGTGAGCTGCAGCTTATGCTTCGTGCTTCCCACCTTTACTTGGAAGTCCTGCGCGATACGGATATCGAAGCGGTGCAGCCAAGGAGCCCTTGCAGCGTATGGCTCGGCATACTGTCCACGATGACTGTTCAGGTAGTCATCCTGTGCAACAAATGCCCAGAAGGCGATACGGTCGGCCTCGGTCTTGAACTGGATCTCGCTATCGTTAGCGGGGATATAGATCATATCGTTGTTCACACCGTCGCCG
Source organism: Prevotella sp. (assembly GCA_017561825.1). GTDB lineage: Bacteria > Bacteroidota > Bacteroidia > Bacteroidales > Bacteroidaceae > Prevotella. The sequence goes on from JAFZBK010000067.1 coordinate 140,670, forward strand.
TTGAAGTCGGAGGTATAGATAAAGCTACCGTTCGAAGCAGAATAAGCCTTGTAGAACACATTGAAGCGTGTACCCCAATTGGTGCCGAATACCTTGTACGGGAGGTAGTAGTCGAGCGAGGCTATTACCTGATCAGGTGTCACATAGTTCGAACGATGCAGTCTGGTGGTGTTAGGACCATCCACAGAGATCGTACCAGTCCAAGTAGAAACAGCGTTCTGTCCGGGCAGACCCGTCACCTCTTTGTTCTCCATCTTGGTATAGGCAGCCATCAACTTCAGGTTCTTGATCGGCTCAGCGTTCATCTGGATACTGGCTGAATAGCCATAGCCCTTATGGATATTCTTCAGCATGATGGCATACTTACCCTTGTAGTACAGGTCGTTGTTAGTATATTGAACACGATCGTCAGCACCATTGAAGTGTGCCATACTCTCAGGATTGTCATCCTTGATGTTCAGATTATCCATATAGATAGCATTGATGCTCGAGTTGTAGATGAACTCACCCGTTACGGTGAAGGGGAAGGATACCGGCAACTGATAGTCAACAGCGATGCTCGACTTCCATACCATCGGCATCTTGAAGTTGCTCGACACACCCGTCATGTTCTGGTCGGCCACATGGTTCTGGTTGGTCTTGGGCACCTCGAAGTAATCCCTCAACTGCTCCATGCCCCATAGCTTACCTGCCAGACCTTCGATCTTGCTCTGCACCCAAGCGGCATCACGTCCTAAGCCGTCGGCATAAGCCTTGTTACCATCGCTGTATCCTGCCACATAGTTCAACTGGAATACGTTGGCATTACCCGGCATGTTGGTGAAATAAACCAACGGGAAACGACCCTGGAAGAGACCGGTACCACCACGTACCTTCAACGTCTTGTCACCAAACACATCCCATGAGAAGCCCACGCGGGGTGAGAACTGCCAGAAGGTATCGGGCCACTTACCTGTATCGATGCGAACACCGTTGAAGTCGAGATCATAGATAGCCGTATTGCGTTCGATATCACTCTCATCGAAGGCGATATTCTCTGCACGTAAACCATAGGTGAGTTTCAGGTTCTTCAGGATATCCCACTCATCCTGCAGATAGATACCCAGCTGGTTATAGCGTACCATGCTCGAAGGACTCGGATTATCGTTGAAGCCATAGGTGAAGGCAATGGCATTCGGAGCAGCGCCACTGAGGAAGTCTTCAAGACTGTTGAAGCGGTAATAGCCCGTACCGTTACGCATGTAGTTGTTCTTGGCAGCCACATGTTCGAAGCGGAAGCCAGCCGTGATCTTATGGGCACCTGCATAATAGGTGAAGTTATCCGTCAGGTTGGTGGTCTTGGTATCTACTACATTGTTGTAGGAGAACAACTCGTAACCGGCACTGATATACGGCTCATATACCTGCTTACCATCAGAGCCCTGACCGTACATGATATCGATGAACGGGAAGTTGTCGGAGTTCGTATCACGCATGTCGTTCATGTCTGAGTAGGTGAACAGCAACTGGTTGGAAGCCTTCTGACCGAAACGGCTGTTCAGATCGGCAGAGAACGACTCCACATCATTGTGGAAGTAGTAAAGACTATTGGCAAAGGCCATTGACTTAGCACCGATACGTGCATCGTTGAACTTCGTTGCCTTGGCCACCACATCATGTGAGCTGGCATTACAGGTACGCCAGTCAACCACCTTCGTCTTGTTATACCGCAAAGCCAGATGGTGGTTGTCGGTGATATTCCAGTCGATACGCGCCATGAACTTCTCGTTGGAGTCCTCAGCGGGATAGTCGGTCCATGAACCCGTGTTATACCCATAGTTGTTCTTCAGGTAATCCGACACGCGCTGCATGTCAGCCTCAGTGGTTCTTGAGATATAATTACCAGGATTCTCGCCATCCTTACGGGCACGGAACTGTACCACCTGCTTGGCTGTGAGTTCCTTTTCGTAGTTAACGAAGAAGAAGAGCTTGTCCTTGATGATCGGTCCGCCGAGGGTGAAACCGTAGGTCTTCACCTCATCAGTAGCCCTTGTTCCCAGGTCTTTACCATTGATCTTGTTACCACGCATATCCTCATTGCGGTAGTAGCCATAGACAGTGCCCTTGAACTCGTTGGTACCCGACTTAGTTACAGCGTTGATACCACCACCGATGAAGTTGGTCTGACGAACATCATAGGGAGCAATCACCACCTGCATTTCTTCAATGGCGTCAATGGAAATCGGCGTTCCACCACCAGGCAGGGCGGAGGTCAGACCAAAGCTGTTGTTGAAGTTGGCACCGTCAACGGTGAAGTTCGTGGAACGAGGATCCGCACCAGCGAGGTTCGTGCCGCCACCGGAATAGGGAGACAGCTTTGCCACATCCGTCAGACTACGTCCGATACTCGGCATGGACATCATCTGGTCGTTGTTGATGTTCATCGAAGCACCGGTCTTCTCTGTTGCGAACTTGGATGCCTTTCCTGTCACCACCACTTCTGCCAACTCATTGGCATCTTCCGAGATAACAACGGAGAGGTTGTAGGTCTCACCCAACTGCAGGGTTATCCCCTTGTAGGTCTTTGTCTGGAAACCGATATAGCTAACGGTTACCACATAAGGACCACCCGTACGCATACCCTGGATGTTAAACCGGCCTTCGACATTCGTTACGGCTTGGTAACGTGTACCAGAAGGTTCATGAACAGCCTGCACGGTAGCACCGATGACTTCCTCATCAGAGCCCTGCATCACCACTTTACCACTCATACTCGAAGTGGTAACCTGCGCCATCACAGCCAACGAACACGTCAGCAGCAACGCCATGAATAAAAGCAATCTCTTCTGCATAGGTTTTAGTTTGTTGAATTATTTGGGACAAAGATAGAAAAAAAATCGGATACCGCCAAGCGATACCCGATTTTTATTTTAGAAAGCTTTATTTCAATTAGTTGAAATAATACTTCACACCAATCTGAAGTTTCCAGCACTGATTGTATTCATGGATATAGCTCCAGGTCTCTGTAGGAGCATTGCCATTAGAATCCTTGCGCATGGAGAAGTAAGGAACACCGTTCTCTACCTTGTCAACCTTCAGGAACTGACCGTCGAACGAGCCCATCATATTCTTCTCAACACCCCAGCGAGAGCTGAACAGGTTACCGATGTTCATGAAGTCGGCTGACAGCTGCAGCTTGTGCATGGTGTTGCCTACCTTCAGGTCGAAGTCGTGTGCCCAACGGAAGTCGAAGCGGTGCACGAAGGGAGCGCGGGCTGAATTAGCCTCAGCATACTCACCCTTATGACTGCTCAGGTAGCTATCCTGGTTCACGAAGTTCCAGAACAGCTGACGGTCGCTCTCGTCGGTGAACTTGATCTCGCTGTCGTTAGCAGGGATGTACATCAAGTCGGTAGCAACACCGTCGCCATTGACATCACCGTTGTAGAAGAAGCTGTAGCCAGCAGGACTATAGCCTGTGTAGAACAGTGAGAAGTGCTCCTTGCCATACTTGTAAGAGATATTGGCAATGATACGGTCGGGAATCACATACTGTGAGTTCTGTACCTTACCGAGGTTAGGACCGTCGATGGTATAAAGACCGTTCCATGCTGAGGTAGCGTTAGAACCAGGCATACCAGAAACCTCCTTCATCACGGTGTGTGTATAGGCAGCCATGATGTTCAGGTTCTCAACAGGCTCTGCATTCAAGGTGAGGTTGGCAGTCCAACCGTAACCACGACTAGTGTTCACGAGCATACAAGCATCGTTCACCTTACTGTTATACTTGAAGTCTGACGGGTAGATCAGACGGTTGTCGGCACCCTTCAGACGCTCCCAACCGTTGGTGTCTTCCTTGATGTTCCAGTTCACCAGACGAACATCGTTGATCTTCTTAGTGTAGGTGAACTCAGCTGTTGCTGTGAACGGGAAGTTCACGGGCAGCTGGTAGTCAACAGCGATGCTTGACTTCCATACCTGCGGCATCTTGAACTCGGGATCCACACCGGCGATACTCTTCTGGAAGAGACCCTGCTCAGGAGTGATGTTAGCAGGAGCAACGCTCTCGCCCATCAGCTGACGGATCTTCTCTACATCGGTTACCAGACCGCCCTTGAACAGATCCAGACCAGCGTCACGACTCTTCACAGTACCATCTGAGTTGTAGGTGGTGCTGAATACCGGACGGTTCTGAATCATGGCAGAAGCAGAAGGCATGTTGGTGAAGAATACCAGCGGCAGACGACCGGCGAAGAGACCGGTACCACCACGTACCTTCAACGACTTGTCACCAAATACATCCCATGTGAAGCCCACACGCGGAGAGATCTGGATATTAGCGTTCGGCCACTTACCAGTATCGATGTGACGACCGCCGAAGTCGATATCGCGGATAGCATTGTTGGTGATGATATCATCCTCGTTGAACAGCAGGTCGTCGAAACGGATACCTGCGGTCAGCTTGAAGTTATCGCGGATATTCCACTCATCCTGCAGATACAGACCAATTTGGTTGAAGGTCACGTTAGAAGTGGCCTGACGACCGTTGTAACCATAGTCAATAGCAACTGTCTCAGGAGCAGCACCGTTCAGGAAGTCATCGACTGAACGATAACGGTAGTAACCGGTACCACCACGCAGATAACTGTTGTCGGCTGTCTGGTGCTCGAAGCTGAATCCAGCAGTGATCTTGTGCTTGGGAAGATAATACGTGAAGTTATCTGTCAGGTTCGTGATCTTGTTGGTCACACCGTTCAGGTAAGAGAACAGCTCATAACCCAATGACATGTAAGGCTCGAGAGTCTGGGTAACCACACCATCAGCCTCGGTGTAACCGTTCAGGATGTCAACGAAGGGGAACAGACTGGAGTTACTGCCACGCATATCCTCAATATTAGAATATGTGAAGAGTAACTGGTTAGCCATGTTTTCACCGAAACGACTGTTCAGGTCAGCTGACCATGACTGCACCTTGTTGTCCATAGAGTACATGGTGTTGGCGAAGGCCATGGAGTAGATTGACATACGGTCGAGACGGATACGATAGCTGGCCTGTGTAGAGTTACCGTTTACAGGATTCCATGCTGTGTTCTTGGTGTTGTTGTAACGCAGAGCCAGATGGTGGTTGTCAGTGATGTTCCAGTCGAGACGAGCCAGGATCTTATTATTGCTCTCGTCAGCGGGGAAGTTGGTCCAAGAACCGGTATCATAACCGTACTTGCTCTTCATGTGCTCACTCACCTTCTGCAAGTCGGAATTGGTGGTACGTGAGATATAGTTCTCCTTGTCGTACTTGCCGTCATCAGAACCCCTCCAGCGTGTTGCCACGGTAGGAACTGTTGAGTGCTCGTAGTTCACGAAGAAGAACAGCTTGTTCTTGATGATCGGACCGCCGAGGGTGAAGCCGTAGGTTGTCATACGATCCTTACCCGGATCAGTCATGTACAGATTGTCCACGCGGTTACCATGCATGTTCTCATTGTTGTGATAAACGTATGCTGTACCACGGAAGGTGTTTGTACCCGACTTGGTAACAGCATTGATACCACCACCAATGAAGTTGGTCTGACGAACATCATAAGGAGCAACAACTACCTGAACCTCATCGATAGCATCCATAGAGATGGGGTTACCACCACCGGGGAGCTTAGCGCTCAGACCGAAGTTGTTGTTGAAGTTAGCACCATCCAAGGTGAAGTTTGTGCTACGACCGTCACCACCTGCGAAACTCATGCCGTTGGCATAAGGAGAGATACGGGCGATGTCGCTGATAGAACGGTTGACAGTGGGCAACTCATTCATCATCCCGTTAGAGATGTTCGTAGTAGCACCCGTCTTCTCAGTCGTAAACTTAGAAGCTTTACCTGTGATCACCACCTCTGCCAGCTCGTTGGCATCCTCAGAGAGCCATACCTGGAGATTGTAGATCTCACCCAACTGCAGTGTGATACCCTTCAGGGTCTTGGTCTGGAAACCGATGTAACTCACCGTTACAGAATACGGACCACCGGTACGCATACCCTGAATGTTGAAACGACCGTCAACGTTTGTGACAGCAGTGTAGCGCGTACCAGAGGGTTCATGAACCGCCTGTACTGTTGCGCCGATAACCTCTTCACCTGCAGCTGATCCGATAGTTACCTTACCGGACATGCTGGAAGTGGTTACCTGAGCCATGGCCGATGAAACAATCATCAGCATCATAGCCATCAGAAAGAACAATCTTTTCTGCATGTTTTAAATAGAGTTGAATTAATAATGAATATTTGTGAAAACAATATTTTTTAACGCTGCAAAGGTAAGAAAAATTAAAGATACCACCAAATACTATAGGCATTATTATGCATCTGACGCAACAAAAATGATATTTGTCACACTCAATCAGCCCTTTTCCATATACGCATCACCTTTCTGCGGATAGCAAAGAGGTTGAAGATGGTAACGAGCAACAGGATGAGCAGTCCTACGAGTATGGCAGGAAGCATCGTACCACTGTCCACTTCAGGATAGATGTTTTCCACGATCTCCATGTAGTAGCTCCTAACAATCCACAGCACCCCCAAGGCAAGGAGGAACACCAAGAGGTTCAGTCCGAGGGTGAGCAGCTGATATGGACGGGCGGTCCTTGCCGGTGAATAGCCTACTAGCAGCAGGTTCTCCAACTTCTCCGCGTTCTTCTGCAAGAGGAGGTAGATGCTGAGCATCAGGATATAGAAGCTCAGGATGGAGATTACCAGACCGATAATCAGCACGATGGCCACGATCATCTTCAGGAAATACACGATCTTATCCGTTTGAGAACGATCCTCTTCCAACTCATAGCCATGATCTTCCAAATACTGCGCCACAGCAGGATCAGCGGGATTGGTTACCTGCACAATCAGACGGGTGGTCTCGGGTGCTTCCTCAGGCGCATACTCCTCGTTACTCCATTCAATGAAACGCTCGGGCACAAGGATGGTGTTTAGACGGTTGGAGAAACCGATTACCCTACCCTTCATGTCAGCCTCACGACCATTACCGCGAATGCGGATCACCACATCCACCATGTTCAACACCCCTTCGTTGATGGCCGGCAGATGATGACTGCGGGCGAAACCGAAGTTATACATGTTGACGTAGGAACGCGGAAGGATGATGGGAACGGTCTTGCTCTCGCCCGGCACATACTGCCAGTCCTTGGTGGACACATCCACAAACTCATCAGGAACACTCTCAAAGAACAGTTCCGTACTCATCATGCTTTGTCCGTTCATGCCCAACGAGGCCTGGATCTGGTACTGCGCCCTTGTGAACTTACCTGTTTTCTCGACAAACGACTGGTTCCCGAACTCATCTATCTCAGCGCCGCCGAACACATGACTGTGTGCTGAGAGGGCATTTCCCATACCCACCTTCTTACTGACAATCAGGAAGTCGGACTTCATGAAGGAGTCCTCTGAAGTGAAGACGGGCAGGATGTCACGATAGAACTGCACACCTAACATCACGATGAACATGCCCACCAGGTTGGCCAAGAAGAAGCCTGCCAGTTGCGGGATACTGATATGCTGACGGAGAAGTTTCCAAACTAAATTCATACGCTGTAAGATATAAATTACAATTGTACGACCTTGTCGTAGTTAAGGTCCATGTGCTTGCCGATACTGGTCACAATCAGACCGGCACCCTGACGGCGCACCTCCTGCATCAGGATGTCACCCATGATACGGGCGTTCTGGTCATCGAGATGACTCACCGGCTCATCAGCCACGAGGAAGTCGAAAGGTTGTACCAGACTACGTATCAACGCTACTCGCTGCTGCTGTCCGAATGACATACGTCCGATCTTCACGTCCTTCTTGTCGGGTATGCCCAACATCTCAAACCAGTTGATGATCTCCTCACGCGACTTATACCCCGTGAGATTATTCTTGATCAACACATTCTCCATGGCGGTCAGCTCGGGGAACAGACGCAGTTCCTGAAACAGCATACTGATGTGCTGCTGACGGATGCCAGTCCAGTCGGCCACCTTCAGACTACGTGCATCCACATCGTCGAACAACACCTGTCCGGAGTAGTCGTGCCTGTAGCCAATTAGGTAACTGCAGAACGTGCTCTTTCCCTTACCGCTCTCCGCCTCTATCAGATACACCTTCTCCTTCTCGAAGGTGATATCCTGTTGCCAGACATCACTGTTCTGCTCTTCACGGGAAGCAAAGACCTGGGGGATGACATATTTGAATTGTATCGTATTCATAATCAGTACTTATTCTTCTTGATTTCCTTTCTCAGGAACACACATCACATACACGATGGTAGAGAGATCACCGAACAACGGTTTCAAGAATCCGTTGATGGTTGTTGACAGTTCGTCACCCAACGCATTCAGATGAAGAACCATAGCCAAACGCTGACCGCTCAACAGCTCGGTGAGCGACGGCAACGGCAGTTCTGTTGTCTCTTCTGTTCCATTGCTGTAATAGTAGTCAGCCTTCTCCCCTCGTTGCGCATGCATCGTCATCCGTGTATTGCTGTCACCAAACGACGAGAACGAAAGGAGCATGTCACCATCCACGGAGTTGATCACTTCATTGATGTCGATAGTGTACTTCGCGCCAGTGAGTAACGACTGTAATCCTTTGTTCTGCTGTAATACAGGAAGGAAATGCTCGCCCTCCACATTGGTGAGGAACGACAAGGCCGAATGGGTATTCAGACGGTTGAGAAAGGCACCTGTCATGGGACGGAACAGCGTGGTCGTCTCCTGCAGGTCCTTGTCAATCTGCTGGTTGAACGAGAAGGTCTGACCTTGAATCACCAACATCTGATCCTGCACCTGCAGTTCAGCCTCCAAAAGAACCTGCGAAGCATCAGCGGTCTTGGGTGCCCCAAGCATGAAAGGAGCCGTTAACTGCTCCGGCAGTGCTGCCACCTGTGCCACGAGGGCCATGGCAGAATGGATGGAGTCGAGCTTCTGGAACATCTTCGATTCCGTGATTCCCTGCTTTTCATCTTGTTTCAGATAGCGGGCAATCTGCTGTTGTATCTGCGTTTGTTGGGCTGGAGCAATGGGTCCCATCATCATCACTGCATGATTGTCGAAGCCCATCATCCATGATTCTTTCACAAGGGTAAAGCGGATATCCTTTCGTTCGGTAACCTTTTGACACACATTCTTTTCCGACAAATCGTTCAGTGTTTTTTCCAACTTGTCAGCATCATCCACCTTGGCCACCATTCCCATGTTCCCATCGGGAGATTCAAAGAGATAAAACTTGGCAGAAAGGTCGATACCGCAGTCGTGTGTATCTGTCAAACCGAACAACGATTGCAGCACATCCGTATTGGTCTGCTGCATATCAATACCCATCAGTGCTGTGCTTCCACGTGGAATCACATCTGTATATTGTTCTTTTGAACATGATGAGAGCAGCATAACGAATGCTGCCCCTAACAAGAAAAGAGTTTTTTTCATCCTAAACTATTCTATTATTCTTCGGGAGAGATGTCCCATCATTGTTGCCGCTAAGGCAGCCGTCTCAGTACGCAACCGCTCCTTTCCCAGAGAGATGCTACGGTAGCCTTGAGCGATAGCCTCCTGCACCTCATCGAAAGAGAAATCACCTTCAGGACCTATGAGCACCGTAATCTCATCCTCTGCCTGAGCCACCTCAGGTTGCTGCAGGATCTGGTACAGATCATCCCGTACAAACTCCTGGTAGCAATGCGCAATGAACTTATGTCCTTCACGCGGTTGATGGATAAAGTCCTGGAAGTTCACCAAGGGATTCACAACCGGTTTCCAAGGTTTCCTGCTCTGCTTCACGGCCGACACCGCGATCTTCTCTAAACGCTGAGCACGTAGCACCCGTCTTTCCGAGAAGTTGCAGCAGAGGAAGCTCATCTCGTCGATACCAATCTCCGTGGCCTTCTCCACAAACCACTCCACCCTTTCCATCATCTTCGTAGGCGCCATGGCGATATGCAGTCGTCCGCGCCAATCCCGCTGCTGCGGAATCGCTTCCACGATATCATAGAAACAGCGGCGGGTAGCAGCAATCGTCACGACAGCGCGATAGAACACGCCCTCACCATCCATGAGGAACATCTCATCACCGCCGCGCATGCGGAGCACCCTGAGGGCGTGCAACGCTTCCTCTTCGGGCATCTCGTTCTGTGTCGAGGCATTGGGGACGTAGAAAAACCGCTCTTCCTTCATCCGCTATTACTTCTTCTCAGGCTTGAATACCAAGGCAAACGAAACGCCAACCACCAATGCGAAGGCTGCGAAGATGAACCAGCAGGTCTGCCATTCACCAATCAAGAAGCCATTCTCCCATGTACAGTATTTGTTCACAATTTCACCAGCAGCCAGTGTTCCTACGGTAGCACCGATACCATTGGTCATCATCATGAACAATCCCTGTGCAGAAGCCTTGATGGAAGGTTCGCACTCCTGATCGACGAAGATACCACCGGAGACGTTGAAGAAGTCGAACGCCACACCATAAACGATGCAAGAAAGGATGAAGAAGATCACGCCAGGCATAGCGGGGTTACCCACGCCGAAGAAGCCGAAGCGGAACACCCAGGCGAACATGGACATCAGCATCACCACCTTGATACCATATCGTTTCAGGAAGAAAGGAATCATCAGGATACACAAAGCCTCACTGATCTGTGAGATAGAAGTAAGCAATGTAGCGTTGTTGGCTGCAAACGATGAGGCCACCGCAGCATCAGCACTGCCTTTGAAGCTCGTGATGAACGGTCCTGCATAACCATTGGTTACCTGCAGACACATGCCCAACAGTGCAGAGAAGATGAAGAACAGTGCCATCTGCTTCCGCTTGAACAGCTTGAAAGCGTTCAATCCCAGACTCTCGGCCAATGACTTCTTTTCTGCCTTCTTCTCCACCTTGCACTCAGGCAGTGTAAAGCAATAGGCAAAGAGCACCAAGCTCAAGATACCCGATACGAAGAACTGCATGTAGGTATATTGGAACTTATGCGCACTGTCAGCCAAAGTCATGGAGAACGAGCCGTCCTGCCATACTGCGCAGTTCACGAACCACATCGTAGCAATGAAACCCACTGTTCCCAGCACACGGATGGGCGGGAAGTCCTTTACGGTATCCAGTCCGTTGTTCTTCAGAATCGTAAACGCCGTAGTGTTCGCCAGCGCAATTGTCGGCATGAAGAAAGCCACACTGAGCGTATAGACGGCAATGAAGGCCGTTTTGTTTGGCAGCTCATTACCGAATCCTGCCTGCATACCCATCCACCAGCAGCCCAGCATGAACGCGCCGGCCAGCAGATGGCACAATCCCAGCAATCGCTGTGGCTGGATATACTTATCAGCTACGATACCCATCAGGGTAGGCATAAAGATGCTCACGATACCTTGGATGGCATAGAACCAGGAGATCTTATCACCCAAACCAGCTACTCCCAGGTAATTACCCATACATGTGAGGTAGGCTCCCCATACTGCGAACTCCAAGAAGTTCATCAGCGACAAACGGAATTTCAGATTCATACGCTTTATGTTTTATATTTGACCGCAAAGATAACGCAAATTCTTGATTGCAGCAAATATATAGCAAAAAAAATTGATTGTCTCACGACAATCAATCTTTATTAACCTTAATAATCTAATACCATGAAAAACACAGTGCAAAAGTAATACTTTTCTATTAATCTGCAATGACTTACATGGTATCAGCTATGATAATTAATATTCTTTAAATCTTATTCCATCCCATTTAAAACTTATTTGCTTAGCTATGACGGATACCTCATCTAATTCCTGTTTTGTCAGTACTGGCGTACTCAAACACAGGGTGATAACAGGAGATGAAGCACTCAGAGAAGCAGACAGCATCACGGGATCAATCATCTTACAGAGTTCATCGAAACGGTCATTCGTCATATCCGCAGGTTGATGCGTAAACTGCTTCAGGATCTCCCCCTCCGATAGATGGAGAGGCAGTCCGTAATCATCCGCAAGAGGTTGCCACGACGTATTGAAGAACTTAACCTCACTCTCCGCCTCAGGAGCCATCACGGTCTTCACCATGCAGATAACCTGAGAAGAATCAGCGGCTGTCAGCAGTTTCAGTTCAAGAGAAGATGACTGTGGCAGATAATAGGATGCGAAATCGTTCGTGAGCGTATCCAGCACACCATTCTCGTGCAGCAGGTTCTTCACTTCCGATTTCACATGCATATTCACGAAGTCGAGGTGTTCCATCCTGAGGCTCCTGTTCAGATAAGGGAGGATGCTGTCTGGCATAGACAACCAGACATCACGCATTGAAACCTGTGCTTGCACGAAAGATGTCAACACGCAGGAAACCAACAAGATAAGAAACCGTTTCATACTATCTTTATGAACGACCCTCACGCAGATCCTTCACGCGTACAGCCTTGCCTTCGCTGACGGGCAGAGAGCCTTTCTTCACCAACTTCACTCTCGGTGTAAGCAGAATCTCATCCTTCAGTGCACGCTGGATGTCACGCGTCATCTTCTGCAGTTCGGGATAAACGTCAGACTGGATTTCATCCAGCTCAACCTCTACTGTCATGATATCATTGTCATCCTCGGTATCCAAGGTGATGAGGTAATTGCTTCCCAGACCCGGATACTGCACGAGGATCTTCTCCACCTGCATCGGGAACACGTTCACGCCCTTGATGATGAACATATCATCCGTACGACCCTTGATACGGTCGATACGACGGTGTGTACGTCCGCACTTACACTCCCCGGGAATCACACGGGTGAGGTCGCGTGTACGATAGCGCAGAATCGGCATCATGGTACGGTCGAGTGTGGTGAGCACCATCTCGCCCATCTCACCGTCGGGTACTGGCTCCAACGTATCAGGATCCACGATCTCGAGGATATAGTTATCTTCCCAGAGGTGCATACCGTCCTGCTCCTTACATTCGAAGGCCACACCAGGACCGTTCATCTCGGTCATACCGAACGAGTTATAAGCCTTGACACCAAGGATGCGCTCGATACGTTTGCGCTGTTCATCTGTATGCGGCTCAGCACCGATAAAGAGTGTGCGGAGCTTTGTGGAGCGAGGATCCACGCCCTCTTCCTGGAACACCTCAGCCAGACGGATAGCATAGCTGGGGATGGCATGCAGACAAGTAGTACCGAAGTCCTTGATGAACATGATCTGACGCTTGGAGTTACCAGCAGCAGCGGGAACCGTTGTAGCACCTAACTTCTCGGCACCATACTGGAAACCCAGACCGCCTGTAAACATACCATAGCCGGAAGAGTTCTGGAACACATCCGTATCGCGGCAACCCACCATATACATATCACGCGCAATCATGTTTGCCCATGAGTCGATATCATGACGGGAATAGGTAACCACGGTAGGATGACCCGTTGTACCACTGGTGGAATGGATACGGATGGCATCTTTCATGTCACCGCCCACCAGTCCGAAGGGATAGTTATCCCTCAGGTCCTGCTTAGTAGTAAACGGAATCTTACGGATATCCGCCACAGAATTAAAGTCATCGGGGGTAAGTCCTAACTCCGCAAAACGCTTTCCGTAGAACTCACTCTTCATGGCAATTCTAATACTCTCCTTCAGTTTCTTCACCTGGAGTTTCTCCAGTTCTTCACGTGGCATCGTCTCCAATTCCGGCTGCCAGTATTCCTTTATATCTTTCATTTTTTCAGTATGGTTTTCTTTTGGCCTGCAATATTACACATTTTTTGTGAAATAGCCAACACTTTGCACCATATTTTTTCTCCCAAGTGTGTATTCTGGCACATCAACAAGAAGATATCCGCCTTTGTCAATCGTTTGCATCATTCAATTCTTAAATAATCTTAAATAACTCCCGTGTGTACCCACACAAGGTTTTTAAATAAAATTATATAAGAAAAACATTTGGTAATTAAAAAAAAGTACATTACCTTTGCATCGTTATCCTGAAAACAATCTTTTTACCTTAAAAACTAATACCTATTGAGATGTGAAGTGATCAGCTGTGAAGCTTGTCACTTTTTTTTTTGCCTTTTTCAATGGTTCCGGATATAGTCAACGATCCACTCTCCCACTTCTTTGGTACCATATTTCGCGCCGCCTTCCACCTGTATTTCAGGGGTGCGGACGTTGGCGTCCAGACTAGCGTTGACGGCTTCGCGCACCTTAGCGCCCTCGTCGTTCAAGCCGAAGTATTCCAAGAGCATGGCAGCCGAGAGAATCTGAGCAAGCGGGTTGGCACGGTTCTGTCCTGCTGCCTGCGGCCATGAGCCGTGTACCGGTTCAAAGAGCGGTGTATGCTCACCTAACGAAGATGACGGCTGCAGTCCCATGGAACCTGTGATGCAGCTGGTCTCATCCGTCAGGATATCCCCGAAGGTATTCTCCGTCACGATCACATCAAAGAATCGCGGTTCCGTCAGCACGCGCATCGAGGCATTGTCAATGAACATATAATCCGTAGTCACCTCAGGATACTGTTTCTCCATCTCCTGTGCAATCTGTCGCCACAGACGTGACGAGGCCAGCACATTCGCCTTATCCACCACGGTAAGGTGACGCTTGCGGGTCATGGCCATCTCAAAGCCCACCTTCAGGATACGTTCTATTTCCGGACGGGTATAGACATTCGTATCAAAAGCCTTGTCATTGTCCTGATACTTCTCGCCGAAGTACATACCACCCGTCAGTTCGCGGATCACCACGAAGTCGGCACCTTTTAAGAGTTCCTCTTTCAGCGGACTCTTATGCAAGAGACAGTCGAACGTGGCTACAGGTCGTACATTGGCGAACAATCCTAACTTCTTGCGCATGGCCAGCAGTCCTGTTTCAGGACGAACCTTCGCCGTAGGATCATTATCGAAACGCAGGTCACCTACCGCCGCAAAGAGCACCGCATCCGCCCGCATACATATCTCATGAGTAGCCTCAGGATAGGGATCCCCTACCTCATCAATGGCGTGAGCGCCACAGATGGCCTCCTCGTATAAGAACTCATGGTTGTATTTCTCCGCAATGGCATCCATCACGGCCACACCCTGTTTCATAATCTCCGGTCCTATGCCATCACCTGGCAATACAGCTATCTTTAGTTTCATATCTTAATCGTTGTTGTTTTGTTCCAATTCAAAAATGTTCAGCATCTTGAAGGTAGCCTTGATGGCCGCCTCCGTCTGGTCAGCATCCAGTCCGCGGGTGCGTATCATCTTCCCGTTGTTGTTCCAGGTGATGACCGTCTGCACCAACGCATCTGTACGACCGCCTGGCGGGATTGTCACGGCATAGTTAGCCAAGATGGGGAATGTTCTGTCGAGGTACTTCTTATAGATGTATCGCAATGATTTCACGAAGGCATCATACTGACCGTCACCTGTGGCAGATGCCTCATACTGTTTACCATTGATCTCCACCTTCACGTTCGCCCCCGGCTTCAGACCATAGGCTGTTGACACCACATAGCTCACCAACTTCACCTTGTCCTCAGGTGCATCATGTTTCAGCACATCCGAGACGATATAGGGCAGGTCATCCTGTGTCACCAGTTCCTTCTTATCCCCCAGCTCCGTGATACGCTGCGTCACCTTCTTCGTCTGCTCAGGCGTCAGTTCCAATCCTAGTTCCTCCAGGTTCTTGGCGATGTTCGCCCTTCCGCTGTTCTTCCCTAAGGCATACTCCCTTTTCCTGCCGAACCGTTCAGGCTTCAGGAGGTTGCAATACAGTCCCGCCTTATGGTCACCATCCGCATGAACGCCTGCCACCTGCGTGAACACGTTCTCACCAATGACCGGCTGGTTGGGCGCAATGGCAATGCCGCTGTAGCCCTCTACCAGACGACTGATATCGTTCAGACGGTCCTCATGGATATTCGTCTTGGCATGGAACTGATCCTTAAGGATCACTTGCACGCTCGACAACGGAGCATTACCGCATCGTTCACCCAGACCATTCACCGTGACATGCAGTCCTTTACACCCGCTCAGCACCGCAGCTAACGAGTTGCTCACCGCCAGGTCGTAATCGTTATGCGCATGGAAATCAAAGTGCGTGTTCGGATAGCGTTTCTGCATCTTCCTCATATACTCAATCACCTGCAGGGGATTCAGTACGCCGAGCGTGTCAGGAAGCATGAAGCGCTTGATGGAAGTATGCGTTAATGCATCCAGCATGGCATACACATGCTCGGGCGACTCCTTCATGCCATTACTCCAGTCCTCTAAGTACAGGTTCACGCTCATCCCGTACTTCTCCGCAAGACCAATGCAGTATTTGATATCAGCCACATGCTCCTCTACCGTTTTCTCCAGCTGACCGCTACAATGCTTCTCACTACCTTTGGCCAGGAGGTTGATCACCTTGCACCCTGTGTCAGCTATCCACTCCACGGAGTCACCCCCATCCACGAAGCCCAGCACCTCCACGGCATCCTGTTTCCCGATCTGACGGGCATAGCGACAGATCATCTTCACCGCATCCTTATCACCGTCGCTCACCTTTGCCGAGGCCACCTCGATACGATCCACGTTGATGTCCTTGAGCAACATTCGTGCAATCATCAGTTTCTCGTGCGGCAGGAAGCTCACGCCAGAGGTCTGCTCCCCGTCGCGCAGCGTACAGTCCATGATCTCCACGAAGGGCTGGATGCGGTTATATGCGTTGATTTGTTCACTCGTTCCCATATCTATCCTTAGTATTTGTTTCCCAACACTCTATTTTCTCCTTGTTCTGCAGCAGGTAGTCGATATCATCCAAGCCGTTCGTCAGACAGTGTTTCTTGTAGCCGTTGATCTCGAAATGCTCCTGTCGTCCAGTAACCATATTCGTAACCGTCTGGTCAGGCAGGTTCACTTCCACCTGCATCTTCGGATTCTCCTGGATGGTCTGGAACAGTTCTGCAAGGAAATCCTCGCTCACCTGCACAGGCAGTACGAAGTTGTTCAGTTCATTGTTCTTATGGATATCCGCGAAGAAGCTGCTGATCACCACACGGAAGCCGTAGCCCGCAATGGCCCACGCCGCATGTTCGCGTGAGGAACCGCTACCGAAGTTCTTCCCCACCACCAGGATGCACCCGCTGTAGGTAGGATCATTCAGCACGAAATCCTTCACGGGCTCACCAATCTTATCATAGCGCCAGTCGCGAAACAGGTTATCCCCGAACCCCTCCTTATCCGTTGCCTTCAGGAAACGAGCAGGAATGATCTGATCCGTATCCACGTTCTCTAATGGAAGAGGAACGCACGTACTTAAGATTGTATCAAATTTCTGTTTCATTCAATTCTTAATTCTTAATTCATAATCCTTAATCACATCAGCTCTCTTGGATCTGTGATTACACCAGTTACAGCCGCTGCAGCCGCTGTGAGCGGAGATGCCAGGATGGTACGCGCCCCAGGACCCTGTCGTCCTTCGAAGTTTCGGTTACTGGTTGAGACGCAGTATTTGCCTGCCGGCACCTTATCGTCGTTCATGGCCAGACAAGCGGAGCAGCCCGGCTGACGGATCTCGAAGCCTGCTTCATGAAGGATCTTATCAATCCCCTCCTCGCGTATCTGCTTGTCAACCGTCCACGAACCAGGCACGAGCCATGCCACCACATCCGCAGCCTTCTTCCTTCCCTTCACTAAGGAAGCAAAGGCACGGAAGTCCTCTATACGACCGTTGGTGCATGCCCCAAGGAACACATAATCCACCTTCGTACCCAGCAGTTTCTGTCCTGGTTTGAAACCCATATATTGGAGCGCTTTCTCATAACTCCCCCTCCCTTTGGAGGGGGTTGGGGGGAGGCTCTCCCTAATCCCAATTCCCATACCGGGATTCGTTCCGTATGTGATGCGTGGCTCTATATCAGCAGCATCGAAGCAGATTTCCTTATCGAACACCGCATCATCGTCACTTTTCAGCGTACGCCAATAAGCCACGGCCTTCTCCCACTCATCACCCTTAGGTGCATACGGTCTTCCTTTGATATAGTCGAAGGTAGTATCATCAGGAGCGATAAAGCCACCGCGAGCACCCATCTCGATAGACAGGTTACACAAGGTGAGACGTCCTTCCATCGACAGGTTCTCCACCACCTCACCGGCATATTCCACGAAGTAACCCGTGGCTCCGCTGGTGGTAAGCTGACTCATCAGGTAGAGGGCCACATCCTTGGCCGTTACTCCCTTACCTAGTTTGCCGTTGATGCTGATACGCATCGACTTCGGTTTCTGCTGAAGTACGCACTGCGAAGCCAGCACCATCTCCACCTCAGAGGTACCGATGCCGAAGGCAATAGCCCCCATGGCCCCATGCGTACTGGTATGCGAGTCGCCACAAACGATGGTCATACCCGGCAACGACAGACCTTTCTCGGGCCCTACCACATGGATGATACCATTGTTCTTGTCCATCATGCCATAGTGTGTTAGTCCGAACTCGGCTGCATTCTTAGCCAGCATGTCCACCTGCTTCTTCGATACAGGATCCTCAATGGGCTTGTCCTGATCATGTGTAGGTGTGTTATGGTCAGGCATGCAGAACACCTGCTTCGGACGGAAGCATTTCAGTCCTCTGGCCCTCAGTCCTTCGAACGCCTGCGGGGTGGTCACCTCATGACAGTACAGGCGGTCTATATACAGTTGTGTAGGACCGTCGTCAACTACCTGTACGACGTGCTTGTCCCATATCTTATCAAAAAGAGTAGACCCACCCCCTTGCCCCTCCCTGTAAGGGATGGGAGTAGATACTACTTGATTTTCTTTCTTTTCCATATTCTTCATGATGAAGGTTATTTCTCCCCTCCCTCCCAGGGAGGGGTCAGGGGGAGAGTCTTTTAATTCTTGAATTTGTTAATACAGTCGATATAAGCCTCCACCGAAGCCGTCACGATATCCGTGTTGGCCCCGAAGCCGTAGTACAGACTACCATTGTATTCCACCTGCATGTGTACCTTACCCATGTCGTCTGAACCCTTAGAGATGGCCTGGATGGTGAACTCCTTCAGCGTCATCTGCTTCAGGATGATCTTCTTCAGTGCCTTGATGGCGGCATCCACAGGACCATTACCCGTTGCGGCAGCCTCGAACTTCTGTCCACTGATATCGATTCCTATGCTGGCCACGCTTCTCACACCCATACCCGTCGTCACCTGCAGGTAATCCAGACGTACTGCGTGGTTCTCAGACTGATCCGCACCTGCCAGTGTGAGGATATCCTCATCGTTCACCTCTTTCTTACGGTCGGCCATGGCGAGGAACTTCTGATAGAGTTTATCCAGTTTCTTGTCATCATCAACATTCACGCCCAGCACCTCTAAGCGGTATTTCAGGGCCGCCCTTCCGCTGCGGGCTGTCAGTACGATAGAGTTATCATCAAGACCCACATCCTTCGGATCAATGATCTCGTAGGTCTGCACGTTCTTCAATACCCCATCCTGATGAATACCACTGGAGTGCGCAAAGGCATTTCTTCCCACGATAGCCTTGTTGGGCTGTACGGGCATGTTCATCAATCCCGACACCATACGCGATGTAGGATAGATCTTGGTGGTGTTGATGTTCGTATCGATGTTCAGTCCTTTGTGACACTTCAGGATCATCGCAATCTCTTCCAGCGAGGTGTTACCTGCCCTCTCGCCGATACCGTTGATGGTTACCTCCACCTGACGAGCGCCGTTCATGATGCCGCTGAAGGTGTTGGCAGTAGCCATACCGAGGTCGTTATGACAATGAGTAGAGATGATGGCCTTGTCGATGTTGTCCACATGTTCCATCAGGTACTTGATCTTGGCACCGTATTCCTCGGGCAGACAGTAGCCTGTGGTATCAGGGATGTTCACTACAGTAGCACCAGCCTTGATCACAGCCTCGATGACCTGTGCCAGATATTCGTTCTCTGTACGTCCCGCATCCTCGGCGTAGAACTCCACGTCTTCCACATATTTCTTGGCGTACTTCACGGCTGCCACGGCACGTTCAATGATCTCCTCGCGGTTGGAGTTGAACTTGTACTTGATATGTGCGTCGCTGGTACCGATACCTGTATGGATACGTTTGCGCTTGGCATACTGCAGACTCTCTGCAGCCAAGTCTATATCTTTCTGCACGGCACGTGTCAGCGCACAGATGGTGGGCCATGTCACAGCCTTGGAGATCTCAATCACCGAATTGAAGTCGCCAGGACTTGATATTGGGAAACCAGCCTCAATCACATCCACGCCCAACTGCTCCAGTTGCTTGGCCACCTGAATCTTCTCAACTGTGTTCAACTGGCACCCTGGCACCTGTTCACCGTCACGTAATGTCGTGTCGAAAATAAATAACCTGTCACTCATTGTCTTGTTCTTTGTTCCTTTTTTATTTGATTACCTGAAAAACAAAAGACCTTTCACACCGCGGAAGTGGAAAGGTCTCAATATCTATTACCTAGCATAGTCATATACACACCTTATCACTTCCGCCCGCTCGTTGCAGTCGAATAATAATATTAATAATGTGTAGATTCAGACTCTGCTTCATTGTCATCATTTTTTAATTTGCGCGTGCAATGATGCGATTTAGCGAGAGCAAAGAAAACATGTTTTCATTTGCCGAGCGTGAGCATCTTCGCCCCTTTTGGGGGGCAAAGTTATGAATAAAACTCGAAACAAACAAATAAATCATCACTTTTTTGAACAAAAAAGTTACAATTCATCATATTTTCGTCATTCTCAGTCCTCAACGCCCTATTCTCAGTTAACAACAACTTTCCGTCCATTCTTAACATAGATTCCCTTTGCGTTCGGCTTCCCATTGAGTTTTCTGCCATCGATAGTATACCACGATTCAGATTGAACTTTGTCTTGAGGCATCGCCTCATCGATGCCCGTTGAAATTCCGACTTTTGCTTTGATGGTAACATCCTTGGCCAGATTGTCGCTATTGCCCAAATAGACACCTTTATTTCTAATTGTGGCATTTGCCGGATAGGTGATAGAGCAATCTTCGAGTATGATGCCGCCTGGCAGATCACATATAGCAGCAGCATATTGATTCCCAGCCGTACTAGTTATTATGGTTATATTTGATGACTTGATGGTGATTTTCTCTCCTGTCGGATTACTTGGACCGGAAATACCCCAGAATGCTTCTATATCCATGTTCATATTCTCGATGGTTGCAGATGCACCATCAGTCAGATAAATACCTGGATTATCATTGGCTTTAAGTGTCAACTTACCTTCGCCCTTAATCGTTGTGTTTTTTTTCAGCCATATCGAAGTTCTAGCACCGTTGTTAGCAAGAACAGCATCCTGTGTTACATCTATGGTCAATCCCTCTAAATCACTACAAATGATATCGGCATCATCGCTTGTAAAACTACCTTTTACGGTGAGCGTTTTTTTAGAGGGTGAGTATGAGAATATTCCATTGCCCAACACATCACTCATATTCGAGATTTTTACTTGTGTCCCTGCTATCGTAAGGTAATACTCTTTCATGTTCTCAGAAAAATAGCCAGGTTTCGTTGTTCCGCCATCAATGCGGGCGTATGTGGCATCATCATGAGAACTGTTATATTTGGTACCGCTACCGCCTACGAGTTGGTAACAATTAAAGAACATGCCATTTGAAGAAGATACTTTTCCTGTATTCCAACGATTCCCTACATAAATTTTCGTCAAACCGCTACAATGATAGAACATAAAATCCATATTCGTTACCTTCCCGGTATTCCAGCCACTCAAGTCAAGACTCGTCAGAATATCGCACTCCCAGAACATGTTACTCATATCTGTTACGTTACTCGTGTCCCACTCGTTTAACTCAATATTTTCCAGTTTTTGGCAGGTAGAGAACATACCAGACATGTTCGCTACCTTCCCCGTGTTCCAGCTGTTCAAAGGGAAATTGTACTCAAGACTTTTGCAATAATAGAACATCCAACTCATATCTGTTACTTTACTTGTGTCCCACTTCCTCAAGTCAAGACTTTTCAGACTTTTGCATTCTGCGAACATAGCTTTCATATTCGTTACCTTCCCCGTGTTCCAGCCGCTTACATCAAGACTTGTCAGTTGGTTGCAACCATTGAACATCCAACTCATGTCAGTCACGTTACCTGTGTTCCAGCTACCCACGTTAAGGCTTTTCAGAGCGTAGCATCCGTAGAACATGTAACTCATGTCTGTCACGTTACCTGTGTTCCAGTTATCAATACCATTCACTACACCATCCAGGTGGCAGAGGTGGTAGCAACCATAGAACATGTAACTCATGTTTGTCACATTGTCCGTTTTCAAACAATCAATCCCGATTATTTCATCCAGATCTTCTTGATTGTAGAACCATTTATAAGTTGAGGTAGGTCTATAATCGGCAAAAGAAGAAGTAAATACAACCTTATCGATCTTTCCTCCATCTATCCAATCAGGGGCGTAATTACCAGAGGGCACATCATATGTATATACCGTACTAGGTTGATCCAACCTTTTGTTATCATAATAGAAAGTTAAAGTTCGATTGCCTGAGGTGTAAACGGCATACGCCTCTCTTGCGTTGCAGAAGGAACACATGGCCATCAGCATGGCTATCGTCAGAAATAGTTTTTGTTTCATATCGTTTAAGTTTGGTAGTTTGACAAAGGTTATAATCACTTTGCAAAGTTAGTGCTTATTTCCCAAACTTCCAAATATGGGGGTGCCGTAGCTCGTAAAAATCTGTTAAGGAAACAGGAACATATTGTTAAAAAACACTGAATGACGTTCTCACTGCCAGAGAGTGACGTTCTCGCTACCAGAGAATGACGCTCTCACTCCCAGCAAACAACACCTAAATGATAAATGACAAATAATAAATGATAAAGACTTTTTCTTGAAAAGAAACGCGAACGTACATACGAACGAACAGTTCGAACAGTTATTTTGAGTGAACAATCATCCGAGGGAGATTGAACTATCCAATCCCTGCCTTTGCCGTATTCTCGTGCCCCATGAGATTACTTCAATCTATTCACCACCTCTGTCCCGGCATTTTGTGAAATGTGAAATGTGAAAAAGGGAAAAATACCGCATTTCACAGAATGAGAAAAGGAATTCGGAAGAGAATTATATA
>JAFZBK010000068.1 GCA_017561825.1 Prevotella sp.
ACGACTAATTCTAAGAATTGTTACCTTCATAATATTCGATTTTTAAAAATTCACGCAAAGGTACACAAAAAATCGCGGAAATCCAAATAAATAAAGGGAAATCTATCAGTTTTAACATACACTAAGGGTACACCAACATTCACTATTCCAGCACTAACATACACGCAACATACACGCGAGATTCACAAACGAGTTTATGTTCCCAACGTGGGAATAAATAGTTCCCAACGTGGGAATAAAACGTTCCCAACGTGGGAATATCGAGTAAAAAGCCTAGTTGCTATAAGTAAGTGGCCTAGTTAGAGGTAGTAATCAGCCTAGTTACTATGAGAAAGTGCCATAGTTTCTATGCTCAAGTAGCCTACATAGCAGTGTATGTTGCGTGTATGTTATAGGGGCTATAGTGAACGTTTGTGTATGTTCCGTGTATGTTGAAAACACCCATTTCTCTCGTGTATAAAGGTGTTTCCAGCGAAATCCGTGTATGTTGTACCAGTTTTGTGAATTCAAAATTTGGATTGTTAGGTTTTGCATCGCGATTTCTATGCTTTCAGATTCCAATAACTATGTTTTTAGACTCCAATATCTATGCTTTCAGGCTCCAATACCTATGATAATAAGAAGTGATATGTAGTAAAAATAGGGCAAAAATGAAAGAAAAACCGATGAGAAGTGGGTGACTTGAAGAAAAAAGAACTATTTTTGCAAAAAATACGGCTCACTGTGAACGTTGTTGCTAATTTTTTCTTATCTTTGCAGCGTCAAATATTAGAACAGATGTCATATACAAAAAAGCCAATAGTAATAGATCATCCTTCAGAGAATTTATTGATGACTATTAAGAAACTCAGAGAGCATAAGCTTGCTGAGTTGGAGAAACTTCGTAATATGAAGCCTGAAGAATTCTCGCGCCGTGTGATATTTGTATAATGGAAGCATCTTATTCTATAGTTCAAAAAGATAATGAATATCGTATTTTATTGACTTCTGTAAGTATAGAAGTCTTACCTGAGCGTATATATAATGTTCTTACCAGCAGGAAAATAGATGTTAGTGAATTGATCATAGAACGTATAAGTGGTGAAAGCACTACTACCCAAGATGTTCTGCATGATATAACAGGCTGGGTCGCAGAATTATTTGCTAGCAATCCTAATTTGATTATATATTATTCATGTGATGACATGACTCCGATTCCATCAAGGAACAAGAATAGTGAGAACAAGAATATGCCTGTCAATGAGTATAGGAGTAGGTTATTTACGCACATCTTTGATTCTTATATGGCAAGTCATCAGGTATCTGGAGTGATTAACACCCCAATACAACTTGATAATTACGATAATGGTATTGGGTACAGCTTGTTCTTCCATTTTATAGCAAGAGAGATACATAATGATATTGTTGAGATGCTGAAAGAAGATATAAAAGGGGTAAGCGGTAAATAGTTCTTAATAAAATAATGTAAAATGGAAGAAATGGTTGAACCACTTCTTCCATTTTTCTTTTTTTATATTGGCTCCACCCTCAAAATAAGTGTATATCAGACAAATAAGAGAAAAAATGAAGGGAAAATGAAAGAAAAAGCGATGTAAAGTGGTTAACTTCAAGAAAAAGAACTATTTTTGCAAAACAAATAGTTATGCAATGAAATTGCCATTCCATATCGTACAGTTATTAAAACAAAAGTCGGGAAGTGAGTTACGTTTACCGTCCGACTGTGAGATTCTTTCTCTTGACATTGAGAGCAAGACTGGTGAGCGCATTGGCGCTACGACCCTAAAGCGACTGATTGGTTTTGCTCAGGATGAACGGACTCCCCATACTAGCACATTGGATGCGATAGCCCGCTATTTGGGATATGCCCATTGGGATGAACTATCGAAGATTGAGGATAAGGGTAATTCCGACTTTGATGCTCTTGATGATGAAGTGCGCTCTGTTGATTTAAAACCAGGAACCTCTGTCCAGATCACCTATCTGCCTGACCGAAAAGTAACATTGGAGTATATTGGCGATGGTTATTATCTTGTCATAGATAGCGAGAACAGTAAACTACAGAAAGGAGATGAAGTGGAAATCCACAACTTTGTGCTCCATCATCCACTATTGGTTGTTAACGTCTTGCGTAATGGTGAGTCGCTTGGCCAGTTCACAGCAGGTCGAGTGTCCGGTCTTTCTTCCATCAAACTACTTTGACATTCTTTCAATTCTTCAAAATGGATTTCTCACAGTTCACTGATAGCAGCCAACATTTCGACTCCTTTGAGCCGATCAATACACATGGAGCTACCTGTGATACCTATCGTGTGAAGCTATATGGAAAACTCCATTTCTTGAAACAGCTGAAGCCAGAATATTCCAACAACATCCGCTATCAGGAGGCCTTTCGGAAGGAGTTTGAGACGGGCTATCGACTTGAGCATCCTAATCTTGTCCGCTACATCTCTCTGACTGAAGATGGTATTCTGATGGAATACGTCGATGGAGAAACACTCACACAATGTCTTGCCAACCATCCTGAATACTTCAAGGATAAGAATAATTCAGACAAGTTCCTGCGTCAACTATTGGATGTGGTTGGCTATCTGCACAGTCATCAGGTTCTTCATCTCGACCTGAAACCGGATAACATTCTACTAACCCGCATCAACAATGATGTCAAACTCATCGACCTTGGCTGTTGCTACACAGATTCATTCCAAGATACAACAGGGCGCACCAACACCTTTGCCGCCCCAGAACAATTACAGGGTGGAGCAGTTGATGAACGCACGGACATCTATTCCGTTGGCAAGATTCTCGAACTCCTGCCTAATCATCATATATATAATAAGGTCATAACACGCTGCACGGCAGACAATCCAGAGGACAGATATCAGTCGGTAAAAGATGTGACGAAGGCTCTTAACGGCAAATCTCAACAGAGACACTTCCTATATGCGTTACTTCCACTACTCATAGTGGCAGCTGTTGTTGCCTATTTCCTGTTCTCCCAAGGAAAAGGATCACACCAAGAACAACCGCTAGTCCCTGTTGACACTCCGTCCGTTGGGATCGTTGATTCAAAATCAGTTGCACCAGTCAATACATTGCCAAAGGAAGAAGACATACAACAGAAGAGCAATTCATCCACATCATCGACACCTCCTTCAAAAAAAACTGGTATCGAACAATTGAAAGCAGACATCTCACATGCCGTCCGACCAAAATTCAATGCCACATTAGGAGCTTTGCCTGACAGTGTTCTCCCAGGGACAGAAGCATGGGCACAAGCTGGATATGCATTGGAGAAGTCGTTGGAAAACACATTGAAAGACCTGATCCTTTCACACTCCGACATCCCAATGGAACAAGTCGCCCAAGAATTAAATTCATACGTGCAGGCACTGATCACTGTCAAATATAATCAGGCTATGAAACGCCAGGCAGAATAAAGCAAGAGTTAATAGCAGTATAAAAGAAATACATTTCATTAAAGAACATGAAGAGTGGGTTTCATATTGAGAATAAATAGGATATAAAGATAATCTTTGTGAAATGGAAGAAATGGTTGTTCCTTTTCTTCCATTTCTCTTTTTTATTCCATATCTTCGCTTCATAATTGCACGATAATGTGCAAGAAATAAGTGTAAATCAGACAAATAAGAGGAAAAATGAGGTATGGATGAAAGAAAAAACAATCAGAAGTGGGTGACTTGAAGAAAAAAGAACTATTTTTGCAAAAAATACGGCTCACAGTGAACGTTGTTGCTAAATTTTTCTTATATTTGCAGTGTCGCAGATAATCTGTGACAGACATGACATAGGAAGCGTTTAGCTATTTCCAGCTGGTAAACTTCGACAACTTACCCGTAAAGATTGGAAAGGTCAAGACGTTCTTCCCTCTGTAATGATAGTAGTAGGCACATGCCTAAGTACTTCATACAAAGGGTGTGAGCTGTTTCTTCTAATCTATCTTTCGGGCAGTCGAAGGCCTACCAGCAGATTAGCTGAGAGGCTCACACTTCTTATTGTTATTCTATTAACTCAACTTTCGCAAGTTGCAGGAGTTATGGAGTTAAAGGAGTTATGACATAACTACTAAATCCAGAAACTCCATTAGTAAAGTGGATATACAAGACATACGTCTTAACTCCATAACTACTTAACTCCTTAACTACAAAAAAGTTGAGCGTATGCGAAACTTAAATTCTATTAACTAATAACTTAAAATAGTATTATTATGTCAACATTTTGTATTGGTAGTATTGCAGAATGGCTTACAGCCTTTATTGCCTTGGGTGCACTTATTTTTTCTTATGTCCAGATTAAAAATTATAAAAAGCAAGGAAGAATAGAATTACTCAGTGACTATAATAAAAGATTTTGTGCAAATGAAGAATTGAAAGTAGTTGGAAAGTATCTTGAGAAAGAATGTGGATTAAATCATCACTATAACGTTCCTGAACCAGATGATCATCAAGTTGAAATGTTTATGAGATTTTTTGAAGAAATAGAACTACTAATCAATGAAGGTGCTATGGATGAAGAAACTGTCTATTATATGTTTTCATATTACGCATTAGAATTTGATAAGAAAAAGAATAAATGGAAACGTGTTGATTATGAAAGTGGTAATTGGAAGATTTTTAGAATGTTTATTAACAGAATGAAAAGAATTCAAGATACTGTAGCAATGGTTAATCCCCAAATATAAAGGATGGATTAAGTTCTGTTGTAAGTGTAGAACTTCTGTCTATGTGTAGAAGGAACAGGGCAAATGGTAAAAATAGTAATTTAATAGATAACAATTGTCATTAACTTAAAACAAATTTCCTATGAAACGACTAAACATAATTATTCTGCTTACCGTGCTTTTAGGTATGGTTGGAGCGACGGCTTTTGCCCACGATTTTGCAGTGAAGAATCCTGACGGTGTAACCATTTACTATGTTAAGAATAGTAACAATGAAGTGGGTGTCAGTTATGAAGGTTCCTTGAAGAATGATGATTACTCAAATGCATATTCTGGAACTGTCGTAATCCCTGAGTCCGTCTGTTACAATGATACAACTTACAGTGTAACGAACATTGGCGAACATGCATTCGCTCATTGCAAAGACCTGACCTCAATCGTTATTCCCAACAGCGTGAAAAGCATTGGCGAGGAAGCGTTTATAGATTGTAGTGGCCTGACCTCAATAACTATTCCCAACAGTGTGACGAGCGTTAGCATTGGTACATTCCATGGTTGTACAGGCCTGACCTCGATAACCATTCCCAACAGCGTGACGAGCATTGGCGAGCGTGCGTTTTATTATTGCAAGAGTCTGACTTCTATAACCATTCCCAATAGCGTGAAAAGCATTGGCGAGGATGCGTTTTCTTTTTGTAGCGGACTGACATCTGTAACTATTCCCAATAGCGTGATGAGTATTGGCATTTGTGCATTCGGATTTAGCGGTCTAACTTCGGTAACCATTCCCAACAGCGTGACGAGTACTGGCCAACAAACGTTCTCATATTGCGAGGGTCTGACTTCTATAACCATTCCCAATAGTGTTACGAGCATTGACGATTATTCGTTCGCGGGTTGCAAAGCTCTTACCTCGATAACCATTCCCAACAGTGTTACAACCATTGGCCAAAATGCGTTCTATGGCTGCGAGGGCCTGACATCTATAAGCATTCCCAATAGCGTAACGACAATCGGAGTGGAAGCGTTCAATGGCTGTAGCAGCCTAACCTCGGTAACCGTAGATAGAAAAACACCGATATCAATTGATCCGGTCACATTCTCAAATCAGGACAATGCTACACTCTATGTACCCATAGGCAGCAAGACTGCATATATGTTAGCCAGAAATTGGAAGGATTTTAAAAGAATAGTGGAAAAACGTGGAAAATAAAAATGATTCGGAGAGTATTATCACACATAAAATGCTTAGGAACGAATACAAATAGAAATATCCTAATAAATGGTGTTGTGGTAAAGTAGATATTACAGTTACATAATATTATCGTTTTATGAAAGCCTTAAGAGAGAGATGTGAATAGGGTGACAGACTCTGTCAGACATACTAATTGACAACAAGTTACTAAGAATGAAAAAGCTATTTCCGAACTTGAATATGGCGAAATAATTGTTATGATAATTAAAACAAAAAAGTGACTGATTAAAATGAAAGGGAATATATTAGTATTAGCGGTAATGTTTGGTTTTATACCTCTGTCCATAAAGGCCCAGAAGAAACCGACAATCATGATTCTCCCAAGTGACAATTGGTGTGAGATGCGGTATTTTATGACCACATACGATAACCAGGGAACAAAGGTTAAGACTCCTGATTATCAATTAGCTTTCCAACAAGATACGGAAATTGGGCCTGTTATCAGTAAAATAGGTGGCTTGCTCACTTCTCTTGACTATAGCATAAAAGATGCAGAGCAGGAAATTAAGAGTATTAATCTGAGAACAGCAGAAGACAATGTTACTTATAGCAAAACGAGTGGTGCATCTTTGGTCGAGAGTCCTTTGGATGTGTTGAAGAGAAGAATTAAATCCGATGTGTTGATACAAATATCATGGCATATAAACAAAGAGATAGGTGGTAGATCGATTTCGTTCAATCTTGAAGCTTTCGATACTTATACAAGTAAACGTATTGCTTCTTCAACGGGAACGACACTGCCATCCTACGATCCAATTCCTGTTATGCTTGAGCAAGCAGTAAAGGAGCGTATTGCTGAATTTGATGCACTAATGATGAAATGGTATCAAGACCAAGAAACAAATGGTAGAGAAATTATTTTGACGATACGATGTTGGGATAATTGGGAAAACGATCTGGAAACAGAATATGATGGTGAAGAACTTACCGATTGTATTCAAGATTGGCTGAAACAGCATACAGTATCGGGGAACTACAGCCTTAGTGACGGAACTGAGTCATTTGCGCAGTTCGAGCAAGTGCGGATACCTTTATTTGACGAGCGAGGCAATGCTCTTGATGCTCGTGGCTTTGCAACTCAATTACGTAAATATCTAAATAGACCTCCTTTTAATATCACTTCAAAGGTGATGCAGCGTGGTTTAGGTGAGGCAATAATTGTTTTAGGAGAAAAGTAATATGAAGAAAGGACTTATACAACTTGTACTGTTTCTTATGATGGCTTCTCCATTATATGCTCAGATGGATCTGTTATATATCAGCGTAGTACAACCTGACAGGGATGAGATTCCATCAGAGGCAGGGAAACAATTGGAGCGAAAGATGGTCCAATTATTGACGGCTAATGGTATTACTTCTATAGATGTCAACAACCGCTTTATAATAACTGCCAAAGCTAATGTCACATCAAAAGATATTGTTGCCTCAACTCCACAAAGGATTTCAGAGAAGATAGACTTTACGTTCCTAATTGGCGATATTGTCGAGAATAAGGTTTTTGAGACGATCACCGTATCTCTCTTAGGTATAGGTGGCAACGAAAACAAAGCATTTATCTCTGCAATTAATCAAATTAAACCGCAGAATAAGGAACTTGTGTCGTTTCTTGATAGAGCAAAAGAAAAGATTGTGAATTATTATTCTGTCAGATGCTCACAAATCATCAAACATGCACAACAACTTGCCAGTGGCAATGAATACGATGAGGCAATCTATCAGTTGATGCAGGTACCAGACATCTGTGATTGCTCTAAAGAATGTCAAGATTTGATGATCGAATATACCATCAGGTGGAATAATGCAACCGCTGCCCAATTATTGAATGAGGCCAAAGCACGATGGACCGCCTTGCCAACATCTGAAGGCGCATCAGATGTTGCTGATATTATTGCAAAGATTCCTGCAAACACTGACAGTCAGTCAAAAGTGGAAACACTTATCTTCAATATCAATAAGAAATTGCGTCAGGATGAGAAACGACAGTGGGACTTCAAGATGAAACAATACAACGATGCCCGAGAGCGTGAAAGAAGAGAGTATCAATTACGTGTTGATCAACAAATGTCAGACAATTCGTTTAGGGTAAAACAGATGGAGGCCAATGGACAGTTAAGAAAGGTTGAAATAGAAGCAAATAGACGAAAACAGGCAGAAGAACAGGTTACTCGGAGGAAAATGATTGAGGCGGCACGAAGTGTTGGAATGGAATGTGCAAAAAACATGCCACGAACAATTGTTGTAAAAAACTTACAAACATGGTAAAGGGTTTGCATAAAATATCGTTAGTTTTACTGCTGTTTAATGCAGTATGTGGGTATTCCCAAAGCTACGACCAGGAGAGGATACAACTATCAAACTTCATTGAACGTATGTATAGAAACGCTCCGTTTGATGGTTGTCGCATTGTTGATGACTATGATAACAGTTACTTGTTGTCTGTAGTCACATTGGATAGGTCGAAATATAAGACAACTCAGATAATGAATCGTGTAGCAGATGTAAAATCTCAGCGAAATGCTGGAGAGTTTTTTAATGGAACTCAGAGCTATACAGAGATGACAATAAAAACTCCGAAAGGAGAGGAACATGAATCCGATATGACGGAAGTCTATGAACTCATCAAGGTTCATTCCATTGGGTATGTAAAACAGATGCAGTTACTTACATCGTTTGAGTATGAAGCAGGAATGCAGGTGTTTGTTTATTATAAGAAAGTAGAGAAAAGAAACCAATAACAATATCGTTATGAAGAAATTTATTATACTTTTAGTAATTGCTATAATACCATTTGGCGTTTCTGCAAAAGGTTCGCATAATCGTCCTGTTGATAGAAATTGCTATAATAGCCAGCGTATAGTACAGAGTAATGATAAAAACGCAACTCTTGTTACAAGTGGAACAGGAAACACAAAAGAAAAAGCAACTCGTAATGCTTTAAGAAATGCTATAGAACAGGCATTTGGAACTTTTGTGTCTTCCAATACTGAAGTATTGAATGATAATTTGATTAAAGATGAAATTGTAACAGTCACTACAGGTAATATAAAGAATTACAAAGAACTGTATTGTACACAAAATGGTAGTTTTTTTTGTGTTTCCCTTCAAGTGACGGTATCAATTGGCAATTTGATTAGTTATGCACAAAACAAAGGAATGAAGGCCGAACTTGCTGGAGCAACATTTGCGATGAATATGAAGATGCGCAAATTGAATAAAGAGAATGAGTTGAAAGCGATGGATAATTTGAAGAGCCAATTATGTATAATAGCCAATTCTGGATTATTTGATTTTCAAATAGAGATTGGAGAGCCTCACATGGCAACAGAAAAAGGTCATGTCGGATCTAATGGGAAATGGACACAGGATAATACTCGTAAGGTAGCAGTAGATGTTACTATTAAACAGTTGATAAATAGTAAGACAATAGAATTCAGGAATACTTTCCTGAGAGTGTTGAATGCCTTATGCTTGACAAAGCAAGAAATAGAAGATTATAAATCAGCAGGCATTCCTTATTATGATTATGGATATGAAGGATCAGACATCGTTTTGAGAAATAAATATGACCTAAAAACAATCATGGACATTGTATCGTTTGCCAGATGCTTTTTTTCAATCAAGGACAATCTTGGACATATTATAATTCCATACATGAGAGTTTACGAAGGTGTTTTCTATAAATATGAGTTTAGAGGAGATTATAGCGAGGGAGGTATGCGTTCTAATAACTCTAGTATATATTATCCAAGTGGCAAGAGAATTATAATAACACAAAAAACTATGCCAAGTTTTGAAGATCCTAGAAGCTATATTTTGGAAGACATTTTATATGCACCAAATTATAAAACAGGATATAGGAATGATAATTATAACCATTTTATAGAAATTGGTCTTTCGAGTAGTATGTTATTCTCGCAAAGTTCTAATTATGGGTCTCCCTGGAGTAAATATGGATTGTTTATGAAACAAGGATCCTCTTTTGGAGAATTGTTCGATAAAAGTATGGAAGGAATAAAAATCACATTATTCTATACTGATACAGAAATAGAGAAATTAGGATCTATACAAGTTGATCCAATCTTATCCAATTTCAATTTAGATGGTTTCTGTCGACTGTATTGATTTTAGTTTTTATCGAACTATTGTTATAAGGTAGTAAATATAATATTAACAATTAATTATTTGTATTATGAAGATTTTTTATTTCTTATCATCAAAGTCAATTTATAGAGTGGCGTTGGTTTTTTCATTCTTAGGCATGTTGTTCGTGTCCTGTAGTGATAATGCTGAACAAAGTGAAACTGAGTATCTTCCCTTTAAGTCTAGTAAGGACGGAAGATGGGGCATGATGGGTACTAATGGACAAGTTTTGTTCGAGGATGAATTCAAGGACGAACCGACATCAGCAATGAACGGTAGGTTTCTTGTTATGAATGGTAATGGTCAATGGGAAATATATACTGCTGAATCTAGGCCAGAAAAAGTTGGAGATGAATATCTGCAAATCGCAGATTTTACAGCAGAAGTAACTCCTGCAGTGAAAAGAAATGAAAAGATCTGTTTGATAGATGTTAATGGAAATGTAAAGGTAACATTGGATAAAGTAGGTAATAAGAATATCGTAAAGTGTTCGAAATTCAAGTATAGTTATGCTATAATTACATTAGAAGATGATCTTCAAGGTGTTATAAATACCAACGGTAAGGTTGTTATAGAACCAAAATATAAATCAATTGATCATTTATCAAGTGGGACATTTGTTGCCATTGAAGACAAACAGGATAATACTGATGAAGTAAGAACACTGCTCATACTGGATGTAAACGGGAAAATACTAAGCAAATTGAAAGTTGGTGATGGACAGAAGTACATAGATTTTGATGCAAGTGCGTGTACATCTAAATATCTGGCGGTCTGTACATCAGTTGATGGAGAAAGACGATGGGGTTATATCGATCTTTCTAATAATGTAATTATAAAGCCTTCAGATAAAATTAAGTAT
Organism: Prevotella sp.; assembly: GCA_017561825.1. Lineage (GTDB taxonomy): Bacteria > Bacteroidota > Bacteroidia > Bacteroidales > Bacteroidaceae > Prevotella. The sequence continues at coordinate 10,936 of JAFZBK010000068.1, forward strand.
ATCGGATATGTAAGAGGAGATATGTTTGTTTTTAACAATGGAGAGAATAATGGTGTGATGAATTTTAAGGGAGAAATCGTGTTAAGACCCAAATATGATGTATTAAATTGGGCAGGAGACGATCTCCTGGTGGCTTATGACTCAGAGAATTATTCATTGATAAACCTTAAAGGTGAGAAGTTGACAACAGAAAAGTATCTTGCTATTCTTCCTTTCTATGATGGTAGCCATGCCGCTGTCAAAATTAGCGACAACAGTTGGGGCTTTATAGATAAACAAGGAAAAGAACTAAATATGAAGAATTCTCCTGACATCTATTATATAACTAACAATTCTGCATCTTGGGAAGTTGAAAGTGACTTTGTTGATATTGATGCTATTGTTTCAAAGTTGAGTATAACGAAAAATGGATTAATGGGCTATAATCTTGACATGTCTCCTCTACAAATGGTTAAAACCTATAACGAAATCACAGGAAATGGTGAACAATTAGGGTTGACACCAGATGATAACCGTGGACGTGATAATTTGCAAACGTCTAGTACTTCTCGGGGCATAGATATATCATCAAAAGTATATTATAACAGATATCTGACAGAGTATTCTGGGGATAGGGTTGTATGGTCGAAAGAAAAACCTGCGTACATGGAAGCGTGTGTCGCTGGTTCAGCTTTAGAGAAGAAAACAGATTTAGTGTATTCAAAGATCTCAGCAATAGTAAAGTCATTTGGAAAGGTAATAAAAGAGAATAGTAGAGCAGCAATTGTTAAAATTACAGAAGATCAAGGATGGGTTTTAACCAATGATGAAAGTAGAATTACGCTAAAACTATACAATGACAAATCATATTGGGGAGTTCATATAGACAGTTATGCTAAAGAAGGTGAAACGACAAAAGTCTTCGAAGAGTCTGCTTCTGAGTCCAACAGCTATGGTATCGAAGAACCTGTTGATACCATGGACATCTCCGAAATTAATGATACAACATATTCATATTAGTAAATGGCTTTTGGCTACAGAATAGATTTTACATCTTATCAACGGATAAACATGAAGAAATTATTTTTATTTGTTTTGATTGTACTCTTTTCTTATAATGGAATAAGTGCACAAAGTTGGCTAAATCGTGCTGCTAATAGATCTCGGCAGAATAGCCAACGTATAGTTCCACGTACAAATCAGCAGACTCGTCAGTATCAGCAGCAAGAGTACGAGAGGCAACAGAGATTATACCAACAAAGGAGGAAAACTCTGCAGCAGAATAATTATCAACAGCATAATTATAATGCAGAAAGAATAGAATCTTCAAAGAGAGTGGCTTCATCTCCCCCAAACAATCAAGTACAGGGAAATGATAAAGTCGTAACACTTGTAACAAGTGGAACTGGAAATACAAAAGAAGAAGCAATTCGCAATGCTTTAAGAAATGCTATAGAACAAACGTTTGGTACATTTGTGTCTTCAAATACTAAAGTATTGAATGATGAGTTGATAAAGGATGAAATAGTAACGATTTCTTCTGGAAACATTCAGAGTTACGAAGAATTGTCGAATATTAAAGAAGATGGCCTGTTTAGGATTTCTGTAAAAGCTGTAGTGTCCGTTAATAAATTGATAGAATTTGCCCAAAGTAAAGGAGCGAGTACAGAACTTGCAGGTTCTCTTTTTGTGAATAACATTGAAATTAAAGAAAAAAATAGAGAGAATGAAGACATCGCTCTATTCAACCTTAGAAAACAATTAATGGAAATTTGCAAAAAAGGTTTATTTGATTATAAAATAGAGACATCAGGGCCTAAGTTTGTTAATGATAATTGTATAAAAATTACAGAAACTATTTCTATTTATGCCAATTCAAATGCAATACTCTTTTGTGAATTGTTGAGTAAAACCCTTGAAAACTTATCTCTTTCAGATGCTGAAAGGCAAGAATACCAACAGATGAATATTCGATATTGTTATATTAATAATTATGAGACAAATCAATTTCTTAGTTGGGCAAATAAAAGAGGGGGCTCAAATTACTGTTTAAGAAATGACTATATTTATCATCTTAAATTTCGGGAGTTATTTGAATCTGCGATTAAAATGTTTGAGATAAAAGATAATCTTGGTAATCATCATAATGGAACTAGTTATAAAGATATTGCCGTTCAATATAATAATTGTATAGAACAAAATACTCTGGTTGCTCGATTCATGGTTGTTGAGCAATATACACGTGAGCAAATGATGAGTCTTAAGAACATTGAAATTGTACCAACATATACAATTCCTCAAAGCTATTACAATATGGCATATATAGACGAGAATACATCAGTAAAAGGCATTTCATATGCAAGTGGACTAACAGCACAAATTCTTGATCAAAAAGCGGAGTTTAAGGGTGGACGAAATGCTTTAAGCACTTTCCTCTCACGAAATATTATGTACCCTACTATAGCAACAGAAAGCGGCATTGAGGGTGATGTGATTGTCCAATTTGATGTAACAGAACTTGGAAGTATAGAAAATATTAAAATTGCCAAGTCAATACATCCAAGTCTTGATAAAGAAGCATTGGTAGTAGCAAGAAAAATGCAGGGATGGTGGAATCCTGCCATTAAGGATGGGAAACCTGTACGGTCACATCAGATAATAACAGTTCCGTTTAGGCTTAGATAACATATGATTTCTATAGAAATAACGAGACTTTAATAGACAAGGAATATGACCGTTAGTAAATATATTGAACAGGACCTGCCATTCTATCATATAACGAGCGCATCCAATAAAGAAAGCATCCTTAAAAATGGATTACACCCCATGAAATGTAAAGCAATATGTACCGTAAGAAGTGATGATAAAATCGTATGGGATAACATTATTGCTACCCAGTTAGGAGATGTGGAGAAAGAATATGTCATAATAAAACTCGTTCCAAGCAAACATGGAATAAGTGTAGATAATGTTGCTGAAGACTCTATAGATGAGCCCACTACGCCCCTGCACAATTATATAGCAGATATTCCTTGTATTAAAATTGAAGAGTCTGATATAATTTGTGATAATTATATTGCTGAGAAATCTCCAGGTCCAGTCCCGGATGAATTGATAGAGAATTTAGAGGATTATACACGTAAACCTATTCCTGATGATTCTGTTCTATGTATGTAATTATTTCTTAAGCGCTATGACAAAAGTTTATGAACATATCAGAGTTAACTCTATTGGTTATGTAAAGCAGATAAATAATAATGACATCGTTTGTGTATGAAGCGTTTGACGTCATTCAACATTGTTCAAAAATAGTGAAATAGAAAGCATTAAATATTATATTATGAGTAGTAATGTAGAAGATGAGATCCAAGCTAAGTGGGAACAAATTGTAGATTTGTTTCAGAAGAATTATGATATTGAGACAAAAAGGGTTAGATTGAAACTGGGTAAGGACAAATTACCAAGATTGTCAATATCTGATAAACTCCAGAGACTCCAAGGTGCGGAGATTGTGGTGGTATTTGAAGATAAAACCATATTGAGCACATCAGAACTTAGTGCCTCTGATGTATTTGTTAGGTTTATTGAAAAGGTTGGAGTAAATGAAGTCCAAGGACTTGGAATAACAGATAGGAAACGCCGTCCTCTTATTTCTGATAGTATTATTGAGATTGAACACATGGGACCAAAAGAAATAGACGGGAAGTATGTGATTACCAAAACAGGTAATAAGGAAAAATTAGATGTTATCAGAGAGATTATCGACAGACTAAATTATCCAGCAGAGGTGACGTAAAAGCATAAGAATGAGTTTTCTAATTCTATTTATAACCAATCTTCCCTATTCTAATGACAAAACGCAACTGCTGAAGTGCCCTGACATGAAGCGGTATCGGATTGCTGAAGGGTGTGAGGAGGTGGATGAGAAGGCCTTCGTGGGTTGCAGCCTATTGGAGAGCTTGTATGCGCCATCCACCTTTTCAGAAGAGGCATTCAATGCACTGATGACATCTGATACAACTAATAATTCCATTGGAAACATTTGTCATTGGGACAGGCCATACGTGGAGGAGGTGTTTGATGTCAATGAGTTCTGGCATGATGAGGATAAGATCATCATGGATGCGTTTGGGGTGATGTATGCCAATGAAGGAAGAAGACTGATCTTGGCCAAAGAGCCTGACTTGATAGGCAAGGAGTATTTCGTGCCTGATGGCGTGCTGACTATCTGTAATGGTGCCTTCGGCTTTTGCAGTGACTATTTGGTACTTTCATTACCTAAGAGCATCAAGATTATTGGTGACTATATATTTGGACAAGAGGGTGGAAGAATTGAAATCAGAGATAGATGATATGAAGGATGTGTTTCGGTTTGAGATAGGTATAGGTGTCAGTTCTGATCCAGTGGGTAAATTATGGGTGGAAATACCTATGGCATTACACGATAGGATATGTGCTCAGATTGGCACTGACAAGATAAGCCGTTATGAATTTGGCTTTCACTTTCAGGAAAGAGTGGAGCATGACTTCCCTGAGTTAGACAGAACTATCCAGTTGGCGATCCATGATTGGGGAAAGACCATTGACATGAAAGATATCCCCAAGAATCTGCTTAAGGTGTATCACTTGTTCTCGTCTTGGTTTGAAGAATAATTATAATTGGCATCTGTTGCACCTTTGTCCATGTGCAAGCAGTTGAAACAACAAAAGAAATCCTTTAAGTCCTATAATCCTTAGAGACGAGAAAACTCATTTTCATAACGAATCATTTTGCTGTTCGCCAAATTATGCGTACCTTCGCCACAGTAAATAGCAGATGTTATGAAGATATTCGCCATTGGAATGAACTACCTCCAACACAATAAAGAGCTGGATGGTGCGTTATATAGAACGGAACAGCCCGTGATCTTCACCAAGGCCGACTCGTCGTTGCTGAAAGACAAGAAGCCGTTGTTCCTGCCCGAGGAGCTGGGAAGGATTGATTACGAAACGGAGCTGGTAGTACGAATCTGTCGTTTAGGAAAGGGTATCCCGCAGCGCTTCGCCCATCGTTACTATGATGCGGTGACTGTGGGAATCGACTTTACGGCACGCGACTTACAGCGGAAGCTGCGTGATGCAGGTCAGCCCTGGGATCTCTGTAAGGGGTTCGACGGTGCTGCCGCCATCGGGGAATGGGTGCCCGTAGAGAAGTTCCGCGACATCCAGGCCATCCACTTCCATCTCGACATCAACGGGAAAACGGTACAGGAGGGTTGCACCAGTGATATGCTCTTCAAAGTGGATGAACTGATCAGCTATATCAGCAGGTGGTTCACCCTGAAGACCGGCGACATCCTTTATACAGGAACGCCAGCAGGGGTAGGACCTGTCAGCATCAACGACCATCTCGAAGGATGGATAGAAGAACGGAAGGTGCTGGAAATGAACGTAAAATAATATATTGACTTGAGAATACTCAGACCGATAGTAAGTACCCTACTGCTGTTGTGTGCACTCTGTTTGCAGGCACAACGGCAGCAGTTCTTTAACCTGACCGCCGAGGAGGTCAGGATCGGGGAGACCTTGCCCGTATTTGTTCATAAAGTGGATCTGGGGAGGAACTACGGTGACTCGGTCTATACGGTAACCATCAAGTACCCTGAGTTCATCACGATGAGCAATGAGGATGCGAAACGCTGTCAGGTCATGTGCGAACATGAGCCGCCAGAGCTGCCTGTCATCGTTACGGAACAGGTGGTTGACAGGAAATGTGGGGAACTGCAGATCATGCTCTCGCCAGTGGTGGTACGAGAAGGGAAATGGATGAAGATGGTGAGTTTCATGCTCTCTATCGATGCCAAGGCTACTGATGAGGCAAAGGCAAAAGCGCAGAATGTGGAGACACGTGCCACGACAGCTTCTTCACGCTATGCGGAACACTCCGTATTAGCAACAGGGAAATGGGCGAAGATCCGTGTTCCTGAATCGGGTATCTACCAGCTTACTGATGCACTCATCAAGAAAGCGGGCTTCTCTAATATGAATAAGGTGAAGGTTTACGGCTATGGCGGTGCCTTGCAGCCTGAACGTTTAACAGGCAGTTATCTTACGGAGACGGATGATCTGAAGGAGGTGCCTACCTGTACAGTGAATGGAAGACGACTGTTCCATGCTCAAGGACCGGTATCCTGGAACACCTATTATCCGCAACGCACCCGCAACCCATACTCAGATTACGGCTACTATTTCCTGACGGAGAACGATGCTGAGGCGTTGACAGTTGACAGTGCTGCCTTCGTGAAAACTTTCTATCCGTCGGGTGACTACAATCATGTGATTCGCGAAGTGGATAACTACGCCTGGTTCGAGGGCGGAAGGAACCTCTTTGAGGACGATCCCCTTGAGGAGGGGCAATCCAGAACTTACACGCTTAATGCCCCTGGTCCTAACAGTGAGGAATGGGACGAGGATGCATGTCTGTATGTGTCGGTATCCACCAACAAGGCGACAACCTTGTCTGTTGAGATGAACGGGGAACCCATGGGCACCATGTCGTTGTCACTCTATGATTCCAGTTATGATACCGGTACCATGGCTGGCGGCAGCTTCTATGTGGATGGGTTCAAGGATGTGAACACGGTGAAGATTACTAACACGGGAGGAAACATTATCCGTCCTGACTATATCGCAGCCATGACAGGTACCTACCGTCCTGTGGAGAAGCTCAGTACGGATCAGTTTGCAGAGCCGGAATATGTTTATAATATTACTAACCAGGACCTGCATGCCGACCAAGGCTATCAGATGGTGATCATCATTCCTGCATCGCAGATATTCCTGGAGCAGGCTGAGCGACTGAAGGAATTCCACGAGAAGCACGACGGTCTGAAGACCAAGATCGTTCCTGCAGACGAGTTGTTTAATGAATTCTCCAGTGGAACACCTGATGCCAATGCCTATAGAAGGTATATGAAGATGTTGTACGACAAGGCGGAGAGTGACAATGAGATGCCACGATACCTCCTGCTCTTCGGCGACTGTGCCTGGGATAACCGTATGAATACCCGCTCGTGGAAGAACTATCAGCCAGATGACTTCCTGCTCTGCTACGAGAGCGAGAACTCTTTCAACAGGGTGAACTGCTTCGTTGACGAGAACTACTTCTGCTATCTCGACGACGGCGAGGGTGGGAATCCGCAGAGAAGTGACAGGGCGGACGTAGCCGTGGGTCGTTTCCCCGTAAGAACAGTGGCTCAGGCCAAGACCATGGTTGACAAGACCATCAGTTATATCGAGAACAAGAATGCTGGAGCATGGCAGAACTCCGTGATGGTGATGGGTGATGACGGTAATAATAATGTGCACATGAACGATGCTATTGCCGCTGCCGACCTGATCATAGAAGGTAACCCGGCCATGTATGTCAAAAGGATCATGTGGGATGCCTATAACCGCGCATCATCCTCTACAGGAAACACCTATCCAGATGTAACGGCACTGGTGAAGCAGCAGCAGGCTAACGGAGCACTGATCATGGACTATTGCGGTCATGGTAGTGCGGTGAGTCTTTCTCATGAGCGTGTACTGGGCTTGGCTGACTTCGAGAACTTCGTGAATACGAATCTTCCGCTTTGGATTACCGCCTCGTGTGATATCATGCCCTTTGACGGTCAGACGGACAATATCGGCGAGACTGCTATCTTTAACAGTAAAGGTGGCGCCGTGGCTTTCTTTGGTACCACAAGGACGGTTTATACTAACTACAATATGCTCATCAACACGCAGTTCCTCAAAGCTTTGTTCGAACGGAACAGTAGCGGGAAGTTCAACTCCATCGGTGAGGCGCAACGATTGGCTAAGAGCAGGATATTGTCAAGTACGTTGATCGGCTACGACAAGGATGGTAATCCCAAGTACAGCTACGACCATACAGTGAACAAACTACAGTATTCACTGCTGGGCGATCCCGCGCTGATCCTGAATATTCCAACCTTGCAGGCAGTGATTGATGACATCAACGGTCAGTCGGTTAAAGATGGTGATGCGTTACCAGAACTGAAAGCGGGTTCCATTGCTACGGTAAAAGGACATATCGAGCGGAACGGCGTCAAGGACGGATCGTTCAAGGGAACCGTGAATGCTACTGTGAGGGATGCGAAGGAGACGATTACTTGTCAGCTAAACGACACCTCCATCGATGGAGCCACAAAGGCGTTCACGTATGAGGACCGCACCAAGGTGCTGTTCAGTGGTAGCAGTAGCGTAAATGACGGTATGTTCACCTTCTCTTTCGCTATTCCTAAGGATATCAACTACAGTGGTGAGAGTGGACTGATCAATCTCTATGCGCTGGCGGAGGATCTCTCTGAGGCAGCCAACGGCTATACAGAACACTTCCTGGTGGGCGGCTCTGCCTTGGCAGCCAATGATTCTATCGGTCCTTCGGTGTTCTGCTACCTGAACTCTCCTGAGTTCGTGGATGGCGGTGATGTGAACACCACTCCGTATTTCGTAGCTGAGATTACAGACAAGGATGGTCTGAACACTACAGGCAACGGTATCGGTCATGACCTGGAGCTGGTGATTGACGGGGAGATGTCAATGACTTATAACCTGAACGATCACTTCCGTTATGACTTCGGCTCCTATACGCAAGGAACTACTTATTATAGTATCCCAGCACTGAGTCCTGGTAAGCATAAACTGAAGTTCAGAGCATGGGATATCCTTAATAACTCCACCACCACAGAGTTGACATTCAATGTGGTGCGCTCTCTCAAGCCAGGCAGCTTGGATGTGAACGTTACGCAGAACCCAGCACGAACAGGAACGACATTTGTGGTGAACCACGACCGCATAGGCAGTCCTGTGGATGTGGAGATAGATATATACGACATCAGCGGTCGTAGGTTGTGGAAGATGGAGAATACAGGTGTGGTAACTGATGGCGCCTTCACAGCAGAATGGGACCTTACAACAGGAAACGGTAAGCTGCAAACGGGCGTTTATCTCTATCGCGTCCAGCTGAGCTGCGATGGAAGCAGCAAGGTGTCAAAAGCCAAGAAACTGGTAATCATCAATGAATAAATGTAACTATAGGATATGGAAAGAAATGACAATAAGCAGATGATCAGAAGGACAGGTAAGCTGTTGTTCCTTCTCGTGTTCCTCTTCTTGCCGCTCACGATGATGGCGCAAGACAAGGAGGATATGTTCAATCCGGTTCATTCATCTGTCACCTCGCAGACGATTGCTCCTGATGCAAGGGCAGCGGGTATGGGTGATGTGGGTGCTGCCACGGATCCTGATGTGAACTCACAATACTGGAACCCGGCTAAATATCCCTTCACAATCAGTAGGGCTGGTGTGGCACTGAACTACACGCCATGGCTCCGTCAGTTGGTAAACGACATGGACTTGGCCTATCTGGCAGGTTATTATCGTATCGGCGACTACAGTGCGGTGAGTGGTTCGCTACGCTATTTCTCACTGGGTGAGGTGTTCACGAGCATGGATGATGATGCTATGACCATCAATCCGTATGAGATGTCACTCGACGTGGCTTACTCACTGATGCTCAGCGAGAAGTTCTCTATTGCCGCTGGTGTACGTTGGATCTATTCCGATCTTACATACGACTATACTGATGATGTGGCGCCTGGTAGTGCTTTCGCTGCAGATATCGCTTGCTATTATAATAACTATGTCAATATCGGACAGCGAGAGTGTCAGTTAGGACTGGGTTTGAACGTCAGCAATATCGGTAGTAAGATTTCCTTCGGTGGAGATGATCATAGTGAGTTTATTCCCACGAATATGCGACTGGGTGCTTCATTGATGGTACCCGTGGATGAGTATAACCGTTTCAGCATCGCTGCTGATGCCAACAAACTACTTGTCCCAACCTATCCGAAGGATGAGAACGGTAATTACAGTGAGGCTTATGCCGAGGATCATTATTATAATGTGAGCAGTATCAGCGGTATCTTCAAGAGCTTCAACGATGCCCCGGGTGGCTTCAAGGAGGAACTGGAAGAGGTGAGCTGGAGCGTGGGTGCTGAATATGTGTACCATGATCAGTTCTCCATTCGCGGTGGTTATCACCATGAGAGCGAGAACAAGGGTAACCGTAAGTACTTCACACTGGGTGCCGGCTTCCGCATGAATGTGTTCTCTCTGGATGTAGGCTATGTGATTGCCACGGCTAAGAGTAATCCGCTCGACCAGACGCTTCGTTTCACGCTGGCGTTTGATATGGATGGTATCAAGGACCTGTTTAGATAGTTGATAGTTGATAGTTGACAGTTGATAGTTGACAGTTATGAAGATAAGAGTAGGAATGGGCTTTGATGTCCACCGTTTGGTGCCCGACCGTGACTTGTGGCTGGGAGGAATCAAGATAGAGCATTCGTTAGGATTACTGGGACATAGTGATGCTGATGTGCTGATCCATGCCATCTGTGATGCCTTGCTGGGCGCTGCCAATATGCGTGATATCGGCTATCATTTCCCTGATACATCTGATGACACGCTGGGTATGGACAGTAAGATCATTCTTCAGAAAACCATGGACCTGATCAGAAGCAAGGGTTATCAGTTTGGTAATCTTGATGCTACTGTCTGTGCTGAACACCCGAAAATCAATCCCCATGTGCCAGCCATGAGGAAGTGCCTGGCAGAGATCATCGGGACTGATGAGGATAACATCTCCATCAAGGCTACCACCACAGAGAAACTAGGGTTCACAGGTCGTGAGGAAGGGATGAGTGCCTATGCTACGGTACTGATTACAAAAGAGGACTAAAAAGGCGTTTTTCTTATCATTTTGCGGGTGTTATCGCACACAAGACTTGATTTGTATCAAGAAAAACGTTATTTTTTGCCAAAATATAACTAGAATCCATTGCGGTTCTGCAAAATCGTCGTACCTTTGCATTGTCAAAAGGTTAATAGATTGTTTAGGTTAGTAGTAATAGATTTAGGTTTTTAGTTATTAGATTAAGGTAAGTTTTCATGATTGTTGAAATGGATGACAATGGTAACCGTGAGGCTCCCATTTGATTCAGAAAAGGATTTTTAGTTAAACATAGTTGATACGTTGCTGCTCGTGGTGAGTTGCAGCGTATTTTTTTTTATGCATTTCTTTGTATTCGCTGCTCCAAAATTTGGTTTTTCACTCGCTTATCCGTAACTTTGTCCCCACTATGAGAGTACTGATCGTGAATACGAGTGAGAAGACGGGAGGGGCGGCACTGGCTGCCAACCGTCTGATGGAAGCACTGAAGAACAACGGTGTGAAGGCAATGATGCTGGTACGCGACAAGGAAACAGACCAGATCAGTGTCGCTTCTTTGTCACAGCAATGGCGCATGCGGTGGAATTTCCTATGGGAACGATGGTGCGTGTTCTGGCGTCTCTGCTTCCGAAGAAAGCATTTGTTTGATATCGATATAGCCAATACGGGTGCAGATATTACGAAGACTCGTGAGTTTCAGGAGGCGGATGTGATTCATCTGCATTGGGTGAACCAGGGCATGCTATCGTTGAAGGGAATCAGGAAGATTCTCGATAGCGGCAAACCCGTGGTGTGGACCATGCATGATATATGGCCGGCAACAGCTATTTGTCATCTGACACTTGACTGCAGACAGTTTGAGACGCAGTGCTGCCATTGTCGTTTACTCCCAGGAGGAGGCTCGTCAAATGACCTTTCTGCCAAAGTATGGCGCAAGAAACAGAAGATGTTGGCAGGAAAACGTATATCCTTTGTGGCATGCAGTCAGTGGCTTGCCAGTGAAGCACAAAAGAGTACTTTGCTGCAAGGACAGGATATAACCAGCATACCCAACCCTATCGACACCCGTATCTATTGTCCTGCTGACCGTCAGAAAGCTCGTCAGTCATTAGGTCTTCCACAGGATGGACGTATCATCTTATTTGTATCACAAAGGGTGACGAATCCTAACAAGGGTATGAAATACTTGGTAGAAGCCTGCCATCTGCTTGCTCAACAATATCCCGACATGTTGAAAGATACCTCTGTCGCCATCTTAGGTGGACATGCTGAAGAACTCCAAGGACAGCTGCCTTTCCCCACACACGCCTTGGGTTATATCAACGATGAGCATCAGGTGGTCAAGGTGTATAACGCTGCTAATGTGTTTGTGCTCCCCTCTCTCTCAGAGAATCTTCCCAATACGATCATGGAGGCAATGGCCTGCGGTATTCCCAGTGTGGGCTTCCGTATTGGAGGTATTCCTGAAGAGATTGACCATCTGCAGAACGGCTATGTAGCCAACTATAAAGATGCTGTCGATCTGGCAAAAGGAATAAAATGGGCACTGGATGAGTCTGATATGGAAGAGGTAAAGAAAGCCTGTCTTCAGAAGGTGGCTCACCATTATTCCCAGCAGAGTGTGGCCAAGCGATACGTGGAGATATATGAGTCTATGGTTCTCCCACAAAATTAAAGAATGAACGTTTATCATGAAGATATCCATCATCACCGTTACCTATAATGCGGCCAGCGTTCTGCAACGCACCCTCGACAGTGTGAAGGTGCAGACCTGCCAACAGATTGAACACCTCATCATCGACGGTGCTTCGAAAGACGATACCATCAGTATGGTTGAGGCTTATAAAGCCCAATGTCCCTATGAGGTTGTTGTCCTTTCTGAGCCAGATAAAGGACTCTATGATGCGATGAACAAAGGACTGCGTTTGGCAACGGGCGACTATCTGGTGTTCCTGAATGCTGGAGATACCCTCCATGTCAATGATACCCTTGAAGCAATTGTCCGCTCGGCTCTGCCGCTTCGCTCTGCGAAGAACAGTCTGCAGACAGTCAGCAAACAGCCAGGTGTCATCTATGGTGATACAGCCATTACTGATGGAGAAGGGAAGTTCCTTTATCTTCGTCGACTGCGTCCTCCTAAGCAGCTCTCATGGAAGTCGTTCCGTCAGGGCATGCTCGTCTGTCATCAGGCTTTCTATGCGCTGACCGCCATAGCGAAAGATATTCCTTATGACCTCCATTACCGTTATTCTGCTGATGTTGACTGGTGTATCAAGGTGATGAAGGAGGCAGAGAGGCAGCATCTGCCTTTGGTGAATACGAATGCGATCTTGGCCAATTATCTGGAGGAAGGACAAACCACCATTCATCACCGTGCATCATTGAAAGAACGGTTCGATGTGATGCGCAGACACTACGGACTGCTCAGTACTGTCTTTATGCACTTGTGGTTTGCCGTCAGACAAGTCATTAAATAAAAAAAGGGACCCGCCGTAGCGAATCCCTTCTCATCTCATATCTAAAGTGTCACCTTTTTCTTAAGAGAATCTCAGCACCTGACCCACCTTGATGCTGTTGTTCTTACCCAAGCGGTTGATCTTGCGGAGCTGATCAACGGTGAGTCCATGACTCTTAGCAATGGAGAAGAGGGTCTCACCCTTCTGAACCTTGTGGGTTGTAGCCTTCGGAGCAGCAGCCGTTTTCTTCACGGTTGTAGCAGGCTTGGCAGAAGTCTGGTCATTGGGCTCGCCAATGATGGGTACATTCTGCTGAACTTCCACCTTAGGAGTAGTGGTATTCTTGGCAATCGTACCAACCTTCTTGGCATTACTGTTACGGAACATGTAGAAGTCGGCAGTAACGTCTTGGTTCTTGAAGTCAAACATCAATGCTGGATCAAGAGCCACGCCACAAAGACGAGTCTCAAAGTGCAGGTGAGATCCCGTGCTTCGTCCGGTATTACCACCCAGACCAATGGGATCACCAGCCTTTACGTTCTGGTTCTCGTTAACCAGTCGCTTGGACATATGACCATAGATAGTCTCCAATCCGTTGTTATGGCGGATCACGATGTAGTTACCATAGCCGGCAGCCTCGTAATTAGCCACACGCACCTTTCCGTCAAAGGCAGCACGGATGGTGTCGCCGATATAAACCTTTACGTCAATACCCTTGTGCATACGTCCCCAACGACGACCGTAGTTACTGGTGACAACCCTGCTGGGGGTTGGCATGTGGTATCCACGGAGGTCGATCCTGAAGGAATCAGGAAGGGTGGTGGCTTGATGGGCATACTTATTGCTCCATTCGGTGTAGAGCTGGGAAGATAATGATTGAGCCTGTTCGCGCTCGATGATGTTGCGCAGGGCTACTGTATCAACTGCTTTCATTTTTCGGTCGATTGGTGCCTGGCGTGCCAGCAGGTCTTGTCCCATCACTGGTGTAGCGGCCAGAGCCAATACGACTGTCATTGCAAATGTTCTTATTCTTTTTTGTAAATGCATATTCAATTTTTTCGCCTGAGAAAATAGGCAGTTAATAGTGTTCAGCGGAAAGCCGATAAACGATAAACAACCATCGGTTTTACCAAAAATCGTTGCAAAGATAGGAAAAATAATTGGAAATAAGTGTGATATTAACAGTTTTTATTCCCAATTTAACTATTTATATGCACATTTAATGTAATTTGTGCACGTTCACACTAAGAAATGGCTGCCCAATTCATATTGGTTTTTCGCAGTGCAGCGAGCCGGTTCCAGAGCATTTCGTATTCCGATTTCTTACAATCTGGATCGTCATCAATAATCCGTTGAGCCTCATCACGGGCCAGTTGCACAAGCTGACCATCACGTGCAATATCGGCTATCTTCAGATCGAAAGCCATACCACTCTGCTGTGTTCCTTCCAAATCACCAGGTCCTCTAAGTTTCAGGTCAGCCTCAGCAATCTGGAATCCGTCATTCGTGTCGCACATGATATCAATACGCGTGGCTGTTTCCTTACTGAGTTGATGGGTAGTCACAAGAATGCAGTACGACTGATCCGCACCTCTTCCAACCCTGCCACGCAACTGGTGGAGTTGTGAAAGACCGAAACGCTGTGCATCCAAGATGACCATCACGGAGGCATTGGGCACATTTACCCCCACCTCTATGACAGTGGTGGCCACGAGGATCTGTGTCTCCCCACGAACAAAGCGTTGCATCTCCTCTTCCTTGTCGGCAGGTTTCATCTGACCATGCACCTTACTGAGCTTGAATTCCGGGAACACTTGTAGTAAAGTCTCGAATCCCTCCTCAAGGTTCTTCAGGTCGATGCGCTCACTCTCTTTAATCAGCGGGAACACGATATAAACCTGTCGTCCTTGCTGGATCTGTTGACGGATGCCGTTATACAGACTGGTTGTCTGGTTGTCGTATTTATGAAGGGTAACCACAGGCTTCCTGCCAGGAGGCAGTTCATCAATCACACTCACGTCGAGATCGCCATAGATGGTCATGGCCAAGGTGCGAGGAATGGGTGTGGCAGTCATTACAAGCACATGGGGCGGGTTCAGACTCTTACTCCACAACTTGGCTCGTTGTGCCACGCCAAAGCGATGCTGTTCATCCACTACCACGAAACCCAAGTGGAGGAACTGTACAGTATCTTCAATCATCGCATGCGTTCCCACAAGAATCTGCACACTGCCGTCAGCAATACCCTGTAGAATCTCCAGTCGTTTCTTCCCTTTGACGATACCTGTGAGTAGTTCCACACGAACAGGCATATCACCCAGGAACTCACGGATAGTAGCCAGATGCTGTTCGGCCAGAATCTCCGTAGGTGCCATGATACAAGCTTGGTAATTATTATCAAGGGCAATGAGCATTGACATCAGTGCCACGAGTGTCTTACCCGACCCCACATCACCTTGCAGCAGACGGTTCATCTGTCGTCCGCTTCCCATATCAGTTCGGATCTCGCGAATCACCCTTTTCTGTGCATTGGTCAGTGGGAAGGGCAGGTGGTGTTTGTAGAATTCGTTGAAGATGTTGCCCACATGTTGGAAGATGTATCCGCGGTATTTCCTTCGATGATCACTGGCATAGCGCACGATATTCAACTGCACATAGAATAGTTCCTCGAATTTCAATCGTACACGAGCATGTCTCAGTTCATCAGCTGTCTTCGGATAATGGATATGACGGAAGGCCGTATCCCGTGAAACGAGTCGTAAGCGGTTGGCAATGAATGGTGGCAAGGTCTCTGGCAGCGGATCCGTGAGTTTCTCCAGCAGACTCTTCATGATCTTCTCGATGGTTCGTGACGTGATTCCCGCCTTCTTCATGCGCTCCGTTGTAGAGTAATAAGGCTGCATGCCCATCTCCGTCAGTTGCACATCATCGACCTTCTCCACCTCTGGATGGGCAAACTGATACCGACCGTTGTAGATGGTGGGCTTGCCGAACACGATATACTCGGTGTTCACCTTGTAGTTCTTCGCAATCTGCTTCGCCCGCATGAACCAAACCAGGTCAACAATGCCTGTCCCATCGGTCATGTGTGCCACAATACGTTTCTTTCGCGGTCCCATATCAAACTCCTCGAAGCTCAGAATCTCCCCTTTCACCTGCACGAAAGGCATCTCGCTTGTCAGCTCATTGATATGAAAGATCTTACTGCGATCCACATACTTATAAGGATAATACTCCAACAGGTCACCAAACGTTTTGATGCCCAGTTCCTTGCTCAGGATCTCCTTTCTCTTAGGACCGACTCCTGGCACGTATTGAATATCTTGTTGGAGAATATCGTACATTCTTTATGAGTGTGAAGAGTGAACAATGGCTTCTGCCACGATGCAGTCAAACGGTGTGGTGATCTTGATGTTCTCGCGGTTCCCTTCTACCAATACCACGGAATGCCCCATGCTCTCCACCACTGATGCATCATCAGTGAAGCTATCACGATAATCTTGTGCATATGCTTTCTTGTGCAGCTGGATATCGAACACCTGTGGCGTTTGTACCAAACGGTACTCATCCCGTGGAACAGTCCTTGAACATTGAACATTGAACATTGAACATTGAACATTAACGAAGTTAACGTTGCCTTCCAAATGACGGATTGTTTCCACCACAGGGATTACAGGTATGGCTGAACCCTCCCTACGGGCTGTTTCGTAACAGTTGCGGATTACCTCCACAGACGGGAACGGTCGTACCCCATCATGCACACCTACCAGTCCTTGTGCATCATCAGGAATTAACTGAAGACCGTTTTTAATGGAATGAAAGCGCGTCTCACCACCATTGGCAATCAGATAGTCCTCCTGGAAATGATACTCTTCGCACAAGGTCTGCCAATATGCCTGTTGCTGTTTAGGGAGCACAAGGATAATCTTCAGTTCCTTGCTGTATTCGCGGAAACGCTTCAGGGTGTGCATCAGTACGGGCATACCACCAATGGGCAGGAACTGTTTGGGGATATCACTCCCCATTCGCAGTCCTTTCCCTCCAGCCAGAATGATGATATAATCCATGGGCAATGGGGTTACTTATAACATTCGTGCCTCCATCAGGTGCAGGTAGCGCATACCCTCAGCCACCTCAGTAGCCTTCTCTTCGCTTACCAGCAAAGCAAGCAGGGAGTAGGCATACGGGAAGGCAGCAGCAGGACCTTCACCTGTGATGATATTCCCGTCGATAGTCCAGAGGTCACCTGTATAGGTGGCACCCTCCAAGGTCTCTTCGAAGCCGGGATAGCAGGTGGCACGCTTACCGCGAAGGATTCCCAGTTCACCCAGTACCAAAGGCGCGGCACAGATGGCCGATACCATCTTTCCTGCCTCAGCCTGAGCAACCAGTGCCTTCTTCAGTCCTTCGTGCTCATTCAGGTTGGTAGCCCCAGGCATACCACCAGGGAGCATCAGCAGGTCAGCATCACTCAGGTCGGCCTCCTCAAAGATCAGGTCGGTCACCATCTGCACACCGTGAGCCGACTCTACAATATTGCTGTCAGTAATGCTCACAGTCTGTATATCCACTCCACCACGACGAAGCACGTCAACGGGTATCAGGGCCTCGATATCCTCGAAGCCATCAGCCATGAATTGATAAACTTTTGCCATAATAAGAATTGTTTGGGTTTGTGCAAAGATACGATTTAGTAAGCGAAAAACAAAGAAAAACGTTATTTTTCTTTGATTTGTGCTCGTTTATCCGTATCTTTGCGAAGATTATCAATGCATTCACGGATGGGAAAAGAAGAAAAGGACAAGCTGAGATTCGCCATCTTTGGCAATGTGTATCAGGCTAAGAAATCGGCCAGCATCCAGAAAATACTCTCGTATCTCTCCGAGCGGGAGGCAGATGTGTATATGGAGCGGGAGTTCTACGACTTCGTCACGAAAGGACAGCATCTGGATGTTCAGGTGACGAGGGTGTTCGAAGGGAATGACTTCGATGCCGACTTCGTCATTTCCATGGGTGGTGACGGTACGTTGCTGAAGTCGGCTCATTTCGTAGGGAACAAGAGTATTCCCATCATGGGTGTGAACATGGGGCGCTTGGGATTCCTTGCTGATGTGAGTCCGCAGGATATAGAAAGTGCCATTGATGCGCTCTACCGTGGGGAGTATGATCTGGAGGACCATGCCGTGATTCAGGTGGAGCTGGAAGGACAGGAACTTCAGACCTGTCCGCGAGCACTGAACGATATTGCTGTGCTGAAGCGCGACAACGCCTCGATGATTTCTATCCGTACCTCAATAAACGGTGACTATCTGGTAACTTACCAAGCTGACGGTCTGATTGTGAGTACACCCACGGGTAGTACTGCCTACTCGCTTTCGAACGGCGGACCGATTATCGTGCCGCAGGCAGGAATCCTTTGTCTGACACCTGTCGCCCCGCATAGTCTGAATATCCGTCCTATCGTAGTCAAGGATGATAGTGAGATCACCATCACCGTGGAGAGTCGTTCCCATAACTTCCTGATTGCCATCGACGGTCGTTCGGAGCGTTGTGAGGAAGGTACACGACTCACCATCCGTAAGGCACCGTATGGTATTCATATCGTGAAGCGGCGCGGACAGAAGTATTTCTCCACGCTACGTGAGAAGATGATGTGGGGGTTGGATCAAAGATAGATGGAGCCTCTCCCCAGCCCTCCCCAAGAGGGAGGGGGCTCCATAAAGTTCAATGTTCAACTTTTGGAGCAGCGAGTGCCAAAATGCTCGCATGATTGGCCGAGTCGCGACAAAAGTCAACGTAGTTAATTTTCAATTTTCAATTTTGAATATTCGGGAGTATTTTAGCCGTAAGGAAAGCAAGTACAGCGCCAAGGTCATTATGAAATGGCTGTGGCGTGCTTGGCGAGGCAATCAGTTGCAGGCTGTGCTGAATGCCTCGTTAGGATTGCTGAGCGTGGTGGTGAGTCTGGCTCAGGTGTGGGCTATACAACACGCCATTGATGTGGCGTCTCATACGGTTGAAGGCTCTCTCTACTGGGCTGTTGCCTATATGGGAATGCTGATTCTGGCTAATTTCGCTATCAGCATCAGTAGCATCTGGGTACGGAACATCTTGGGTATTCGTGCGCAGAACCGTATGCAGCAACGGATGCTCGACAGAATCCTCCGTTCTGAATGGCATGGAAAAGAAAGACTGCACAGCGGTGATGTGATCAACCGTCTGGAAGGAGATGTGGGTAATGTGGTGAGTTTCCTTACAGAGACCTTACCTGGAGCACTCTCCACATTGGCCATGTTCCTGGGTGCGTTCTTCTATCTGTTCTCCATGGACAAGTGGCTGGCTATCATCATCATTGCCATGCTTCCGCTGTTCATTGCCGTAAGTAAGGTTTATGTGCAGCAGATGCGGCACTTTACCCGTCAGGTGCGCGATAGTGATTCGAAGGTACAGAGCGTGTTGCAGGAAACGGTTCAGAACAGAATGCTCATCAAGACACTGGAGAGTGACACGATGATGGTTGACCGCCTGGAGAACACGCAGAGCGAACTGCGTCAGAACGTGGTGAAACGCACGATGTTCTCCGTGTTCAGTAACCTTATCCTGAACTTCGGCTTCGCCTTAGGCTATCTGGTGGCTTTCCTGTGGTCAGCCCTCCGTATGTCGGCTGGCACGTTGACCTTCGGTGGAATGACTGCCTTCCTGCAGTTGGTGAACAGGATTCAGGGTCCGGCACGTGGACTGACCAAGCTGGTGCCTGCCTTTGTGAGTGTGTTTACGGCGGCTGAACGACTCATGGAACTGGAGGAGGATCCCATGGAGGAGCAAGGGGAGCCCATCGAACTGGAAGGACCATGTGGCGTTCGCTTGGATCATATCTCTTATGAGTATGAGGCTGCTGATGGAAAGGTGATAGACGACCTGTCGTTCGATTTCTATCCAGGTAGTTGCACAGCCATCTTAGGTGAGACGGGAGCAGGTAAGACCACCCTTGTGCGAATGCTCCTGGCCTTGTTGCGCCCGCAAAGCGGACAGGTTTCCATCTATGATCAGAAGGTGGAGAAGAGTATCTCTCCCCGCATGCGCTGTAACTTCGTCTATGTACCACAGGGAAACACCTTGATGAGTGGTACGATCCGTGAGAACCTTCGATTAGGGAAACTGAATGCTACGGATGAAGAGATGAAGGAGGTGCTGATGCAGGCTTGTGCCGGCTTTGTCTTTGATTTGCCCAAAGGACTGGATACCTCATGTGCTGAGTCGGGTGGTGGACTGAGTGAGGGTCAGGCACAACGTATCGCTATTGCCCGTGCCTTGTTGCGCAACCGTTGTATCATGCTGTTTGATGAGGCTACCAGTGCGCTTGATCCAGACACAGAGCGTCAGCTTCTGCAGAATATCCTACAGAAGTGCGACAAGACCATCATCTTCATCACCCACCGTCCTGCGGTAGTTGATTACTGTGATCAGACCTTGAAGATTGAGAAATTGGCTTAATCTGTTTTCCCTTCCGAATACAGCACTTGCACCAATGTTTGTCCTACGGCTTGGAGCGTATTCTTGTCGATATGCTGCATATCGTCGTTGATGGTATGCCATGTAGGACCGAACCCGCTCTGCTGACAATCGGGATAGAAAGGAATAATATCAATGGTGGGAATACGTGCCTGCGTATTGATGGGCGTATGATCGTCAGTGATATACTCCCCGCTGCTGTCAGGGAAATAACTACCAAAGCCAACCACCTTGGCTGCTGCCCATACCTTATTTATTATCGGCTGCGCATATTGCTTAGAGAAACGCTCTTGATAGAACTGTGCACCCTGTCCGCCTACCATGTCCAAGAGAATTCCATAGCGAGGAGCATAGTTCATGACATGCGGATTACTTGCCCAATAGGCTGCTCCTAATGCCCACACATCCCCTGTGTTCTCGTAAGTATTGTTATCCCATTGCGGCGTACCCCAGTCTTCTGCATCAAAGCAGATGAAGTCAACCCCCACCTTCACTGAATCGGCAGCCTGTATCAGTCGGGCCAGTTCCAACATCACGGCAACGCCGCTGGCCCCGTCATTGGCTGCTAAGACAGGTGTCCGCCAGTTCTTTTCATCAGGGTCATTGTCAGCCCATGGACGACTGTCCCAATGGGCACAAAGCATCACCCTCGTGGTATTGTCGGGCTGTGTGGAGGCAATGATATTCGTGCTGTTGAGCGCGGTTCCTTCATAACCTTTGAGTACTACTTTCTGGGTGGTTGTTTGACAACCGAACGACTGGAACTTCTTGATAATCCATTCCTCGCATTTGTCATGTGCCGTACTGTTCATGGTTCTCGGACCGAAGTCACATTGTGCCTGACAATATGAATAGGCACTGTCGGCATTGAATGTGGGTCCTGTGGGTACACTGATTACCAGTGCATCCTGATTGGATTTGCTGCTTTTGCAAGCGATGAGCAAGAGTAGGAATAAAGGAAGAATTCTTTTCAGGTTCTTGATGGTCATCATCGTATTCGTTGTTTATGGTTTATTAATCACCGTGCTGCACCTGTGCCATCACGCGCAGCCAGTTACCGCCCCAGATCTTCTCGATGTCGCGCTCACTGTATTTGCGCTTCAGCAGGTGAAGGGTGAAATTAATGGCCTCACTGCTGTTGGCCATACCTACCACACCGCCGTCGCCATCGAAATCCGTACCTAACCCCACATGGTCGATACCCATCACAGCAATGGCATGCTCAAGGTGAGCGATGGCATCAAGGATGGTTGCCTCTCCCTCTTTTCGCAGGAAACCGTGATAGAGGGTTGTATGAGCCACACCGCCCTTTGCTGCAAGTGCCCGCATCTGCTCATCGGTCAGGTTACGCGGATGGTCACAGAGGGCACGACTGCTGCTATGACTGCATACGATGGGGGTACGACTGATCTCCAGGGCATCATAGAAACTCTTCTCATTGGCATGACTCAGATCCACCATCATTCCGTGGTCGTTCATGGCCTGAATCACTTTCTCGCCGAAGGCGCTCACCCCATTGTGGGTGTTGCAGCCCTTGGCAGAGTCGCAGATGTCGTTATCCCCATTATGACAAAGGGTGATATAGACCACGCCACGCTGAGCGAAATGCTTCACGTTGGCCACATCGTGGTTCAACGCCAGACCGTTCTCAATGCCGAACATGATGCTCTTACGACCCTTCCGCTTGTCTTCATACAGGTCGCTGGGTGTACGGGCAATGCTGATGTAACGACTGTTGTTCCGCACAATCTCCTCGATCTTGTCGAAGATCAGGTCGGCATAGGCCATCGGACTGTTCACATCAAACGCTACCTTTTGCGAGAACTGCTCACCGATCTTGGGTTGCGGCAGGTAGGCAGCCATGATGACAGCATCCTGTCGTCCTTCGGTCATCTTATGCAGATCCACGAGAATTCTTGGGTCGCGTTGCTCAAAGTGAATACCCTGAGGGAAGAACATCGGCGTATCACAGTGGGTGTCGAGGGTGAGGATGCGGTGGTGCAGTCGTTTGGCCACTTGGAAGTTCGTAGCTTGCTTGACCAGCCAACTGAACAAGGGCAGTCCACTTTCCAGCCATTCAGGATGCCACTGTACACCCAGGATGGGCTTGAACTCACTGCTCTCAATGGCCTCAATGGTGCCATCAGGAGCTGTGGCCACCACATGGAAGCGCGCACCCGGGTCGGATACCGCCTGGTGGTGGAACGAGTTGACAAAGATATTCTGCGTCTTGTACAGATCATACAAGACACTGTCCTTATGAATGGTCACACTATGGGTGAGTTCGTCGCGGTTTGCATCCTGCGAGTGCTTGATGGTGGTGGCTGTGATATCCTGTGCCACATGACCGTCGAGGGCCATCACGATGGTTTGGATTCCTCGGCAAATACCCAAGATAGGTATCTGACGGTTATAGGCCAGACGGGTGATGAGCATCTCGGGAAGGTCGCGTTCGGCATTGATGCCGTGGAGCTTGGGCGACGGTTCCTCACCGCACCATAAAGGATTATAATCTGCGCCGCCGCTAAGTAACAGACCGTCGAGTTGGTCAACAGTATTGACCAATACGTTTTTATCTGCCACAGGTGGAATGATGACAGGCGTTCCACCTGACTTGATCACCTGCTTATAGTATCTGTCACGCAGAGAGGCATCACCATCCGTAAAGTTACTGGTAATGCCGATAAGAGGTCGATGGTCGCCCTCAGGGAATGTCGCATAGATCTTACTAAGGTGCGACTGCAGATTAAAGTTCTCCATCTTGATTAGTCCAATGCAATGGGTATCTCTCTCTTCACGCTTTGCTCCAGAGAGATGAGCGTTTCAGTAGCCACCACGCCAGGGATGTCCTGCAGCTGGTTGTTGAGCAGGTCCATGAGCTGCTCGTTGTCGCGTGCATAGAGCTTGACGAGCATGGTGTAGGGACCCGTTGTGAAGTGACACTCCACAATCTCAGGGATGTGTACAAGGCGCTCCACGACTTGCTTATACATACTACCTCGTTCAAGGTTAATGCCTACATAGGTAC
This sequence comes from Prevotella sp., assembly GCA_017561825.1. Lineage (GTDB taxonomy): Bacteria > Bacteroidota > Bacteroidia > Bacteroidales > Bacteroidaceae > Prevotella. The sequence goes on from JAFZBK010000068.1 coordinate 34,688, forward strand.
ATGTGCTATAGCCCAATGACTTGGGGTTCACATCGAAACCGCTACCAGTGATCACACCTTCTTCTGTCAGACGCTGAACGCGTTGGTGGATGGCTGCACGAGAGACATTACATTCAGCAGCCACGTCTTTGAAAGGAATCCTTGCGTTCTTAGAGAGAATGTTCAGGATTTTCTTGTCCAGACTGTCAATCTTTTCCATGTTGATTGCCTTATTCTTGTTAAGTGATTAAAACTTTTAGCAAAAATAGGCATTAAAAATGAAATATGCAACATTTTGACATGAAAAATGCGCAATCTCAGTCAAAATGTTGCATAAATGTCGAAAACGAGGCAGTTTTATTTGTCAATGCCTACCAATTCCACGATAAAGATCAGGGTACTGTAAGCAGGGATGTCACCTGTTTGACGAGCACCGTAAGCCAATTCCTGTGGGATGTATAGCTCCCATTTGCTACCTACAGGCATCATGGTAAGCGCCTCTGTCCAGCCTTTGATGACATCCGTAGGACGGAATTTATTGGTTTGATCCTCACGCTTGTAGCTGCTGTCGAACACCGTTCCGTCGATCAGACGACCCTCGTACTTCACGATCACCTGATCATCCTTGGTCGGGATAGGACCTTTTCCTTTTTCAAGGATCTTGTATTGCAGTCCGCTGGGTGTCACCTTCACACCTTTCTTCTGACTGTTCTCCTTCAGGAACTTCTCTCCAACCGCTTTCTTGGCAAGGACAACGGCTTCCATACTATGATTGAAGAACTCCTTGGCCTGTTCTTGGTTGAAGATCGTGCTGTCTTTCTTCAGTGCGGCAACGAATCCCTTTTGGAACAGGTCGTTCTGAAGAGAGTAGGCAGAACCATCCAAGTCGTTAGAAATAGAGGGTAGCATGCGATCCTTGACCATGGCAGCGATCTGGATACCGGCACTGTAGGCTTTCATTGGATCGTCAACACCACTTTTCAGTGCTTCCTCAAAGCCACGAACGAAATCATCGATGAATGTTTCATCCACGCCATACTGCTGCTTCAGGAAGGGCAGCAGACCATCGGTCATGGTGGCTCCAGCAGCATAGCTGAGGGAGTCGGAAGGGGTGACGAGGTTTACTTTCTGAGCAGATGCTGTATAGAAAGAAGCACTCACCATGACAGTGAGTGCTATAAGGATGAATCTCTTCATAACGAAAAGGATTATTTCTCAATACCCAGTAACTCGATCTTGAAGATCAGTGCTGAGAAAGGCTTGATACCCTTCTGTGAGCGGTCGCCATAAGCCTGCTCCTGAGGAATCACAACCTCCCAAACAGAGCCTACAGGCATGTTGCTCAGAGCTGTGGTCCATCCGGGGATTACCTGGTTGGCAGCCAATGTTACAGGCTCACCACGCTTGTAAGAGCTGTCGAACACATTACCGTCGATAGTCTTACCTTCATAATGTACCTTTACCATAGATGTGTCGGTGGGGATAGCACCTGTACCAGCCTTGATGACCTTGTACAGCACACCGCCCTTGAGTGTCTTCACATCCTTGCCCTTAGCATAGTTAGCGATGTACTTCTCACCCTCAGCCTTATTCTCACTGTACTGCTTCTCTGTCTGTTCCTTCTTGTAGTCGGTCATCAGCTTCTGTGCCAGCTCGCCAGCCTGTTCGAGGGTCATCAAGCCCTTGGTTCCTGTTGTACCGCTGATAAAGCCAGCCATGAAGTTCTTCTTAGAGATGGTCTTGGTAGAATCATCGCCGAAAATCTCGAGGTTGATACCTTTGATCATCTGGTTGCCTACCTGCTTACCAATCTCGATACCTGCATAGTAAGCATTCTTCTTCTTGTCGTCACCAGCATTGGCACCTTCGTTCAGACCTTTGATAAAGTCGTCCATGTAGGCAGTGTCAACACCGAGGCGCTGTACGAGGTAGTCCTTCAGACCCTGTGTCTGTGCCATACCCATGGCATAGCTCATACTGTCGAGATCACTCTTCAGGTTTGCCTTCGGAGTGGGATTGCCGCATGATGTGAAAGCAGCGGCTACGATAGCCATAGCGGCTACGATTGTTACTTTTTTCATTGTTTTTGTCGTTTTATATTTTTATGAATACTCTTTTCTAATTTCTAATTTCTCACTTCTCACCTCTAACTTCTAAAGAACCTCCAACAGTTCCACATCGAAGATCAGGGTTGCATATGGAGGAATGCTGTTGCCTGCGCCACTAGGACCGTAAGCCAGCAGGTAGGGGATGAAGAAGCGTGTCTTGCCGCCCTCTTTCATCAGCTGCAGACCTTCTGTCCAACCAGCGATGACACCATCCAGAGGGAATACGGCAGGTTCACCACGCTGTACGCTACTGTCGAAAACCGTACCATCGGTCAGGAATCCTTCATAGTGACACTTTACTCTGTCACTTGCTTTCGGACTCTTGCCCGTTCCTTCCTTCAGTACCAGGTATTGCAGACCGCTCTCGCGGGTAACCACACCCTCTTTCTTGGCGTTTGCTGCCAGATATTTCTCGCCTTCTTCCTTGGCAATCTTGCCTTTAGCTTCTTTTTCGCGATTCAACTTCTCTTCCTGCTGTTGGAAATAGGTCTGTACAATGGTCTGTGCCTCACGGTGTCCAATCTGCGGATCCTTACCTTCCAGCACATCCTTGACGGCTGCTGCGAAATCGTTGACATTGAATTCGTCAATGCCCATCTGCAACAATTGCTGACCGATGCCAAGACCTAACGAATAACTCAGTTTGTTCATCTTCAACTATAAATATTATTAATAACGTGCAAAGTTACACATTTTCTTGAATTTCATCGCCTTTATTGAAGAAAAATGTGTAATTTTGTGCATTCTTAAGATTCAACAACCCGTTTTTCCTGTTTATGGAGATAGCGGGAACTAATAGAAAGGAAACTGAAACATGAAGAAAATCGTTGTATTGACAGGTGCGGGAATGTCTGTGGAAAGCGGACTGAGCACATTCCGTGATGCTGACGGTCTTTGGGAGAACTATCCCGTTAGTCGTGTGGCTACGCATGAGGCATGGGAAGACGATCCTGAATATGTGAATAATTTCTACAACATGCTGCGCAAGAAGCTGGTAGCAGCCAAGCCCAACGAAGGTCATCGGTTGGTAGCCAAGCTCGAGGAGCAGTATGAAGTGACGGTGATTACGCAGAATGTGGATAACCTCCATGAGATGGCTGGCTCCACGCATGTGATTCATCTGCATGGAGAACTGATGAAGGTGTGCTCCAGCAGGGATGTGGATAACCCCCGTTATCAGAAGACACTCGGCGGTGATGACCTTGAGGTAAAGCCAGGCGAACGTGCTGGAGATGGCTCGTTGCTGCGCCCCTTCATCGTGTTCTTCGGCGAGGGCGTGCCCATGATCAGTGCTGCTTCCGAGGAGGCTTCAAAGGCTGATATCTTCATCATCATCGGCACATCACTGGTGGTCTATCCCGCAGCAGGACTTGTGCAATATGTCTCACCCGACGTTCCTGTGTATCTCATAGATCCTAACCCCGTCATGAAGACCGGCTATCGGGATATCAAGCATATTCAGAAAGGTGCTTCTGAGGGCATGAAGGAACTAACGGAATTACTACTGAACACGAAACGATGAATACACCTCGACTGGAGAAGAAAAAGATGTGGAAAGAGGTGCGCGACTACGTCTTCATTGCTGTCGCCATGCTCTCCTATTGTGTGGGTTGGTCAATCTTCCTGTTGCCCAACGGCATTCCTGCAGGTGGCGTGGCAGGTGTCTCCTCCATCCTTGAATGGAGTGCGCTTCATGTTCCCGCTCAGGTGTCTTACTTTGCCATCAACGCTGTTTTGCTGATCATTGCGCTGCGCGTTCTGGGATGGAAGTTCTGTGTGAAAACCGTCTATGCAGTGATGGTGCTGACCATTGCGCTCACGTTTATCCGTGAACATACGGAAAACCTTCATTTGTTGCACGACCAGCCTTTCATGGCTGCCATCCTGGGTGCTGTGTTCTGTGGAAGTGGTGTAGGACTGGGACTTGGAGTGAATGGCAGTACAGGTGGTACGGACATCATTGCCGCCATCATCAACAAATACCGTGATATCTCCTTAGGAAGGGTGATACTGATCTGCGATGTGGTCATCATTACTTGCAGCTACATCGTGCTGCGCGACTGGGAGAAAGTGATCTATGGTTATGTGGTGCTCTATGTAACGGCCTTCTGTATCGACCAGGTAGTGAACACCATGCGACGAAGTGTGCAGTTCTTCATTATCTCCGAGCAATATGAGGAGATCGGTCATCGCATCAATGCTGACCCGCATCGTGGTTGTACTGTCATCAACGGTCAGGGTTTCTATAGCGGACGGGAAGTGAAGATGCTGTTCGTGCTGGCCAAGAAAAGCGAGAGCGCGAAGATCTTCCAGCTCATTGATGAGATCGATCCCAACGCGTTTGTAAGCCAGAGTGCTGTCATCGGTGTTTATGGAGAGGGTTTCGACCGCTTCAAGGTGAGTCATAGACACCCTAAAACCATTGCTAAACCAGAAGAAATGTAAATCATATATGGAAGAAAAGAACAACATCCAGCTCCCCGACAATGCGTTTCGTGAGCTGAAAGAAGGAGAACAGTATGAGCCGGTGATGTCGCCTCAGAAGCAATATGCTGAGGTGAACGGCTGGTCAGTAACATGGGGTATTCTGATGGCCGTGCTCTTCTCGGCCGCTGCCGCCTACCTGGGATTGAAGGTAGGACAGGTGTTCGAGGCTGCCATCCCCATTGCCATCATTGCCGTGGGCGTGTCAACAGCGGCACGTCGCAAGCAAGGACTTGGTGAGAATGTCATCATCCAGAGTATCGGTGCCTGCTCAGGTTCTGTGGTGGCAGGTGCTATCTTTACCTTGCCTGCCATCTATATCCTGCAGGCGAAATATCCTGAGATGACGGCCTCGTTCGTCAACATCTTCCTGAGTTCCTTGTTAGGTGGTATCTTGGGTATTCTGTTTATGATACCGTTCCGTAAGTACTTCGTGAGCGATATGCACGGCAAGTATCCTTTCCCAGAGGCCACAGCCACCACGCAGGTGCTGGTAAGCGGTGAGAAAGGTGGTTCTCAGGCTAAGCCCCTGCTCATTGCAGGTATCGTGGGTGGATTATACGACTTCTTCGTGGCTACCTTCGGCTGGTGGAACGAGAATGTCACTACGCGGATGATGTCATGGGGTGTTGATCTCGCTGACCGTGCCAAGCTGGTGCTGAAGGTGAATACCGGTGCTGCTGTATTGGGATTGGGGTATATCATCGGACTGAAATATGCGTTCATCATCTGCTTAGGCTCTCTTGCCGTATGGTGGATCATCGTGCCTGGCATGGCACTCTTGTTCCCCCATGATATATTAAACATGTGGGATCCCAGCATTACCACGGCTGTGGGTGACATGACTCCCGAACAGATCTTCAAGCTGTATGCCAAGTCGATAGGTATCGGTGGCATCGCCATGGCAGGTATCATCGGTATCGTGAAGAGCTGGGGCATCATCAAGAGTGCGGTGAGTCTGGCCACCAAGGAGATGAAAGGCGGTAGTAATGTCAGCAAAGACATGCTTAGAACACAGCGCGACATCGCCTTTAAGATTATCGCCATCGGCTGCATTGTCACCATCCTCATCACTTTCCTCTTCTTCTGGTTCGGTGTGATGGATAACCTGCTCTATGCGGTGGTGGCCATCCTGCTCGTTACCGTCATCGCCTTTCTGTTCACCACAGTAGCGGCCAACGCCATTGCCATCGTGGGCAGTAATCCTGTTAGCGGAATGACGCTGATGACGCTGATTCTTGCCTCTGTGGTGATGGTGGCTGTAGGACTGAAGGGTACTGGTGGTATGCTGGCTGCCTTGATCATGGGTGGTGTGGTATGTACGGCTTTGTCTGTGGCAGGCTCGTTCATTACCGACCTCAAGATCGGTTACTGGCTAGGTACTTCTCCGAAGAAACAGGAGCAGTGGAAATTCCTCGGCGTACTTGTCAGTGCGGCCACCGTGGGCGGTGTGATGCTTCTGCTGAACAAGACATACGACTTTGCCAGCGGCGAGCTGGCTGCGCCGCAGGCTAATGCCATGGCGGCAGTGATCGAACCGCTGATGAGTGGCGTGGGAGCCCCGTGGCTGCTCTATGCCATTGGTGCAGCAATCGCCCTTATCCTCACCTTTATCAAAGTACCTGCCCTGCCTTTCGCCTTGGGTATGTTCATCCCCTTGGAACTGAATATCCCGCTGTTGGTGGGCGGTGCCGTCAACTGGTATGTTACTACTCGCAGTAAGGATGAGAAAGTAAATAAGGATCGGGGAGAAAAAGGAACCCTGATTGCCAGCGGTTTCATTGCCGGTGGTGCACTTATGGGCGTTGTTTCCGCCCTCCTCCGCTTCGTGGGCTTCAATCCCATCAACGAGACGTGGTTGGCCAACCCCCTTTCCGAGCTCTGCTCCCTCATCGCCTACATCCTCCTGATTGTTTACTTCATTCAGGCAACGAAAAAGAAAGCAAGCTAATTTTGAAATCTATCCTCCCATCATAGGGGAGGGGCTGGTGGTTAATATAAAAGGTAACGGTAACAGCTGTTACCATGTCCACACTCACTATAAATCAATCACTTATAATCATAATACACTTTCTCTGTTACTTTTTAGCCAATTTTGAAAGGTAACATGGTAACAGCTGTTACCATGTTACCTTTTGTATGGTATTGGAGGGCATTATCTTAGGACTTACTAGGGTAATTCCATAAAGAATAAGGGATGAAAGTGCCGTTTTTCCATCGTTTGCCTATACTCAAACGATCGTGCGCCTATAGCCAAACGATCTGTCGCCTATACCCAAATTGAAACGGCATTTTGAAATCACTTTTCTATTCTCCCCTCCCATCACAGGGTAGGGGTCTGGGTGGGGCCTCCTTTACTGACTCGTGATGAGTTGGTGCGGTTTTGTTTCTATATTAATTTATTTAATAAGGTGTAAGTGTAAACGAAAGTTAAATATTGCGTTTGCACGAAAAAAAGTTGCTGAAATATTTGGAGCGTATTTGTAAAAGTCATACCTTTGCAGTGTACTATTGAAGTAGTACACCACAACACTCAATCAAACGGGTGTCAAAAACAAGAAAGTTGAACATTAAAAATAGAAGATTATGGAGACTATTATTACAGCTGCAACGATTCTCAGTATGTATCTGAGTTCTGCAATGAATGGAAGTGAAACGTATTGCTACAATGCCGACATTGAAAACGGTCGTGTAAACACCATGTACGTCTATGACAAAGACGGAAACTATCTGACAGCCAAGTTGGCCTATAACTATGAATATGATGATCTGGATCGTCTGGTGAAGAAGGAAGTGCTGCGTTGGAATGAGCGTCGCAACGAGTGGGTAAAGGATCATTGCTTGGAGCTTACCTACAACACGGAGGGTTACGAGGTATCGAAGCATAACTGGAACCGCAAGGAACAGACCTACGATACCGCCATGGAGAAGGCTGTATATCATTATGAGTTCAGTCAGGTGATGTCAGTAAACTACCTGCGCCGCCATAAGGCTGCAAGCGGATTCGAGACGATTGACAGTATGCTGGTGATGAATCCTACGGATGACATCCTGTTGGCAACGGCACTTTAGATAATTGATAATTGATAATTGAAAATTGAAAATTAAGAATAGTGTTATGATAGAGGTTAAGAATATCAGTTTCAAATATGCAGGCTCGAAGGAGCAGGTGTTTAGCAACTTCAGCCTGCAGATGCCAGAAAATAATATCTATGGCTTGTTAGGTAAGAACGGAACGGGCAAGAGCACCTTGCTCTATTTGATCAGCGGACTGCTTCATGCCCAGCAGGGTACCATCACCTTCGACGGGGTGGAGACTAAGAAGCGTCGCCCGGAAGTTCTTCAGGAGATGTTCATCGTGCCTGAGGAGTTTGACCTTCCGCCAGTGTCTCTCGACCAGTATGTTAAGATCAACATGCCGTTCTACCCCCGTTTCAGTCGCGAGGTGCTTGAAAGCTGTCTGAAGGATTTCGACCTGTCCACCACCCTACAGTTAAATAGCCTCTCGATGGGACAGAAGAAAAAGGTCTTCATGAGCTTTGCCCTCGCCGCTGGAACGAAGCTGCTGCTGATGGATGAGCCCACCAACGGTCTCGATATTCCTTCAAAGGCAGAGTTCAGAAGAGTGGTGGCGAACCACATGACAGAAGACCGCACGTTGATCATCAGTACGCACCAGGTGCATGATGTTGAGCAGCTGCTCGATCATATCCTGATCCTCGACCGCAGTCATCTGCTCCTCGATGCCAGCGTAAGCGACATCTGCGACAAGTATGTGTTTGAGTATCGTCAGCCCAGTGAGATGGGTGATGATGTGATCTATGCCGAGCCTTCATTGCAGGGTAACGCCGTGATCGTTCCCCGTAAGGAAGGTGATGCCGAGACACAGATGAATCTCGAACTGCTCTTCGATGCAGTGACCAAAGGACTGATCAAGTAAAGGAGGTGATGTATGAGTACGTTTAATATGACTCGTTTCGGCAAGGTGATGAAATGGTCATTGTGGCATGATAAGTCAACTATCAGTAAGATATTCCTGAGAACGCTGGCTACATTGGCACTCATCGTCCTGTTCTTCATGCTGATTGAAAGATCTGCAGGAAACCAGTATGGCATGAACTTAGGAGCTTTTTCGGCCATCATCGTTTGCTCCTTCCTGTTCATGGGAACTTATTTGTACTATGGTTTTCAGACACAGAGCGACTGGCAGCAGTTCCTGACACTGCCTGGCAGTAACCTGGAGAAGTTCCTCTCACGCTATGGTGTGTCCCTGATCATCATGCTGGGGATGTGGCTGTCGGTGGTCATCGTGGATGGGGTTCAGTATGTGATATCCATGATCGTTCGTCCTGGTGAAGGCAAGCTGATCGTCAGTGAACTATGTCGTTCGATCAATGTTTCAGGAATGTTCGAAGAAAGTCCTAAGGTATTCTTCTTTTTCATGGGACAGTTGGTATTCATCCATTCGCTCTATCTGTTAGGAGCTTCGTTCTTCCGTTCCCGCAAGCACTCATGGGTGCTCACGACATTGATTATCATCGTGGTGGGAACAGTGTTGGGAGTAACCATCGCTCATCAGGTTCCCAATATCGAGATGACAGAATCACTCCTGGATAAAATCGGATTTTCGATAACCGCTGTGTACTGGATTCTGGCGATTTTCAATATATGGCTCTCCTACCGTTTGTTTACACGTAGGCAGCTGATCGGTCGTTTCATTAATTGTTAGATGTTATGAAAGAGTTTAGTTTCAATAGAATGGGAAAGGTGCTGGCATGGTACCTGAAGGTGAACTGGAAATGGCTTGCCATATGGACACTGGGGGCACTCTTGGGTATTTACCTGCTTCAGATGTTCTTTGCGGCAACCTTCGCTACCCAAATGAAAACAGCCTTCATCCTGGAGATGCTGGTGGCCATCAGCAGCTTTGCCATCATGGTGGTGTTGTTCGTCATGTTCGCTCAGATCTTCGAGCGTATCAAGACGAAACAGAAGGCCATCTCCTTCCTGATGCTGCCAGCCACGAATGCTGAGAAATATACCGTACTGATGCTTGTCATTACAGTGGTGTTCCCCCTTTGCATGCTCCTGGCGTTTATGCTGGGTGACACACTGAGAGGTCTGAGCATAACCTTGTTCACAGGTGAGGAGTTCTTGTCGGGTATCCCCGTCCTTCCACGGGTCTATGGCAACGGTATCCTTGAAAGCATACATCATTTCAAAGGTTTGATGATGGCTTGTTTCGTTGTCATATCCTTTATATGGCTGCACTCTCTGTATGTATGGGGCGGTTCCGTGTTCCGCAAGAACGCCTTTGGTATTATTACACTATTCTTTCTCCTGTTGGAGGCCTTGGTGAAATATTCCTATAAGTACTTCTGGGGCGACCTGCTCGTCATCAATCAGGATGGCGGCGCAACGTTCTCCATTACAGGTTATCTTCTCATGGTGATTATGATCGTGTGGGCTTGTTACAATTACCGTAGCAGCTACCGTATCTTTACGCGTTTGCAGGTCATTAACAATAAAAGAACGAATCTATGATTTTCAATAACGATAAAGCAATATATATACAGATAGCCGATCGCCTCTGCGATGAGATCCTGGCGGGGAACTATCAGGACGATGAGCGCATCCCCAGCGTACGTGAATATGCCGTACTGCTGCAGGTGAACACCAACACGGCTGTGAAGGCGTATGATGAGCTTGCCCGCAGTGAGATCATCTACAACAAGCGCGGACTGGGCTACTTCGTGACCAAAGGGGCGAAGAAGAAGATCCTGAAGGAGCGCAAACAGTTGTTCATGAAGGAGAAGCTGCCCGAGCTGTTCCGCCAGATGCAGTTACTTGACATCTCAATGGAGGATATTGTGAATGCTTGGCAGAAAAATAATTGCTCACATTGCAACCTTTCCGCAGACAGATGCGTCTAACGGGTATAGTTTTAAGGTAAAAAGATTTAAATATACATGTCGTGATTCATTTACAAGACATCAACAAAACCTACTTCGGCGCCCAGCCGCTGCATGTGCTCAAGGGCATCAACCTCGACATTGACAAGGGGGAGTTCGTGAGCATCATGGGAGCCAGCGGCTCTGGGAAGTCCACTTTATTGAATATCTTAGGAATCCTCGACAACTATGACTCAGGGGAATATACCCTTGCAGGTACGTTGATCAAGGACCTCAGTGAGCGGCGGGCAGCGGAGTACCGCAACAAGATGATTGGTTTTATCTTCCAGAGCTTCAACCTCATCTCGTTCAAGACCGCCGTGGAGAATGTAGAGTTGCCATTATTTTATCAGGGGGTGTCCAGAAAGAAGCGCCATGCGCTTGCCATGGATTACTTGGATCGGCTTGGACTGTTGGACTGGGCCGATCATTACCCCAATGAGTTGTCGGGAGGACAGAAGCAACGTGTAGCCATAGCCAGAGCACTCATCACCCATCCGCAGATCATCCTGGCTGATGAGCCTACAGGCGCACTCGACTCGAAGACGTCTGTGGAGGTGATGCAGCTGCTCAAACAACTGAACAAAGAGGAGGGTATGACCATCGTTGTGGTGACTCACGAGAGTGGCGTGGCGAACGAAACGAACAAGATCGTTCATATCAAGGACGGCATCATCGGACAGATCGAGGAGAACCTGAACCATGATGCTTCACCCTTTGGCGTTAACGGCATGATGAAATAACAAGATGCACGATATAATCACAGAAATATGGTCAACGGCACGGAGGAACAAACTCCGCACCACGCTAACCGGCTTCGCCGTGGCGTGGGGAATCTTTATGCTCATCGTGCTGTTAGGTGCAGGTAACGGCCTTATCAATGCCACGATAAAGCAGAACAACGACTTCCTGTCAAACTCGATGGAGGCGTATGGCGGACAGACCTCAAAGCCCTATAATGGACTGAGCGAAGGACGCTATATCAATCTGGATGAAAAAGACCTTACCACTACCAATGCTGAATTCAAGGATAACGTCGATGAGGTGGGGGCGGTTTACTATATGAATGCCACCGTTACCCATGGCGAGAACTATATGAGTATGCAGATAGCGGGTGTGTTTCCCGTTCATACGAAGATCGACAAGCAGACGTTGCTCTATGGTAGGTTCATCAACGATATTGACCTACGAGAGAAACGCAAGGTGTTGGTCATCAACGACAAGCAAGCCAAGGAACTGGAGCCGAAGGACTACAAGACGCTCATCGGTAAGTATGTGAAGGTGGGTAACTTCGCCTTCAAGGTGGTGGGTATTTTTAAGAGTCGTGAAGATGGCTCGAATAATGCCTACTCAGCTTATTCCACCATCAAGAGCATCTATGGTGCCAACACAGATGCTGTGGGTAATATTGAGTTCACCTTCCATGGATTGAGTACAAAGAAACAGAATGAGGACTTCGAAAAAACTTACCGTCGTAGATTGAACGCCAACCACCAGGCTCATCCAGACGATGAGCGCAGTATATGGATATGGAACGGCTATACCCAAAACATGCAGATGGAACAGGGTATCGCCGTCATCAGAACCTTCCTCTGGGTGGTAGGACTCTTTACACTGCTGAGCGGCATCGTAGGTGTTTCGAACATCATGCTCATCACGGTGAAGGAACGTACGCATGAGTTTGGCATCCGTAAGGCGATTGGTGCCAAACCCTGGAGTATCCTCAAACTGATTATCATCGAGAGTGTCATCATCACTACCTTCTTCGGTTATATAGGTATGGTATTGGGCGTGGCGGCCAATGAGTATATGGATGCCACACTGGGGCACGATGTCACGGATCTGGGCGTAGTCAAGCTGACGCTCTTTGTGGATCCCACAGTAGGAATCGACGTCTGTCTTGAGGCGACAATGGTAATGATTATCGCTGGAACCATTGCAGGACTAATTCCTGCCTTCAAGGCCTCGCGCATCCGCCCCATCGAAGCCCTCCGAGCAGATTAATTATGCATTATGAATTATGCATTATGAATTATAAATTTGCATTGAAATGAGAATAGATTTAGATTCATATAGAGAAATCCTCGATACACTGACACGCAACAAGGCGCGTTCGTTCCTTACGGGATTTGGCGTCTTCTGGGGTGTGTTCATGCTCATAGGACTGATGGGAGGCGGAAAAGGACTGAGGGAACAACTCGACAAGACCTTCGAGGGCTTCGCACAGAACACCGTCATCATCGGTGCTCAACAAACCACGAAACCTTACAAGGGATTCCGTAAGGGGCGTTGGTGGAGCATGGACTATAAGGATATCGACCGTTTGAAGCAGCGGGTGCCGGAACTTGATGTGGTGGTACCTATGCTCTTCTCGCAATGGGGTGGTAGCAACACGGCTTACTATGGCGACCAGAAGACATCCCCACGAATCCAAGGCACACTTCCCGAACAGGCGAAGGTCATAGGACCCAAGATGTACTATGGTCGTTATCTCAATGATATGGACATCCGAGAACATCGTAAGGTGTGTGTGATCGGTAAGAAGATTTATAAGGATCTCTTTAAGGAGGGTGGCGACCCTTGTGGTAAGAAGATACGTGTTGACTCAACCTACTTTGAGGTGATAGGTGTGGATTACAGTTCAAGTAATAATGTGTCCTTTAACGGACGAGCTGAAGAGCAGATCACCATGCCGATTACACTGATGCAGGCGTTGTTTAATCGTGGTAACGAGGTTGACTTGATTGCGGCTACTGGTCGTGAGGGGGTGGTGATGAGTAAGATCACTGACCGTATCCGTGAGACCATCGCCAGAGCACATTATGTGGATCCTACAGACGAGCAGGGAGCGTTAGTGTTTAATACGGAGCTGATATTCCAGATGATAGATAATATGTTCAAGGGGGTTAACTTCCTGATATGGCTGGTGGGCTTGGGAACCTTGCTCGCAGGTGCCATCGGCGTGTCGAACATCATGATGGTGACTGTGCGTGAGCGTACCACCGAGATAGGTATTCGCAGAGCCATTGGTGCTACACCCAAGATGATTCTCAGTCAGATTATCTCTGAGAGTATCGTACTGACCTTGGTGGCAGGAATGAGTGGCATCCTCTTCGGCGTGATGATTCTGCAGATGCTGGAGTTGGCCAATACCGAGGATGGTATCGTGAACACCCACTTCCAAGTGAACTTCTGGACCGCCATCTTTGCTGCCCTTGTGGTGGCTACAGTGGGGGTGCTGGCAGGCTTGGCTCCTGCAGCCCGCGCCATGAGCATCAAACCGGTAGATGCCATGAGAGATGAATAGAATAAAATAAAAAATGATATAGTTATGAAGAAGTACAGCAAATTGATTATCGCAGCGATTGTCGCACTGATTTTCATTGGAACTTTCGTGTTTCTTTGGCAGAAATCTCAGCCGAAGCCCGTTGTCTATGACGAGTTTACACCCACCACGGCAGATATCGCCAAAACAACCATCATTACAGGAAAGATCGAACCCCGTAATGAGGTGAACGTTAAACCGCAGATCTCAGGTATCATCACTGAACTGCTGAAGGAGGCTGGTGACTATGTCACAGCAGGGGAGGTGATAGCCAAGGTAAAGGTGATTCCAGACATGAGTCAGCTGAGCAGTGCAGAAATGCGTGTGCGCTTGGCTGTGATTAACCTGAAACAGGCCCAGACCGACTTCCAGCGCGAGGAGAGTCTCTACAACCAGAAACTGGTATCTGCTGATGAGTATGATAAGGCCAAGCTGGCATTGAACCAAGCCAAGCAAGAGAAGCTTGCCGCTGATGATGCCTTGGCTGTTGTTCGCGATGGCGTTTCCAAGAGTAATGCCAAGGCCAGTTCCACATTGGTGCGTTCCACCATCTCTGGTGTCATCCTGGATATTCCTGTCAAGGTGGGAAACAGTGTGATTCTGAGCAATACATTCAATGATGGTACGACCATTGCCAGCGTGGCAAACATGAACGACCTGATTTTCCGTGGTAATATCGACGAGACGGAGGTAGGACAGCTGGTATCGGGAATGCCGATGAAGATCACGATTGGTGCGCTTCAGGACCTTACCTTTGATGCTTCCTTGGAATATGTCTCACCCAAGGCGGTGGAGAGTAACGGTGCCAACCAGTTTGAGATCAAGGCTGCTGTACGTGTTCTGAAGGGAAGTAAGATTCGCTCTGGCTACAGTGCCACGGCAGAGATTGAGCTGGCTCGTGCCACCAAGGCTCTTTCTGTTCCTGAAAGTGCCATTGAGTTTAGTGGTGACTCTACCTTTGTGTATGTCATCAAGGAGAATGGAAAAGAGAAGACCTACGAGCGCAAGCAAGTGGTAACGGGTTTGAGTGATGGCGTGAACATCGAGATCAAGTCGGGCATCACCCTAAAGGATAAGGTGCGCGGTCCGAAGGTGGTGACAGATGAAATCGATAATGAATAATAATCATTAAGATGAAGAAGATGAATACCTTGATCAATAGGTTGATGTGCAGTGCCGTATTACTGCCCTTCACCGTCTTCGCTTCGGCGCAGCAGCCGTGGACACTTCGGCAATGTATCGACTATGCCTTGGAGCATAATATCCAGGTAAAGCAGCAGGATGTAAACCGTCTGCAGCGCGAACTGGATGTAAGCACGGCAAAGAACAGTCGTTTGCCCGACTTATCCGCCTCTGCCTCCGAGAATTTCTCGTTCGGTCGTGGACTGACTGCCCAGAACACCTATACAAATACGAACACCAGTAGTACCTCGTTCGGTCTGAACACCAGTGTACCCTTGTTTACTGGATACCGCATCCCAAGAACCTTGGAACTGCAGAAGCTGAACCTTGAAGCAGCCACTGCTGATTTAGAGAAAGCAAAGAACGATATCCGCATGCAGGTGGCACAGGCTTATGTGCAGATCCTCTATAACATGGAACTGTGCGATGTGGCCAAACGGCAGATCAGTATCGATTCCATGCATGTGCACCGTCTTACGGAGATGATGCGAAACGGGAAGGCGAGTGGTACGGAAGTGGCTCAGCAAGAGGCTTCGCTGGCACAAAGTCGTCTTACGGCCACACAGGCAGACAACGACTACCGCTTGTCGCTGCTTACGCTCAGTCAGTTGCTTGAACTCCCCTCACCTGAGTCCTTCACGATTTCAAGGGATGTGGCAGTACCCGAGATCCTTCCTTCCATGGATCTCATCTCTCCTGATGCCATCTATCAGGAGGCTTTGATGATCAAGCCTGAGATCCAGGCCGAGCAGTATCGCTTGGAAGGAACGTTGAAGAGTATCGATATTGCCAAGAGTGCTAAGTTGCCCAACCTCTCTTTTCAGGCAGGACTCGGTTCCAACTACTATAAGACGAGTGGTTATCCCAGTGATGGCTTCTTCAAGCAGTTGAACAACAACTTCAGTCAGTATATCGGTCTGAGCCTGAGTGTTCCCATCTTCAATCGTTATGAGACCCGTAACAATATCAAAAGTGCGCAGCTGAACCGGTATAACCAGCAGTTGCAACTGGATAATGTGAAGAAGGGATTGTACAAGGAGATCCAGCAGGCATATTATAATGCGGTAGCTGCGCAGGCCAAATACGAGAGCAGTGCTGAGGCCAAGCGCAGTCAGGATGAGGCTTTTCGTCTGATGTCAGCCAAGTATGAGTATGGCAAGGCGAACATCACGGAGTTCAACGAGGCGAAAAACAACCTGATGAAAGCGGAGAGCGACTTGGTGCGGGCTAAATATGAATACCTGTACCAACGTGCGCTGACCGATTTCTACAGGGGTAGGGAACTGAGTTTCAATGACTGATTGTCTTTCGCTTCCCTATGATGTACATCCCTTTGGGTAGCGATGCTGTACTTCCGTTGTTGCTGACCAGCATCCCCTCCATGGAATAGACATTGTTCAAGGCGGCAATAGCAGGTGTCTCAATCATAGACACACTGGTATTGTCGCCTAAAAAGTTCTTTAACTCATAGAAGGCGGCATAGGGCTTGCCTGTCTCGTGGTTATACAAGGCGGCATTCCACCAGCCGTAGGTCACGTTCTTGTTCCCATTATCTTCGGGCCACCACCAGAACAATCCTTTCACAGACTCGTGCTTGTTGAGCAACGTGATGAGATCAGCGGTGAATTGCCGTTGTCCTTCTTCCGTATAGGGGTATGTCTTGGTATAGTCGAACGAGTTCCCGATGGGCCATGCGTAACTATAGCCTGCCTCCACAATCATGATCTCTTTGCCGTACTGCTTCCCCTCAATGGTGTTCAGTGCCGTTTCAAGGGATTTCATATCACCGTGGTAGTCGGGGTAATAACTCAGTCCGATGATGTCATAGTCAACAGCGGCATTCTTCATCCTGTCAAAGAAATCCGTCAGGACACTGGGTTTAGGGGTTTGTTCGCTGTGAAGGATAATCCGAGCTTGCGGACATTCCTCGCGACACGCTTTCCCTGCTTGCTTGAGGAGGGTGATGAAACGGGTCCAGTTAGCCTCAGGGGAATTTATGTAGCAGCGGTTTGCCTGGTTGTTCTTAGCCTCGGCTTCTGTTCCCCAAAGCATACCAAAGGAAATCTCATTACCCGTCTGAATCATGTCAGGTGTGGCTCCTGCCTCTTTCATCTGTCGAAGACACTCTTTGGTGTATTCGTAGATCTTCACGTATAGCTCCTCGTTGGAGAGGGCTTTCCACGCATCGGGTGTCCACTGCTTGGCAGGATCTGCCCAGGTGTCGCTGTAGTGGAAGTCGAGCATCAGTTGCATTCCCGCATCCTTGATACGCTTGCCAAACTGCTTCACATACTCGAGATCCTGACACACGGCCTTGTCTTTGTCTTTGGATGGATCGACAAACAAACGGACACGCATGGCATTCAGTCCTTCCTGCTTGAAGAAGGCGAGCACATCGCTGACAGCATTACCCGCAGCATCTCTATAAACTACCCCCGCCTCCTCGTATTTCGGGAGCATGGAGATGTCACCCCCCACGTATTTCTGTGCCTGCAGACTAATGCTGCAGGTCAGCAGAATACCTAAACAGAATCCTCTCCACTTCATATATCTCTCATCTTTAATCTCTCATCTCTCATCTAACCACTTTCTTGCCATTCACGATATAGATGCCCTTGGGCAGATTGGATGGAAGGTCCGTGGAAACACGACGACCATCAATGGTGTAGATAGCGATGGTGGGACGTTCTGCAACGTTTGACACAATCTCGACAGATGTGGCCACACCCTCGTAGTCGAACAAGGCACCTTTGAGTGTGGCACTCGATGTGGCATTCTTGGTGAAGAATCCACGGTAAGGTGCTATCTGCACACCTTCATCCTTTCCAACCTCCACGAACTGGTTGTTGTAATCATAGCAGATGGTAGCATCGTTACTTATGATAGTCTGATCTTTATCACAGCCGATGAATGAGAAATCACCAACGGTGGCAGTCTGCGCCTCACCTTCTTGCAAGCCTTTCTGAGCAAATTTGTAGAATGATTTGCCTGTCTCGTCAGCGATAAAGATATAGGGCTTGAAGGCCTCCACTTGGTCAACAGAGCTAAAATGCAGGTAGCCGTTCATGTAACCGCTCAGTTCGTACATGCGACCGCTGAGTGATTCTGTTTCTTCCTCGTTGAGGCTGAACGGCAGACAAACGGTGGTGCGTACTCCTGCAGTGAAATCACGGTTGAACAGCTGTGCATAACGGGCATTCGCTTCGCTTTGGGTAATAGTCTCTACAGGACCGTCAGCATTGTAATAGGTAGCATTCACGAACTCTAAATCTTCTGTCTGTTTCCCATTGTTGCCACTGTTGAAGATGATGGTTGTCGGGGTGCTTGCATTTGCTGTAGCCTTCCAGCGATAAACATCATGGCCACTGTCCGACTGACCAACCTTTTCAATTATTACACCTGGCCAATCGCCTGTTACGCTAATACTGTTGTCATTATCTATTTTAATAAAAGCATAAGCATACACGTTGTCCCAGTTACCTGTATTCTCAAAGTAAGCATAGGTTCCTTCCTGAGGCGTAGCACATGCAGGCAGGTCTTGATAGACATAGTCGATATACTCACTGGTAACGTTCGTATAATTCCCTCCGCCAGTATAAGTGAAGAACTGGTCACCCACAAGATCCATGATGTCTTCCGTCTGATTACCATCACCTCCGTTTCCGTTATTCAGAATGGCATTGAGTTTGATGGCATCGTAGGTACGGTAGTACCATGTCTTGCCGTTCACGATCTTGGTTTTGAAGTTGCTTACTTTATCACCAGGCCATGCAGTGGTCAACGGGTCACCACCTTTCCAGGTATAGAGGTGGGCATTGGTCTGTGCAGGGTCAGTATCCACATAGATGGTAATACCACCGCCAGTCACATCTGTCTCGATGAGGTCATCGGGTAGGGTGAGCCCCTTACTCATGTAGAAAGCGAAGTTGGGGTTGGCAGCATCACCACTTACCACCAACTGATAGTTCTCTTCGAGATGCTTGTCCAGATACTCATTGCCAACTACATATCCACAAATAACGAGGACTTTCCCTTTGGTGCCTTCAGTCTCGATGACGCGGCCACCATTCACATTCTCCCAGTCCCAAGTGTTACTCTGGTTGGTGATGCCGGCAGCCTTGCGTGCCAGAATCATTTTCTTCAGTTGGGGTTTGTAGTGCTTCCAATGGGTAAGGAAGATGCAGGGAGTACCTGGTAAGCCCAGAATGAGTGCATTGGCCGCCAGAACATTACTGCTGAGACGGTTGGCATCGCGGTAGGTGTCATGGTTGTCAACAAAGGTTACCGACCAGCGACGATAATCTTCCACGCCAATGAGTCCTTTATCGGCCAATCCGTTCCAGTTGCCATTGCCGAACACATCGTTGATGATGAATTTCAGAGGGAAATCGAAGGCGGCTGACTTACCATTACCATAGTCGTATTCAGCTGTCTTGTTGATCCATGCACTTGTATTACCGTAGCCATCCCAAAACTCGCCTACAGAGAACTTTGGCTTGGCCGTAGCGTTGTACAATCCTGTATAGTAGCCATTGTATCCTTTCACCATGTCATAGCGGAACCCGGCATAGCCCAAGTCGTTGAGCAGGAAGTCGAGATACCATTCCACGTTCTGCTGAACGTTCTCACTGGTATGGTCCAGATCGCGGGTACCGTCGAAGTTATCTCCCGTATCCAAGTTACCTGTGGGCGCATAGCCGTTGTTGGCGGCCTCGTCGTTACTGCAGATATCAGCTAACGACCAGGTGAGCGTATGTCCATCCCATGTTTCCTCAGCGAAATCGCACCAGTCTTCAACACCTGCTTTGTGATTGATGACCACGTCTTCGATGATGCCCACATTCTTACTCTTGAACGTGTTGATCATGCTGCGCAGTTCATCCTCGGTTCCAAACGTACCGTTATGGTCGAACCACCAGATAGGCATGTAGCCCATCCCTCTACCTGGTCCGCAGTTACCCGAATTGGGCACCCAGATCAGGTCGAATATCTGTGCCAGCTCATCAGCCTGCTGTTCAAGCTTGGTCCATTTCGTATCAGAGTAAGAGTCCCAGTAAAACCCTTGCAGCATCACGCCGCCATAGTTTGCAGGCCAACAGCCCTGTGCCATGCTTAGCATGGAGAACAACAGGGCTGCTATTGTAGTAAACAGTTTCTTTATATCCATTCTTTCCCTACTAATTTACCACCTTCTTGCCATTCACGATATAGACGCCCTTTGGCAGATTCTTGAGTGAAACGCCATTGGGCAGACGTACGCCTTGGATAGTGTAGATAAGTGTAGAAGAATTGCGGTTGATGTTGATATCCTCGATGCCCGTAGTTACCACACCCTTCAGTCCGTCCTTATCATAGTAGCCACCATTCTGGAAGGGGAAGTCGGCCGTCTGTGGTGATCCTGCACTACTGAAGATAATGAATGCAGGTTGTGTGGCTGATGAGTTCTTCTCCTTCGTGCCGTCCCATGACCATTTCCACACATCGTTGCCATTGTCGGCCGTCCAGATCTTCACGCAGTCCACACCCGGCCAGTTCTGGCGCTGTGAGAAAGTGAAGTTGTCGGATGGCGTGTTGGTCCATGCCCAGCAGGCAATCGTTGATGTCCAGTTGACGGGAGCCTCAAAGAAGGCGCACACTTCGTTCTCGCCCATGGTACAGAAAGCAGGGATGACGAACTGCTCAGGATGATCCTCTTTCAGCGTATAGGAACGACTAATCACGCTTGTTACGCTTCCGTTCACCAGTAATCCCACCTTCAGGATATAGTTACCTTCCTCAGAGAACGAAAGTGATGTGCCACTGTCAACCTTCGTATTTGCAGCCGTTGGCTCGGAACCATCGAGCGTATAAACCAGCTGTGCGTTTTCGTTCTCAGATACCGCGATGAGACGTACATTGAAAGCCTCCTTATAAGTACCCGACATCTTATCTGTCCATGCCACCTCGGCCTTCTTGGTAAGGTAGTATTTATAATGATAGCCCGAGAGGATCTCCTGCCACTGACTGTTGGGTTGGTAGCCGTCGGTATTACTTCCCACCACTACGATCAGTCGGTTCTCATCGTTCGTTTTGATCAGGTTGGCATAATACTCCTTCGCGCTGCGCATATTCGAGTAACTGCTCGTATTGGTGATGCCTGCCACCTTACGCGCTTCGATCATTGCCTTAATCTCAGGCTTGTAGGCCTGCCAGTGCTTGAGGAACACACAGGGTGTACCCGGCATGGCCAGCAGGAAGGCATTGGCGGCCAGCGTATCCTTCCTGATGGGATCCTGTTCGGCATTGGAACGTTTCTCTGTGTCGTGGTTCTCAATGAAGGTCACGGCATACTGACGGTAGGAAGCATCAGCCATCACACTGGTGTTCGCTAGTTTTTTCCAGTCGTTGCCATTGGCAGCATCACGCACGGTATAGCGGAAGGGGAAGTCGAAGACGGCACTCTGAATCTTCCCATCGTACTTAGTGGCATCTACCCATTTCTTGCAATTGGTGGCATTACCATCCCAGAACTCTCCCACAGAGTAGGTGGGGTTACTGGCGTTGTTGTATATGCCGAAATACTTGGCGGGGAAGCCCTTTGCCACATCGTAGCGGAAGCCAGAATAGCCGAACTCATCACTAAGGAGCATGTTCAGGTAAGCCTTGACGTTGGTCTGAACGTTCTCGCTGGCATGGTCAAGGTCGCGCATGCCACCCCAGCCCTCGCACTTACCGCCATACACCTCACTGATTCCTTCAGTGTTGGAGCTAAGACTATAGCCGTTCTTGTCGGCCCACTCTTTCGTCTTCCCGTCATCATCGTCAGCCACGATGTCGGTAGATTTCAGTTCGTAGGTCACGCCATTATAGGTCTCTCTGGGGAAGTCCACCCAGTTGCTGACATTACTACGATGGTTGATGACGATATCCGCAATGGTTCCCAATCCCTTCCCCTTGAAGGTCTTTATCATCGAAACGAGTTGTTCCTTCGTTCCAAAAGAAGAATTGTAGTTGGAAAACCAGTAAAGGGGATCATAACCCATCGAGGTGGAATTGGCAGCTTTGGCACTCTGCGGAATCCATATAAGGCTGAAACTGCCAGCCAGCTCATCAGCCTGACTCTCCAGCAGTGCCCACTGGGTATCGTCGAAAGAATCCCAGTAGAACCCCTGCAGCATCACGCCACCGTAGTTCTGTGGCCAACCCTGTGCAGAAGCACTATTTGTGCTACCCCATGTTACCAATACGGCAACCATGCTGAAAAAGTACAATAGTTTTTTCATGAAGATAATAATTGTTATAGGTTTACTTTGCAAAGATAATCATTCTCTTTGCAAAGATAAGTATTTTTTGCATGGGTTGTATGCCTTGTCACTATTTTTCTTTGCGTGAATGATGCAAACGGTTGCATTTTTATCAAAACCACCCCAAACTAATACCACTATTTTCCCTCCATCTTACTTCTTCCTCGGCATTTCACATCCTACTTCGTCATTCCAAACTCCGAATTGAACTAAATGAAGGCAGGTGCCATACCCCTTGGCAACTGAAGAGCACCCAATTGTACATTTGGTAATTGCCCAGTCAATAGAACCCGCCAAGCCCCTCGACGTTGCTCAAATGTGCGGGTCGTTTTATCTATATTTATTTGTTTATCTGCCCTTTTATCTGCCCTTTCAAAGAACCTTATATCTCACCCTTTTCTTTGAGTTCTTGTAGTCCAATGGATAGTCCTTTGCAATTCTCTTCATTCATTTCAAACAGCAGTTTCTTAGGTTTCTTTTTGAGGTTTTGTCTGTTTGTAATTTATTGTTTTACCTCCTCAATAATCACCAATGCTGTATATCAGCTGTATAGAATAAGTAACCAATCATACATAACCAGGCTCTTAGTTGTTCGTATTTCAGGATTATCTTCTTATCTTACTTACTCTCTTGGAATTCTCGCCAAATCTCGCCTGCCAAATATTTGTCACTACGACAATGCAAATCGGCTATTCCGTCCTCAATCAGATTGGCGGTTTCCGAATTGTAATAAATGTCGGTAGCCATATCGAGAGGTACATTGAACATCTCGCTTATGCAGACAATAATTCTTGCACATTGAGAACTCCTGATAATTTGCTTGCTTTCTTCACTCATAGTTGTTCGCTTTCGATAAATGTAAGACATTCCTGAAGCATCCTATTTGTACGTATGCAGTACTGGATATTAGGCTTTTCAAATATCAGTTGTCCGAGAGCCTCTTCTTGAGAGATCTCACCTGCGAAATATCTGTCGAGAGTGATAATGACTCTATCATTGGCTATACCACCTATGATCATATCATAGTCGCTCGTGTCTATTCCCTCACGACATTGTGCTACAAAATCAAGCCATTCCTTGTCATAAGATTCAAAACGTTTGATGTTCCAAAGTGTTTCGTCGCAGGCAAATTCATAAGTATTAAGCCATGCAGACTGTCCTCTTCTTTTAAAACGTTGGGCATATCTCACAGCCTGATCATACAGCGATGTTAGATAGAACCCACGTCCAAAATCAAGATATGAACGTGAATGATCTGTATCGGGACGTTCAATACTTATGTTTGATGAATGATATAGTTTCATACGGGTAATACTCCTTTCTCCTTCATATATTCAGTAAGATCTTCCATCAAGTATCGAGAGCTGAATGTGTGCAGTACATCGTATGATGGTACGATGTAGTCATACAGGATACCTGATGCCTTTAAACGTTTATATATCTCTTTTTGTGGCAGTTTTAGCAGCACGGATAGCTTTCCGATGCAATATGTCACGAATTCCAATGTTTTTTTATCCATAAGCTATTGCATATTTGTTGTTAAAAGATAACGGACATCTACATTTAGTAACTCCGCTATTTCATTCAGTTGCTGTATGAATGATTAGGCTCTATGATTATTCTGCTACAAATTTACAAAATAAAAATGATATGTTGGGCGTTTTTCTCCGTTTTTCATTAGAAAATATCAAAAAAGGCTATACACACACAATAATCTTCCACATGGACAACCTCAGTACGATGCGATAAAACTGGTATTATGCAACTCTACGAATTAGACAAATTAAGGAGCCATCCCCAGTCCCTCCAAAGGGATGGGTGAATAGTTTACTCCGCTAAGTTCCTTAACTATCTATATATCAGAAATATGATGGCGGAGGAATTCTTTCATCCAGAGGTGAATAAAGACTCCAAGCGTGTCGAATGTAAGCCCCAATTTCTCCGCCATCATCTTTTTAGTTTACAGATAATTAGAGAGTTTAGCGGAGAAATATTGCACATAAACTTCATATAAAGAAACTAGGCTACTTTCTCATAGTAACTAGGCTGATTACCACCTCAAACTAGGCCACTTTCTCATAGCAACTAGGCTTCTTACTCGATATTCCCACGTTGGGAACAAAAACTCGTTTATGCTACTTTCCGGCACAAACTATGGCACTTTAGATTATTAACGATTAACCCTGGTTTTTGTTGACACAATTTCGTTTCTTGCAAATGACGATGGGAGTCGAGAAAGAACATAGCTTTTTTGGAGGTGCCAATACATTCAGGAGGGTATTTGATACATCACGGATGGTAAAAGTTAAAAATGATTATAGGGTTATCAAATAAAATGCATTGACAAAATGTGAAGCCACTTTTTTCATTACCTTTGTAAGGCAAACCAATGAGATATGATGAAGTTACGTACCATACTTATTTGGGTGATCTTGTCACCTCTTCTTTCTTGCTCCACTTGGGGATATTTCTTCCGTACCGTTGATGTAAAAGACGGTTTGGCGGATAATTTTGTGAGGGATATAGTGCGTGACAGTTACGGCTATATCTGGTTTTCCAGCATCAATGGACTCAGTCGTTACGATGGTTATCGGTTCAACAAATATATGCCGCAGCAGTTCGGTGGTCGTAACAACGATGTGACCATGGTGAGAGAGACTGCCGACAAGACCCTTTGGATGGTCTGCTCAGGCGATTTATATACGTATGTGCAAAGTGAGGATTCGTGGAAGAAAGACGGTAACGACCAACTGTCTGCCCTCGGGGTGAAAGGAACGATGAAGGTGTTCTATGTGGATGAAAAACATAACCTGTGGGTGGCAACCGATGCAGGGTTGTTCTATTACGACTATTCCATAAAGAAACTCTATGATATGGCCAGTTTCAGTAAGTCGCCTGTCTCGCATATCGTTTCGAAGAACGGTACCACGGTGGTGGTTACTGCCGACCATAAGATCTACGAGGTGGCAGAGAACAAGGACCGCCTTACCTTTGTCACCCAGGCACCATCGGTGACATACAGTCGTGACAGTCGTGTGTTCCTCGATAGCAAGATGAACATCTGGTTTTACGACTCGCACTCGCTGGCTGGTACGCAAGGACTCTTTTCGTTGAAAACCAGACAGTGGCAGCAGTTGTCGGAACTGGCACAGATAGGTAATGTGTTCGTGAATGCTATCACAGAGGATAACGAAGGAAACTTGTGGGTGGGAACGGATAATGCCGGTGTTCATATCTTTGCCTACCAAGACAAAGCGCTTGGATTAAACAAGGTGATGAGCATGAATGCGTTCATGACACGAAGCAGTCATGTGTTCTGTTTCTACCTTGATGACAACAACACGATGTGGGTAGGCTCGGCCAAGTTAGGTGCGGCCTTTGCCGATTTGTGCAATCCAACCTTTAATCTTGTTTCCACAGGCGATCATGAAGACGTGAGTGCTTTGGTGCAAGACAGCAAGGGTAATCTGTGGATTGGTTTCGACGGAGAAGGCATCGTGTCAAAGACGGCAGCCGGTGGGGTAACCCATTTCTCGGCCTTACGAGGACAGTTGCCCTCGAACATCATCACTTCCCTTCTTCTTCGTGCTGACGGTTCGTTGTTGACAGGTACCTATGGAAGTGGTATTGCCAAGTACAACGGATCGGCCTTCACACCTATTTATACAGATTATCCCACCCTGAAATACGTGAAGGCGATGGCAGCAGACATCCATGATAACCTTTGGGTGGCAACGGTTGACAGGGGCGTGGTGCGAATCACTCCGCAGGGGAAGACCGTGAACTTCACTACCGAGAACTCATCGCTGCTATCCAACGGTACGCTCTGTCTGGCCTGCGACTCGCTGCGGGGTATGCTGTATATAGGAACATCGATGGGCGTGTCGGTATATGACTGTAACAAAGAGCAGTTCGTCCAACCGGAGCAGTTTGCCAAGCTGAAAGGTTCTTATGTGTCGTCGCTGATGGTTGACCATCGCAGTGTCTTATGGATTGGCTGCAGAGACGGTCTTCGGGTGTATAGTCCCCATAGCGATGCCATGTATCACCTGACCACCGAAAACGGTATGTCGCACAATGCCGTCAGGGCCATGACGATGGCTACCGATAAGATTACCGGAGTGGATGGGGGAAGATGTGTGTGGGCCAGTACGGATAACGGTCTGACATGCATCACCATCCACATTGACGAGAATAGAAAGGCTACCTATAAGTGTTATCCGTTCCTGGATTCCGACGGTCTGCAAAACGTAGTGTTCTCTAACAATGCCGCCCTGACCACCGCTGATGGGACGGTCTTGCTGGGCTGTTTCACGGGTTATGTCAGCATTCCGCAGGAGGGCATCACCATACACTATCCCCGACTGATGACGCAGTTTACGGAATGTAGGGTGAACAGGAAAGAGGTCCCGTTGTCGCAAACCGACTTCACTGTTCATTACAACGACCCGTTCAACATCTCCGTGTCGGCCATGGTTCCGGCACTGAATCAGAAGATCAAGTACCTCTATCGTTTCGAGGGTGAAGAGGAATGGACAAGAGCACCGGGAAGTACGCTCTACTTCGTATCGCTAAGACCAGGAAAGCATGTGTTGCAGGTGAAGGCGGTGCTACCCGATATGACGGAAAGTGAAATTGCCGAACTGCCCATTAAGGTGTTGCCGCCCTTCTGGCAGTCGAAACCCGCCCTGCTCTTCTACCTGTTACTCCTGTTGGGTGCCGTCTATTTGATATATAGAGCCTTGTCGTACAGACAACGACGAGAGATCGCCATGAAGCAGATGGAGATCAACCTGAAGAAGTATGATATGGAGGAACAGAAGATCCGGTTCTTTACCAATATCAGTCACGACCTCAAGACACCGTTGACGCTGGTGGTTGCCCCGTTAGAGAAGATACGCGAAGCCAGTCTGCCGGCACCCATCCGCACGGAGCTGGATGTGGCTTGGCGGAATGCGCGTCAGCTCTATGATTTGGTGTTGGAACTGTTGGATTTCCGTCGTCTGGATGTGGGCATGGAGAAGCTGAACCTCAAGCATGGGGATATCGTGGGCTTTGTCAGACAGACCGTTCAGGGCTTTGCCTATTATGTGATGCGCAAGCAGATCAAGCTGCAGATGCTGTTGCCGCAGGAGTCGGTGGAGATTGATTTCGACGAAAACAAGATGCGACGCATCATCACCAACCTGCTGTCGAACGCGTATAAGTATAATGTGGATAACGGCTCTGTAACCGTTACGCTCACCACCAATGCTGGTCCCAATCCTACACTGGTGCTCAGTGTGGCCGATACTGGAATCGGTGTGAACGATAAACGACATATCTTCGACCGCTTCATCCAGGAGACACACGGACAGGAGCAGGAAGGTAGCGGACTGGGTCTGCATATCGTGAAGCAATATGTGGATATGATGGGAGGCAGCATCGACGTGACGGATAACAAACCTCAGGGAACCATCTTCACGGTAACCTTACCCATCACGGAATCCAGCGAGGCGGTGATAGAGGATATCACCGACACGGATACTTCGTTCCTGACGGAGCCTGTCAAAACCGAAAAGACTACTACGAAGCCCATCATCCTGGTGGTTGATGACAATGAGGATGCCCGGTTGTTCCTGCAACGCAGTCTGGATGATGAATACCATGTGCTCATCGCCGCAAACGGTAAGGAGGCATTGGATCAGCTGGCCATGACGGATGATGTGAGCATCGTGATCTGTGATGTGATGATGCCTGTGATGGATGGTATCACGTTCTTCCGTAAAGTGAAGAGCGACTTCCGCTATTCGCACATCCCTGTGGTGTTGCTGACAGCCAAGAGCAATGAGGAGAACATTGTTGCCGGACTGGAAGAGGGTGTTGCCGATTATATCACCAAGCCTTTCAGCTTAGCAGTGCTGCGGTTACGTATCCGCAAAATCCTGGAGTGGACACAAAACGTACACAGTAAGGTGGCTACAGGAATAGAGATCAAGCCCAGCGAGATTACTGTGAGCTCATTGGACGAGGAACTGATCAGTCATATCATTTCCCTGATCGAAGAGAACATACAGGATACAGAGTATTCGGTTTCGCAGTTGAGTGCTGCGGTGGGCATGACTCGCGGTCATCTGTACAAGAAGCTCATGGCCATCACCGGTAAGTCGCCCGTGGAGTTCATCCGAATCATCAAGATGAAACGCGGAAAGAGTCTGCTCGACCAGGGTAAGACCAATATCTCTGAGGTGGCCGACATGGTGGGCTTCTCTGCCAAGATGTTCGCCCATTACTTCAAGATGATGTATGGCACCACACCATCAGAGTACTTAAGGAAACGCAAATAATAGAATTGAAAAATTGAAGAATTGAAAAGTTGAAAAATTAAAGAATAACATATATGACAAACAAGAAACAAAAAATCCTGTTAACGACAGTCGTTGCGCTCACTGTCGTCATACAGGTAGTAGCCCAACCCTCGGCTGTGGGGAAGTATTCCACACGCCTGTTGGGAAACGAGCAGCAGATTGAGTCCATCATCAAGAGCATGACCCTCGAAGAGAAGATAGACATGCTTCACGGCAAGAATATGTTCTCCTCGGCAGGCATCCCGCGATTAAACATTGCGGATGTGGAATATGCCGACGGTCCTTTCGGTATTCGTGAGGAGATGGAGCCGCACTCATGGAACTCCGCCCACCTCACTACCGACTCTGCCACATTCTTCCCCACAGGCTCTGCCTTGGCGGCCACATGGAGCACCGAATGGGCTTATGCCTACGGACGAGGAATGAGTCGTGAGGCCCGACTGCGTGGAAAGGATATGATTCTCGGTCCTGCCATCAACATACAGCGTGTTCCTACTGGAGGACGAACCTATGAGTACCTGAGCGAGGATCCTCTGCTCAGTGGTGCCTTGGCCGTAGCCTATACCCGAGGAGCGCAGGAGGATGGAACAGCGGTGTGTCTGAAGCACTATGCCCTGAACAACCAGGAGGATTACCGCGGTTTCGTGGATGTGCATATCTCTGACAGGGCCATGCACGAGATCTATCTACGACCCTTTGAGATGGCTGTGCGCGAGGCAGATGCCTGGGGTGTGATGGCTGCCTATAACAAGGTGAACGGGCGGTGGTGCTCTGAGAACGAGAAACTGCTCAATACCATCCTCCGTCAGCAGTGGGGATTCCCGGGAATGGTGATCAGCGACTGGGGCGGCGTACATTCTACAGTGGATGCTGTTACGTCGGGTATGAACGTGGAGATGCCTGGCAGTCGTTTCATGGGTAAGGCCCTGCTCGATTCCGTGATGGCGGGTAAGGTGAGCGAGGAGGTGATCAACCAGCGTGTCAGGGAGATTCTCCGTGTAAGATTCACCGTAAAACCCATCGCAAAGGAAGAGGCCAACCGTCGTCCGGTAGGTAATGCCGAGGAGATGCAGGTAGCCTTAGAGGTGGCCCGACGCTCCATCGTGCTGTTGAAGAATGAGAACTTATTACCCATCAATACTAAACGTACCAAGACGATTGCCGTTATCGGTGAGAATGCGGTTACCAAGATGGCCTTGGGTGGTGTGGGCGCTGGTGTGAAAACCCGCAAGGAGATCACTCCGCTGGAAGGCTTGCAGGAAGCACTGGGTAACAACGTGAAGATTACCTATGCGCCTGGTTACAAGGGCTTCAGTCGTGGGGGGCGTGGTAGAAGTCAGGCTCCTCAGCAGGAAGTGGATCAGGAACTGCTTGCTCAGGCTGTGGAAGTAGCCCAACAAGCCGACCTCGTCATCTTCTTCGCAGGTAACAACCGTAAGGTGGAGACGGAGGGTTCTGACCGCAAGACTATCACCTTGCCCTCAGCACAGGATGAGGTGGCTTCGGCGTTGGCCAAAGCGAACAAACGAATGATCACTGTTATCGTATCTGGTTGTCCGGTGGATGTGAGTACGATAAGCACTGTGTCTGGTGCATTGGTGGCATCATGGTTCAATGGCTCCATGGGCGGACAGGCATTGGCAGAGGTGCTTACAGGGAAGGTGTCGCCTTCTGGTAAGCTTCCCATGACATGGCCGAAGCGGTTGGAGGATGTGCCGGCATACGCTACGGGTAGTTTCCCGCAGACTGTTGAGAATAACAACCAGGGCGATATCTTCGTCGATATCACCCGCAACCGCAGCAACCAGCGTAACCAACAGCTGGTGGCTAACTATTCTGAGGAAGGGATGGTGGGCTATCGTTGGTATGATGACAAGCAGGTTGCTGTGGCCTATCCTTTCGGATTCGGACTCTCCTATGCGAAGTTCAAGTATAGTAACCTCAAGGTGGTGCCGACAAAGGAAGGATTTGATGTGCAGTTCGTGCTCACCAATAAGTCGAAGACCGCTGCCGAGGAGGTGGCACAAGTGTATGTGTCGCGCCCTTCTTCTCAACTGGAGCGACCAGTGAAGGAGCTGAAGGGCTTCCTGCGAGTGGCGATGAAAGCTGGCGAGCGGAAGACCGTTACTGTTCCGATTCGTCGTGCCGATCTCTGTCACTGGGATGAGGCGTCACAGTCGTGGGCGTTGGAGCCAGGAAGTCTTACCATTCTTGTTGGCGGCTCATCGGATAACCTGCCATTGACACAAAGTACAGAAATCAAATAATTACAATCATGAGATACTTATTATCACTATTTACGGTGCTGCTGACAGGAATTACTGTTGGTCATGCACAGGATTTGAAGTTGAACGACCGTGAATACTTCGAACGTCAGGGAGTGAATATCCTGGTGTTCAGCAACAGTTTCAACGGTGGTTTCAATGATGAGAAGAACTCGGGTATTGAGATTATTCAGCATGGTGTACGATCCATTCAAGGTGGTGCCGTACGACTGAACAATACGCCTGAACAGTGGGACCTTGTGCCGAAGATGACCAGCAGGAAGGTGAATCGCGAGGATGGGAGTATTGAGGTTGCCATGCGTTATGATGATTACGACTTCGACAGTCGGGCCGTGGTAACCGCAAAGGGTATGGCGGTGGAGATAGCCGTATGGTTGGACAAGCCCGTGCCTGATGCTTTGGCTGGTGAGGCTGGTTTCAACCTGGAGTTCCTGCCCTCGAAGTATTGGCTGAAGACCTTCATCATGGACGGTCGTCTGAACCGTTTCCCGCGCTATGCAACGAGTCAGACCATCACCCGCCCCAACAGTGAGAAGCCTCGTCAGTTCAAGGGGTTCAAGACCTACGATGATCGTGGTACGGATCGCTTTGTAGATCCCCTGCCTCTTGAGACGGGTCATCGCATCGTGATGGCTTCTGATGATCCTGAACACATGATCACCATCAGTTGCGACGATGCAGAACTGAAACTCTTCGATGGAAGAATGCTGGCACAGAACGGCTGGTTCGTGTTGCGCAGTGTGCTGCCGAAGGGAAAGACGGGTAAGGTGATTACTTGGACAGTGGAACCTCATGCCATTCCTAACTGGATTCGTGAGCCGAATATCGGTTTCTCACAGGTGGGCTATATTCCCGATCAGCCGAAGGTAGCCGTCATCGAGCTCGACAAGAATGATCAGCCACAGACAACCGCCTCGCTGATGCGTATCAACCCTGATGGTACCACGGAGCAGGCTTTCACAGGGAATATCCAGAACTGGGGTCCTTACTTCAAATATAATTATGTGAAGTTCGACTTCTCTACAGTCAAGCAGCCGGGTGTCTATTATATCCAATATGGTAAGACGCGTACCAATGATTTCCTGATTGATGAGCATGTGTATGACAAGATCACTGATGCCACCACGGATGTATGGGTGCCCATCCACATGAACCACATGTATGTGACAGAGGGTTATCGTACCTGGCATGGTGAACCGTTCAAGGAGGGTTACCTGCAGGCACCGCCCAGTGATCATTTCGACCTGCACAGACAGGGGCCGACCACGGATACCAAGTACAAGCCTTATGAACTGATTCCAGGACTGAATATCGGTGGTTTCTTTGATGCAGGTGACTTTGACATCGAGACGGGCTCGAACATCAGTGTGGTACAGAACTTCATCCGTACATGGGAACTGTTCAAGCCGCAGCGCGACGAGACCTTCGTGAGTCAGCAGCAGCGTTATGTTGACCTGCACCGTCCTGATGGTGTGCCTGATATCCTTCAGTTCATCGAGCATGGCACCCTGAACCTCGTGGCACAGGCTGAGCAGATCGGACACATGGCCTCGACACTCTCCAACTCCATCCTCGACAACTATCATCACCTGGGCGACGCAGCCAGCATCACCGACGGTCTGCATTACGATCCGAGTCTGAAGCCTTACGAGGTGTCGGCTGACGGTAAGCGCAGCGGTACACCAGATGATATGTGGGCATTCACTACCCGTAATCCGAGTCTTGACTTCCAGGCTGCCACGATGTTTGCAGCTGCCAATCGTGCGCTCACAGGCTATAACAACGATCTGGCCGCCCGTGCCTTGACACAGTCGAAACGACTGATGCAAGAGGCTACCGAGCTGATGAACCAGCGCAGAAACCAAACGTTCGAAGGTCAGGGGAACTGGGACGGCAATTTCTATAACAATGCGAATAACGGTAACAACGCGAATCGTCGTCAGAACCGCGGTCGTAACAACCGTGGTGACCTGGCCACCAATCTGCAGCTCTATGCGGCCACGAAGGAGAAGCAGTATCTGGAGAGTTTCCAGCAACAGATCTGGCAGGCCCTCGATCGTAATGTCTCCAATACCATGCAGACTGCCCTGGATGCCATTCCTTATATGGATGAGGCTTACAAGCAACAGCTGCGCCCCTACGTGGAGAAGTACGAGGAGTATATCTCACGCTTTGATGAGCAGAACCCCTATGGTGTGCCCATTGGATTGGGTAACTGGGCTGGTGGCAATGCTGTACTAAGTTTTGGTACAACGGTGTGCTTTGCGCATCTCTACTTCCCGGAGATCGTTCCGAAGAAAGAGGTGTATCGCGTGGCCAACTGGCTCTATGGCTGTCATCCTTACCACAACTACTCGTTTGTGGCTGTAGTAGGCGCTACTCGTCCTAAGCAGGTGTTCTATGGAAATAACCGTGCCGACTTTTCGTTCATTCCAGGTAATGTGGCGCCAGGACTGCTGTTCCGTCAGCCCGACCATTTCGAGAACTTCGACGACTGGCCATTCCTCTGGGGACAGAACGAGGGAACGATTGCAGGTAATACACAGTATATCATTTTTGGCTCCGCACTGAAGGATGCTGTAAATAAAAGATAAGAGATGAAATTCAAGACATTATTGATTATATTATTGGGGGTGCTGATGCCCTGCGTAGTGCATGGGCAGACAGAATACCAACGGTTAACCATCAGCGGACAGTTGTTGGATGCTGATGAGAAGGAACCGATTCTCCAGGCCACGGTACAGCTGTTCACCGCTAACGACAGCACGTTCGTGGGTGGAACAGTGAGTGATAACAAGGGTAATTTCTCCATCGAGGCGCCATCGAACGGAACATACCGTCTGAGGATTTCCTCTATTGGTTACCAGACTATCGAGCGCGAGGTGACGTTGAGGCGTGACCAGAACCAGGAACTGGGTGATCTGCGGATGTCGCCTGAGAGTGTGATCCTGAAAGAAACGGTGGTCACGGCACAGGCTCCGCAGGTGGTGGTGAAGAAGGACACGCTGGTGTATAACCCAGATGCCTTCCGTACTCCTGAAGGCTCCGCCATTGAGGAGCTCATCAAGCGTATGCCTGGTGCCGAGGTGGATGA
This sequence comes from Prevotella sp., assembly GCA_017561825.1. Taxonomy (GTDB): domain Bacteria; phylum Bacteroidota; class Bacteroidia; order Bacteroidales; family Bacteroidaceae; genus Prevotella. Next base: position 68,726 of record JAFZBK010000068.1, read on the forward strand.
AGACGGTAATATCACCGTGAATGGTAAGGAGGTGAAGAAGATTCTGCTCGACGGTAAGGAGTTCATGCTCGGTGATGTAGAGACGGCACTGAAGAACTTACCTGTCTCCATCATCCAGAATGTGAAGTTCTACGACCAGCAGAGCGACCAGGCTCGTATCACGGGTATTGAGGATGGGGAGAAGGAGACCGTGCTCGACTTCACCATCAAGAAGGGTATGAATCGCGGATACATGACTAACCTCGACTTGGCCGGCGGTACCAAGCACCGCTATGCTTCTCGTGCTATGGGTAGCAGTTTCACCGACAAGATGCGCTTTGTGCTGATGGGGAACCTGAACAACAAGGAGGATAATGCGGGCTGGTGGAACCGTCGCGGTCTGAACGCACGGAAGATGTTAGGTATGAACCTGAACTACGACGATGGACAGAAGCTGAAGATGGATCTGAGCATCCGCTGGAACCATCGTGATGGTGACAACCAGAACGAGAATACGAGTGAGAACTTCTACAGTCAGGACTACCGTACCTTCTCGAACAACAACTCGAAGAGCATGTCGCGCAGCGATAACTGGAACGGGAATGTCCGCGTGGAGTGGAAACCGGATACGCTGACTACCATCCTAGTTCGTGCCAACGGCAGTAAGGGTAAGAACGATGGCACACAGTCATCCCTTTCAGCCACCTTCTCGGATGATCCTTATCTCTATGTGGATGATCCGCTGGCCGAGTCATCGCTCTTCAATCCGCAGTCGCCGTTGTATCCTTATCTGGTGAACCGCAACGTGCAGTCGAGTCTCTCCTATGGCGAGAGCAAGAACGCCTGGGGAATGTTGCAGCTGTTCCGCCGACTGAATGCCAAGGGTAGGAACATCACCTTCCGTGTGGAGGGAAGCGCAGGAGATAATCAGCAGGAGAGTGCTTCGAACAATGAGGTGCATCTGTTCCGCATCAAGAATATCGCTGGTGAGGACTCTACATACTACACAGCCCGCTACAACAGTACCCCCAGTGACAATAGTGGTTATGTGCTCAACGTGACCTACAGCGAACCGCTATGGAAAGGGGCGCACCTGCAGACAAGCTATGAGCTGCGGTACAACCAGAACAAGAGCGACCGCCAGACCTATGATTTCAGTCATGAGCCACTGAACATATTCTCGGGTATCGTTCCTCATTACCGTGACTGGGACGCATGGCTCTCGCCAGTATATGGAACACTGGATGGCTTCCTCGACAAGAGCCTGAGTCGTTACTCTGAGTACAAGAACTACACGCAGAACATCAGGATGATGCTACGCTACTATCAGGAGAAATACGAATATAACGTGGGATTCCTGGTTCAGCCACAGCACTCGAATTACATTCAGGACTACCGCGGAATCTATGTGGATACGGTCAGGAACGTCACGAACCTGACACCCACGCTCGACTTCCGTTATAAGTTCACTGACCAGAGCAGTCTGCGCGTCCAGTACCGTGGCGATACCCGTCAGCCGGATATCACGCAGTTGTTGGATATCACCGACGACTCAAACCCGCTCTACATCACACAGGGTAATCCAGGATTGAAACCGCAGTTCACCAACTCGCTGAATCTGTATTATAATAACTATATCAGTAAGTACAAGCGGTCCATCGTGGTGTATGCCAACTACCGCAATACGCGGAACAGCATCTCGAACCTGGTGCGCTATAATGCCGAGACGGGTGGAAGCATCTCACGACCGGAGAACATCAACGGTAACTGGAATGTGAACAGCGGCTTAACCTTTAACACCGCTATAGACACGACCGCCCATTGGAACATTGGTACGGACACGAGGGTGCGCTACAACAACTATGTGAGCTATGTGGCGCAGCAGAAAGCGGATGCACAGAAGAATACGACACGCTCGACAAATCTCTCTGAGCGTCTGAATGTCAGCTACCGTAACGACTGGCTGGAAATCACGCTCGACGGATGGTGTAACTATCAGCACTCCCGTAATGAGCTGCAGCCCACGGCAAATCTCGATACCTGGCAGTTCAACTACGGAGGACGGTTCTTGTTACGACTCCCACTTGACATCGAGGTGAGCAGTGATCTGCATGAGCGTAGCAGACGAGGCTATAACGATCCGTCGTCGAACACCAACGAACTGATATGGAACGGTCAGATATCTAAGACCTTCCTGAAGAGCAAGTCGTTGATTGTGGCACTGAACTTCTACGACCTGCTGGCTCAGCAGAGCAACTACGAACGATGGGTAAGTGCCACAGGGCGTAGTGATACCCGATACAATAGCATCAACTCGTACGCCATGTTGCATGTGCGCTACCGCCTGAATATGTTTGGCGGTAAGGTTGATACTGAAGGACGGTATGATAAGAAGTGGGGAAACAATGATCAGCGCGGTGGACAACGCGGTGGCGGTGGTCAGCGTAGAAGATTCTGAGGTATAACGAACAGCTTTACTACAGTCCGTAACGTAACAAACTCCCAGTCCGAACGCTTCGGACTGGGAGTTTGTAGCTTTCGGACTAGGAGTCCGCTTGTTGCGAACTGCCTTATTCGCCCACAACGATGACGCAACGGTTCAGGTCGTTCTCCGTGAACGGCTGTACGGTGTCACCGTAAGAGCTGACAGTCATGCGGTCAGCAGAGAGTCCTTTCTCCTGCAAAGCCTTGGCTACCTTCTCAGCACGTGCCTTGGCGTAGCCCACATTGATCTGCGGATTACCTGTACCACGGTCGGCATAACCCTTGATGGTGATGCCCTTCTCGGGATACTTCTTACACCATGCTATAATCCTGTTGAGCTTAGCCTCGGGATCAGGATCAGAGAGACGGATGTTGTAGAAGAAGGTTTCCTCCAACGGCTCAGGCTTCACTACGGGCTTGGGCTCTGGCTTAGGCTCTGGTCGTACCACAGGCTGTGGTGCCGGAGCGGGAGCAGGAGCCGGCTCCTCATAGACAATAGGAGCAGGAGCTGCCTTCTTCTTGCCGAGCTTGAAGGTCAGACCGATCAGGGCGGTCAGCTGCCAGTCGGGATTGTAGTTGCGCTTGAGGTTGAACTCATCGTTCTTGTAGTTGGCATCAACTTCAAGACCTAAGGCCAGCTTCTCTGAGAGGTTCAGGTTGAACTGCGTACCAAAGCGTCCGTTATAGGTACTGTGCTTCGTACCACAGAGCTCAGGATTCTGAACAAAGTAGGTAGCGCGGTTCTGTGCGTTGAACTCATCGAAGTCCCATCCGTAGTTCACACCGAATCCAGCCAACAATACCCAGTCGAACTTATCGCTGATGCGGTTCGGGTTGATGATGTTGCTCATGTTCATCAACAGGTCGAGATCACCAGTAACGGCATTGAACTTATAGGTGTCAGTGATGGCACCTTTCTTCTGCCAGCCTTGGAAATGGGCGCGGGCACCTACCTTCGAGTTAAAGTAACGACCGAAGGAAACAGCAGCCTGCGGGGTGATGAGTTTGGTGAAGTCGTAGTTGGTGAACGTCCCTTGTGCTCCACCCTGAACCGTGATGAAGTTATAAGGGTAGTTGTCCTCTACACTCTGTGCCTGCGCTGCGGTGGACACTCCAAGAAGGAGTGCCACAGCTGCGAGAATATTGATGAATCTTTTCATAACTTTGAAATTTGATTGTTGAATTGTGAAGTTTAAGATTACTGCTTGGTAATCACAACTTTGTTATTCCCAGTGTAGCTGATGTAGAGCTGGAACTTGTAGGTTCCTGCCTCGATCTTCAGGTTGGCACCGTCCTGTGACAGGTCATTCTCTGAGCCACCCCAGTTGATGGCCCAGTCGTGGTTGGCGCGGAACTTATATTCACCCGATACCTTATCGGTGGTCACTTCCCAGCATCCAGCGTCTTTGTTGTAGGTCATCTCGAGGTCTGCGCTCCAATCGTTGAATCCACCAATCATGCTGATGCTTTCAATCTTCAGCAGACTGTAGTACATGTTGGCAAAGTCGAGGTTGATCTGGTAGAAGCCTGCACCCGGGTCGGGGCAGTTCGGACCACCACCGTCGGTCAGGGAGCCGCTCGTGGCGTCGCCGCTGACATACTCCAGGTCATCGTTCCAGTTGTCGGCATTGGGCTTGAACTTGAACTCACCGTCCAGGTAGTAGAAACCTGTGTACTGGCCGTTTCCGTTGCCCAGCAGTAGATGACTGGTGTTCCAGCTACCTTCGTTGCCGATCTCATAGAAGTTGTCGGGATAGCCGTTGTCTTCCTTCACCGTGCAGTGGGCGGGAGCCTCATCGCTGAGGAAGAGACGGATGACGTATGCACCGTCGGCAGCGAGCTGCAGGTTGGCACCGTCCTGAGTGAGGTCGTCGATGGTACCACCCCAGTTGATGCCCCAGTCGTGGTTGAGACGGAACTTGAACTCACCAGCGTTGAGTGTCTCGCGAGCCTCCCAGCACTTCATGATCTCATTGTATGTCATGTCTATGTCGGTGTCCCAGGCGCCACGGACAGAGCCGATGATACTGATGGTGGTGACCGGTGTGACCTTGTAGGTCATCTCCTTCAGGTCAACCTGGACAAAGTAGAAGCCTGCCTCGACACCATCCATGTTAGGACCACCGTCAGTGGTCAGCGTACCACTGGTAGCATTGCCGGAAACTTTCTCCCAGTCACCGTCCCAGTTGTCCTTGTTCGGCTTGAACTTGAACTCACCGTTCAGGTAGATGACTGCGCTATACTGGCCAAGACCATTACCGTGTAACGGATGATTCTCGCTCCAGCTACTCTCGTTACCGATCTCATAGATGAATTCGTTGAAACCAACGGGCTTTGCTGTCCACGTCTGGTCGAGCATGTTGAAGGTGAGGTCGTAGAAGAGAGCATCCGGGTCAGCAGTGATGACGAGGTTGCCACCGTCGTTATTGTAGTTGAACTTACCTTCCTCACTGCCTGCTGCCAGACAGCCGCTCCAGTCACCGCCGATGCCACTCTCAGGTGTCATCTTGAATTCGATGTTGCTACCGTCTTCTGAGGCAGGGATGCGGACCTTGTACGTGGGGTTATCATAGGGATCGCTACCATCGTTGGTGAGCTTGTAGGTCATGTCCGTATTGTCCCAACCATTGATGGAGCCTGTCAGATAGTAGGCGGCCTCGATGACGGGAGCCTGCGGGATGGCCCAAATGTGGAAGATGTCCGATGTAGCCGTCTTCACGGTGGTAGAGCCGTCGCTCATCCACATGCTGACGGTGGCAGGAAGATCGCGTTCCACCGGACGACAGTTTCCATATTGGGCGACAATACTTTCCTGTAAGTCGGCAGCTGACATAGTTCCGTCGGCAGCGATGTCATAGGTGGCATCGCCGATGGTGAGGGAATAGGAGGGCTCAAAGCCTTCCTTAGAGGCTGTCGGCGCTGTAATGGAACAAACCTTCACAATGTCATCGGTGATGCTGTTGAGGTCGATGACGCCAAGGGTGGTGATGCTTCCGTCACCGAAGGAGACGGTTTCCGGCTGGTGTACGACCTGAGGGCTTGCCCAGTCTTTGTAGTCGTCGGTGCAGGCTGCTACCAACGCTACAAATGCTATTAATGATAATATTTTTTTAGTCATAATCGTAAACGCTTAATTAGTTATTGTTTGATGAAACGGATGTAACCCGTGATATCGTTGAAGATAATCAGGTAGGTACCTGCCTCGGCAATCACCAGGTTTGGACCGTTGCTTTCACCATAGACGTACATGCCTTGGCTGTAGGTGACGAATGAACCACCCTTGTTGTAATCCCAACTGTCAGCCTGCTTCACTTTCACCTCATCGCTTGCTGCGAAGGTGTAGCTGATGTACCAGTCGTGGTTCTCCCAGCCTGAAGAGCATGGGGTCATCGGGGTGTCGCTCCATCCGTTGAACGAACCGGAGATAGCCATTCCATCGAAGACAGGAGCCGAACTTTCGTACTTCTCAATCTTCAGGGCTGTGGTGTTCTCACCGTCCTTAGCCTTAGCCAACTCAGCAGTGTTCAGCGTTATCTTATAGAGACCTGCCTCACCGACAGTGATGTTTCCGGAGCCACCGTCGTTCTTTACATAGCCACCATCGTTTTGGCCAATCTGTACTGCCCAACCATCGTCGAGCGCACCACGCAGTTTGAAGCCGTTACCACCGAGGTAGCCAATCCACTGGATCTCGCCATCACCGGTCTTTTTGTCATACTCTGCTCCGTCGACGGTCTGCAGCGGTATGACGCACTTCGCCATGTCACCGCCCCAAGAGCCGTCAGCAATGTCGGCACCGATGAGCCACCAGATGGCAGGATCGGCAGGCTTTAACTCAATATAATAAGGAATGGTCTTCATGGTCACTACGTTCGAGTAGATAGGATTGTACTCTCTGAACGAAGCATCACGAATCGCTGCCTTCACACGGAAGGAAAGGTCGATGAGAGAAGGAACCTTACTGGGTTCGTTCCATCCGTTGAGCTGAATCAGCATACGGTCGAGGGTCTCAGCGTTCAGTTCTACGTTATTTCCGCTGCTATAGGTCTCTTCCAAGGCGAAGAAGTCAGCACCGGTGTTGTCCTCGGCGTTCACATCAAAAGCCTTGTTGAAAGATCCTGTAGGTGATACCTCTACTGTATAGGTGGGCACCACGGGAGCGTTGAAGTCGTTGTATGGAGTAGGTTGTGACCAGGTGAGCGCCACGGTAGATGACTTCTCCAGGTCGATGTTTCCATTGACGGCCGGCTGGTTGAGCACGAACGTCGTAGGCTGCGCAATGGTGGGATTCGACTCGTTGTCATCCTCACATGAGGTGAGAACGAAGAGTCCTGCAGCGGCCATCAGTATTGTTGATTTGAATATTGTTTTCATAACCAATTGTCAATTATCAATTATCAATTATCATTAGATCAATACCCCTCGTTCTGAACCAGGTTGGGGTTCGCATTGATATCCTCTGCAGGAATAGCGAAGAGGTTACGGAATGCTGGCAGACTGGCACCATTCTGTGAGCCACCCTTCCATTCCCAGAGATACTGTCCGCTATTGTTTCCACCGAAGTATCCGTAACGGATCAGGTCAGTGCGGCGGAAGCCTTCAAAGTAGAGCTCACGAGAGCGCTCGTCGAGAATTTGCTGTAGGCTGTAGCTGCTCACGGTGTTGGTGTGTGCACGCTGGCGCAGAGCGTTGATATAGCTGGCACCATTGCTGCTGGTGGTTCCGCCGTTGAGACGAGCGTCAGCCTCAGCTGCAATCAGATAAGCTTCTGCAGAACGCATCAGGAAGAAGTCGGCATCGATAAACTGTGAGTTGTGAGGACTGCCACTTCCTGCATAGGTGTTACGATATTTACCTACTGAGTAGCCAGAGGTGAACTCTGTCGGTGTGCTGATATTCAGCTCACGGTCGATACCGAAGAATAGGGCACGATCATCACCGGCAGCTGTTGCCATATCCTTGATGCTTACCTGTGGGGCGTCGTTGTTGGGGAAGAACTTAGCAACCAACTGTGGACGGGCGCGGTTACCTGCCCAGAACTCACTGGTGCTGTAGTTGCTTTCCGTATCCATGTCAGCCTTCCAGGTGGAAGCCATGAGGAACAGGGTGGTACACCATGCGGTGGTCTTCACACCGTCTTGTAATATCGGGAGGATAGCCTCTTGTGAAGCACCGTTGCTACCATTGTCACCCATGAAGAGCATCTGGTAGGCACTGAAGCCGTTCGTGCCGCTGGTCCAAAGTTTGTGCGGGCCGTTGATCACCTTCTCGGCATACTCCTTGGCATCGCTCCAACGGGCAGTGCCTGTGTAAACCTCAGCGTTCAGGTACATACGAGCCAACAGCAGGTTGGCAGCATCCTGATCCGCACGACCATAACCATTGTCGGTATCCTTGCGAGCAGCAGGAGCCATCATCTGACCCTTTACCTCCAACAGCTCACTCTCAATCCACTTGAAGAGTTCAGCACGCTGGATCTGGGGAGGAGGTGTTGACATCAATGTGGTAGCAAACGGCACATTGCCGAAAGCATCCATCAGATGATAATAGTAGAGGGCACGGAGGAAACGAACCTCGGCCTCGTGGGTAGCATCCTGTCCGGCACATACTTCCAGATAGTGGTTACAGAAAGCGATACCTGTATAGAGTCGATAGTAGAAACCCTGCAACATCGGATGGGAAGCATCCCACTGGTTGTAGTTGAAGGCAGGAATACCCGGGTCACCCCAGGCGCAGATAGCCTCGTCTGTGGTTAACTCATTACTGTTCCAAAGCTGACGGACGAAGCCGGCAGTACCACCGTCCAGACCGTCGATGTCACAGTCACCATTAGCACCTGTCTGACCTTGCAGTGCCATGTTGGAATAGCATTTTGTAAAGAGCGAAGCCTCATCAGGAACCATGGTCTTACTGGGATCAATCGGCGTCACGTCCAGATCACCCGTGCAAGAACTCAGTCCTGCTGCAGCAAAAAGGACTGCTGCTGCGGGAATTATGTTTTTGAAATATCTTAAGTTCATAATCTTCGTTGTTTTATTGTTTCCAAGAACTACTTTCTTCAATTATCAATACATCCATTCTTAGAAGTTGAGGTTCAGACCCACCTGTACAGTGAAGGGACGGGGATACATGTTGTTGTCGATACCGCCGAACACTTCAGGATCGATACCCTCGTACTTGGTAATGGTGAACACGTTTGTAGCAGATGCATAGATTCGTCCGGAGAGACCACTGTAGTTACCTCCCTTGAAGAGGTTATCGAAGGAATAACCCAGTGTAATATTGTCGCACTTCAGGAATGAAGCATTGTGTACGAAGTAGTCGGACAAGGCGTGGTCGTAGGTTGACCAGTTGCGCTGTACGGCACCTGGAATCACATTCTGCAGGTAGCCGAATGAAGAATCGAAGCGCTTTGATACATTGGAGTATCCTGCCTCCTTATCCCAATAAACGTAGTTGTCGAAACTTGCACGCAGACCGAAACCGAAGTCCCAGTTCTTGAACTGAACACGTGAGCTCAAGCCTGCGGTGTAAGGTGCATCAGGACTCTTGTAGAAGTAACGGTCAGAGTCGTTGATGATACCATCGGCATTGCGGTCAACATAAACACCTTCGAGCGGCAGACCGTTCTGGTCGTAAACCTGCTGGAATACATAGAAGGAGTTATGCGGATAACCTACGGAGTGTGCCTGGCACTGGTTACCTGTACCTGCAGAGATACCACCAGTCATCACGAGGGATGATTCTCCAGTGAGCTCCGTAATCTTATTCTTATTATAGGTGAAGTTGGCTGTCAACTCCCACTGCCAGTCTGCTGTCTGAATAGGACGAACAGTCAAGGCTGCCTCAATACCTCTGTTCTCCAATGAACCGATGTTTGAACGAACCATGTTTCTGAAGTTAGAACCTGCAGAAACAGAAGCGTCGTTGATCAGATCGGTGGTCTTGCGATAATAGTAGTCAACACTACCGCTAACACGGTTGTTGAACAGGATGAAGTCAAGACCGATATTCGATGTAGTAGTGGTCTCCCATTTCAAGTCGGGGTTGTATGCATCGGGACGGTAGAGCAAACCGCTGTCGTTAACACCGATAAGTGGATAACGTCCGTTGACATTGGTTGTGTTAACGTTATAGGTAGCGAAGTAGTTATAGTCGCCGATACCATCCTGCTGACCAGTCTTACCCCAACCGAGACGGAGTTTCAGTTCATCCATCCATTTCACGTTCTTCAGGAACGCTTCCTCGTTGATCTTCCAACCGAGAGCTACAGATGGGAAGGTTGCCCAGTGTTCCTTGAAACGACTGGAACCGTCGCGACGAACAGTAGCGGTGATCATGTAGCGGTCGAAAGCGATATAGTTGGCACGACCGAAGAAGCTGACGAGATAGTTCTCAGACTTCCAGATACCAGTGCTTCCGTTATAGAGCTTACCTGCGGCAGGCTCGGTGGTTCCGTCATCAAGGGTAATCACCTGACCGGTGGTTCTTGGATAAAGACCAGCATAGAAGGAATCACCCCAATACTTGGTGTGGCTCCATTCGTAACCTGCCATGATATCGAAGTGCTGTGTCTCTAGGAAGTCCTTGTAATACTGAGCATAAGCAGAGAAGGTCAGGTTGTATTTCTTCTCATAGGTGTAACCGCTGTTGCCGTAGTAGAAGTTTGACGGACCCCAGTTAGCATAATCAGTATGCTGTGTACCGTTGGCCCAGTCGCCACTGGCATTGGCATGCAGTCGCAAGTCCTCGAAGCCATGGATCTTATAGTCGGCCTCCACATTACCCATATAGTCGTATGAGTTGGCGCGGTCGTTCTTTTCCATCAGACGTGACATCGGGTTGGCAACAGTATTGCGGTTCCACATGGTAGCATAATTGTCATCCTTCAGTGAAGCACCGCTGTCGAGCCACTGCCAGTAGCCGTGGTAGTTCTTGTACTTCGGATCTGAAGAATAGATCGGCTGTGTGGGATCCATGCGGGTTGCATCACCGATAGCATCCTGGTTGGCATAACGATTATGAGCATACATGAACTTACCGTTGATGTTGAATGTCAGATGATCCTGGAAGAAAGATGGGTTCAGGGTCATGCTGGCCGTTGTACGCTGGAAGTTAGAAGTCTTCAGGATACCGTTCTGGTCGGTGTAACCTACGCTGAGTCGGTAAGGCATATTGCTGATACCACCCTGAACGGTTACGTTATGGTCGCTGGATACAGCGGCATGGAAGATCTCATCCTGCCAGTTGGTGTTCTCGTTACCTAAGAGAGCGGCTGCCTCAGAGTCGGCACCGTAGTACGACTTGATGAATGCGCGATACTCATCGCCATCCAGCACGTCAAGGGTCTTTTTCTTCACTGAGTAAGAAACATTGCCGTTGTAGCTCACCTTGGGAGCCATTCCCTTACGACCTTTCTTGGTGGTGATGATGATGACACCGTTAGAACCACGACTACCATAAATAGCAGTAGCCGAAGCATCCTTCAGCACCGTGAAGCTCTCAATGTCATTCGGGTTCACCATTGTCAACGGGTTAGCAGCACCCTTAATACCTTGGTTGTCCATAGCCAGACCGTCGATCACGATCAGCGGGTCGTTAGATGCATTCAGTGACGAACCGCCACGAATACGGATGGTTGCTCCACCACCAGGGGTACCACCACCCGAGGTGACGTTCACACCGGCAATCTTACCTTGCATCATGTCCTGAGCATTGGTAATCATACCGTGGTTCTTCTCATCCGGCTTAATGGCTGTCACAGAACCGGTCAAGTCGTTTTTCTTGGCGACACCGTAACCGATGACCACCACTTCGTTGAGTGACTGTGCAGCATCGTCTTGTAATAAGACCTCTACTTGTGGTGCGGCTGCTACGATAGCATCCTGATAGCCAATGAAGGAAACGGAAATCTGGTCGCCTTGATTAGCTTTGATCGTAAAGTTACCATCAAAGTCGGTCACCGTACCCGCTTGTGTTCCGACAACGCGGACCGTAGCGCCGATGACATCTTCGCCGGTAGCATCTTTCACATGGCCGTTCACAGTAATTTGCTGTGCGAAGGCCGTAGCAGAAAGGATCAGCCCACATACGAGTGCGAGCATCCTTAAAGGCATTCTGAATTTTACCTGCTTCATCATTCTATTGTTTAAAGTTAGTGTATAAAAAATCCTTATCACGTTAGTTAAAAGAAATCAAGTAGTATAGACTTTCCGATTGCAAATTTAGTATTACTTTCGTTAAGGTGTATGAAAAAATGATATAAATCAAGTAAATACATTGCGCAAACGTTTGCGCGTTTGAATCTTTATTATTATTTTTGCAGACGAACTACTGAAACAATCTTTTGCATATCTTTGCAAAGAGAAATAGCCTATGAACGAGAACTCAAACATAACGATGAAAGATATTGCACGGGAACTGGGTGTTTCCGTAGCTACTGTTTCACGGGCCCTAAAAGACAGTCCTCGTATCAGTCTCCAGCAGCGTGAGCGAATCAAGTCGTACGCCCGCGAACATAATTTCTATCCGAATATTCTGGCGGAGTCGCTCCGACATAGTAAGGTTTCTTCACCGAAGGTTATCGGGGTGATCGTACCGCAGATTGCCCACTACTATTTCTCCACCATCTTGTCGGGAATAGAGGAGCAGGCACGGGTGCGGGGCTATCGTATCATGGTGGCACAGAGTGAGGAGCGTTACGACCGTGAGGTGCGCATCTGCGAATCGTTCATGGAGAACCGTGTTTGTGGAATCATCGTCTCACAGGCAAAGGACACCGTAGTGTACGATCATTTCAAGAAGTTGATCAACAGTCATGTACCTTTGGTATTCTACGACCGTATCTGTACGGCCATCAATACCAACCGCGTGGTGGTGGATGATTACATGGGTGCTTTTACGGCTGTTACCCATCTCATACAAACAGGTTGTAAGCGCATTGCTTTCTATGGCTCGCCGATGCAGCTGGAGATCTCGAAGAACCGCTATAACGGCTATGTGGATGCGCTGCTGAAGAACGGGATGCGGCCCGATGACAGTCTGCGCCTTTTCTGTGATAACCGTATGGAGGCAGAGAAGATCACTCCTGAAATCCTATCGCGTGAAGACCGTCCCGATGCTTTCTTTGCCGTGAATGATGATACGGCTATAGGTATTCTCTATACAGCGAAACGTATGGGATTTCATGTTCCTAATGATATCAGTATCTGCGGATTTACCAATGGTGAGCGTGCTATTGCCTGTGAACCGATGCTGACTACGGTAGAACAGCGGGGACACATGGTAGGCGAGGAGGCAGTGGATATTCTGGTGAATCTTGTGGAGGGTGTTACCCCGATTGACAAGGTAGTCAAGAAAGTTGTCCGTACCCGTTTGGTGGTACGAGGTACAACGAGGTAGATGTGGAATGAGGAATGTGGAATGAGGAATGTGGAATGTGGAATGATTATTAATTATACTAAAAACGAGATATTATGAAAGTAAAACCAGATTTAGGCTTTTGGCCATTATGGAACCTGAGCTTTGGATTCTTTGGTGTGCAGATTGCGTATGCACTGCAGAGTGCGAACATTTCGCGAATCTTCAGGACATTGGGTGCTGATCCCCATTCACTGAGTTTCTTCTGGATCCTCCCGCCGCTGATGGGAATACTTGTGCAACCGATTGTCGGAACGCTGTCTGACAAGACCTGGTGCCGTTGGGGCCGTCGTATACCTTATTTATTTATAGGTGCTGCCGTGGCCGTGGCCGTGATGTGTCTTTTACCGAATTCGGGATCATTAGGACTGAGCATCTCGGCAGTGATGATCTTCGGCTTGTTGATGTTGATGCTGTTGGATACCAGTATCAACATGGCCATGCAACCGTTCAAGATGCTGGTGGGTGACATGGTGAACGAGAAGCAGAAGGCAAAGGCTTACTCCATCCAGTCGTTCCTGTGCAATGCCGGCTCGGTAGTAGGCTTCCTTTTCCCGTTTGTCTTTACCTGGCTCGGACTGAAGAACGTGGCTCCAGAAGGTATCGTACCCGATTCTGTGATCTGGTCGTTCTATGTCGGGGCAGCCATCCTTATTCTTTGTGTGATCTATACCACGCTGAAAGTGAAGGAGTGGCCACCGCAAGAGTATGCGATGTACAACGGAGAACTGAAGAAAGAGAAAGGTGGTAACTGGATTACCCTGTTGAAGAATGCTCCCTCCACTTTCTGGAAGGTTGGTCTTGTACAGTTCTTCTGCTGGGCTGCACTGCTGTACATGTGGACGTATGTTGTTGATGCCGTTTCCGAGACCGTATGGGGAACCACTGATTCTGCCTCGGCTGCTTATCAGGAAGCAGGAAACTGGACGGGTGTGCTCTACGCCATCCAGGCTATGGGTAGTGTGGTGTGGGCCACCATCCTACCGCGATTCAAGAACACGAAGGTTGCCTATGCCGTGAGCTTGCTCATTGGCGGTATCGGCTTCGCGCTGATCCCGTTTGTGCCGAACCAGTACGGACAGATCATCCCGTTCCTGCTCATCGGCTGTGCTTGGGCTGCCATGCTGGCTATGCCGTTCACCTTTGTCACGAATGCCCTTCAGGGTTACGGTCATATGGGTGCCTATCTGGGCTTGTTCAACGGCACGATTTGTCTGCCGCAGATCGTTGCAGCCCTGTGTGGCGGAATGGTGTTCAGATTGGTTGGCGGTCATCAGAGCACGATGATGATCGTGTCGGGTGTACTGTTGATTATCGGCGCACTTTGTGTGACAGGTATCAAACCGACGAACAAGGAGAGTTGAAAAACTTCAACTTTTTAATTTTTCAATTTCTCAACTTTTCAATATAGTAAAATTAGTCCTGCTACTGCGCAATAAGCAATCATCCTGATAGGATTGATCTTGAAGAACTTGGTACCGATAAACGTGGCAACGAACAGGAAACAACTGATCCAGAACTGCCACGGATTGGTGCTGGGAGTAGAGAAGTTCTCGGGAGTCATCAGCATCAGGGTGGCTGCAGCCAGCAGACCAACCACAGCAGGACGCAATCCCATGAAGACGCTGTTCACCAACGGCGTCTTCATGTATTTCATGAACATCTTACTGATCAGGATCATCAGGATCAGCGAGGGCAGTACCAACGCAAAAGTGGCGGTCACACTGCCCAGGATGGCCATGGGGGTACTGTATCCAGCGTTCATCACTGCCGTATAGCCGCAGTAGGTGGCGGAGTTGATGCCCACCGGACCTGGGGTCATCTGACTGATAGCCACGATATCGGTGAATTCAGCGGTGTTCATCCAATGCCAATGATATACCACCTCGTTCTGGATAAGCGAGAGCATGCCGTAGCCGCCACCGAAACCAAAGAGTCCGATCTCGAAGAAGGTGATGAACAGATACAGGTAAATCATAGGCCGCTTCGTTTATTCTGTAGGTTGCACGTATTGACCATAGACATATCCACCCAGTCCGGCTATCAGGATGATAAGGATCGGTGAGACCCCTAGTGCCCAGATAGCCAAGGCACCAACAATAGGAATCCAGCAGTTCGACAGGTTGATCTTCGCACTCTTGGCGAGGTTAAAGGTGGGAACGGCTATAAGGGCCACCACGGCAGGACGGATCCCGCGGAAGATGGCTGCCACCACCTTGTTGTCTTGGAACTGATGGAAGAACATCGCAATGAGAAGGATGATGAAGAATGAGGGCAGTGCTGTGGCAAGTGCCGCACACATTGCCCCGTTTTTCTTCCTTAACTTATAGCCGATGAAGGTACTGATGTTGATGGCGAAGACGCCAGGACAACTCTGCGCAACAGCAATGAGGTCGAGCAGTTCTTCCTTCTTCAACCATCCGTGTTTATCGACCACCTCTGTCTCAATAATAGGAATCATGGCATAGCCACCTCCGAAGGTGACCAAGCCGATCTTGAAGAATGTTTGAAACAGATCTCGATAAAGGTTCATGCAGCGATGATATTATCTGAGTATTATTTGCCTTGATGAGCTTCCACCCAACGACGGGCATTGATGAAGGCCTCGATCCATGGCGTTACCTCATCCTGAAGACGGTCGGCAGGATACCAAGCATTCTGCCAGGGGAAGATAGCGCGTTCCAGGTGGGGCATCATGGCCAGATGACGACCGTCGGCTGAGCAGATGCCAGCTACGTTATAGTCGGATCCGTTAGGATTGCCGGGATAGCCATCGTAACTATACTTCGCAATGATATTATACTCGCTTTCCGCCTTTGGCAGATGGAACTTTCCTTCTCCGTGAGCTACCCACAAGCCCAGTTTGTTACCGCTCAGACTGCCGAACATCACACTGTTGTTCTGCGGAATGTCCAAAGTGAGGAATGCGCTCTCGAACTTATGTGAGTCGTTGTGCAGCATCTTCGCATCTGTATTACCTGTGAGACCCAGTTCCACCATCAGCTGACAACCGTTGCAGATACCCAGCGAAAGGGTATCCTCGCGGGCATAGAACTTATCCAGTGCTTCCTTGGCCTTCGGGTTGAACAGGAAGGCACCGGCCCATCCCTTGGCAGAGCCGAGCACATCACTGTTGGAGAAGCCGCCGCAGAACACGATCATATTAATCTCTTCCAGTGTCTCACGACCGCTGATGAGGTCGGTCATCATCACGTCTTTCACGTCGAAGCCAGCCAGATACAGACTATAGGCCATCTCGCGCTCACCATTGGTTCCCTTCTCGCGGATGATGGCGGCCTTAGGACGCACAGCGGGAATCTCGCCGTATTGTGACAGATTGCCGGTGAAATCCTTGTTGAACTTCATCTCTATCGGCTGGTGCTTGTAGTTCTTGAAACGTTCGGCAGCACAGCCATGGAAGCTCTGCTTGCGGTCAAGCAGGTAGGAGGTCTTGTACCACACATCGCGCAGTGTGTCGATATCGAAGGTATGCTCCTGTTCATCCTTCTTGATGACGAGCGTACGGTTGTCGGGAGTGGGATAACCGATCTTGGCGAAGCCGATGCCAGCATCCTCCAGGAACTCCTTCAGTTCGAACTTATGCTCATCTGACACCTGAATGATCACACCAGGATTCTCAGCGAAGAGGTTCTTGATGATATCACCTCCCGCTAAGTTATGCAGGTTGATATGCATACCACCCTGGGTATTGGCGAAGCACATCTCCAACAAGGTGGTGATCATACCACCAGCAGAGATGTCATGACCTGCCATGATCCAACCGCGATTGATCAGTTCCTGAATAGCCTCGAAGCAGTCGGCGAAATACTCTGCGTTCTTCACCGTCGGCACATCACTGCCTACCTTCCCTAAGCTCTGTGCGAAGGCACTACCGCCTAATCGCTGTTCATCAAAGGAGAAGTCGATATGGTAAAGCGAGCTGTTCTTGTCGTTCACAACCACTGGCGATACCACCTTACGGATATCACTAACCTCACCGCCAGCACTAACGATAACTGTTCCCGGAGAGATGATCTTCTCGCCGTTGGGATATTGCTGACTCAGTGAGAGGGAGTCCTTACCGGTAGGCACATTCACATGCAGGGCGCAGCAGAAATCACTCAATGCCTCCACGGCAGCATACAGACGGGCATCCTCGCCCTCCTGAGAACGACAAGGCCACATCCAGTTAGCGCTCAGTGAGATGCTTTCCAATCCTTCGTCAAGGGGAGCCCAAACGATGTTCGTCAGAGCCTCGGCAACAGAAAGCACACTACCAGCCTCAGGCGAAGCGAGTCCTACCTGTGGGGCGTGTCCCAATGCCGTGGCAATACCTTTCTTTCCTTTATAATCCAGCGCCACCACACCACAGTCGGATAACGGCAACTGGATCTCACCCTGACACTGCTGACGGGCAATCTTTCCCGTCACGGAGCGGTCAACCTTGTTGGTGAGCCAGTCCTTGCAGGCCACAGCCTCCAACTGAAGCACCCGCTCAAGGTATTCATCCAGTTTTTCTTGAGCGTATTCCACATCTTGGTATTTGCGCTCCACGGTCTTGTCAACCATCACCGTCTTGGGCGAATGACCGAACATCTGTGCCACATCCAGGTCGAAGGGCTTCACACCATCACCCTGAACAAACGAGAAATGCGCATCACCAGTGGTCTCACCGACAACATACAGCGGAGCACGTTCACGCTCAGCGATGCGTCTTACATGGTCGATATGCTGTTCGTCGATGAGCAGTCCCATACGCTCCTGACTCTCATTGGCAATGATCTCCTTGGCCGAGAGGGTCTTGTCGCCGATGGGCAGCTTGGTCATGTCAATACGTCCACCGCACTCTTCCACGAGCTCCGAGAGACAGTTCAGATGACCGGCGCTGCCATGGTCGTGGATGCTCACCACGGGGTTGTTATCCTCTTCCACCAAGGCACGTACCAGGTTATAGGCACGTTTCTGCATCTCGGGGTTCGCACGCTGCACGGCATTCAGCTCAATACCGTTGCTGTAACGACCCGTATCTACAGATGACACACTACCACCACCGAGTCCGATGCGGTAGTTATCACCACCTACTACGACTACCTTATTCCCTTTCTGCGGTTCCTTCTTCAAGCAGTCGCGCTTGGTACCATAGCCTACACCGCCTGCAAGCATGATCACCTTGTCGTAAGCGTACTTGGTGGGAGCGGGGGAATTAGTTGTGGGAGTTTCCTGATGCTCGAAGGTAAGCACCGATCCGCAGATCAGTGGCTGACCGAACTTATTACCGAAGTCGCTGGCACCGTTCGAGGCCTTGATCAGAATCTGCTCGGGAGTCTGATACAACCACTCGCGAACAGGCAGGATATCTTCCCAGTCGCGTTTTAACCCGGTTTTTCCGGAATTTCCAGAATCTCCAGATTCTTTTAGACGAGGATAAGCTGTCATATAAACGGCTGTTCCTGCAATCGGCCAGGATCCTACACCACCGCCCATACGGTCGCGGATCTCACCGCCCGTACCCGTTGAAGCACCGTTGAACGGCTCCACGGTGGTGGGGAAGTTGTGCGTTTCGGCCTTCAGGGAGATCACACTCTCAATCTCCTTAACGCGGAACCAGTCGGCTGTGCTCTGATCAGCAGGGGCAAACTGCTCTACAACAGGTCCTTCAGAGAATGCCACATTATCCTTATAAGCAGATAAGATCTTGTGCGGATTCTCTGCGGTGGTCTTCTTGATCATGGCGAAAAGGCTCGATTCCTTCTCAACGCCGTCGATGATGAAGGTGCCACCGAAGATCTTATGACGACAGTGCTCAGAGTTAATCTGGGCGAAGCCGAAGATCTCACTGTCGGTAAGCGGTCGCTTCAGTTCCTTCTCAATCTTATGCAGGTATTCAATCTCCTCCGGACTCAGTGCCAGACCTTCTGTCTCGTTGTATTCCTCCAGGTTCTCAACATGCTTGATGGGCTGCGGCTCGATGTTCACAGTGAAGATGCGCTGGTTCAAACCCTCGTACATGCGCTGCAGCATCGGATCATGGTCGGCATCCTTGCTCTCCACAGGGAAATACTCCTCGATGCGTGAGATCCCTTTCAGGTTCATGTTCTGTGTAATCTCCACGGCATTGGTACTCCACGGGGTGATCATCTCACGGCGCGGTCCCACAAAGAAACCCTGCAGTTCACTGCCCTCAAGCAGTTCCGCATCTCCATAAAGCCAACATAACTCATTGATTTCCTGTTGATCCAGCTGATGATCAACCTCAGTTGCTATCACACTCTCTGACGGAGTCTTAAAGAAAAGAATCATTGTAATACCTTATTATTATAATTTGGGTGACAAAGTTACGAATAAGTGAGTGAAAAACCAAATTTTGTAGCATCAAAACAAAGAAAAGCTTGCATTTCATTTGTTGGGATGCTGCAAAATAGGACCGATGGTCCAAATGTATTTGGGTTTTTCCGAGCGGGAGTAAGTTCGGCGTAGCCAAAGTTCGTGAGAAACTTTCGGCGAAGCCAAAGTGCGAATAAGTGAGTGAAAAACGAAATAAGTTCGGCAAAGCCAACATCCCCAAATCACATTTCCATAGGTGCCCCATTCTTCCATTATATAACCAACTGATTTGCAACATCTTCTCTTTTTACTGCTTTGTATATTTTCCATAGGTAACTGATACAACTTATCAAAAATTGCCTTATCTTTGTACCCGGATAGTAATAGTTCACGAGAAATCGTGATACGAGCAACAACGATGTTAAAGAGAGCATTGTACATATTTATTATAAGTGTTCTTCTGATTGCATGTAGTTGGTCACGGCAGAACTCAGATCCCCAGACGGCAGTAGGTTGTCTGGAGCAAGCTGAGACTGCCTTGGCCAATGACAGTATCCGCTTGGGTGAGACCTTACTGCGTAAGACCATTCGTTTGTCGGAAGAGACTGAAGATTGGCACACCAACTATATTGCCTACCAGCGCTTGGCGGAAGCCTTGTCGCAGAGCAACCCAGAGGAGGCTTTGCAACTGATGAAGAAAGCCCTGACAGTCTATGAGCAGCATCCTGATGGCGAACGCAATCATGTCATTCTACTCGACTATGCTGGTACTTACTCCGCACAAGTGGCTTACACTAAAGAGGGTTCATACGACGAGGCACTTGATTTCATCCAACGTGCCTACGACATTGCAGTGACCCTTCTCCCTCCTTCGGAGGGAAATCGAGAGGGGGGCTCCGATCTGATCTGTCAGACACTTACCAGTATGGCGAATATCGCTTGGGCAAAAGAAGACTATCGTCAGGCTCTCGACTATGCCCATCAGGCAGAGGCCGCAGCAACAGCAGAACTGAAACCTGGCACCTTACAGGTGCTCGCCCGCAGTTACTTCGACCTCAACATGCTTGATTCGGCAGAAACCGTCTATCGACAGATTGAGCCAGGAGAAGATGTTCATCTGGCTTATATCGTACAGAGCAACCTCGCCAAGATTGCACTTCGACGGATGGGAGCCTTAAAGGTGGAGGATGACATCGATGATGCTTTCGAGCAAATAGAAAGTTTCTACTACAAGGCGCTTGAACAAAAGGATCAGTACTATCAGGAGTCGTTGCGCCAGGAAATGGAGAATCAGCAACTCGATTACCAGTCAAAGATGTACGCACGTACACTCCTTCTTACACTGATTGCATCGCTCATCGTTATCTCAGCCATCGTGTTAGTGGTTCGTTACAGGATGCGGGCACAACGTCAGAAGCGTGAATTGGAGCAATCGAAACTGGAGAACGAACTGCTCATGCAGGAACAGGAGAAACGTCAGCTCCAGCAGGAGGCAGCGCATCAGAAGACCCAGTTGCACCAGGCAAACGAGGTGGTGGCTTTCTTGCAAGACTATATCCTTGAACGTTCAGAGGTGATGAAGAAGCTCAGCCAAGGTGGCGATTCGCTCATTAACCTTAGTGAGCACGAATGGAGTGAGATAGAGCGTACGCTCAACGCCATCGACAACAACCGCTTTGCCAACCTCCGTGAGCAGTATCCCGAGATGCAGGAAGATGACATCCGTCTGTGTATCCTCACCCGTTTGGGACTCAGCAACCGCACCATCGGCAACATCTACTGCATCACTATCTCAGCTGTCCAGCATCGCAAGCTGAAGCTGAAGAAGGACGTGTTTGGAGAGAGTAATCCAGACATCACGCTGGAACAAATACTGAAGAATTGAAGAATTGAAGGATTGAAGAATTGAAGAATTGAAAAATTGAAAAATAAAAAACAGACAGATATGAAACGGACATTACTATTTCTGGCATGTGTGCTGACATCCATTACGATGTTGGCCCAAGATGATTTGACCGTTGGGGATATGCAGAACAGCGGCTGCCTTTTGAGGGCGAGAGGAGAAAATGAACCATTACCCACGATTGTCCTGACGAAAGAAGGTAATATCTTGTCGGTGCAGTTGCTCAACTATGAAAGTAACTGCGCTACGTCCGACTTCAACGTGACATCTACTGTGAGCGGCGGCAGCGACAGTGAGCCCTATTCTGTGAACATCAATGTGGTTCCCTATCTTCCTGATGGTGAGGCCATGGACTGTATCTGTCCTTATAACGTGTCTTTCACTGTGCGCGAGGTGGAGGCCAGTTCTTTCCACTTGTCGTGCTGGTGGTATGAAGGGCAGGTAACTCTGGAGGAAGGAAAGCCATTAGTGTTGGAGGACATTTGGGAAGAAGTTACCATTGACGGCATGAAATACACGCTACGTAAGGCCATGGACAGAGCAATGCTAGTAGATGGAAGCAGTCAAAAGGGTGAGGTGCGCATACCTTCGGAACTTAATTATGAAGGTAAGGATTACTCCGTGACAAGCCTTGGTAAATCGGCTTTCACTGAGAATATGAATTTGACCAAGGTCTTCATCCCACAAACCATTATGAACATGGACCTTAGCAATGATGTCGGCTTTTACTCCAACCCATTCTACGGATGCACAGCCCTGCAATCGATAGAGGTAGATGAAGGCAACCCTGCAGTATGCTCTGTCGATGGCGTGTTGTTCAACAAGGAGAAAACTAAGCTCCTAAGTTATCCTGCCGGTGTACCACAATCTTCCTATACAGTGCCAGAGAGCGTAACCTGGATAGAACCGCTTGCTTTTTCTTATAGCCAGCATCTTAGGAAAGTCACGCTTACCGATAATGTTACAGCGCTGGGCTATAGTGCTTTTTACGATTGCAAAAGTTTGGAAGAGGTGAGGCTGCCATCAGGGCTTGAGATCTTAGCAGACCACCTGTTTGAGAATTGTCTGCGTCTGAAGTCGGTAACGATACCTCAGGGTGTCACTTATATCGGTTTGAAGACATTTTATGGTTGTACAAGCCTTACTTCTGTAACTATGCCAGAAAGCGTCACATCGACAAATTATTCTGTCTTTGAGGGGTGTACGTCGTTAGAAAGTGTGACGCTGTCACCAAATTTGGAGCGAATCATGAATAATATGTTTACTAACTGCTCCAGCCTGAAAGAGATCATCATTCCTAACTGTGTCACCATGGTCGGATCAGATGCTTTCAAAAACTGTTCGGCCTTAACATCGCTAGATTTGCCTAAAAACATCAATCGTTTAGGAAGTTCTATCTTTGCTGGATGTAAGCTGAAGAGCCTCTACATTAGAGGAGTCATCGATTCTCATTGGATGAGTCCTAGCATATTCACAGATATGGATACGCAAACTATGCTCTATGTTCAGCCTTCTGAAGTTGAGAAGTTTCAGACCATCTATAAAGGCCCGGTCTATCCATTGTCGCAGATGTCTAATGATGTAATGATTAACGAGACGATATTTCCTGATGAGCTTTTCCGTAAATGGTTGAGCAGGCAGGAGTATGGCAAGGACGGAATATTGACTGAAGAGGAGATTGCTGGTGTCACTTTTATGAACCTATTCCCACAAAATCTTATAGCAGTAGGTCACATTAAGAGTCTGAAGGGAATAGAGTACTTCACCGCTGTGACAAAGATAGTCTGCTCAATGAACGAATTGACGGAACTTGACCTGTCGAAGAACACCGCTCTGACTTGGTTGGAGTGCTACGGGAACCATTTGACAAAACTCGATCTGTCTAAGAACACAGAACTGACAATTCTTGATTGCAGTGGAAACGAGTTGACTGCACTTAATGTGTCGTGTTGTAACAAACTGACAGAGTTAAATTGCATCATGAACGAATTGACGGAACTTGACTTGTCGAAGAACAACGCACTGACTCGGTTGGAGTGCTCCGGGAACCATTTGACAGAACTCGATTTGTCGAAGAACACCGCACTGACAACTCTTGATTGCAATGGAAATGAGTTGACTGCACTTAATGTGTTGGACTGCGCCTCGCTATCATCACTAAGGTGCGACAACAACCGACTGACACAACTAGATATGTCGGAAAATACGGAGTTGTCATCTTTGGTGTGTAACAACAACCAACTGACACAACTCGATGTGTCAAAAAATACGGAACTGACAGAATTACGTTGTCATGAGAACCAATTGACAGCACTGGATTTATCAAAGAACAAAAAACTGAAAACGCTGCGGACTTACCACAACCCCATCAATGGAGTGGCGATGGATGCTCTTATAGAGAGCCTGCCGAAGGTGAGCCGCGGAGGATGGAGCTGTGTTTTGAACAAAGACGAGGAAGGCGCACCTACCACCACTCAGGTTGCAGCTGCCAAGAAAAAGGGATGGACTTCTTATTATTGGGACGAAGCCGCCAAGAGCTGGAAGGAATATGCTGGTACCGAGGCACCACAGATGACTTACCGCCCAATGATCGAAGACGATAAGGTGTGGACGGTAAGGCTCATTCCTTCTTGGGCTGATCCTGATGAGGAGCAAACAGAAAAATATTTCGAATACTATTATTTCGATGGTGATACTATCATAAATGGACAGACTGCCAAACGAATGCTGTATGATAGAATAGGTTCGAACTGGGATAAAAGTGGAGAATATATTGGAGCCTGGTATGAACAGGACAAGAAAGTGTATTATGCAAGCAAAGGAAAACAGCAATTTGAACTGCTCTACGACTTCACACTTTCCACAGGCGATATCATACAAAGTGAAGATCGTGTTTTGCAAGTGACCAAAATGTCAAGCGGCATCCCAGGCTTCAAAGGAACGTATTATGATCTGAAGTATGAATATCAAACATCAATTGTGGAACGTTGGCTCGAAGGTGTTGGAAGCCAGTATTATCCATGGCTTAATCTATGTACAAGATGGGCAGGGGCACCAGTCGCTCTCCTTGCATGTAAAGCAGGTGATGAAATCATCTATTACAACAGCGAAGAGGACGATCCATTCAGCATGGGAGCCAAGAAACGCTTCGACTTCACCCATACGATTAAGGAAAAACCACGAACACGGAGTGAGGCAGAAGAGCAACCGCTATATGGTGAGTACAACGACCAGCAGTTAGGCATCAATCTCGACCCACTCGATGAGGCCTACATGGTGCGCATTACTGACAAATCAGACAACGTAGTTTACGAGAAAGCCATCAACGCAGGTAACATCGTAGGTCTC